>DATINL010000044.1:0-181702 GCA_035474295.1 Solirubrobacteraceae bacterium
ACCCGGCACACGCCTACCCGCCACACGCCTACCCGGCACACGCCTACCCGGCACACGCCTACCCGGCACACGCCTACCCGGCACACGCCTACCCGGCACACGCCTACCCGGCACGCGCGCACCCCGGCACGCGCGGCGCGAGACAGGGCGCTGATGCGCGCGGTGATCCTGGCGGGCGGGGTTGGGTCGCGGTTGCGGCCGTACACGGTGGTGCTGCCGAAGCCGCTGATGCCGATCGGCGATCGGCCGGTGCTCGACATCGTGGTGCGGCAGTTACGGCGGGCGCGGTTCGAACGGATCACGATCGCGACCGGCTATCTGGCGGAGCTGATCGAGGCGTTCTTCCGGGACGGCAGCGCGTATGAGATCCCGATCGATTACTTCCGTGAGGAGACGCCGCTGGGCACGGTCGGGGCGCTCGCGCTGATTGAGGGGCTGGATGACAGCTTCCTGGTGATGAACGGGGATATTCTCACCGACCTCGACTACGGACAGCTGCTTGCCGATCACACGGCGTCCGGGGTGATCGCGACGGTGGCGACGTGTACGCGCGAGGTGAAGGTGTCGCTCGGGGTGCTGCATTTCGGGGATGAGCAGGATCCGTCGCGCTTGACTGATTACTACGAGAAGCCGCGGATCAACTACGAGGCGAGCATGGGCGTGTATTGCTTCTCGCCGCGCGTGCTGGAGTACATCGTGCCCGGCGAGCGGCTCGATTTCCCGGAGCTGATGTTGCGGCTGATCGATCGCGGCGAGACGGTGCGCGCATGGCGGTCGGATGCGTACTGGCTCGACATCGGGCGCCACGAGGATTACGAGCAGGCGCAGGAGGAGTTCGAGAAGGTGCGTTCGCGGCTGCTGCCAGACGGTGGCTGAACACGAGCGCATGGGCGCTGGCGCGATGGGCTCTGCGCACAACGCACGTGCGGCCACACCGACGGGCGCCGAACAGCGCCTGAGCGGGCGCGACATCGTATGCGTGGGGTTCAACGACTGGGATACCGAGCTGTGGACCAACCAGCACCACCTGATGGCGCGGCTGGCGCGGGATAACCGGGTGCTGTTCATCGAGTCGCTCGGGTTGCGGCGGCCGACGCTGGCGGGGCGCGATCTGCGGCGCATCGGGCGGCGCGTGCGCAACGGGCTGGCGGGGCCGCGGGTGGCTGCGGCTCATCCGGGGGGTGGGTCGCTGCACGTGCTGTCGCCGCTGGTGCTGCCGTTCCACAGGCACGCGCTGGCGCGCGTGCTCAACCGCGTGCTGCTCGGGTGGCTGGTGGGGCGCGCGGCGCGGCGGATCGGGATGCGCAAGCCGATCCTGTGGGGGTATGTGCCGCAGGCACAATCGCTGCGCGCGGCGCTCGAGCCGGCGCTGACGGTGTACCACTGCGTCGATGACATCGCGGCGCAGGAACGGATCGATACGGGGGCGTTTCGCGCGGCGGAGCGGGTGTTCGCGGCGCAGGCGGATCTCGTGCTGGCGAGCGCGCCGAAGCTGGCGGAGCGCTTGGGCGAGTGCAACGAGCATGTGGAGCTGCTGCCGAACGTGGCTGACACCGAGCTGTTTGCGAGCGCGCTGCGAGCGGGGCCGGTGGATCCGGAGCTGGCGCGGGTGAGCTCGCCGCGGGTGCTGTTCACCGGGGCGATCGCGGCGGCGAAGCTCGATTTCGAGCTGCTCATCGGGGTGGCGCGGGCGCGGCGTCAGTGGAGCATCGTGCTGGTCGGGCCGGTGGGGCTCGGGGATCCACACACCGACGTGTCGAGGCTGCGGGCTGAGCCGAACGTGCATCTGCTCGATGCGCGGGGGTACGAGCAGTTGCCGGCGCTGGCACGGGGGGCCGACGCGGGGTTGATCCCGTATGCGCGCAATGCGCTGACGGAGAGCATCTTCCCGATGAAGGTTTACGAGTACCTAGCGGCGGGGTTGCCGGTGCTGGCGACGCGGTTGCCGGCGCTCGCGGGGGTAGAGGACATCGAGTTCGCAGACGACGCGGGTGCGGCGGTGCAGGCGCTCGAGCGGATGCTGGCGGAGGATTCGCCGGCAGCACGTGCGGCACGGTCGGAGCGCGCGCACGGGCATAGCTGGGAAGCGCGGTTGGAGGAGATCAGCGGGTTGATCGCCGCGGCGGAGCAGCGACGAGCTGAGCCCGGTCGGGCCGAGCGGGGGCGCGAGCAGTCCGAGCCCGGTCGGGCCGAGCGAGAGCACGAGCAACCCGAGCACCGACAGGCGCAGCGCGGGCGGCGACGGGGATGAACGATCTGGTTGTGTCGCTGTATACGCCGACGGTTGATCGTGGGCGGGCGGTGCGTACGTACGGCGTAGTGCGTGCGTTGGCGGCGCGGGCGGGGACTCAGATGCAGCCGGTGGATGTGCTGTACAAGCGGTTCGGGGCGGAGGTGGCGTCGCCGCTGTATACGGTGCTGGCGGGGGTGTCGCTGCACGGGGTCGAAGCGTCGCGAGGGGTGCGGCGTGGGTTGATGTACGCACGGGCGCGGGCGCAGGGCATGCCTGAGACGGAGGCCAGACAGCTGGCGCCGGAGCTGAAGCGCGAGGCGTTGCGGCTGGCGAGTATGCCCGGGCGAGGGCGGGTGATTGCTGACGGTCCGGCAGCGGCGGGGATGCTGCTGGGACTAGCACGGCGGCGACCGGTGGTGTACCTGGCGCACAACGTCGAGTCCGACTTGCGGGCGACGCTGCGTGAGGGTACGGAGTCCAGCACCGAGAGCGAGCAGCGCGGCGATCGCGCGCATGCGCGCTACGAGCGACGGCTGCTGCAGAGCGCGTCGGAGTCATGGATGGCGAGTCGCGCGGATATGAAGCGAGCGCGGGCGATCGCGCCGGGGGCGCGGCTGCGGTATGTGCCGAACGTGGTCGACGTGGGGTCGATCAGCTCGGTGATCCCGGCGCATGACCGGCGCACGGTGCTGTTGGTGGGTGACTTCGGGTACACACCGAACGCGCGTGCGCTCGAGCTGCTGTTGAACGACGTTATGCCGCGTGTGTGGGAGCAGCTGCCGGAGGCGGAGCTGCTGGTGGCAGGGCACAAGCTGCACCTGCCTGTGGGCACAGATCCGCGGGTGACAGGGCTCGGGTTCGTGGAGAACCTGGCGACGGTGTACGAGCGGGCGTCGTGCGTGGTGGTGCCGCTGCTGGAGGGCGGCGGGTCGCCGTTGAAGTTCGTCGAGGCGATGGCGTATGGGTTGCCGATCGTGGCGACGTCGCGCGCGGCGGCGGGGCTGGAGGTGAGCGCGGGTACGCACTACGTGCAGGCGGATACGCCGTCAGAGCTGGCGGGAGCGCTCGTGCAGGTGCTGAGCCGGCGCGATCCGCTGCTCGGGCGTCACGCGCGGGCGCTGGCTGAGCGGCACTACTCGATCGAGGCGCTGCGCGACTTGCTGCGAGCGGAGGGGTCGTGAGCGTGCCGGGCATGGTGGATGAGCCTGGCGCCGGGGACGACGCGAGCGCTGCGAGCGAGCGGGCGGAGGTGCACCAGCCAGGAGGCGTACCGCGGCAGACGACGGCGAACGAGCCGATCGCGGTAGGGGCGCGACGCGCGGCGGTGGATATTGCGGTGCAGGTGATGGGGCGGCTCGGCAACCTGGGGCTCGGGGTGGTGGTGACGCTGGTGATCGTGCGAGCGCTCGGGGCGCGCGGGTTCGGCCAGTGGTCGACGATCTTCGCGGTGACGCAGATCGCGTCGAACTTCGGTGAGCTTGGGCTCGGGCAGGTGGCGGTGGCGAAGGCGGCGGCGGAGCGCGCGCGAGAGAGTCGCTGGTTGGGAGCGTTGCTGTCGTTGCGGCTGGTGTTGGCGCTGCCGATCGCGGCGGGGTCGGCGCTGGCGGTGCTGCTGATCGCGCCGACGCATGATGCGCGCACAGCGGGGTTGCTGATCGCGGGGGCGACGCTTGTGAGCGCGCCGGCGGCGTTGACGGCGGTGTTTCAGATGCGCGTGCGCAACGACATCTCCACGGCGATCATGACGCTCAACAGCGTGCTGTGGACTGGGGGTGTGGTGGGGGCGTCGCTGACGACCCACAGCATCGTGGTGTTCGCGGCGATTTTCTTCGTGTGCGCAACTGTTTCGAACGCGGTGACGGTGGGGCTGGCGTTGCGGGTGATGCCGATCCGGGTGCGCGGGGGGCGCGAGTTGTGGGGTCCGTTGCTGGCGGTGGGGTTGCGGGTCGGGGCGGCCGGGGTCCTGGTGACGTTGTACGTCAAGCTCGACCAGATCCTCGTGTTTGAGATCGCGGGGGCACGCGAGGCGGGGTTGTACGGGGCGGTATACCGCGTGCTCGACCAGATCCAGTTCATCCCGATCTCGGTGATGACGACGTTGTTTCCGCTGATAGCGAGTTCGCACGTGAGCGATCCGGCGCGGACGCGTCGACTGCTGCAATTGACGAGCGAGTATCTGACGATGGCGTCGTTGCCGATCCTGGCGTTTACGATCGTGGCGGCGCAGCCGATCGTGAAGCTGTTGTTCGGGGGGCAGCTCGCGGGGGCGGCGCCGGCGCTGCCGATCCTGATGGGGGCGTTCGTGTCGATCTCGTTCGGGTATCTGGCGGGCAACATGGTGGTGATCCTCGAGCTGCAGCGAGCGTTCCTGCGGTACGCGGCGATCGGGCTGGGGCTCAACGTGGGGCTCAACGTGGCGCTGATCCCGTCGTATGGGTTTCTCGCGGCGGCGTGGGTGACGCTGCTGACGGAGGTGGTGGTGATGGGGTTGACGATGCGCATGGTGCTGGGGCAGTTGCAGATGACGCCGCAGCTGCAGCGGCTCGGGAGGATCGGGGTGGCGGCACTGGCGATGGGGGGCGCGGCGTGGGGAGCGCGCGCGCTTGGAGTGCCGCTCGCGGGGTTGGTGGCGGTGGCGGGGCTGACGTACCCAGGGGCGCTGGTACTCCTGGGTGCGTTGCGTGCTGCCGATATACATGCGGTGCTGAACAAGAACCCTGCCTGAAACGAGACTGCCGAGAACATCATGCGATCCCCGTCCATCCCTCCCAGCGAACCCGAACCCACGCCGACAGATCCCACACCGGCAGATCGAACGCCAACAGATCCCACACCGGCAGATGCCCTCGAGCCCAGGCTCACGAGGGTCGATGCGCTGACGGGCCTCGGTGCGAACAACGGGTCGAGCCGCGATATCTCGTTCATCGTGCCGAGCCATAACCGGCGCGATGCGCTCGCGCAGAACTTGCCGTTTCTGTTGGAGCTGCAGGATGTGCTCGAGGTGATCGTGGTGGTTGATGCGCGCTCGGATGATGGGACTGAGGAGATGGTGCGCGAGCGGTACGGGGATGACGAGCGGGTGCTGGTGCTGCGCCAGGCGGGCAATGGGCTGTCGGCGGCGCGCAACGCGGGCTGCCGGATCGCGCGCGGCGAGTGGGTGGTGATTTCCGACGACGATTTGCGCTATCCGGCCGATTACGGGCCGACGCTGAAGCGGGTGGCGGCTGAGCAGCGGGCGGACATCGTGGGGGCGCCGTGGCTGAATCTCACCAATGGCGATATGGCGGGCGAGCTGGCGGCGGCGCGAGCGCGGCGCGGCGGGGTGCCGACGATCGACGATCATTCGGTGGCGCCGGAGCATGAGATCGAGACGCCGTATATGCCGGCGCCGGCGTTGATCAACCGGCGCGTGTTCGAGCGGATCAGTTTCGACGAGAACTACGGCAACACGGCGTGGCGGGATGAGACGGATTTCTTCATCCAGGCGGTGCGGACTGGGTTCCGGTGCATGCTGACGTCGGCGACGGCGATGTACCAGCTGGATCAGTGGGATGGCGGGTCGCGGCGGCCGCGGCTCGAGTACGAGTGGGCGGCGATCAAGAACAACTGGCGGTTCGTGAGCCGCCACGGGCGCTGGCTGGCTGCGCGGGGTGATATCAAGACACCGTCGCTTTACCAGCTGTCGTTCGCGGCGGGGCGTTTGCGGTTGACACTCGTCGGATTCACACGCGCGCGGATCGCGCGTGTGCGCGGAGTCGGCAGCAGATCGAGGTGAGCACCGGTCAACCGCATGCGGTGCTGATGTCGCCGGTGCCGGAAGGCAACGCGGGCGGGGTTGAGCGCTTTTGCTGGCTGCTGGCGGAGGTGTTGCGCGGACAGGGGTGGCGCGTGTCGATCGTCGGGCCGACACGCCAGCCGGGGCGCTGGGTGTTCCGGGTCGGGGCGTCGCCGCTGTTGTGGTCGGTGTCGACGGCGCGGGCAGTGGCGGCAGCCGATCGCAGCGCGGAGCTGATCGTGGGCAACGGGTTTCTCGGGCTGGGAGTGCCGAAGGGGGCGGCGCGGGTCCAGGTGTTCCACGGCACGTCGGCGGCAGAGATCCTGGCGGCACGGCCGAGCTTGGTGCGGCGCGACTTCCTGCGCCGGATCGTCAGCTATTGGCCACTCGAGGCGAGGACGTGCCGAGCGGGGCGGCTGGTGGTGGTGTCCGACAGCGCGGCGCGAGAGACGAAGCGCTACTACCGCCACGCGGCGACGCGGGTGATCCCCAACGGGGTGGATACCGAGCTGTTCAAGCCACGGGAGATGCATGCGGACCAACGCCGTGACACGGGGCCGGCGCGAGCAAGGCTCGGGCTGAGCGGCGACACGCGGCTGGCGCTGTTCGTCGGGCGGCCCGAGTACCGCAAGGGGGCAGATCTCGTGATCGAGGCGTGCGAGCGGGCTGGCTGGAAACTCGTGCATGCAGGGTCGCGCGGCATCCCAGGGGCACACCATCTGGGGGTGCTGAGTCCCGAGGAGCTGGTCGACGCGTATGCGGCGGCAGATTGCATGCTGTTCCCCACGAGATATGAAGCGTGCAGCTACGCGATTCTCGAAGCACTGGCGTGTGGTACGCCGGTGGTGAGCACACGCGTGGGCTGGATGACGACGCTGCTCGAGCAGGTGCCGGCATATGACGCGCTGTGCGTAAGTCCGAACGTGGAGGACATCGCGGCACGCTTGCGTTGGCTGGAGGCCGAAAGCGAGCAGGCGAACAAGACCGTGTCCGAGACGACCGCTCGAGCGCGTGAGTTCGTGTGCGAGCACAACAGCATCGAGCGATGGCAGGCTCAATGGCTCGAGGTCATCGACGAGGCAGTGCAGGCCCATGCAACCTAAAGAGACACGGGCTGGCTCTACTCTTTTTTGAAAAGTAAAGAATCTTTACGTGGAGGATGATTCTTCCTTTTTCAAAAAAACCAATACACACCACGCCTCCCTTCGCGGCGATCTGCCCGACACGCCACCAGACATGCGCGTTCGATCCGCCGAGCGACCACCCACAGCCGACCACACCCGCCCGCCCGAGCCACCACCCACAGCCAGCCACACCCGCCCGCCCAAGCCACCACCCACAGCCAGCTATCCGCCTCAATCGGTCACTGCTAGCCCGCTCCTCCCCCACTCGGCACCCGGCACCGCACGGGGTTACTTGCGCATCACGAAGATGACTTCCGAGGCCAGCGCTTTCGGTAGATGCGCCGCGAGGCGCACATCCGCACGGGTCAAGCGCGGGTGGACGTCGTAGCCGGCGACCTTGGCGATCACGGGCGAGAAGATCTCCAGCGGGATGACTTGCAGCACGTCGAACTGCTTGGCGAACTCACGCTGCCACCACGCGGGGCTGTGAAAGTGCATGACGTCTTCGCGGATGTCGTTGCGGGGGCGATTGCGGCGGAAGAGCGAACGCGGGTCGCGGTCGTTGATGAGCGCGTAGGAGCCGTACGCGTTGAGGCAGCCGACGACGGCGATGCCGCCCGGCTGGAGCACGCGCCACAGTTCGCGCAGAGCGGCTTGAAGATCCTCGACGTATGCAAGAACTGAGATGCAGAACAGCGAGGCGAACTGCTCGTCGGGGTAGGTCAGGGCAGATACGTTCTGGGCTTCAATCGCCAGCGCACGCCCGGCGATCGCGGCGTTGGCTTTGAAGTTCTCGCGCGCCGGGACGCCATAGTCCGAGGCGGTGACGTCGAAGCCCCACTCGGCGAGGTGCAGGGCCAGCCAGCCCGTGCCGGCGCCGACGTCGAGCACAGGGGAGCGAGCCCATTCGGCGGCAATCTCCAGGCGGCGCAGGATGGGCGCCCAGCCAGGGTGCGGGGACTGAGCGGTGAACTCACCAGCGGCGAACTCTGGGATCAGCTCCACCATCCCGACGAGGATACCCGCGGTCCGCTACCCAGCGCCGGTTCGGCTACCCAGCGCCGGTTCCGCTACCCAACGCCGGTTCTACTGCCCAACGCCGGTTTCGCTACCCAGCGCCGGTTCCGCTAACCAGCGCCGGTTCTACCGCCCAACGCCGCATCCTCCGCCGACACACGCGCACGCATACCGCATTGCACGCACACTCCTCTGCGGCGAGCGCAGCGACACGGGCAGGCACCGCTTAAGCTGAACAGGTCTGCAGCCGTTGAGCAGGAAGAGATGAACGTGAGGCCGCACACCATCGGAGACTCGCGCGGGCTGCTGGCGTTCGTCGGGGCGAGCGCGCTCGCGCTGCTGACGCTGGGGGCGGCGCACAAGCTCGGGCTGATTGCGCTCGTGATCGCGCCGGCAGGCGCGCTGCTGGTGTTCGTGGTGATGCGACCGCTGCTGGCGGTGGCGCTGCCGGCGGTGTTTGCGGTGGTGATCGAGCAGTCGACGCCGAACGCGCTGGGGGTGCAGAGCGCACAGCTGCACGACCCGCTGCCGGGGCATTTCACGCCGCTGGAGCTGATGCTGGTGCTGGCGATCGTGTCGGTGTCGATCGACGCGGTGACGCATCGGCGGATTCCCCTCGGGCCGCGGCCGTTCGGGCCAGCGCTGTCGCTGGTGGCGCTCGGGTGCGTGGTGGGAGTGATCGTCGGGCACGCCGGCGGTGGGTCGTTCACGACGATCAGCGAGCAGCTGCGGCTGATCGCGCCGCTGATCGTGATGCCGTGGCTGGTGGTGAACGTCGTGCCCGACACGACCGGACTGCGGCGGGCGATCGGGGTGCTCGGGGGGTTGATCGCGGTGAAGGCGGGGCTCGGGCTGGTGGGGTTCGCGACCGGCCAGGGAGAGCAGCTCGGGGGGACGTTCGGGAGCGGGGTGATCACGTACTACGAGGCGACGATGAACTGGCTCAGCATGACGTACCTGCTGGCGATGCTGGGGGCGACGCTCGCGGGGGTCGAGACTTCGCGCTGGGCGCGCTGGGCAACGCCGCTGGTGTTCCTGTCGCTGCTGCTGTCCTACCGGCGCAGCTTCTGGCTGGCGGTGCTGGCGGCGGCGCCGGTGGTGCTGGCGGTGTGCGCGCGGCGTACCACTCGCCATCTGATGATTCCCGCGCTCGCGGCGATCGGGGTGGTGCTGTGGCTGACGATCTCGGCAGGGGTGGTGACCGAGGTGCAGGGACCGCTGGCAACGCGGGTGCAGTCGCTGTCGCCGTCGAAGCTGAGCGCGAACGCGGAGGATCGCTACCGGATCGACGAGCGGCGCAACGTGCTGGCGGATGTGCGCGAGCATCCGTTCACGGGGCTCGGGCTGGCGGTGCCGTGGACGCAGCGCTACCCGCTCGGGATTCAGCATCCGGGCGGGCAGTTGTACGTACACATGGCGGTGCTGTGGTGGTGGTCGAAGCTGGGGATGCTGGGGTTGTGTGCGTATATCGCGCTGATGGGCACGATCATGTGGCAGGGGTTCAGGCTGTGGTTCAGCCGAGAGGATCCGCTGATCAGGCTCGGGGCGATGGCGGCGGCAACCGGGGTGCTGGGGCTGATGACGGCCGAGACGACGGCGTCGTTCACGGGCGTGGACCCGCGGTTGACGCCGGTGCTGGGAGCGGTGGCCGGGCTGCTGGCAGCGGCGGGGCGGGTTGCGGCGCGGTCCAAGCGCGCGAGATTGCAGGCAGAACACGGGGCTTTTCCATCCAGCACCGCGGAATTTGCGAGCGATCGTGCAGGCGCGCGGTCATTCCTCGGCAATCCGGGCCAAAGCGCCGAGAGGTCAATCTGAATGGCGGATAACCGAGATACCATCGGATGATGAGCGCATATAGGGAGCCGGAGGAGTCCAGTGGCGCGTCGCTGCGCGCGGCGGCGCGGGTGTTGCGGGAGCACTGGGTGGTGATCGCGGCGACGACGGTTGCGCTGCTTGTGATCGCGCTGGCGGTGTCGAAGACGTCGGCGAAGGTGTACGAGGCGACGTCGAAGGTCGAGCTGCTGACGTCGACGCAGCTGAACAACGTGGTGCTGAACGGGAACAGCTCCAACGGCGACCCCCAGACCGAGGCGGCGACAGCGCAGCTGCTCGTGACGAGCACGCCGGTGGCGGCGGGGGTGCGCAAGGTGCTGGGGTTGAGCAAGTCGGTGAGCCAACTGCTCGACCAGGTTGAGGTCAGCGCAGAGCCGAACTCTTATCTGCTGGACATCGTGGTGAAGGATTCCGATGCGGCGCGCGCGGCGCAGATCGCGACGGCGTTCGCACAGCAGTACGTGAAGTACCGCCAGACGAGCGCGGTGAGCCAGGTGAGCCAGGGCGAGAAGCTGCTGCGCGACCGGCTGGCGAAGCTGCCGTCGACGGCGACGGCTGACCGCGCGCGGCTGACGGCGGCGCTGCAGAGCGTGATCGCGCTCGAGGCGGTGCAGACGGGGGATGCGAGCGTGGTGGATACGGCGCAGACGCCTAGCAGCGCATCCTCGCCGCGGCCCAAGCGCGACGGGCTGATCGGGGCGCTGCTCGGGGTGGTGCTGGGCGTGGCGATTGCGTTCCTGCTCGATCTGCTCGACCGGCGGGTGAAGTCGCTTGAGGAGTGTGAGGAGCTGTATGCGATGCGGGCGCTGACGGTGGTGCCGAGGCTGCCTGGGCGGCCGCGCACGACGCGCGAGCAGGCGGCAGCGCTGGAGCCGTTCCGGATTCTTTACAACGGGATTTCGCTCGTGAGACATCGCCACGACCAGGCGACGGTGGCGCTGGTGACGAGCGCGGTGCCGGGCGAGGGCAAGACGACGGTTGCGCTGGGGCTGGCGCGCGCGGCGGCGCTGACCGGGCAGCAGGTGGTGCTGGTCGAGGCAGATCTGCGGCGCCCAAGTCTGCACACGCGGCTGGAGCTCGGTGACGAGTCACGCGGGCTGACGTCGGCGCTGCTGGAGAACATCGACGCGCATGCGCTGCTGCGCACACCGATCGCGGGGCTTGAGAACTTGAAGGTGCTGCCGTCAGGGGCGATCACGCCGGCGGCGGCGGAGCTGCTGCGGCCGGCGGAGACCGAGGCGATACTTGCGAGCCTGTCGCAGGACGTCGATCTGATGGTGATCGACTCGGCGCCGCTGCTGCCGGTGGCGGATACGCAGATGCTGCTCGATCACATCACGATCGACACGTGTCTGATCGTGGCGCGAATCGCGGCGACGACGCGCGAGGAGGCACGGCGCGCGCGGGCGATTCTCGAGCGCCGCCGGCTGACAGGCGCTGGGCTGGTGGTCAACGGGTTGACGGATATCGCGGGTGGGTACTACTACGGCGCTGACGAGGACGGGTCGGCTGATGCAGGTAGATCCGCGTCGGGCAGGTCAGGGTCGGCGAAGTCTAGGCGTGGCAAGTCCGGGCGTGGCAAGTCTGCGTATGGGAAGCCCGGGCACGGCAAATCCGGGTCCGGGAAGCCCGCGTCCGGCGAGCCAGGGCCCGAGCAGCCGCTCGTAGGCGCGCCGAGCAACCGGCGCTAGCGCAAAGACTCACCCTCCCCCAATTCAAGCTCACGTCACCAACCGATTCCCCTCCGCTCCGCTCCCCTCCCCCCGCTCCTCTCCCCTCCCCCCCTCTCCCCCCAATCGAATGGAAGGAAGCACATATGCCTGAGACCGTGCTCGTGACCGGCGGAGCCGGGTATATCGGAGCGCCGCTGTGCGAGGAGCTGCTTGCGAGCGGCCGAACGGTGCGCGCGCTCGACGTGCTGTTGCACGACCAGGAGCAGATCGCGGAGCAGATCGAGCAGGCGGGGGTGGAGCTCGTGCGCGGGGATATCCGCGACGGGGCGGCGCGCGAGCGGGCACTGAGCGGCGTGGATAGCGTGATCCATCTGGCGGCGATCGTCGGGGATCCGGCGTGCGCGCTCGATCCGAAGGCAGCGGATGAGGTGAACGTGCAGGGCAGCGCGGCGCTGATCGCGGACGCGCAGGCGGCGGGCGTGAAGCGCATCATCTTCGCGTCGACGTGTTCCAACTACGGGCGCATGGCGGATCCGACAGTGCCGATCGACGAGCAGGGGGAGCTGGCGCCGGTGTCGTTGTATGCGGAGCAGAAGGTGGGGATCGAGCGGATGCTGCTCGACGGCGAGCTCGGAGAGCTCAAGCCGACGTGCTTGCGACTAGCGACGATCTACGGCGTGGCGGAGCGCATGCGGTTCGATTTGACGGTGAACGAGTTCACGCGCGATCTGTGGGCCGATCGCGAGCTCGAGGTGTTCGGGGAGCAGTTCTGGCGGCCGTATGTACACGTGCGCGACGCGGGCAGGGCGATGCGGACGGTGCTCGACACGCCGGTTGAGCGCGTGGCGGGCGAGGTGTTCAACGTCGGGCGCTCGGGGGAGAACTACCGCAAGCTCGACCTGGTGGAGGTGATCGGCGAGCAGGTTGACAGCGGCAAGGTGTCATACGTCAGACGCGATGAGGATCCGCGCGATTACAAGGTGAGCTTCGACAAGATCCGCTCCGAACTGGGGTTTGAGACGTTGATGACTGTGCCGGACGGGGTTGCTGAGATTGTCGAGGCGCTCTCGGCTGGCAGGTTCGAAGATCCATTCGACGAGGCGTATCGCAACATTCCCTGATGAGTTCGATGACCGGCACATCGCAGACGACGACCAGCGCATCGCAGACGACGACCAGCGCAACCCCGCCGTCTGAGGCGAGCGCAACCCCGCCGTCTGAGGCGAGCACATCCCCGACGTCTGAGGCGAGCGCAACCCCGACGTCCGAGGCGAGCGCAACCCCGACGTCCGAGGTGAGCGCGGCGGCGCTGCCGATCCCGCTGTTCGACTTGCGGCTGGAGGAGGAGGATCTGCAGGCGGTGGCGCAAACGCTGCGGTCGGGGTGGCTGACGATGGGGCCGCGCACGGAGGAGTTCGAGCAGGCGTTTGCGAAGCAGCTCGGGGTGCGGCATGCGGTGGCGGTGTCGAGCTGCACGGCGGCGTTGCATCTGGCGTATCTGGCGGCGGGGGTGGGGCCCGGGGACGAGGTGATCGTGCCGAGTTACACGTTCGCGGCGACGGCGAGCGCGGTGATGTACTGCGGGGCGACGCCGGTGTTTGCTGAGGTGATCGGGCCGCAGGATCTGTCGATCGATCCCGAGCACGTGGAGGAGCTGATCAGCGAGCGCACAAAGGCCGTGGTGGCGGTGCATTTCGCGGGGTATCCGGCGCCGGTGGATCGGCTCAAGCAGCTGTGTGACAAGCACGGGTTGGTGTTGATCGAGGATGCGGCGCATGCGCCGAGCGCGACGCTGCAAGGGCGCAAGCTGGGGACATGGGGGCTGGCGGGGGCGTTTAGTTTGTTCTCGAACAAGATCCTGTCGGTGGGCGAAGGCGGGGTGCTGACGACGGATTCCGACGAGGTGGCGAAGCTGGGGCGCAGGTTGCGTTCGCAGGCGATGACGTCGGGGACGTGGGATCGGCATTCCGGCAGAACTGACAGTTACGACGTGGTGGGGTTAGGGTTCAACTACCGCATCGACGAGCCGCGCAGCGCGCTGGGGCTGTCGCGTTTGGGCAGGCTGGAGGCGGATATCGAGAACAGACGAGCGCTGACGCGCGCGTATCGGGAACGGCTTGCGGGGCATAGCGGGCTGACCGTGCCATTCACGGACGAGGGCGTGAGCGATTCGTGCTGTTACGTGATGCCAGTGTTGGTGAGGGACGCGGCGGTGCGCAACCAGCTGCGGGTGAGGTTGCGCGAGCAGCACGGGGTGCAGACGAGCATCCTGTATCCGGCGATCCACCGGTTCACGGCATACCGCGAGCGGTTTCCCGGGGTGAGCTTGGCGCGCACCGAGGCGGTGTCGGACTGCGAGATCACGCTGCCGCTGTTTCCACACATGACGATGGAGCAGCTCGAGCGCGTGGTGCGGGCGATCGAGCAGGAGATCGGCGGATGAGCTGGGAGATTCCGCTCACCGACGTGGCGATGCCGGAGTGCGATGTGGAGGCGGTGCTCGAGTGCTTGCGCAGCGGGTGGCTGACGATGGGGCCGCAGACGCAGGCGTTCGAGCAGGCGTTTGCGCAGTACGTGGGCGCGCGGCACGCGGTGGCGGTGTCGAGCGGCACGGCGGCGCTGCATCTGTCGCTGCTGGCGGCGGGGGTTGGAGCGGGTGACGAGGTGATCGTGCCGGCGTTGACGTTCGTGGCGAGCGCGGCGACGGTGCGGTACATGGGTGGCGAGCCGGTGTTCGCGGATGTGGTGAGCGCGAGCGCGCCGAACATCGATGTGGGTGCGGTGGAGCGGCTGATCACGCCGCGCACGAAAGCTGTGGTGGCGGTGCATTTCATGGGGTATGCAGCCGACGCGCGGGCGTTGCGGGGGGTGTGCGACGAGCACGGGTTGGTGCTGATCGAGGATACGGCGCAAGCTGTGGGAGCGCATGTGGAGGACGGGCGCAGCGCGGGCACGATCGGGCAGCTTGGGTGTTTTTCGTTTTTCTCAAAGAAGCAGCTGTGCGTGGGTGAGGGCGGGATGGTGGTGTGCGACGACGAGCGGCTGGCGGCGCGCGTGAGGTCGCTGCGGTCGCATGCGATGACGTCGGTGACGTGGGATCGGCATCGCGGGCATGCGGAGTCTTACGACGTGGTGGATGTGGGGTTCAACTACCGCATGGATGAGCCGCGCGCGGCGCTCGGGCTGAGTCGGCTGGGGCGGTTGGAGAGCGATATCGCGGCGCGGCGCAAGCGTGTGCGGCGCTATCGCGAGCTGTTGGCGGGGGTTGCCGGGGTGGAGCTGTTGTGGGACGAGGAAGCGGTGGAGCGCGGGTCGCATTTCGCGTTCCCGGTGCTGCTGGGTAATCACGAGGCGCGCGAGCTGCTGCGAGCGAAGCTGACGGGCGAGGGGATTCAGACGACTTGGTATCCGGCGGTGACGCAGTTCACCGAATACCGCGGGGCGCGCGGGAGCGCAGAGGTGCCGCACAGCGAGGATGTGGCGGCGCGGCATTTCGCGCTGCCGCTTTGGTCAGGGCTGGGCGACCGTGACCTGGAGCGCGTGGTGAGCGTGCTGAGCGAAGCGTCAGCAGGGGAGCGCGCATGAGCGCGCAGAGCGATAGCGAGCGGTTCGATGCAAGCGGCCGAGACGGCGGCGCAGGAGCCGGCATGGCTGTGAGCGCACACCGAGCGGTGGCATGCGTTGCGGCGCTGCTCGTGCTCGTGCTCGCGGGTCAGGGCGTGCTTCACACACCCGCGCGGGCAGCGGCAGCGCGCACCCAGGCCGCAACGCCGGCGCACGCCCAAATCCCGGCAGCGCACGCCCAGGCCGCGACATCAGCACACGCCCAGGCCGCGACATCAGCGCACGCGCAAATCCCGGCAGCGCACGCCCAGGCGACAGCGCGCGCGGCCCAGGGGGGGCCGCTCGGGGGGGTGAACATCAACGGGCTCAGTTCGACGTCGACGCCGGAGGATGCGGAGCGGAGTGTGAGCCAGGCGCGTGCGTTGCATGCTGGGGTGGTGCGCATCGAGCTGGCGTGGTCGATTCTGCGGCCGCAGAGCACGGGCGGGGTGAATGCGAAAGCGCTGGCGTTTACCGACCGGCTGATGGCGGATGCGGCGGCGGCGCGGATCAAGGTGGTTGCGACGGTGGATAGCTCGCCGTGCTGGGCGTCGTCGGCGCCAGCGAAGCTGCGCAAGGTGTGCGTGGTGGGGGGCAATCGCAGCGCGGCTAACGCATGGCCGCCGAGCAGCGCGGCGGCGTATGCGTCGATCGTGGGGTTTCTGGCGAAGCGGTACGGGAGCAAGCTGACAGCGATCGAGGTGTGGAACGAGCCGGATCAGAGCAACCAGAAGTACTTCGCGGGGCCGAGCAAGCCGCAGCGGTATGCGCGCATCCTGCGCGCGGCGTATCCGGCGGTGAAGCGAGGGAATGCGCGCACGCTGGTGCTGGGCGGGTCGCTCGTGGGGTCCAACGGGGTGTTCTTGAAAGCGTTGTATGCGGCGGGGATCAAGGGGTATTACGACGGGTTGGCGGTGCATTTCTACAACCTCGTGCTGGGGTCGTTGCGAGCGATCCACCAGGTGCAGCTGGCAGCGGGTGATACCAAGCCACTTTGGTTAAACGAGTTCGGGTGGAGCAGCTGTTACCCACGCATGCGTGTGCAGGAGCACCAGGCGTGTGTGACGGCGCAGGACCAGGGGGCGAACCTCCAGGATGTGTTGCGCTCACTGCGCGGGATTCCTTACGTGGAGGCGGCGGTGGTGTACGAGTTGCGTAGCGCGAGCGTGGAGGACTTCGGGGTGCTGTCGACGACGGGGGTGCGCAAGCCGGCGTATGCGCTGCTGCAGCGTGCGTTGAGCTCGCCGCTGGGGAGCGCACGGCCGGTGACGCTGAGGCTGGGGAGCAAGGCGGGGCGCGTCGTGGCGAGCGGGTCGGGGCCGGTTGGGGATTACATGGAGCTCGACGCGTACCAGGGGTTGGTGCAGCGTTATCGCGCGCTGTTCGTGCTCGACCGGTTCAACCGGTACAAGCTGACGCTGCCGGCAGCACTGGGTGCGCACGGGTTACGTGTGCGGGTGTTTCAGTTCTGGAGCGGCGCGGCTGCGCAGAGCAGCATCTGACGTTCAGACGAGCTCGTCGATGAGCTCGGTGAGCTCGCGGGTGAAGCGGGCCGGGGCGAAGCGCTTGGCTTGGGCGCGCAGGTCGGCGTCGGCGAGGGTGATCGATTCGAAGCGTTCGATGGCGGCGCATAGACCGTCGACGGAGGAGTCGTCGTAGAGCACGCCGGTGGCGCCGTCGAGCACGGAGTCGCGCACGCCGCCGGAGCCATACGCGATCACGGGCAGGCCGGCTGCTTGGGCTTCGACGGGGACGATGCCGAAGTCTTCCTCGCCGGGAAACAGCAGCGCGCGAGCGCTGCCGAGCAGGGTGGCGAGCTGTGAGTCGTCGACGTGGCCGAGGAACTCGGTGTGCGGGCCGGCGAGAGCGCGCGCATCGTCGATGGCGCGGCCGGTGCCGATGAGTTTCAGCGGGCGCCCGAGACGGGCGCAGGCGGCGACGGCGAGGTCGGCGCGCTTGTATGGCACGAGGCGGCCGAAGAACAGGTAGTGCTCGCCAGGGGCGTGGGTGACGTCGAGGAAGCGGTCGACGTCGACAGGCGGGTGGATCACACGCGCTTCGCGGCCCCAGTGCAAGCGGATGCGCTCGGCGACGAACGTGGAGTTGGCGATGATCACATCGGGGCCAGCGGGGAGCGCGGCGGCGGTGCGGTCGCGGTGGCGCAGGTGCGGGGCGAGCGCGCGAAACGCGAGGCGCGCGGGCGCGCTGAGCTGCTCGCCGTCGAGGAACGCGGGGTTCCACGCGTAGCGCATCGGCGTGTGGCAGTAGCACACGTGCGGCACGCCGGCGGGTTTGCGCACGTTTTTCGCGCACGCGTGGTTGCTGGAGAGCACGAGGTCGAAGTCGCTGAGATCGAACGAGCGGAACGCGTGGTCCATCAGCGGGAGCAGCTTCGGGTAGTGGCGGCGAGCGCCGGGGAGGCGATTGAGGAACGAAGTGTGCACGACGCGGTCGGTGATCGCGGCGGGCCATTGGCGGGGGTCGTACACGGTCGTGAACAGCTCCGCTGAGGGGAACGTGTCGAGCAGCGAGAGCACGACTTTCTCCGAGCCGCCGGGCACGGTGAGCCACTCGTGTGCGAGCGCGACGCGCGGGAAGCGCTCGCTGAGGGCGGTCACTCGGCTGCGTGGAACAGCGACACCACGGTGAGCATCAGGATCTTCAGATCGAGCCCGAGCGACCAGTGGGCGATGTAGTAGTTGTCCCATTCGACGCGGTCGGCGAGCGATGTCTGGCCGCGCAGCCCGTGTACCTGAGCCCAGCCGGTGATGCCGGATTTGACGCGATGGCGGTCGCCGTAGCGGGCGATGTCGCGGCCGAACAGCTCGACGAACTCGGGGCGCTCGGGGCGCGGACCGATGATGCTCATCTCGCCTTTGAGCACGTTGAACAGCTGCGGCAGCTCGTCGAGCGACGTGCGGCGCAACAGCCGGCCGATCCAGGTGCGGCGGTCGGCGCCTTCAACGCCGCCAGGAGCAGCGCCGGGGTCCGGTACGAACCCACTGGCAGCCGAACTCGGCGCGATCGAGGGCGCGCCCTGTGCAACGCCGGAGAGCGCACCCTGCGCAACACCCACAGGCGCGCTCTGCGCGACGCTGCCAGGCGCACTCTGCGCCATGCCGAGAGTCATGCTCGGCGCGGCGGGCGCATCCCCCCTACGCGCCGGCAGCACCGGGTCGATGCGCATCGAGCGGAACTTGTACAGGTGGAACGCCTGACCGTCGCGGCCGACGCGGCGCTGGCGAAACAGCACGGGGCCGGGCGAGCTCAGTCGCACGGCGAGCGCAGAAGCGAGGATGATCGGGGCGAGCGCTACTAGCAGGAACAGCGCGAAGCAGCGGTCGAATGCGTGCTTGAGAGTGAACTGCAGACCCTTCGGGTCGACACTCGAGAACGACATCAGCGGCAGCCCGCCGACCGTGTCATACCCGACGCGGTTGTTGATCGTGTCGAACATCCGCGGCACCACGGATACCTCGATGCCGAGCTCCTGACAGCGTTGGATCAGCCGGCTGACGCGCGCGTCCGCAACGGACGAGAATGCGACGATCAGATTGCGTACGCCTGTCCGGCGTACCGCGTCGTCGAGGTCTTCGATCGTGCCGAGCACGGGTACGTCGCGACCGCCGACTTCGGCGGTCGAGCGAGGGTCGTCATCGAGGAAGCCGACCGGGGCGAGGCCGTATTCGGGGTGTGACTCCAGCCGACGGGCGACCTGCGCGCCGACGACGCCGGCGCCCATGATCAACACGGGCTTGCCGACCAGGCGCCGGGCGCGCGCGTAGCTCTGAGCCAACGCGAGCGCCATGCGCCCGCCGGCAACGCCGACCAGCGCGAACAGCCAGGTTTGCACCCATTCCGATTGGGGCGGCGTGCGGCCGTTGAGGAAGATGCCGAGCATCGCGACGGCCATCGCGGCAACGGACACGCCGCTCGTGACGGGCACGAGGCCGTCGAGCACGAGCGCGCGCAGACGCGTGCGGTAGAGGCCGCGCAGGTGCAGCAGCAGCAGCACGAGCGGCGGCAGCGCGAGCAGCGGAGCGCGTACGGCCGACAGATGCTCGATCGAGCCGATGCCGCCGACGGCGATCAGCACGGCGGCGCACAGCAGCACGAAGTCGACAGCGGGGCGCAGGATGTCCCAGCCGGGTCCGTCGAGCAGCCACTGCAGCGGGCCGCTGAAGATGTCGGTGCGCGCGGGTTCGAGCGCGGGAGTGTCGCGACCGCCGGCGACCGGGCCGGTGAGCGGCAGCGCTGAGGACGAGGTTTGCTGGGAGATGCGGGGGCGGCTCATGTGAATGAAGGTGCTTTCGGGGCTTTCCGTGTTCCTAGTTGTGGCGCTGGCGCGCCAGCGTGCGGGTGAGGGTGCCGGTAAGGATCAATGCGCCGAGGATCAGCAAGAGGATCAACAGCTCGCTGCTGGAGAGCCCGACGGCGCTCGAACTGCCGGCAGAGGACAGCGTGCCGGAGTACGCCGCCGCAGGGTATCCGGCGAAGGGGACGGCCGACGTCTGGCCCGCCGCGGAGCTGCTGCCGGTGCGCGTACGCGCACCACTGTGCTTGGCGTCCCCAGCGCGGGTCGAACCGCTGGCGCCGGAGCTCGAGCGCGCGGAGCCGGCGGCGCGCGCGGAGCTGCTACCCAAGCTGCTGCTGCCCGAATCGCGCGCGCTGCTGCCGCCCGAGCTGCTGCCACCGCCGGGGCCATTCAGCAGCGCCGAGCCGAGGATCGCCTGATTGCCGCTGCCCGGGCCGCCGTAACCGCTGAGCAGCGAGTCGGCTGATGCGCACGCGGGAGTGACGGCTAACAATGCCGCTCCCAGAGCCAATATCGAGACGATCGTACGGTGGCGTTTCATTTCCCAACCTTGGGTTCACGTCCGGCTCGAGCAGCTGTACGGCTCGCTCTCTCCATGCCATTTGCCCGTCATCGCGTCGTCGCTGTTTCGGAGAGCCTCAGATGAACGTTTGGAGGTCAGTGTTTTAGCCAGGCTTTGCGTTACACGCTAGCGAAGCACGTGGACAGTGTCGAGGTCGAATCCCTTGGAACACCTAAGGTTTACGCGAGTTGCTGAGCTTTGAGCAGGATCGCGCGGTTGAGTGCAACAAGATCCACACGCTGGCCGCGCTGAACGCGCTGTAACGCCTGGCGCGCGAGCGGGTCGCGGGGGTTCAGGCTGACGGCTCGCTGGAGCAGCACGAGCGCTTGCGCGCGCTGTCCGGAGCGCGACGCGATCGCGCCGCGCTCGAGCGTGGCGTACGCATCCCCGGGAGTCCGGCGCAGCGCATGCGCGAACGCCTGATCGGCGCGCGCGAGGTCGCCAAAGCGCAGCGCGATGCTGCCGGCGACCAGATACGGCTCGGCACTCAGCGGGTCGAGGCGCGCCGCGTCGTTCAGCTGCGAGTACGCCGGCAGCGGCGCGCGCGGCCAGATGCGCGCGGCGCTCTGCACCTGGCGCTGGCTGAGCCACGGAGCGCCGAGCGACGCAGCTGCGGCAAGCGCTGCCACGGCGAGCAACACAGGTGGAGTGATGCTCTTTTTGATGGTGCTGCGCGCGCGCGCGTCACGCGCGCGCAGCACCTCTTCTTTTCTAAAGCCAACCCCCGCGCCTTTAGATTCAGCGGGTTCGTCCGCCGCGGCGCTCAAGCGCTCCGGCGCGGCGTTTAAGCCGTGCGGAGCGACACTCGAATCGTCCGCCGCAGCGCGGGCAGGCGCAGCGCCGGACCCAGCCGCGACCGCGTTCGAACGGCGCGGCGCCAGCGCACACGCCAGCCCGAGCAGCGCAAACGCCGGCGCGCCCAGCCCGGCGAACTCCCAGAACCAATCCACCGAGCCGTGAGCCACCCAGTAGACAAACCCCGCGAGCGCGGCCGCGGCAACCACGCCGCCGAGCTCATCCGGGGGCGCCAGCTTCGTCGACATGCCCAACCGCGCCAGCTCATCCGGCGGCGCCAGCCGCGTCGACTCGCCCGGCCGCGCCAGCTCATCCGGGGGCGCCAGCCGCGTCGACATGCCCAACCGCGCCAGCTCATCCGGCGGCGCCAGCCGCGTCGACATACCCAACCGCGCCAGCTCATCCGGCGGCGCCAGCCGCGTCGACTCGCCCGGCCGCCTCAGCCCACCTGGCGGCGCCAGCTCCGTCGACATTCCCGGCCGCGGCGGCCCATCCGCACGCATGGGCTCCGCTCGCCCTCCCCTACCCGGCCACGCGCGCATCGCACGCACACCGGCCAGCAGCGCGCCGCCCAGCCCGAGCAGCGCCAGCAGCGCTCCCACCAGCCCCGTCTGAGCGAGCGTGCGCAGCTCGATGCTGTGCGGGTAGTGCGGCGTCTCCTTGCTGCGCCCGTGCCGGAGGTACTGCTGCGCGAAGTTATCCACCCCGATGCCCAGCAACGGGTGGGCCTTGAACTGGTCGAGCCCCACGCGGTAGAAGTCGTAACGGTTGCTGCCGAGCCCGCTGACGAGCCGGTTGCCGGAGCTGTCGGCGCCGTACCCACCCTTGAACGTGTGCCAGCCGTGACGCACACGCGCAACCGGGTCGCCCGTCGCGACCAGCCCGCCGACCACCACGACGATTAGCGCAGCCACCGCCACGACACCCACTCCGCGCCGCACGCGCGCGCCGGTACGCTCGGAGAACGCCCCGCGCCGTTCGATCGCGGCCCACGCGCCAACCACCAGCGCCACGCACGCCGCCGCCGCGAACATCACCGTCGTGGCGCTGTGTAGCGCCGCCTGCGCGCCATGCAGCGCTGCCTGCGCGCTCGTCGCACTGTGCAGCGTCGCCTGCGCGCTGCCGCTGCTATCCAAAGCCGTCTGCGCACTGCCGCTGCTGTGCAGCGCCGCCTGCGCGCTGATGGCGGTCTGCACCCGGTCCCCCACGCGCAGCACCACCGGCGCGGTCACCCCGATGCCCACGCCGACCGGCACGAGTGCCGCGAACGTGCGCACGCGCCCCGGCACGAACGCAAACACCAGCACCAGCAGCACCGGTGTCGCGTACAGCGACCCGCGGCTCTGGCTCAACAGCGCCACGTCGCCGAGCAGCACCGCCCCGCCCGCCAGCAGCCCGCGCACTGCCCACGGGATGCGTGCGCTGCGCGCGAGCAGCACTGCCGGCCAGAACACCATCAGCCACTGCGCCGCGTTTGCATTCGGGTACCCCGTGGGGTAGCTCAAGCGCCCGCCTGCCAGCACGCCGCTGAGGTTGCTCATGCCATCCACGTCGAATGCCGCGAAAGCGGCCAAACCGATCATTGCGAGCACCCACGCACACAACGCCAGCGCCGCGCTCGCGCCGCGCTGTGGCCATGCTGCGAATAGCACGAACACCATCAGGTACAGCAGCGTGCGGTTCGCCCCATCCCATGCATCACCCGGCACACCCGCCCACAGCAGCGACAGGAAGCTCAGCGCCGTATACGCCGCGAAACAAGCGATAGCGACTTTCACCGGCGCTGGGAGCTCGGCTGCACGCAGCGGCACGCTCACGAGCGTCAGGCCGAGCAGCGCGAGCACGATCAGCGCCCCCGGCGCCCAGTGGGTGACCGGGAACCCCGCCTGATCGGTCGCCCATGCGAGCATCAACGCCAGCGCCGCGAGCGCCGGCACCGTCGCAGGCGCCGCGCGCAGACTGTCTAACAGCGGCCGGCCGGCTGCGCTCGGCGAGTTGGTCGCGGACCCCATGTCGAGTCGAGGCTATCTACCCGGACGCGCGTTGAGCGCACCCGCCGTGCCCCGACCGCGCAAACCCCGATAATCGAGCCTATGGATGACCCCGTCGAGCTTGTCAAGTTCTACGACAAGGCGTACACGATGGACCCGGCCGGCGCGCAGCTGTACGCGCGCTGGCGCGCACTCGGCGCGATCGGCAAAGCCGATCACGTGGTCAAACTATGCACCCGCGCCGGCGTGCGCCCCACACGCACGCTCGAGATCGGCTGCGGCGACGGCGCGCTGCTCTCAGAGCTCAGCACGCGCGCGTTCGGCGGGCGCTTGGCGGGCGTCGAGATCACCGAAGCCGCCGTTGCGATCGCCCGCGATCGCCCGGAGATCGACTCGGCCGAGCTGTACGACGGCGCCAATCTGCCGGTTGCCGACGGCGAATACGACCTTGGCATCCTGTCGCACGTGCTCGAGCACGTGCCCGACCCACCGGCGCTGCTCGCCGAAGCCGGGCGCGCGTGCCGCGCCGTGGTTATCGAAGTGCCGCTCGAGCAGAACCTCTCGGCGCGGCGCGACTCCAAGCGCGAGCACGCTGAGGAAGTCGGCCATTTGCAGCGCCTCGATCGCGGCGCCGCGCGTGCGATCGTCGTCGACGCCGGCTTGCGCATCGTCGACGAGCTGGAGGATGCGCTGCCGCTGGAAGTACACCGGTTCTTCGCCACCACCCCCACCGCGCAAGCGTTCGCTCTCACCAAGTGGGCGCTGCGCGCGGGACTGCTCGCGCTCGCGCCGGATGTCGCCCGCCAGTTGTTCACGCTGCACTACGCGTGTCTGTGCCTGCCGGCTGACTAACACTGCCGTGTCTGTGCCTGCCGGCTGACTGACACTGCCGGCTGACTCACCACCTGGCACGGCGCTGCTGACAGCGCGGGTTCGCGCCCACCGATGGCGCCGGTCGGCGCGGCTACGCCGCGCCGGAGGACCCGGCCGGCCGGGTGGCGCCGGCGAGCAGCAGCGCGATCACCTTGCCCATCAGATCGTCCGGCACGATGTCGGGGTCGGTGAGCTTCTGGCGCGCGATCCCGTCGGCGAGCGCGTCGATCGCGATCGCCAGGTGCTCCGCGGGCAGCTCGAGCTCGAGGTCGAACTCGCGCATACCGTCGGCCAGCAGCCTGGTCAGCAGCTCGCGCACCTGCGCGAAGTGAGCCGCCACCTGCGGGCGCATGCGCGCGTCGCGCACGCCGTACGCCCAGAACTCCATGAACAGCAGCAGCAGCTCCGGCTCGCGCTCGATCAGGGTCATCCACTGCTGTGCGCCGCCGGTCGCGCGGTCGGCAACGGACGTGCGGTTGGCCACCACCTCGGCCATCTCGCGCGCGTGCTTGTCGATCTCGCGCTCCATCAGCGCCACGAACAAGTCTTCCTTGCCGCCGAAGTTGGAATACAACGCACCGGTTGAGAACCCGGCTTCGGATGCGATCTCCTCGACCGACGCGCCGTGGAACCCGCCGCGCGCGAACACGATGCGTGCGGCGTTAAGCAGCCTGTCGCGGGTGGCAGCTTTGCTCTGCTCACGTGTCAAGCGTGCCGTCCCCATGCTGCGAGTCTACTTGACGGAACGATCGATATATCGATAATGTTCGTTATCAACCCTTGGCGATTCTCCCTGCCTATCGTCGAGCACAGCCCGAGGAGCGAAATGGCGAGCACCGCGACACCCCCCTCCACGCCCAGCGTCCCGCCGAGCGGCGCCCTGGCCACCGACTCGATCACCTACGAAGACCTTTACGCACGCTGGGAGCGCGGCAACTGGTGCGCCACCGAGCTCGACTTCACCGAAGACGCACGCCAGTGGCGTGAGCAGTTCACCGACTTCGAGCGCCAAGCGGCGCTGTGGAACTACGCGCTGTTCTTCTGGGGCGAAGACGCGGTTGCCGACAACCTCTCCCCGTTCATTGACGCGGCGCCGCTGGAAGAGCAGAAGTACTTCCTCACCACCCAGCAGGTCGACGAAGCACGCCACGCGGTGTTCTTCAAGCGCTTCATGCAGGAAGTCTGCGGCATCGGCGACGGCTCGGCCGGCAGCGGGCTGAACGCGATCAAGTCGCAGCTCACGCCCGGGTTTCGCAAGATCTTCGACCGCCTCGACACGGTCGCCGAGGAGCTGCGCGCCGATCGTTCGATCCCGCGGCTCGCTGCCGCGGTGACGCTCTACCACTTCGTGATCGAAGCGTCGCTCGCGCAGCCCGGCCAGCACATGATCTGCAGCTACCTCGAAGAGCGCGACTTGCTGCCGGCGTTCCGCGAGGGCATGGCGAACATCGCCGCCGACGAGCAGCGCCACATCGGGTTCGGAGTGAAGCTGATCTCCGACCTCAACCGCCAGGACCCCGTGCGCGTGCCGAGAGCCGTCGCGAAGATGCTGCACGAAGTGCTGCCGTTCACCCCCCAGGTGCTGCAACCGCCGGGCTGGGACGAGAAGTACATCACCGTGTTCGGCTACACGTTCGAGAAGATCGGCGTCGAAGGCGTGCTGTCGCTGCAGACCAAGCTGCGCGCTGCCGGGCTCCCCCACGACCAGCTGCCCGGCCCGCCGCTGATGCCGCCCGGCCTCGAGCCGGCCGAGCTCGAGCGCGTCGGCCGGCGCTTCGCCCAGGGCGAGATCCTCGGCGTGCGCCAGGGCCCGAGCTGGCGCGACGAGGAAACCGTTGCGGTGCTGTTCGACGTGATGCGCCGCAACGTCCACCCCGACCACGGGCTGCGCAAGCCAACCACGCTGCAGTGGGAGTTCACCGACTCCGATGTGCAGAACTGGCACCTCGTGGTGAACAACGGCTCGTCTTCGGCCCATGTCGGCGACGCACCCAAGGCGGATCTGCGCTTGCGCGTGTCCTACCAGGACTGGGTCGACATCGTCGGCCAGCGACTGGACCCGCGGCGAGCGCTCGCTACCGGGCGCTTGCGCCCACGCGGCAACCCGCTCGTGTTCGCCAAGCTCTCGAAGATCTTCCCGCAGCCAAGCCAGCTCTAGCTGCCGCGGGGCGCGCGCCGGCGCTTGATGCGGGCGCGCGAGTCAGCTGCGGGCTCGCGCTCGCAGCACGCGGCGCAGCAACCGTACCCACAGCGTCCAGCGCTGCGGATCGGGCGTTCCTGTGATGCGCTCGTGCGCCCGCGCGAGCGCATCTTCCAGCAGCGCGTCGTGCAGCGGACCCCAGATCAGCGGCCACTGCCATCTCATCGCCCCAGCCGGGCGCGCCAGCAGGCAGTGCCTGAGCAGCGTCGCGTCGGCGCCGCTCGGGATCAGCTCCAACCAGTGCTCGCCGTGCAACCCGCGCGGCGCGGAGAAACGGAAGCGCACGAGCCGCGCCGGGTCGAGCTGGGCCACGGTGTAGCGCACCGGCCCGTGCCCGCCGGCCGCGCCCACGCGCAACCCGCCGTCGAAGCGCATCGGCGGCCAGTGATCGATCGGCCACAGCTCGTCGTGTTCGGAAGCGAGCGTGTCGAACAATCTGCCGACGCGCTCGATCGGCGCCGGCAGCAGACGCTCGTGGACGTTGGCCACCGGCATCAGCATCGAGCACCCCCAGGGACTAGCGCCATCGCGGCGCCCGCGAGTGCTTCGGCAGTGGCGCTCGTGAGGCTGCCGGCGAGCAGCTGACGACGTACGACGGCATAAGGTAGGTCGACCACCGCAAACGTCACGCGTTCGGCTGTGGCGCTGTGATCCGAAGGCACACGCCTGGCGCTTGTATCTGCGGCGTCGATGCGGACCGCCAGGTCCCTGATCGCATCCGCGATCGGCTCGTTCACGTCTCGCAACGCTTGTGCGACATCCGGCTCCATGTCGCCATCCAGCAGCGCCGACGCGCTGTGAGTCAGGAGCAAGCGCGCATCTGCCGGCTCAGCAAGCGCGAACACTGGAGTCCAGGCGGCGCCGGCGGTCATCGCTTGGTGTACGTCCTCAGCCGCAAGCGCGTCAAGCAACCCAGCTTGGAAGCGCCTCACAGCCCGCAGCCACGCTTGTGCGACAACCCCGTCGCGCGACCCGAAGCGGTGGTACAGCGAGCCCGTCGGCGCACCCGTGCGCCGCGCTATCGCCCTGATGCCGGCCGCGCGAGGTCCGCAGTCGAGCACCAGATCCCGCGCCGCATCGAGAGCGTCGCCGGTTTGATGCAGACGTGGGCGAGCCATGCCCGCCACTGTAATAGAGCAAACGCTCTATTACAAGCCGGCGGCCCCAGAGCCGAATCAGTCCAGCGGCACATACGCCAGCTGCGACGCGTACGGGCCGCGCCCGGTGAGGCAGTACGCGCCACATTTCGCTGCCAGCGTGAGTGCTTCTTCAACGTCTTCGCCTGCGCCCAATCCGAAGGTGAGCCCGGCGGCGAACGAGTCCCCGCAGCCATAGGAGTCCACCGCCGGGCCGGGCGGTGTGGCGGGCCGCCAGGAACCGGAGATGCCGTCGTGCGTGACATACCTGCCGCCTTCAGCGCCGTTCGTCAGCACCAGCAGCTCCGCGTCGGCCTTCACCTGCTCGCCAGCTGCGCGCTGCTCAGCGGCGTCATGGGTGCTGAGCGTCAGCGCATCCAGCGCGACGCCGTGCCCAAGCGCGTGCAGCGCGCGCGGGCTCGCCACCAGTGTGCGCGCGCGGCGCGCGCGCTGCAGCGCGCGCAGATCCCCGGCGGTGAAGTACACCGCGTCCATCCGCTCCAGCTCGCGCCACGCGACACGATCGTCCCCGCGCGGTTCAAGTCGCTCCCCGAACGTCGTGATCGTGCGCTCGCCGCTTGGATCCAGCAGCGTGACCGCACGGCGTGTGGGCGCGTCACGCCAAACCGGCAGCACGCGTACTCCCAGCTCTCCCAAGCGCGCGATCGACTTGTGTCCGTGCTCGTCGTCGCCCAGCGCTGTGATCAGCAGCGACGTGCCCGCGAGCCGCGCCAGCTGCACTGCCGCAACCGCGCCGCCGCCCGCCGGCTCCTCGAACGCGTCGCTCGCGTGTACCACCTCGCCGGCCGCCGGCACATGAGCGACGCGCGCGAACTGCACCCATTCGACGTGGCCGACCACCGCCACCCGCACATCCGGCCGCATGCGCGCAGTTTCACACAGCAGTCAGCCAGTCGGGTGTCCCGCCAACCGTCGTGTGACCCACCAACCGTCCTGTGTGACCCACCAACCGCTTCGTGGTCAGCCGATCCCGAACTCGCGCGTCGCCTGTGCGGCTCCCGAGCCAGAGGCGGTGCCCGTGCCGGTCCGGCTGTGAGCCTGGCCGGAGCGGGTTGCCGGGGTCGATGCCGCACTGGTAGATGCCCCAGTTGTCGATGCAGCTGTTGTCGAACCGGTCGCGCTTGACTGGGTCGACGAGCTCAGCTCGCGCGCTGCCGCAGCACGTCTGGCGGAAGCAGAGCGCGCCGCAGACGCGTTCTGACCGGCTGCCGTCGTCTGAGCGAGTGCATGTTCCGGGCCGAACTCACGCGGCGCTTGCAGCGGCGGCGTGGTCGACTTCACCTGGGTCGCCTGCGAGCCCACAGCATCGTTCGACCCCCGTCCCGCGACCGTACCCGCAGCTGCGTCGAATGTGCCGCTGCCAACGGGCTGCACCTGAAGTGAGGAGGCGGCCCGCGCCTGTGTGCGCCTTGATGCGTGTGCATGTCCCCCCCTGGCGGCATGGCCAGGCGTGGTTGCGAGCGTCACGCAACCAGCGCCTACGCTGAGCGCAAGCACGCAGCCTGCGGCGAGCTTCGCGCCGACCGGGCCGCCAGCCAACAACCAGCCGCCGCCAGTCACGCTGCCAACGCCGGCTGCGCCCACTCCACCGGCGCTCGCCGCGCCCACTCCACCTGCGCCCACTCCACCTGCGCCCGCCCCAGCGCTGGCAGTCGCTCCCGCGCCGCCGCCAGCGCCCGCTCCAGCTCCAGCGCCCGCTCCAGCTCCCGCTCCCGCTCCCGCTCCAGCTCCCGCTCCCGCTCCCGCTCCCGCCGCGATGCTGCTGAGCCCGAACGGGAGAAAGATCGGTGGTAGGACCGCTGCCAGGCCGCGCAGTGAGAGCACGTAGGAGCGGCATGCTGAGCAGTCGCGCTGGTGCAGCAGCGCGAGCTCATAGCGCTCGCCGGTCGGGTCGAGGATGCCGAATGCGAACCCGCGCATAAGCGACACCTGCTCGTCGCACCACGCGCCGCCGCGAATCGTCTCGAGCAGCTCGCCGAACTTGGCAGCAACGCCGGGGGAGCCACGGCCGGTGCCTTCCATCAGCTTGCGCATGCGAGCTTCGCTGAGGCCCATTCGCGAGGCTGCTTCGGCGCGTGACAGGCCTTGCAGGTAGCAGAGGCTGGCGGCTTCACACTCGCGTTCGCTAAGGCGGGAGCGCAGGCCTTCGAACACCTGGCGCAGCTTGCGCCGATCGTCGAGCTCACCGGCGAAGTCACGCTCGTGGCCGACTGTCGCCTCCACCGTGCTGCCTACCTCGAATGCTCCCGTCGATCGAGTCGCTCCGGTCGCACTGGTCGTCACGTGCTCGTAGTGATCCTCGTGACGACGGGCGCGGTGCTCGTCGAGGGCACGGCGAAACGTCACCAGGACCAGCCATCCCGCGGGGTTCTCGATCTCCTGGCCTTCCAGTGTTGCCGCGTACAACCCCTGCCAGGCAGTGGCGTAGAGCGCTTCGAGGTCGGCTGGGTCGAGGCTCACTCCGCGTGCTCGCAGGCGCGTGCGGACCACGGATAGCACCTTGGCGCGCAGGCCCGTGAACTCCCGGCGCAAGAGGCGCTCGGCGCGGTAACGACGCAGCGTCAACGGGCTCATCGCCCGATCTTATGAAAACGTTGGCCTAGACGAATCGCTCGAGTTGTTCAAAGCTGACGCGTCGCATGTTTTCGCCGCGGCGGTGAGCTTCGTGCCACTCGACCACACGTTCGAGCGCGTGCGGGAGATCCCAGGCTGGGAGCCAGCCGAGCTCGCGCTCGGCCTTGCCGGAGTCGAGGGCCAGATAACCAGCTTCCGGCGGGTTTGGCCCGCCGTCTTGCTCCCAGCGCAGCGCGTCGCCCCAGTGCTCGCGCAGGCGTTCGACGATCCAGCCGACTGGGCGCGCGTCCTCCGCGCGCGGGCCGAAGTTCCACGCTGTAGCGGCGTCGTCGGACTCCCACAGCGCTTGCGAGAGCGCGAGGTAGCCGCTCAGCGGGTTCAGCACGTGCTGCCATGGGCGCACGGCGTCGGGGTTGCGTACCTTGATCGGCTCACCGGCGTCCACGGCGCGGACGATGTCCGGGATCAGCCGATCCTCGCCCCAGTCACCGCCGCCGATCACGTTGCCGGCGCGGGCGGTGCCTACGCGCGGGCCATCCTCAGCGCCAAAGAACGACGCGCGGTACGCGTGCGCCACCAGCTCGGCACAGGCTTTCGAGCTCGAGTACGGGTCCTGACCGCCCAGCGGGTCGCGCTCGGCGAACCACCGCGGTGCGGCGCCCGCCCCCGCGGCCGCCCGATGTCCAGCCAAATTCTCGTAGCACTTGTCGGATGTGACGACCACGACGACTCGCACGTCGGTGCCGGCCTGGCGCACAGCTTCGAGCACGTTGACGGTGCCCATCACGTTCACTTCGTAGGTCATCGCGGGCGCGAGCAGGGAGCGGCGCACCATCGGCTGTGCGGCCAGGTGCAGGACGACTTCGGGCTGTGCTTCGCGTAAGGCGTGGCGCACCGCGTCGCCGTTGCGCACGTCGACCGTGCGCTCGACCATGCCGGCGCCGACCCCGGCGAGCTCGTACAGCGAGGGCTCGGTCGGCGAGCCGGCGGCGAGCCCGGTGAGCTGCGCGCCGAGGCTTTGCAGCCACAGTGACAGCCATGCGCCTTTGAAGCCGGTGTGGCCGGTGACGAGGACCCGCCGTTGGTGCCAGAAGGAAGGGTCGATTGCCACGGCCGAGCAGCGTACCCGCTGGGCGCGCGCAAGTACGCTGCCCAGATCTCCACGCCCGCCGACCAACCCACCGAGCCGCCTTCCCGCGCGCACGCTGCCGCGCCGCAGGCGAGTGCCGTCCCCGCTCCGCCGCCGCGCGCGGAGATCCTTGGCATCCCGCTTGCGATCTCCGATTACGAGCAGGTGATGGATTGGATGGATGCGATGGTTGCGGCGGGTGCGCGTGGGTATGTGACGGCTGCGGCGGTCAACCTCGTGATGACGGCGCAGGAGGATCCGGAGACGCTGACGGCGACGCTCGGCGCGGCGCTGGCGGTGCCTGACGGGCAGCCGATCGTGTGGGCGCTGCGGGCACTTGGGCACGCGGGGGCGACGCGCATCTACGGACCAGATCTGATGGCGAGCTACTGCGCGCGGGGGGCGCAGACAGGGATGCCGATGTATCTGTACGGCGGGCGCGACCAGCAGACGCTCGAGCTGCTGACCGAGCGTCTCACGACACGCTTCCCGGGGTTGCGAGTCGTCGGCGGGTACTCGCCGCCGTACCGGCCGCTGACGGCCGAGGAGGAGCGACGGGTGATCGCGGAGATCGACGGGTCGGGCGCGGCGGTGGTGTGGGTCGGGACGGGCCAGCCGAAGCAGGAGAAGTGGATGCTGCACATGCGGGCGCGGCTGCGTGCGCCGCTGCTCGTGGGCGTGGGGGCTGCGTTCGACTTCCACGCCGGGCTGCTGTCGCAGGCGCCGGCGTGGATGCAGCGCAACGGGCTGGAGTGGGTGTACCGGCTCTCGCGCGAGCCGCGGCGGCTGTGGCGGCGGTACGCGCGTTACAACCCGCGGTTCGTGGTTGGGTTCGCGAGGCAGTACGTGCGTCATCGCTTCAGCGCGCGTCGCTAACCTCTGGCTCTCGATGACTGACTTGCAGACAAGCGCCGACTTGCAGACGAGCGCCGACGTATCGGTGATCGGGCTGGGGCGCGTTGGGTTGCCGCTGGCGCTGTCGTTCGCCGACCGCGGGTTGCGGGTGCATGGTGTCGACAACGACCCCGCGCGGCTGAACGCAGTGCGCGACGGGCGCATGCCGTTCCAGGAGACCGACGCGCAGGAGCTGCTCGAGCGTGTGCATGCGAGCGGGCGACTGACGCTGTCCGACCGCGTGGTGGATGCGGCCCAGGCGCGTCACATCGTGATCACGCTCGGTACGCCGTCGTTCTCGCACATCGAGATCGACATGCGGGATATCCGCTCGGCGCTTGACGATCTGCTCGGTGTGCTCGCGCCCGGGCATTCGCTGACGCTGCGTTCGACCGTGGCGCCGGGGACGACTGAGTTCGTGGCAGGGTATCTCGCCAAGCACCGCGGTTTCGACGTCGGGACGGACGTGTTCGTGGCGCACGCGCCCGAGCGCATCGCGGCGGGGCGGTTCATCGAGGAGATCGACACGCTGCCGTGCATCATCGGCGGCGTCGGGGCGCGCTCGGGCGAGGTTGTGGGCGAGCTGTTCGGTGCGTTTCACGCGCCGATCGTGCAGACGACGCCGGTGCAGGCGGAGCTGGCGAAGATCTGGGCGAACATCCTGCGGTATGCCAACTTCGCGCTGCCGAATCTGCTGATGATGGATTGCGAGCGCCACGCGGCGAACGTGTTCGAGGTGATCGATCTGATCAATCGTGACTACTCGCGCGGGGGGATCGCTCAGCCGGGGCTGACAGCGGGCACGTGCTTGCGCAAGGATTTCGCGTTCTCCGAGGAGCGGTCGAACGCGCCCGGGATGCTGCTGGCTGTGTCGCGCGTGAACGAGTCGGTGCCGCTGTTCCTGCTCGAGGGGGCCAAGCGCCGTTTGGGGTCGCTGGCCAACCGCAAGGTGGCGGTGCTTGGGCTGGCGTTCAAGGCGGATACCGATGACGAGCGCGATTCGTTGGCGCACAAGCTCGTGCGACTGCTCGAGCGTGAGCTCGCGGATGTTGCGGTACACGATCCGCATGTGGCGAGCCCTACCGCGTCGTTCGAGGAGGCCGTGGACGACGCGGAGGTCGTGGTGATCGCGGCGCCCCACACGGAGTTCCGCGATGGGCAGACGCTCGCGGCGATCGCCCAGCGGGCGCAGGCGGACTGTCTGGTGGTGGATCCGTGGAATTGCTGGGGGGCTGGGCAGGTGTTCGCGTACGCGGGTGAGATCACGGCGCTCGTGGCCAGCGCATGAGTCGCTACGCGCGTGAGATCACGAATCACGGCACTGGTTGCGAGCACATGAGTCGAGTGCACGTCGCATGAGTCGCGTGCTCGTGACAGGCGGCGCCGGGACGATCGGCGCGGCGGTTGTGCGCAGGTTGCTGACCGATCCCAAGTACGAGGTGCGGGTGTCCGACCAGCGGCCGGCGCCGCAGTGGATGCGCGAGGGGTGCGAGGTGCATACGGGGGATCTGCGTGTGCTGGAGGAGGCGCGGGCGGCGGCGGCGGGGTGCAGCCAGGTGATCCATCTCGCGGCGATCGTCGGGGGGATTGCGAACTTCCATCGCTTGCCGCACACGCTGACGGAGGTGAACAACGCGCTGTACAACGGGGTGATACGCGCGGCGCTCGAGATCGAGGTTGAGCGGTTCGTGTACGTGTCGAGCTCGATGGTGTTCGAGAACGCGGAGGCGTTCCCGACGCCCGAGGATTATCTGGCGCAGTGCCCGACGCCGACGTCGGCGTATGGGTTTTCCAAGCTGACGGGCGAGGTGTACTGTCGCGCGGCGCACGACGAGCACGGGCTGGCGTTCACGATCTGCCGCCCGTTCAACGCGTACGGGCCGGGCGAGACGCCCGATGCGGAGCCGGGGATCGCGCATGCGGTGCCGGATTTGATCAACAAGGTGCTGTCGGGGCAGAAGCCGCTGCAGATCTTCGGGTCTGGCGAGCAGACCCGCACGCTCACTCACGTGGATGACATCGCGGATGGAGTGGTGACGGCGATGAGTTCGCCGGCGGCGTTGAACGAGGATTTCAACATCTCGGCGTCGCGCGAGCTGACGGTGGCGGAGATCGCGCGGATCGTGTGGGAGGCGTGCGGCGAGGAGCCGGGGGAGTTCGAACTCGAGCACTTGCCGAGCTTTACGGTGGATGTGCAGCGTCGCTGGCCGTCGGTGGAGAAGGCCGAGCGGCTGCTGGGGTGGCGGTCGCAGATCGAGGTCGAGGAGGGGATCGCGGCGACGGTCAGGTGGTTGCGCGAGCGGGCTGAGCAGGCCGAGGCGCGGCCGGTGGCGTCGTGAGCGCGCCGCGCACGACGGCACGTCGCTAGGCTCCCGGCCATGAATAACAAGCGTTCAGCGCTGATCACCGGGGTGACCGGCCAGGATGGGTCATATCTCGCGGAATTGCTGCTCGAGAAGGGCTACGAGGTGCATGGCATGGTGCGCCGCGCGTCGACTGAGAAGTTCGATCGCATCGAGCATCTGCGGGAGCGCATCACGTTGCACCAGGGCGATCTGCTCGACCAGCGCTCGCTTGTGGACACGCTGCGCGCGAGCAAGCCGGCGGAGATCTACAACCTCGCGGCGATGTCGTTCGTGGCGGTGTCGTGGTTGCAGCCGACGCTGACGGCTGAGTTCACGGGCGTGGGCGTGACGCGCATGCTCGAGGCGATGCGGGAGACGTGTCCGCAGGCGCGCTTCTACCAGGCGAGTTCCTCGGAGATGTTCGGCAAGGTGCTGGAGGTGCCGCAGACGGAGACGACGCCGTTCTACCCGCGTTCGCCGTACGGCGTGGCGAAGGCGTACGGGCATTTCATCACGATCAATTACCGCGAGAGCTACGACCTGCATGCGACGTCGGGGATCCTGTTCAACCACGAGAGCCCGCGCCGCGGGCTTGAGTTCGTGACGCGCAAGATCACTTGGCATGCGGCGGCGATCAAGCACGGGTTGCTGAAGGAGTTGCGGCTGGGCAATCTCGATGCCGAGCGCGACTGGGGGTATGCCAAGGATTACGTCGAGGCGATGTGGCTGATGCTCCAGCAGGACAATCCTGAGGATTACGTGATCGCGACCAACGAGGCGCATTCGGTGCGCGAGTGCTGCCAGGTGGCGTTCGACGAGGCTGGGCTCGGCGATTTCGAGCAGTACGTGACGATCGATCCAGCGTTCGTGCGGCCGGCCGAGGTTGATCATCTGATCGGCGATCCGGGTAAGGCGGATCGCGATCTCGGATGGAAGCCGCAAACGAGTTTTGAGGATTTGATCCGACTGATGACCAGGGCTGATCTCAAACTGCTCAAGCCGAGCTAGCGAGCGGCCGAAGTCAAGGCAAGCATGTCGGTTCCTCTGTTCGACACATCCAGTCCGCTGGCGCCGTTGCAGCTACAGCTGCGGGAGGCGATCGGCAGGGTGCTCGATTCCGGGCATTTCATCCTCGGCCCCGAGGTAGCCGCGTTCGAGCAGGAGTTCGCGGCGTACTGCGGCGCAGGCGAGGCGATCGGTGTGGCTAATGGCACCGAGGCGATCACGATCGCGCTGCGGGCGATGGGGGTCGGACCGGGCGACGAGGTGGTGGTGCCGTCGTTCACGTTCTATGCGAGCGCGGAGGCGATCCCGCCGACCGGGGCGACGCCGGTGTTCTGCGATATCGATCCGGAGTCGTACTGCGTGACGGCGGACACTGTGCGGGCCGCATTGACGCCGCGGACGAAGGCGGTGATCGCGGTGCATCTGTTCGGGAACGTGGCGCCGATCGCGGAGATCGAGGCGCTGGGTGTGCCGGTGCTGGAGGATGCGGCACAGGCGGCCGGGTCGACCTCACCTGCGGGGCGCCCGGGAGCACTGGGCACCGCAGCGACATTCTCATTCTTCCCGTCAAAGAACCTTGGGTGTTTCGGGGATGGCGGGATGATCACGACTTCGGATCCCGAGATCGCGGAGCAGGTGCGGGTGCTGCGCTTCCACGGGTCGCATGACAAAGTGAGCTATCAGCGCGTGGGGTACAACTCGCGGCTGGATGAGTTGCAGGCTGCGGTGCTGCGCGTGCAGCTGCCGCACCTCGACGGCTGGGCGGATGGCAGGCGCCGGGCGGCCAAGCACTACGAGCAGGCGGGGCTCGGCGAGCTGGCGAAGCTGCCCCAGCCGATCGCGAGAAGCTCTCCCGCGTGGCATCTGGCGGTGGTTGCCCACCCAGAGGTGGAGCGGCTGGAGAGCGCGCTGAGCGCGGCGGGGGTTGGCAACAAGGCGTACTACCGCACGCCGGTGCACCGCCAGGAGGCAATGCTGCCCTACGCCAGCGGAGTGGAGCTGCCGGCAACCGAAGAGGCGGCACGCACGCACCTGGCGATCCCGATGAGCCCAGTGCTCACACGGGAGCAGGCCGAGACGGTCGTCGCAGCAGCCGGCGCTGCAGCGGCCGCACCCACGTCCTCCTGAACCGCGGCGCGTCATCCTGAGCTGCTAACAGGCGCCTCAACCTGAGCTGCTAACAGGCGCCTCAACCTGAGCTTGAGTGTGTTGCCGCCCCGCCCAACTCGGAGGGCGGCTCGCCCAATTCGCAACGCAATGCCCTTGTTTTCCGGCCTGCGAACCTAAAGCAAGACGGAGGGTCTCCCCACTTTTTTCAAAAAGGAAGAATAAAGACAAATAGGAAGAAGGAACAAGAACCAAAAAAACAGCAACTCCCACCGTCCTCCTTTAGGTTCGCGCGCTCCGTTTAGGTTCGCCGCTTCCCCAGGTCGGCCTGCTCCTGAGGTCGCTGTCCCCTTAGTTCGCCACGTTCGGCAGTTCGCCGACGACCCAACTCAAACCTCGGCGCGAGCGTTCGCGCAGATCCGCCCGAGACGGATCGGGGCGAAGTTACCGCCAGCGTTCGAGCAGGTCTTCGTCCGGGACGTCGCGGGCGTGACGTGCGGGCACGCCCATGACAACGGCGCGCGCGGGAACGTCGCGCGTGACGACGGCGCCGGCGGCGACGAACGCTTCCTCGCCGATCTCAACGCCGGGAGTGAGGACGGTGCCGCCGCCGACGCGGCACGCACGGCGCAGCGTGGCGCCGCGCAGTTGGGTCTTGCCGTCGTGGCGTGACATCGTGTCGTCGTTGGTGGTTGTGGCGCCAGGACCGACGAAGACGTTGTCCTCGATCACGGTAAAAGCGGTCAGGTAGACGCTGGTTTGCACGCGCACGTGGTCGCCGACGCGGACGTCGTTGTCGACGACACTCCCCCGCCCGATCACCGAGTCCGTGCCGATTTGCGAGCGCTCGCGTACGAACGACTGGTCGCCGAGGATCGATTCGTCGCCAATCCGCGCGCCGGCGAACACGACGGCGCCCGAGCAAACGGTGACTCGCTCACCGATCTCCAACGCAGCCACGTCGCCCTGTGCGGAGGAGCCGCGGGCAAGCTTCGGACGCTTGCCGAGCACGGCGTGATCCTCAATCAGACAGCCGTCGCCGATGACGGTGCCGGCATGCACGACCACGTATGCGCCGAAACTCACGTCGGCACCGATGCGCACGCCTTCGCCAACCATCAGGCCCGGCCCGCGCTCGTCGGCGCGCAGCCCGGCGCCGCTCACGCGCGCACCGAGCTCAAGGTCGGGGGCCTACGCCCCGCGCCGCTCACGCGCGCACCGAGCTCAAGGTCGGGGGCCTACGCCCAACGCCGCTCACGCGCGCACCGAGCTCCAGCCTACGTCTAGCGCCGCTCACAGGCGCACCACATGGCCGGCACGCGAGCCGCGCGTGACGCCGCGCAGATCGACCACCAGCCGCGCGCGGCGCGCGACCAGGTCGTGGTCGACCTCGTGGTGGGCGGTGATGATCAGGGCGAGATCGGCGTCGCCGATCGCCTGCTCGAGCGGCTGGCTGTCCAATGCGAATTCTGGGAGTGAGGGCACGTGCGGGTCGTGGTAGCGGAGATCCGCGCCAAGGGCGCGCAACAACGTGATGATCTTAAGCGCTGGGGACTCGCGCACGTCGGCTACCCCCGGCTTGTAGCCGACGCCGAGGATCGCGATCCGGGCTCCCTTGACCGGCAGGCCGGCGTCGTTCAGCGCGCGCTCGACCTTCGCGACGCAGTGATACGGCATCTGCTGGTTGACCTTGCCGGCGAGCTCGATGAACTCCGTGGACATGTCGAACTCGCGGGCGCGCCAGCTCAGGTAGAAGGGGTCGACGGGCAGACAGTGACCACCCATGCCGGGTCCCGGCTCAAAGCGCATGAACCCGTACGGCTTCGTCGAGGCAGCGTCGATCACTTCCCAGATGTCGATCCCCATGCGGTCGGTGAGCATCGCCAGCTCGTTCACGAGCGCGATGTTGACGGAGCGGAAGATGTTCTCCAGCAGCTTGCACAGCTCAGCGGCTTCAGGCGTGGAGACGCGCACGACGGTGTCGCAGACCTGGTCGTAGAGCGCTTGCGCGCGATCGGTGCACGCGTCGGTCAGCCCGCCCACGACCTTCGGGGTGCTGCGCAGCGTGAAGTCGGTGCGCCCCGGGTCGACGCGTTCGGGGGAGAACGCCAGGTGGAAGTCGCGCCCCGCCGCCAGCCCGGATTCCTCCAACAGCGGCGCCACCCGCTCGCGGGTGGTGCCGGGGTACGTGGTGGATTCGAGCACGACCAGCTGATCCTTCTGCAGCACGCCGGCGAGCGCGCGGGTGGAGTCGATCAGCGGGCCCAGATCGGGTTCGCGGTTGCGCGTCAACGGCGTCGGCACGCAGATCAGGATCGCGTCGGCTTTCACCAGTGCGGCGTAGCGCGTGGTGGCGTGGATGCGCGCTGAAACCTCGTCGAGCTGCTCGGAGGATACGTCCTCGATGTAGGAGCGCCCAGCTGTGATCGCATCGATCTTGCGGGCGTCGACGTCGACTGCGATCACGTCGCACCCTTCCTGTGCGAAGGACACGGCTAGCGGCAGCCCGACATAGCCAAGCCCGATGATGCCCACGGTGCTCATGTCGAGCGGCAGTTTAGGCGCAAAGGCGGCCGTGATGTGGCCAATCCGTTACGCAGCACCACGCTGGCCGCCGGGGGCGCCCAGCCAGTGCGGCATCCGTTGCGCCGCCACATTCCCCAGTCTTCCCGCGCAATCTCACCCATCCTGCAAACCAAGCGCGCGCAGGTCGGCGCGCACCATCCGCTCCACGAGCTCCTCAAAGCCGACCCGCGGCTCCCAGCCCAGGCGCTCACGCGCTTTGCTGGGGTCGCCGACGCTCAGAACGGATTCCGGGGCGCGCACGAGCGAGGGGTCGACGCGCAGGTAGCGCTCGGCTTCCAGCCCTACGCAGGCGAACGCCGCCTGGGCCAGCTCCGCGACGGTGCGCGCGACGCCGCTGGCGAGCACATAGTCGTCGGGTTGATCCTGCTGGAGCATCAGCCAGGCGCCATACATCACGTCGCGGGCGTACGACCAGTCGCGCACGGCACTCAGGTCGCCGAGCGTCAGCTCCTGCGCGCGACCCAGGGAGATCGCGGCCGCGGCGCGGGTGACCTTGCGTGTGACGAACTGCTCCGGACGGCGCTCGGATTCGTGGTTGAAGAGGATTCCCGACGACACGTGCAGGCCGTCGTGAGTACGCAGCGCACCGACGAGCTCGTGCGCGGCGAGCTTGGCGATCGCATAAGGCGTAGTAGGCCGAAACGGCGTGGTCTCACGCTGGGGGCTCTCGGGCGCGGCGCCGAACATCGAGCCCGAGCCGGCGACGAACACGCGGATGCCTGCGTCGAGCTCACGGACCGCCTCCAACAGAGCGGCGGTGGCGCCGGTGATCGCGGCGAAAGAGCGCGCTGGGTGCTCCCAGGAGTCGGGCACGAACGACGGCGCGGCCAGGTGGTAGATCTCCTGCGGGCGCACACCGCGCACGGCGGCGCGCAGCGTGTCGGGCTCGAGCAGGTCGGCCTGCAGCAACTCCAGGCGCGCGCGCAGGTGCTCGGATGGGCCGAGTGAGTCGTGCGGGTGCGCACGCACCACGCCAGTGACGGCGTAGCCACGTTCGAGCAGCAGCTCGGCGAGGTACGACCCGTCCTGACCGGTGAGCCCGGTGACCAGGGCCCGTGGTGCGTCGGCGTGCATCGTCGGTCAGCTCTCGGGGGTGTTGCTCGCCGCCAAGGCGTCACGGCGGGCGCGGAGGAACGCTAGCGCGACATCGCGCGGCTGCTCGGCTGCGACCAGCTCCGCGTAGGAGAGCTCCGCGCCGTCGAACCCGTGGGCGTGCCACAGCTCGGTGCGCGGGGTGTCGCCCCAAGGCACGACGTACACGTACGGCTCGTCGTGCTGCTCGTCGCCGGGTGAGAACCCGTAGCCGGCGCGCTGAGCGGCGCGCTCGCTGCCGAGCTCTACCGACATGTCGAAGTGCTCGGGCCAGAGCTGCACGCGACTCGCGTCGTGCTCGGGCAGGGCTTCCACGCGCAGTTGCTCGAGCACCGAGGCGGCGAGCCCGAACCACTCGCCCAGGAACAAGGACGCGTCGCGGTCGATGTCGAACGGCGCGGCGGCGTTCTCCAGGTCGAAGCGGGTCAGGTCGAAGCCGATGAACTCGGCGGCATCGGCGAGTGAGGTCAGACGGCCCCATTGCACACGCTCTCCCACCTGCACGATCAGGCAGTCGCCGTTCACGCGGATCTGCACGTCGTTGCCGAAGAACGGCGTGCCGAAGCCGCCGAGCGTGTAGCGCAGACCGATCTTGCCGTTGGCGCGCTGGCGCGTGGGTGAGATCACGTGCTCGGCCAGGCTGTGCAGCGCGCGGCGAGTGTGTGCCAACCGCGGGGGGGCGGGCGCCAAACGTGGGTACGCTCCCAGCCAGCGCTCAGCACACCAGGCAGCGAGCTGCTCGTCTCCCCGCACGAGCTCATCCCAGAGGATGTCGGCGTTGCTGACGGGCGAGACGAGCGGGAGCACGGTTGCGCTGCGTCCGCCAGGGTCTACCGGGTCGTCGGCAAACCACGGCTCCTGCGCGCTCGCCGGTGGTGAAGGCTCGAGCACGCGCACGTCGTAGCGCGCGCCGACACGCTCGGCTGCTTCCTGGCGCGCGTTGCGAAGCGCCGGCTCTGAGGGGCTGCTGGAGCGATCCGCGGGCACCGCGAGAGCTTAGCCGCCGGGGCTACGTGCGACGCGTGGCGGTCAGCCGTAGTAGCGCGCCACAACCAGCAGTTGGCTGAAGATGTCGTGGGCGAAGAACAGCACGACTATCAGCGTGCCGGCAGCCGGGCCCCAGCGTCGGCCGGCCCCACGCGCGGCCAACGCCAGCGCAGCGCCCAGCAGCACGACCAGCGGCATGAAGTAGCGGGGTTCGGTGTAGGAGCCCTGCATAGCGATGAAGAACGTGTAGGAGGCGCCGCCGACGACTGCTGCCACGCCGGCCGTCATGACTGCATACGTGAGCAGCTCGGACAGCCGGCGGCGTAGCGCAGCCCGGTCGATCACGAGCGCGCGAACCAGGAGGATTGCGATCAGCCCAGCCGGGATCAGCGCGAGGTTGTTAACCCATACGGGGAACACGGTGTCGATGAACCCGTATAGACCGACGTACCCGTTGAACCAGATGGTGCGTGCCGCAAGGATCCCGGGGAAGTCGTCGCTCATGCCGGGGAGTCGCGGGAGGTAGAGCTGCCAAACATAGCTGGCTTTGTCGAGGAGCGACCCAACCTGATTGGAGGTGTCAACCGCACTTGACAGCGGGCCTCCCTGTGAGCGGGCCGAGAGAACACTGAGCAGCAGTTCCAGAAGGAGTGGAAGCACGGCGATCGCGGCGGTGAAGGCTAGCGAGCGCAGCCCTGCGCGATTACTCACGCGTTCGTCCGGGGAATTGCCCACGCGTTCGTCCGAGGGGTCGCCCACCACATTGCCCGCGCGAGCGCTGCCGTCGCGTCGTGTGCGGATCGTGACCAAGAGCAAGCCCAGCACGATCCCCGGCAACACGCCGAGGAAGTTGAACTTGGAGAGGAACCCAGCCGCCGTCAGCGTGCCGATCGCGAGCGCGAGCTTGGACGTGAGCCCACGACGAAACGCGCGGGCGATGCAGAAGAAGGTGGCCGCGCAGATCGCGTAGATCAGCACGTCCGGCTGCACAACGCCCGACATGAATCCCAACAGCGGGGCCATCGCGACGCTCAGGCCGCCGACTGTCCAGGCCCAGCGAACACGCGGGAGCGCTTCGCGCAGAAACAGGAAGGCGAACAGCGCGGTGACGCCGCCCAACAGGGCCGACAGCAGCCTCATCAGCTGGATGCGCTCCAGCACCGAGCCGCCGGAGCCCAGGCCGTACGGGATCGCTTCCAGCGCGTAGTAGAGCGGCGGCTCCGCGGTTGCTACGCCTGCGCCGCCGTTACCGTCACGACCGGGGTTGGCCGCGAGATCAGTTTGCAGCTGCTGCTGCTCGGCTGGTGTTGAGATCGCACCGACCGTCGGGTGGCGTCCGACCGCATTGGTGTGCAAGTCGATCAGAGCCGCGACCAGCTCGGGGGAGTAGTAGATCCCTCCTATCGACCTAGGCAGCTGGTGCGCTTCGACCAAACGTTGCACGTAGGCGACGTGGTCCTGCTCGTCCGGGGCTTGAAAGACAGGCGTGAGGATCGACCAGCTCGCGCCGTTCAGGCACGCTACGAGCGCACATATCCACGCTGCCGTGGGCACGCGCTGCAGCCGCTTGCGCACCCAACCGCGTCGCGTCGCGTTCTTAGCGTGCTCGCGCTCATGCCCGGGTCCCTTCCCCTGCTGGTGCAGCTGCTGCTCCCCTCGAGCCTGCTCCTGTCCGAGCTCCCGTACCAGCAGCCATGACATGAGCGAGGTGATCGCCAGCATCAAAGCGATCACCAGCCAGGCGATCCAGCGGCCGCCCCAGGCCCGGCCGAGACCTAGCCGGTAAGTCACTGAGGAGGCACGTGAGAACCAGGAGCTCGGAGCAGGTCGCAGGTAGTCCAGCCTGATCACTCCGCCCAGAGGGCGCCCATCATCTGTGGTGGCTGTCGAGCCAGCGGGCGGCGGGCCAGAGTCTGATGACGTCTGGTCGGAAGCTGCCGGCGGGAGGCGGGAGGCGGATGTCGGCTGGCCATGGATCTTCACGAGCCCCTGCCCGGAGCCGAGCGTGAAACAGACCTTCACGCCGGAGGTGCGGCCGGATACGCGTTTGACCGGGACCACCACCGCGACGCCGGTCCAGCCCGCGGGCCTGGAGCCGCTGGTAAGGAGCTTGCCACCGGACAGGGCTTTGACATTCAACGCGGGGCCGAGGTCGGTCGAGAGCGAGAGCTGAATCGCGGTTGTGCCCGCGGGGATGACCTCGCCGGCCTGACAAGCGCTGATGCCGCGGCTGTGAGTTGGAGCATCAGCTCCCAGCTGGGCTATCGAAGCTACGGACGAGTAGGAGTTGGTCCCGACGATTTGCAGAGGCGAGCGCGAAAGCGTGACAGCGACAACTATCGCCACGAGCGTCAACCCTGCGGCGAGTACGAGCTTCATGCACATGTGTCACCGCCGCCGAACGTCGATCCCGAGCTGAGCTCACCGGAGCCCGAGGAGGAATTTTTATCTTCGGATCCCGGAGCCGCTCAATATGGCGAACTGCTCCTACCAGGTCAAAGTGTCAGAAACTCAACCCAGAGAATTGACCAGGGCAAAGGCTCACTCAGCAGCACTGGACGAAGCTCACTCCAGGACTGGACGAAGCTCACTCCAAGACTGGACGAAGCTCACTCCAAGACTGGACGAAGGCTCACTCGGCAGCGGCAAGGTCGTACGCGTCGGTCAGCGCAGCGGCGACACGCTCGGGGGCGCACAGCTCGCGCACACGCCGCAGCCCGCGCTCGCCGGCGTGCGTGTCGCCCCATAGACGCGTGATCGCACCCGCCAGCTCATGGGGGTCCCCGGCGGGTGCCAGAGCGTCTTCCTCGATGAGCTCGGGGAGCGCGCCAACGCGACTGGCAGCGACCGGAACGGCGGCGGCCATCGCCTCAGCGGCGGCCATGCCGAAGGTCTCACCCGAGCGGGAGGGGACCAGCGCGATCGCGGCGCCGGCGCGCAGGCGCGCGAGCTCCGCAGCGTTGACGTGTCCAACGAAGCGAACATCGCCACCGGCCGCGTGCGCGTGTGCATGCAGCGCATCGGCTTCGGGGCCGTAGCCGGCGATCACCAGCGGAACGCCGGCCAAGCGGCACGCGTCGATCGCAACGTCGACTCCTTTTTCAAGCGCGAGACGTCCGACGACCAAAGCGTAGGAGCGCTCCGCGGTGCGCGCTAGCGCTGTGAGGTTCTCCGCATCTGCATCGCTGGTCACAGCCGACGCCCCGGCACCCGCAGCACCCGCAGCACCCGCAAGCGTGCGCACGGGGGGAGGAATCACGCGCACACGGTCCCACGGGAGTCGGAGACCGAGCGCTTGCAGACGCGCGCGGGCGAACTCGCTGGGGACGATCACGGCGTCGGCTTGGGCTATCAAGCGGCGCTGCCACAGGGCGAGGGCGGCGCCGTATGCCAGGGCTTCCGGGCGCGAGGCGCGGCAGTTCAGGAGCACACCGGGGAGCGTGTTGCGGCCGTGACAGCGAGTGCATTCCTCCCCGCGGGTGAAACAGACGCCGGTGGCACAGACGAGGCGGTATTGGTGCAGGTGCAGGACCACGCGAGCGCCGACGGAGCGCGCAGCGGCGAGGGAGCGCCAGCCCAGGCCTGGGTGCAGGTTGTGAGCGTGAACGATGCGCGCGTTGCTCGCGCGCACGGCGTCGGCGACTTCGGCTTCCCCGAGACCGCCGCGCAGCAGCCCGAGCGCGGCGCCGGCGCGCGATCGGGCGGCGGAGTCGCGGCTGAGCAGCTCGGCGGGCTCCCCCATGTGCTCTCGTACGAGCCAGATGAGGTCGTCGACGACGCGCTCTTCGCCGCCGGTGGTGCGATAACGGTTGTGCAGGAAGAGGATCATCCGGGGGATCAAACCTAGACTCTCTCCCGGCATGACTCCACCTCCCGGCATGATCCCGTCATGACTCAGCCTCCCGGCATGATCCCGGCATGACTCAGCCTCCTGACATGAGTGCGTCTCCTGGCATGACTCCGTCTCCCGGCATCAGTGCGTTTCCGGCATGACTCCAACGGTTCGGCCAACTTCGGTGTCGATCGTGATTCCGACGTGCGGGCGGCCGGAGTATCTTGAGGTGGCGCTCGCGTCAATCGCGCCGCAGGCGGCGGCAGCGGGGGCGGAGGTGCTGGTGGTGGACGATGCCGGAGACTCCGCTACGGGGCGGGCGCAGGCGGAGCGGTTCGGGGCGCGGTATGTGGCACACACGGGGGAGCGTGGGTTGAACGTAGCGCGCAACACGGGGGTGGAGCGCTCCGACGGTGAGCTGGTGGTGTTTGTCGATGATGATGTGGAAGTTCGACCCAACTGGCTGGGGGCATTCGTGAGGGCAGCGGCGGAGCATCCCGAGGCGCAGGTGCTTACCGGGCCGATCCGAGCGCGGTTGGAGGGAGGTGGGCCGCGTTCGTGCGGGCGCGAAGGGCCGCCGATCACGTCGCTCGAGCTGGGCGAGCAGGACACCGACCGGGTGAAATATGCGTGGGGGGCGAACATGGCCGTGCGGCGCGCGGCGCTCGAGCGGGTTGGGGGGTTCGACGTGCGGCTCGAGCACGGCGGAGATGAGCAGGAGTGGCAGGATCGCTTGCTGGCGGAGCAGCGGCGGGCGGGTAACGAGCGGCCGATCCGGTATGTGGCGCAGGCGGGGCTCGACCATCGCCGCACGGGGGCTGACGCGCGGTTGCGGACGCTTGCGCGCGGGGCGCACGCACGCGGGCAAGCAGCCCGGCGGTTCGATGCGTGGCGCGGCGAGCAGCCGTCGCTAACGGGCGAGCTGCGCACACTCGTGGGGTGCGTGGGGCACGTGGTGCGATACCGCTGCCCGGCGGGGCTCGTGCTGGTGGCGCACAGCGCCGGACGGGTGCGGGCGGCGGTCGGCACGCGGAGCAGTGCGAGCGCCGCCGGCGGCGCAGCGGGCACGAGCACGAGCACGAGCACGAGCACGAGCACGGAGGATTTCCTATCCGGGGCGAGCGGGACGGTCGGCGGGGTCGACGGGGTGCGCAGGGTTGCGGCGGATGTGCTGCAGGAGGCGCGCGAGATCGCGACGGGAAGACGAACGCGTTTAGCGGGCGCGGCGCGCAAGGAGCCGGCGCGCCGACGGGTGCTGGTGCTCGGGGTTGAGCGACCCGAGCGGCACGAGCTGGCGCAGGCGATCAGAGCAGAGCTGGGGCGGTCGCGGCATGCGGTTGAGGTGTGGATGACGGGGCCGGGTGAGGCGGGGAAGTTCGAGAACCTGAACCGGCTGCTGGGGGAGCATCCGCCAGACGGGTACGACTGGGTGCTGGTGATTGACGATGATGTGGTGCTCGGGCGCGGGTTTCTCGATCGCTTTCTGTTCTTGGCGGAGCGGGTGGCGCTCGATCTCGCGCAGCCGGCGCATCGGGCGTATTCACACGCGGCGTGGGAGGTGACGCGGCGGGTGCCGGGGAGCGTGGTGCGTGAGACGGAGTTCGTGGAGATCGGGCCGGTGACGGCGTTCCGGCGGGGGACGTTCCAGACGCTGTTGCCGTTCCCACAGCTGCGGATGGGTTGGGGGCTCGATTTACATTGGGGCGCGCTGGCGCGCGAGCACGGATGGCGATGCGGGGTGGTTGATGCGGTGGCGATCCGGCACAGCGCAGCGCCCGCAGCTGATGCGTATTCGCGCGAGGCAGCGATCGCCGAGGCGCGAGCGTTCCTAGCGGAGCGCGAGTACGTGCGGGCAGACGAGGCGCGGCGCACGCTGAGAACACATCGGAGCTGGTGAGAGCGTTGCGGGTGGCGGTGGTGGCGGAGTTCTATCCGCGGGAGGGCGATCCGGTGCTCGGGGTGTGGGCGCATCGCCAGGCGCTTGCCGCGCAGGCGGCGGGGGCGGAGGTGCAGGTGCTGGTGCTGCACCGGCTGGTGCCGCCGCGGGCGTCGCTGGCGCAGGGACCGGGCGGGGCGGTGCGGGCGCTCGGGGGGCTCGCGGGAGAGCAGCGCAGGCAGACGCGCGATGGGATTGCGGTGACGTACGTGCGGTACGTGTCGCCGCCGCGGGCGCGGGGGTATGCAAGCTGGGGGGCGTGGGCGGCGCCGGGGCTGGGGGTGGCGCTGCGGCGCTTACAGCGCACGTGGGGGTTCGAGCTGGTGCATGCGCACAACGCAGTGCCGGCGGGGGATGCTGTGCTGCGGGCACGGGTCGACGTGCCGCTGGTGGTGTCGGTGCACGGGGGTGACGTGCTGTATACGGCCAGGCGGGGTGAGGCCGGCGCGTCGGCAGTGCGGCGTGGGCTCAGCGGGGCGCGGCTGGTGCTGGCGAACAGTCGCGGGGTGGCGGAGTTGGCGCGCGCTGACGGGGCGCGCGAGACGCGCGTGGTGCATCTGGGGACTGATTTGCCGGAGCTGACGCGGGTGACGCAGGCGCGCAAGCTGGGCGGGGCGGCGCTGGTGACGGTGGCACATCTGGTGGGGCGTAAGCGCCACGCGGATGTGTTGCGGGCGGTGGCGGTGCTGGGGCGCAAGCATCCGGCGTTGCGGTACGTGATCATCGGCGACGGGCCGGAGCGGGTGGCGCTGGAGGGGTTGGCGATCAGGCTGGGGATCGCCGAGCGGGTGGAGTTCCGCGGAGCGCTCGAGCCGGCGGAGGCGCTGGCGCAGGCGCGCCGATGCACGCTGCTGGTGATGCCGTCGACGGATGAGGCGTTCGGGGTGGCGTATGTGGAGGCGATGGCGGCGGGGATGCCGGCGATTGGGTGTCGCGGCGAGCCGGGGCCCGAGGAGATCGCGGCAGCAGGGGACGGGTTCGTGCTGGTGCCGCCGGGGGATATCGAGCGGCTGAGCCAACGCATCGACGAGCTGCTATCAGATCCGCAAAGGTTGCGCGAGGCGGGCAGGAGGGCACGGGAGACGGTGGCGGCGCATTTCACGTGGGAGCGGTGCGGGGAGCAGACGGTGGCGGCATACGAGCAAGCGCTGCGATGAAGCCGGTGCTATTCGTGACCGGCCACGCGCCGCCCGATCGAGTTGGGGCGTTCGCGCGCTTGCACGAGCTGGAGAACGTCGAGTTCGCGCTGTTCGGCGGGCGGGTCAAGCACGGGGTGAGCGATGGGGCGAGCGGCGACGGAGTCCCCCGCCCCCACGAGCCTGCGCGTACCCAAGAGCTTCCTTTCCCCCACGTACACGTGCGGGAGCGCGAGCTGGCGCGCCTGGGTGCGAGTGGGAGGTATCGCGCGGTGGTTTGCTCGACAGGCGGGCGTGTGGCGCTGCCGGGAGCGTGGGCGGCGGCTCGACTTGCACGCGTGCCGCTGATCTTGTGGGCATCGCTGTGGGCACATCCGCGCAGCGCGGCGCATGCGCTCAGCTATCCAGCGCTGCGACGGCTCTACCGGTCGGCGGATGCAGTGGTGACGTACGGGGAGCATGTGAGCGCGTACGTGAGAGCGCGGGGAGGGCACAACGTTTTCGTGGCGCCGCAGGCGGTGGACAACGATTTCTGGGGGTCTGCGGAGGTGTCGAGGCCTCGAGCACCGGCCTGGCCGAGCGACGCTGGCGTCAAATTCCTGTTTGTCGGCCGGCCGGCTCGGGAAAAAGGGCTAGGGGTGCTGGTTGAAGCCTGGAATTCATCAGGTTTGGCTGCACCGTCCGCCGCGCTCGTCCTCGTCGGCGTGGGGTCCAATCCCCCTTGGGTCCCCGCCGGCGGCGCGGTGGGGTCCGGGATCGTGGGCTTGGAGCCGGTCGGGGCGCAGGAGCTGCGCGAGTTCTACGCGGCCGCGGATGTGCTGGTGCTGCCGTCGATTCAGACGCGCACGTTTCGCGAGCCCTGGGGGTTGGTTGTAAACGAAGCGATGGGCCAGCAGCTACCGGTGATCGTCAGCGACGCGGTGGGCGCGGCAGCGGGGGGGCTTGTGCGCAACGGGCACAACGGGCTGGTGGTGCCGGCTGGCGACGGCGCAGCGCTGGCAGCAGCGCTCGAGCGGCTGACAGCAGACCCAGAGTTGCGCAAGCGGCTCGGCGACACCGGAGCAAGCGACGTAAGGGCGTACACGTACGACGCCTGGGCACAGGGGTTCGCGCAAGCTTTCGCAAGTGCCGGGGTTGGCCGAGGACGTTGGTAGCGTTGCCGCGGTCCATGGTGGGGTGCAAATTTTTTATAGGGACTGCGCGCGCGCACACGCGCGCGCGCAGCACCATCTTTTTTCATCACACACACCCCGAGCGGCTCGCCGGGCAGGCACTGACGCGCGCCCAGACATCGGCGGCTGCGCAACGGATGCCAAAGGCCGCGCTCGGGCCAGTGGCAGCGCGCAAGCCAGTGGTAGCGCTCGTGCTGGTGGCGGCGCTGTCAGCGCTGTGGCTACCCGCGCCCGCCAGCGCAGACGTCACGTCGACCATCATCAGCCAATGTGCGCATGGCCAGACGCCATCGGGGTTCAGCCAGGCCGCGTATCGCAAAGCGCTGCAGAAGCTGCCGACGGAAGTCGGCGAGTACTCCGACTGCGTGAAGCTGATCCACCGGGCGCAGATCGCGACGGCCACCGGGGCAAGCTCGCGCTCGAGCACGAGCGGCGCATCAGCGCTGCCCGGCACCGCGGGCGCCGACACGTCAGGCGCGGCGCTGTCGACACCGATCACGTCGGTCGAGCGCACCGCGCTGAGCCGCGCCCATCGCGGTGGGTCGGCGCCGGTGCAGGTCGACGGCGCGGTGGTGCACCCAGGTGTGGTGCACGCGGACATCGCGTCAGCGTTCAGCTCGCTGCCGACGCCGCTGCTGGTGATCTTGCTGTTGCTGCTCGTCAGCGCGCTGCTGCTCGGCGGGGCGATACTCCGGAACCGTGTCCGCACACGCCGTAACAGCTGAGCCGGGCGTGCCGGCAGGTGGGTCGCCCGCGCCGAGCGGGGCCGGCGAGCCTGCGCGGCGACGTACGTCGCCGCCCCGATTCGGTTCGCTGGGCCGGCTGAGCTCGCTGCCGTGGCTGACGCTGCTCAGCGCCACGGGGCTGTGCCTGGTGGCGTTCGCCGCAGGCGGCGGGTTGAACGTCGCACGCATGACGACGGTCGAGCTGGTGCTGACGCTCGGCGGCGGCGTGGTGATCGCAGCGGCGATCGTGCTGACACCCGCCCGAACGCGAGCGTTCGGGCTGTGGCCGCTGATGCTGCTGCTGACGTTCACCGCGCTAACGGCGCTGTCGGTGGTTTGGTCGGTGCAACCCGACGACAGCTGGCAGGACGCTAGCCGGATGTTCGCCTACTGCGCGGTGTTTAGCGCAGCGGTGATGCTCGCGCGCGCAGCGCCGAGCCGCTGGCCGGCTGTGCTCGGCGGGGTGGCGCTGGCAGCGGTGGTGGTGTGCGGGTATGCGCTGCTGACGAAGGTGTTTCCAGGGGGGGATGACACATACGCGCGTTTGCAGCAGCCGTACGGGTACTGGAACGCCACGGGCCTGACAGCCGCGATGGGTGTGATCGCGTGCATGTGGCTGGGAGCGCGGCGCGCGGGCCATGCGCTGCTCAGCGCACTGGCTTATCCCGCAACGGGGTTGTTGTTGGTTGCGTTGATGCTTGCGTACTCACGCGGCGCGCTGGCAGCGCTGGCGGTCGGGGTGGCGCTGTGGTTCTGGATCGTGCCGCTGCGCTTGCGCGGGGCAGCGGTGCTGCTGACCGGCGCGTGCGGCGCTGCGCTGGTGGTGGGCTGGGTGTTCTCCGAGCACGCGCTCAGCACCGACAACCTCGCGCTCGCCGAGCGTACGACCGCGGGCCATCAGCTCGGCGTGCTGCTCGCCGCGCTTGTGCTCGCGCTTGGGCTAGTGGGTGCGGCGATCAGCTTCCTGACAGCACGCAGGGCGCCATCGACATCGGCGCGTCACAACGCTGGGGCGCTGCTGCTGACATCGCTCGCACTGGCCGTGGTTGCGTTTGCCGGGGTGCTTGCAGCCAGCCAACGTGGGCTGTTCGGAAGTATCTCTCATGGGGTGAGCTCGCTCACGGATCCGCATGCGAGAGTGCCGCCGAACACGCCGAGCCGGCTGACGGCGATCGGGAGTGTGCGTGCGCGCTACTGGAACGAAGCGCTGAAGATCTTCAAGGATCATCCGGCGCTCGGCGCCGGAGCGGCTGGGTACGAGACCGCGCGTTTGCGGTATCGCACCGAAACGCTCGACGTGAAGCACGCGCATGGGTACGTCGTGCAAACGCTGTCAGACCTCGGGCTCGTGGGGTTGGGCTTGACGTTGGCGCTGCTCGCGGTGTGGCTGGCGGCAGCGGGTCGTTCGGCACAGCCGTTCCAGCGCCGCTGGAGCAGCTGGCGCTGGGTCAAAGCGCCGCATTCGTACACGCCCGAGCGGATCGGCCTGCTGAGCATGCTCTGCCTCGTGGTGGTGTTCGGCGTGCATTCGTTCGCCGATTGGACGTGGTATGTGCCGGGCGACGCGTGCGTCGCGCTGCTGTGCGCCGGCTGGCTCGCCGGGCGCGGCCCACTGGCAGCCGTAGCGCCGCAGAGCACACCCGCCGGGCTGGACCCCGCACCCAGCGCTCACCCCCAGGGCACGTCCGCCGCACTCGACCAAACATCCGCTGCTGCCCCCCACGGTTCCACTGTTGGCAACACCCCGCCGGGCGCCCGGCGCGCGTTGCCCCCGCTCGAGCTGGGCGGCCTGCGAGCCGGGATCGCAGCAGGGGTTCTGGTCCTGGCACTGCTGGCAGCGTGGGCGCAGTGGCAGCCCCAGCGTTCGGTGGATGCATCCGACCAGGCGCTCTCCGCGCTGGCTGCGCGCAACCCCACCAAGGCGCGTGCTGACGCGCAGCGTGCGGTCGATCGCGACCCGCTCTCCGCCCAGGCCCTGTTGACACTGTCAGCGATCCAGCAGGCTTCTGGAAATGCAAGCGTCGCGCGGGCAACGCTGCAGCGCGCGGTCAAGCTGCAGCCGTCGAACCCGCAAACGTGGCTGGCGCTCGGCGAGTACGACCTCGTCCGCAACCCCAGGTCTGCGCTGAACGAGGTGCGAGCGGCTATCTACCTCGACCCGGAGTCGATCTCCCCCGAGGCGATCGCCGTCAACGAACCAACAGCGATCGAGATCCAGAACGACTACGTGCGCGCGCTGCGCGGTGTGTCGCAGGCTAATGCTGCGCAAGCGCGTGCCGGCAAGGCTCGCGCGGCGGCGCGGGCGGCCCAGGCTCGCGCGGCGGCGAAGAAAAAACGCACCGCGAAGACAACACGCACCGCGAAGGCAAAGCGCGCCGCAAACGCCCAGCGCCCCGCAAACGCCCAGCACCCCGCGAAGGCAAAGCGCACGGCCTCCAAGCGCGCTAAAAGCGGGAGCGGCGCGCATACACCAGTAGCGTCCGGCTAGCTCCAAGCCCTTCGCCGGCCCGGCTCAGCTCGACGTCCTGGAAGCCGAACTCGTGCAGCAGCTTGGTGAGCGTGCGGCGCGTGTAGAAGCGCAGGTGGTCCGAACACGGGTCGAAGTGCGCATCGAACGCTCGCGTGGAGAGCGCCAGGCCCAGCATGTGCAAGCGGCCGTGGTCGGGCGTGCTCAGCAGCAGCTTCCCGCCGGGGCGCAGCACGCGCCGCAGTTCTGACAGCCAGCCGGCCGTGTCCGCAACATGCTCGATCACTTCGCCGGCCCAGGCAGCATCGAAGCTGGCGTTTTCCAACGGCCACGGCGCAAGCAGGTCGAGCAGCCGCAGATCCAGGTTCGGATGGTGTGCGTGAGCGCGGCGCAACGGTTCGCGCGCCACGTCCACACCCACAGGCTGCGCGCCGGTACGTTCGAGCTCGACGGTGAACCACGCTTCGCCACAGCCCACATCCAGCACACGCTCGCCGCGCTCGATCCGCTCGAGCAGGAATCGGCGCCGGCGCTCGAAATCCGGCGGCTCGATCCCGGCAGGCACGCTTTCCCACAGCTGCTCGTGATAGTCGCGGTCGAGCATCGGCTGCCAAGGCTATTGCGCGACGAGCAACGTTGGGTGCGCAGCGGGGCGCGTGTACGCCCAGGCGCTCGCCGCTGTCAGCTAGTAAGCGCCGCGCTGCAGCAGCACAGCGGGGATCGTCTTTACGAGGATCGTGAGGTCGAGCGCGAGCGACCAGCGCTCGAGGTAGAGGAAATCCAGATGCACGAGGTCGTCGAAGTCGAGCTCCGAGCGGCCAGAGACCTGCCAGAGGCCGGTGATACCAGGCAGCACGAGGTAGCGCTTGCGGTGCCATTCGGCGAGCATCTGGAAGTCGCGTTCAGGCAGCGGGCGCGGGCCGACGAGCGACATATCGCCGCGCAGCACGTTGACCAGCTGTGGCAGCTCGTCGAGCGAGAAGCGCCGCAGGAAGCGCCCGACCGGCGTCAGACGCGGGTCGTCGCGAATCTTGAACAGCGCGCCCGACGCTTCGTTGAGACGCTCGAGCTCGGGCTGCTGGTGCTCGGCGTCGGTGTACATGGTGCGGAACTTCAGGCACGCAAACGGGCGCTGGCCGATGCCGCGGCGCATCGAGTGGAACATGATCGGGCCGCGCGACGTGAGGCGCACAGCGAGCACGAGCGCGAGCAGCAGCGGGCTCAGCATCAGCAGCAGCAGCATTGAGCCGAGCACGTCGAAGGTGCGTTTGAGCGCGAAGTCGACGCCTTCGAACACGGGTGGCTTTAGCTCGAACAGCGGCACCGACTCGCCGGGCACGAACTCCGCGCGGTGGATCAGGATCTCCATCGTGGAAGGCGCGATCCGCACGCGTACGCCGCGGCGGTGGCATTGGTCAACGAGCTCGACAGCTTCGGCCTGGGGGAAATCGGGATCGGCGATGATGATCTCGTCGATCCTTTGGGTGCTTAAGATCGCATCGAGATCACTAAGCGACCCGAGTGAGCGCAAGCCGTTGTCCGGGAGCGGGTTCAGCGAGATGAACCCGACGACGTGAATCGGCGATTGCTGGGTCTGTTCGAGCGCGTGGGCGACGTCACGGATGTGCTCGCCGGTGCCGACGAGCACCGCGCGGCGCTGGTACCCGGCGGCGCGCAGCAGCAAGCCGGTGACACGCTCATACAGGTAGCGCCCTGAGGAGACGTACGCCAGCGCGAACCCGAGCGAGCCGTAAAAGATGTAGAAGCTCGAGAAGTGCTCGCCGTTGACGACAGCGAACAGCAGCGCCACGAACGCGACCTGGAACAGACAGCCGACGATGCGCGTGAGACCAGGGCGCTGGGAGCGCTCGGCGTACAGGCCCGAACGGGCGAACAGCAGCGCGGTGACGAGGTACGCGAACGCAAGTATGCGCCTGCTTTCGTGAAACGCCTCGCCGACGTGCACGTGACCGAGCACCGCAGCTTTCAAGAGCAGAGCGGTGAAGATCGCAAGCTCGACGCCGGCGAGATCGAGCGCGAGCAGCGAGATCACCCGTACGACGCGCCGCGCGGTGTCCATGCGCAGCAGGAACGACAACACCGGAGGGCGCTTGCGACGCATATCGTGCCCGCCCGGAGCCGGATGCCGTGACGCTGCCTGCTGGGGCGCAACCGGGGTTTGCGAGGGCGCCGCCGACAGCTTGGGCCGAGGTGGCGAAGTCGCGGGGGGCGCGGCCATTTGCTGGTGCTCAGCGCTGACGGTGTGGGGCGATCGTGGTCCCATCTCGCTGTTCACAACGCTTTAGACTCGCATATGTAGCGGTTGAAGCCAGGTGAGCCAGAGATCCACCCCGTGCCGGCACCCACCACGGAACGGAATTTGAACCACACGCACGTGGCTGGATCGCACCAGCGCAGGTCCGGGTCAACGACCGTATACCCGCGCTACGGAGTCGCCAATCAGTGCGCGCCGCAGCCGATCACGCGCCGTAGCCGATCAGCAGGTCGCGGCCGGATTGCTCCAGCGTGCGCTGCAAACCGTCGCGCAGCGACACTTCCGGCGACCAGCCGAGCAGATCGCGCGCGAGCGTGATGTCGGGCTTGCGCACTTTCGGGTCGTCCGTCGGGAGCGCCTCATGCACGATCTCCGAGCTCGAGCCGGTCAGCTCCTTGACGGTCTCGGCGAGGTCGAGCAGTGTGAACTCGTCGGGGTTGCCGATGTTCACGGGGTCGTGATGACCGGACTCCGACAACGCGATGATGCCGCGAATCAGGTCCGTGACGTAACAGAAGGAGCGCGTCTGGGAGCCATCGCCGAACACTGTGAGCGGGCGATCCTGTAACGCCTGGCGCAGGAACGTCGGGATGGCGCGGCCGTCGTTCGCGCGCATGCGCGGGCCGTAGGTGTTGAAGATGCGCACGATCGCCGTGTCAACGCCCTGCTGGCGGTGGTAGGCCATCGTCAGGGCTTCTGCGTAGCGCTTGGCTTCGTCGTACACGCCGCGCGGGCCGATCGGGTTGACGTGACCCCAATAGGTTTCCGGCTGGGGGTGCACCTGCGGGTCGCCGTACACCTCACTGGTGGAAGCGATCAGGAAGCGCGCGCGCTTCGCTTTGGCGAGGCCGAGCGTGTGGTGGGTGCCGTACGAGCCGACTTTCAGCGTGTGCAGCGGCAGCCGCAGGTAGTCGATCGGCGACGCAGGCGAAGCGAGATGGTAGACGAAATCGACCGGCTCTTCGACGAAGTACGGCTCGATGATGTCGATGCCGAGGTGCAGGAACTGCTCGGGGTCGCGGATGTGCGCGATGTTGGTGAGCGACCCGGTTTCGAAGTTGTCCACGCAGATCACGCGGTTGCCGCGCGCGATCAGCTCGTCACAGAGGTGCGAGCCGAGGAACCCGGCGCCGCCGGTGACCAAGCAGGTGGACATCGACCGCCAGGATACCCGCACGGGGTCACGACCACGCTTGCCGAGCCCAGCCGCCATACGCCACGGCCGCCAACGCGAGGCCGTGTGGGCCTGCCACGAGTGCCAGCTCCAGGCCGCGTGCGCCGGTCCACGGGCGCCAGCTCCAGGCGGCGTACGCCACGGCCACGGGTGCCGGGTCCACGCGGCGTACGCCACGGCACAGGTGCCGGGTCCATGCGGCGTACGTATCATTCGGAGGGATGGCTACGACAGAGCATCCACGCGACGCGGCGGAGGAGACATTGACGGTTGCGCCGATCGTCGGCGCTGACGATCCCCGGCGGTTCACCGACTCGGGAATCGAGATCCGCGAGCTGTACACCGAGGCGGACGTACCGGCTGAGCCCGAACTGGGGCAGCCGGGCGAGTTCCCGTACGCGCGCGGGGTGCACCGTGAGATGTATCGCAAGCAGACGTGGACGATGCGCCAATACGCGGGGTATGCGTCGGCGAAGGAATCCAACGAGCGCTACCGGTATCTGCTGTCCAAGGGGTCGACAGGATTGTCGATGGCGTTCGACCTGCCGACGCAGCTGGGGCTCGATTCAGACAATGCGCGCTGTCTCGGCGAAGTTGGGCGCACGGGCGTGGCGATCGACACGATCGACGACATGCGCACGGCGTTCGACGGGATCCCCCTGGATCAGGTGTCGACGTCGATGACGATCAACGCGCCGGCGGCGTGTTTGATGCTGCTGTACGAGCTGGTCGGCGAGGAGCAGGGCGTGCCGAGCGAGCAGCTGCGCGGCACGACGCAGAACGACGTGCTCAAGGAGTACATCGCACGCGGCAACTACATCTACCCGCCACAGCCGACGATGCGGCTGACGACGGATCTGTTCCAGTACTGCCAGCAGCACATCCCGAAGTGGAACACGATCTCGATCTCCGGGTACCACTTCCGCGAGAAGGGATGCTCGGCGGTGCAGGAGGTGGCGTTCACGCTGTCGTCGGGCATCGCGTACGTGCAGGCAGCGATCGACGCGGGGCTCGACGTCGACGCGTTCGCGCCGCGGTTGGCGTTCTTCTTCAACGGCCACAACAACGTGTTCCAGGAAGTGGCGAAGTTCAGAGCGGCGCGACGGATGTGGGCGCACATCATGCGCGAGCGGTTTGGCGCGAAGAGCGCAAAGTCGACGATGCTGCGGTTCCATACGCAGACAGGCGGTGTGACGCTGACGGCGCAGCAGCCGGAGAACAACATCGTGCGCGTCGCGCTGCAGGGGTTCGCGGCGGTGTGCGGCGGCACACAATCGCTGCACACCAACGGGTTCGACGAAGCGCTGGCGCTGCCGACCGAGCACGCAGCCAAGATCGCGCTGCGCACCCAGCAGATTCTCGCGCACGAGAGCGGCGCGACGGATACGGTCGATCCGTTCGCAGGGTCGTACTTCGTCGAGGCGCTGACGGACGAGATCGAAGCGCGCGCGAACGAGCTGATAGCGAAGGTGGATGCGCTCGGCGGGTCGGTCGGGGCAATCGAGTTCATCACCGGCGAGATCGACGAGTCGGCGTGGGGCTACCAAGAGCGCTACCGCATCGGCCAGGACATCGTTGTGGGGGTGAACAAGTACGAGGAGGAGGACATCCAGGTGCCCGATCTCCTGCGCGTCGACCCCGAATCCGAGCGCCAACAGGTGGGACGGCTGGCGGAGTTCAAGGCAACCCGCGACCAGGCGCTCGTGCAGCAACGGCTGGAGGAAATGCGCGCGTGCGCGCGCGGAACGGACAACCTGCTGCCGGTGATCCGCCAGGCACTGAAGGATCGCTGCTCGCTCGGCGAAGTGTGCGGGGCGATGCAGGACGTGTTCGGCAAGTACGCGCCGACGTTCTGACAAACCCGCCGGTCCTGCTGACGCAGCCGAGCTGCTGAGTTGCCCGCGCATCGGACCCGCAGACTCTTACGCCGGCCGCCGACAGCCACGCATCGGACTCCCTGACACTTACGCCCGGCTGCTGAAGCCACGCGCTGCGTGTTCGGTGGATTTCCGCCCGAGTGGCCGGATAGGGTGCGCTTATGCTCCTGACACCCGCGGTCACCTTCTACTCGTTCGTGCTCGGCCTGCATATCGCCGCGGTTGTGATCGGCTTCGGCGTGACGTTCGCCTACCCGATCATCTTCACGATCGTGGGCAAACAGGATCCACGCGCGCTGCCGGTGCTGCATCGCGCTGAGCTGTTCATCGGACAGCGGTTGATCAGCCCGGCGCTCGGAATCATCGTGGTGGCCGGTATCTACCTCGCGAGCAAGCTCGATGCGTGGAGCTCGTTCTACGTGCAATGGGGGTTTGGCGCGGCGATTGTGCTGGGAGCGCTCGCCGGGGTGTTCTTCGCACCCACCGAGCGGCGCTTGGTCGAGTTGTCCGAGCGTGACGTGGCAGCGGCGCCCGCCAGCGGCGAGGTGGTGCTGAGCGCCGAGTACAACGCGCTGAGCAAGCGTCTGGCGATGGTCGGGTCACTGACCAGCCTGCTGGTGCTCGTGACGATCTTCGTCATGGCCACCCACCTCGGCGCGTAAACGTAGCCGGACTCGTTGTACCAGGCCCCGGTGTCCCGATACTCTGAGTCTCATGACCAGCAACGGGTATCGGGTCGCCGTGGTCGGCGCAACCGGGCAGGTGGGAACGTTGATGCTGAACGTGCTGCGCGAGCGCGCGTTCCCCGCTCGCGAGGTCGTGGCGTTCGCATCCGCGCGCTCAGCCGGACGCGAACTGGAGGGCGTCGGCGTGGTGCAGGGCCTCGACGACGCAACGATCCAGGGATTTGACCTGGCGCTGTTCTCAGCTGGCGGATCCACATCCGGCGAGTGGGCGCCGCGCTTCGCCGAAGCGGGTGCGGTGGTGGTGGATAACTCCTCGCGCTGGCGCATGCACGACGACGTGCCGCTGGTCGTCAGCGAGGTCAACCCCGAAGCGCTCGAGCGCCATCAGGGAATCGTGGCCAACCCCAACTGCTCAACCATGCAGATGGTGGTGGCGCTCAAACCGCTGCACGACGCCGCTGGGATCGAACGGCTAGTGGTGTCGACCTACCAGGCCGTATCCGGCACCGGGCGCAACGCCGTGGAGGAGCTGCTCGCGCAGTCACACGCGGTGCTGCACGACATGGAGCCGCCCGCGCCGGAGGCGTACGCGCATCAGATCGCGTTCAACGTGCTGCCCCACGCCGGCAGCTTCGCGGACGGCGACGACCACACCGACGAAGAGCACAAGCTGATCAACGAAACGCGCAAGATCCTGGGCGACCAGTCGATCCGCGTCAGCGCGACGTGCGTGCGCGTGCCGGTGGTCAACGGGCATTCCGAAGCAGTCAACGTGCAGACGCGCGAACCGCTCACGCCCGAGCGCGCACGCGAGCTGCTGCGCGCCGCGCCCGGCGTGACGGTGCTCGACGACCCTGCCGCAGCGAGCTACCCGCTCGCGATCGACGCGAACGGTCACGACGACGTGTTCGTTGGGCGCATCCGCCGCGACCCGGGCCATGAGCGCGCACTGGATCTGTGGGTGGTTGCCGACAACCTGCGCAAGGGCGCCGCTACCAACGCGGTGCAGCTCGCCGAGCTGCTGCACGAACGCGGCCTGATCGGCACGCGCCCGGCGCGCTCGGCTGCGTAGCCGCTGCCGCCTCAGCTCGCCGACCTCCAGGGTTAGTCAAGAGTTTTTTGATGGTGCTGCGCGCGCGTACGTACGCGCGCGCAGCACCATCAAATTTGTAAAGCCTCCATCTGCGCGGCTCGACATCTCAACCATCTTGCTTGTGCGAATCGGCACGCTGAAGGAGTAGTGGGGTTGCGCTCGAAACCGGTGAGCGATGGTTTCCTCGGCAGCGCAGCGCACGCTCGTGAAGTCCCCGCCCGAGCTGTGGGCAGAGGTGAGCGATCCTGCGGCGCTCGCTCGCCACCTCGGCGAGTTCGGCGAGATCCGCATCACCCGCACCGACCCGGAGCAGAAAGTCGAGTGGGAATCCGACGACGTGCGCGGCACCGTCGAGCTGGCGCCTTCCGGCTGGGGCACCAAGGTGAGCCTCACAGCGATCCGTGAGCTGCGCGCCACGCCAAACCCCGCGCTTGTGCTCGCCGACGAGCTCCCCGCCGAGCCCCCCGCACAAGCCGCAGTCGAGCTCCGCGCCGACGAGCTCCCCGCACAAGCTTCAACCGAGCAGCGCGCTGCCGAGCCCGACCCAGAGCTCCCTCCGGCCGAGATCGAACTGCCGGCCGCTCCCGGCGCGGCGTTTGAGCCAGACTCAGGGTTCGACCAGCCGGAGGCCACCCAGTCGGAGACCACCCAGCCGGAGACCACCCAGCCGGGGTCCGACCCGCTGGAGCATGCAGCCGGCGCGGCGCTTAGCACGGAATCACGTCGCGGATTCTTCGGACGTCTGTTTCGCCGCCGGCGTAAGCACCAACCCGATGGCTCCCGCATGGAGCTCGATTTGGAAGCTCCCGCGGCCGACAGCGAGCGCCAGCCGCTCGCCGAGTGGCCGCTCGACGAGCAACTGCTTGTCGAGCAGTTCTCGCAACGCTTGCCTGAGCCGCTCCTTCCTGACGAGCCGCACGTCGCTGAGATTCCGCTCGTCAGCGACCAAACTCCCGCCACTTCGGCGCCAACCGCCGAGCCCGCCACCGTCGGCGCCAGCGTAGACGACGGCGCTGCCAGCGATCTCCCCGCCAAGCTGCTCGCCGCCGAGCTGCTCGCCGCGGAGGAGCTCGCGGCCGAGCACGCCACCGCCGTGCTCACCGCGGTGCTCGACCGCCTTGGCGCTGCCCACCACCGGCCTTTCTCACGAGCCTGAACGCCGCCGCGTGCGCCCCGCGCACGCGCTTTTTCGAACGCCCATCACACACGCAACGCCCCCGGCGCGCTCTCCTAACCCAAGTGCTGGGTAAGATCCGCGCCCCGCATGCGCCAGCACGCACCTGAAACGTACGAAGAGAAGCTCGCCCAGCTCCAGGAGCTGCGCGAAGCCGCTGTGCACTCCGCGCCCGAAGCGGAGGAGAAGCAGCACGCCCGCGGCAAATACACCGCGCGTGAGCGCGTCGAGAAGCTGCTCGACCCCGGCTCCTTCCAGGAGCTCGACACGTTCGTGCGTCATCGCACGCACGACTTCGACATGCAGAAGAACCGCCCGTGGGGCGACGCCGTGGTCACCGGTCACGGCACGATCGACGGTCGCCGCGTGTGCGTGTTCAGTCAGGACTTCACCGTGTTCGGCGGCTCGCTCGGTGAGGTGATGGGCGAGAAGATGTGCAAAATCATGGATCTCGCCGCCAAGATCGGCTGTCCGGTGATCGGCATCAACGACTCCGGCGGCGCGCGCATCCAGGAAGGTGTCGTGTCGCTCGGCGCTTACGGCGACGTGTTCGTGCGCAACGTCAGATGCTCCGGGGTGATCCCGCAGATCAGCCTGATCATGGGCCCGTGCGCAGGCGGCGCGGTGTACTCCCCTGCGATCACCGACTTCATCTTCATGGTCAAAGAGACCTCGCACATGTTCATCACCGGGCCTGACGTGATCAAAACCGTCACCGGCGAGGAAGTCGGCTTCGAGGAGCTCGGCGGCGCGATGTCGCACAACACCAAATCCGGCGTCGCTCACTTCGCTTCCGAGGACGAAGACGCGTGTTTGGAGGACTGCCGCTACCTGGTGAGCTTCCTGCCGCAAAACAACCTCTCCACCACCCCGCGCGTGCAGCCCAGCGACGACCCGCAGCGGATGGACCTCGAGCTCGACACGGTCGTGCCGGACAACCCGAACAAGCCGTACGACATGCGCGACGTCGTGCGCCTGATCGTCGACGACAGCGAGTTCTTCGAAGTACACGAGCACCACGCCAAGAACATCATCTGCGGGTTCTCCCGACTGAACGGCTACGCGATCGGTGTCGTCGGCAACCAGCCCAACCAGCTCGCGGGCGTGCTCGACATCGACGCATCCGCCAAAGCCGCCCGTTTCGTGCGCACCTGCGACGCGTTCAACATCCCGATCCTCACGTTCTGCGACGTGCCCGGGTTCCTGCCAGGCACCGCACAGGAATGGGGCGGCATCATCCGCCACGGCGCGAAGCTGCTGTACGCGTTCACCGAAGCCACCGTGCCGAAGATCACCGTGATCACGCGCAAAGCGTACGGCGGCGCTTACGACGTGATGGCCTCCAAGCACCTGCTCGCGGATTTCAACTTCGCCTGGCCCACGTCTGAGGTGGCTGTGATGGGACCCGAAGGCGCGGTCAACATCATCTACCGGCGCGACATCGCCAAGAGCCCCACACCCGACGAGCGCCGCCAGAAGCTGATGGACGACTACAAAGCGCGTTTTGCCAACCCGTACACCGCCGCGGAACGTGGGTACATCGACGACGTGATCATTCCCCACGAAACGCGCCCGAAGCTGATCACCGCGCTGGAGACGCTACTCACCAAGCGCGACCCCGGACCGAAGCGCAAGCACGGCAACATCCCGCTGTGACAGCCGCCTCGCCCGAGGAAGCCGCCGCGATCGTCGCAGCGCTGGAGCGGTTCATGCGCGACACGGCGCCCGCGCTCGCCCCGCCTGACGACGCCCCGGATCCGTGGACGCACGCGGCTATGCTCGAAGCCGTATCGCGCTGGGACTGACGCGACTGGCCCGGCAGACTCGCCCGCTGCTCACTGATCCGGAGCACACCGCCCGCCGCAGCCCCCCAATCGCCCGATGTTTCCCGACCCTGGATAAATACCTAAAAGACGCTAGCCTTTAGGGCAATCAGCTTTGCCGCACGTCACGCTCCACGTCAAGCCGTACGTCAATTCGCCCCGGGCGCCCGGCCCGGCTCAGGAGGTCTCGTAGATGGAACCAGTTTCGGTACCCGCCCCACGCGGCACGCTCGAGGACCCCGAAGTCCTCCAGAACGTGCCCGGGCACATCATCCCGATCCTGCAGCGCGAGTACGACGACTTCAAAACCGAAGCGACGAAATACCTCGACGGCGGCACGCCTGAAGACGAGTTCATCCGCTTCCGGCTGAAGCAGGGCGTGTACGGCCAGCGCCAGGCCGACGTGCAGATGATCCGCGTGAAGCTCCCGTTCGGCGGTGTCACGCCCGACCAGCTCGACAAGTTCGCCGACGTGGTCGAGAAGTACATCCCGCTGCGCAAAGGCCACATCACCACGCGCCAGAACATCCAGATGCACCACGTGCCGCTGCCGGAAGCCGAGAAAACGATCCGCGAGCTCGGCGAAGTCGGGCTGTCGAGCCGCGAAGGCTGCGGCAACACCGTGCGCAACGTCACCGGCGACCCGTGGGCCGGTGTTGCCGGCGACGAGCTGTTCGACCTCACGCCGTACGCCGGCGCGTACGTGCGCTACTTCGTGCGCCACCCCACCACCCAGGCGATGCCGCGCAAGATCAAGACCTCGTTCGACGGCTCCCCCCAGGATCGTGCGATCAGCGGCATCCACGACATCGCGTATCGCGCGCGTGTGCGTCAGATCGAAGGCCGCGGCGAAGTGCGCGGCGCGGAGATGCTCGTCGGCGGCGGCACCTCGATCATGCCGCGCGTCGCCCCCGCGCTGTACGACTTCGTCGAGCTCGACAACGGCGACTACCTGAAGTACGCCGAAGCCGTGTTCCGCATCTTCGACCGCCAGGACTGGCTGCGCGTCAACCGTGCGCGCGCGCGCATCAAGGTGTTCGTCGACAAGTTCGGCATCGACGAGCTGCGCAACCAGGTCGAGGAGGAGCTCAAAGGCGACTGGGTCGCCGAGCGCGACTTCTCGATCGAGCACCGGCTGTTCATCGACGACGAGCAGGCGGGAGCACCGCCTGTGCCTACGTCATACGGCACCGCCAATGGCGACCTCTCCGAGTTCGAGCGCTTCCGCGGCGCCAACGTCGCCGCGCAGAAGCAGCCCGGGTTCGTCACCGTCGAAGTCAAGGTGATTCGCGGCGATCTCACGCCCGAGCAGTTCCGCGGCGTCGCGCAGATCATGCGCGCCCACAGCGGCGGCTACGCGCGCACCACCGTGCAGCAGAACATCGTGCTGCGCTGGGTGCGCGAGGAAAGCGTGTACGACGTCTGGCGCGCGCTGTCCGAGCTCGGGCTCGGGGACGCCGGCTCACGTGAGATCAACGACGTCGTGTCGTGCCCCGGCACCGACTCGTGCAAGCTCGGCATCACCAGCTCGATGGGTCTCAACCAGGCGATCCAGGAGCGCATCGAAGCGCTGAACATCAGCGACCCGCTGACGCGCAAGATCCACATCAAGATGAGCGGCTGCCCGAACGGCTGCGGCCAGCACCATCTCGGCAGCATCGGGTTCTACGGCGCGTCGATCAAAGTCGGCGAGCACACGATCCCCGCGTACATCCCCCACGTCGGCGGCGTGTTCGAAGGCGGCTCGGTTGCGTTCGGCCAGCGCCTGAAGCTGCGCCTGCCGGCCAAGCGCATCCCCGAAGCGATCGAGCGCTGGCTCACCCACTACGAAGCCACGCGCCAGGACGGCGAGGAGTGGAACGCGTTCGTCGGGCGCGTCGGCACGCCCGAGCTCGAAGCGCTCGTCAAGGATCTCTCGATGCCGGTCGACTTCGGCCTGGAGAACATGAACCAGTTCATCGACTGGAACCGCAACGTGCCGTTCCAGGTGATCCGCGGCGAGGGCGAGTGCGCCGTCTGATCATCTGACCATGGCGAGTTTGACCAACACCCCTGCAGTGCCCGGCGGGCTGGACCCCGCATCCAGCCCTTCCGGCTCCGATGACGTGGACGCTGCGTCCAGCCTGACCGCCACGCTGAGCCAAGCGCTCGAGCGCCACGGCGCCGAGCAGCTGGTGATGCTGTGCTCGTTCCAAAAGGAAGAGTCGGTGCTCGTCGACGAGCTGCTGCGCATCAGCGGCGCCACCACCGGCGTGCGCATCGTCACGATCGACACCGGCGTGCTGTTCGAGGAAACGCTCGCCACCTGGCGCGCGTTCGAGCAGCGCTTTGGCATCGCCATCGAAGTGCAGGACGCCAGCAGCCCCGGCGCGCCGTGGAGCGGCCCCGACCACTGCTGCTCGGGGGCGAAGGTTGCCGCGCTCGAGCGCGCGCTCGCAGGCGCCGAGGGCTGGATCACCGGCATCCGGCGCGAGCAATCCCCCACGCGCGCCGACGCGCTGCCGATCGAGCACGACGCGCAGCGCGCCCTGTGGAAGTACAACCCGCTCGCGCAGTGGACCGAGAAGGACCTGTGGCAGCGCATCAGCGAGCGCGATCTGCCGTACAACCCGCTGCACGACCAGGGCTACTCTTCGATCGGCTGCGCTCCGTGCACGCTGCCCGGCAGCGGCCGTGAAGGCCGCTGGGCTGGCACCGAGAAAACCGAATGCGGCCTGCACGTCGTGGAGGTGGGGAGCTGATGCCCGTCGCCGCTCGCCCCGAGCCAGCTGTTGCCGCGCGCCCCGAGCTCACGCACCTGCAAGCGCTCGAATCCGAAGCGATTCACATCATGCGCGAGGTCGCTGCCGAGCTCGAACGCCCAGTGCTGCTGTTCAGCGGCGGCAAGGATTCGATCGTGCTGCTGCGGCTCGCCGAGAAAGCGTTCCGCCCCGGGCCGTTTCCGTTCCCGCTGATGCACGTTGACACCGGGCACAACTTCCCCGAAGTGATCGAGTTCCGCGACCGCCGCGTCGCCGAGCTCGGCGAGCAGTTGATCGTCGCGAGCGTGCAGGAGTCGATCGACAGCGGTCGCGCCGTCGAGGAAACCGGCCCGCGCGCGTCGCGCAACCGCTTGCAGACCGTCACGCTGCTCGATGCGATCGCCGAGCACAAGTTCGACGCGGCGTTCGGCGGCGCACGCCGCGACGAGGAGCGCGCGCGCGCCAAGGAGCGGGTGTTCTCCTTCCGCGACGACTTCGGCCAATGGGACCCCAAGTCCCAGCGCCCGGAGCTGTGGAACCTGTACAACGGGCGCATCCGCAACGGCGAGAACGTGCGCGTGTTCCCGATCTCCAACTGGACGGAGCTCGACGTGTGGGAGTACATCGGCCGCGAGCAGCTCGAAGTGCCGTCGATCTACTTCGCGCACGAGCGCGAAGTGTTCAAGCGCGACGGCATGCTGTACGCGTGGCGCGACGGCGCCGAGCTGATCGACGGCGAAGAGCTGTTCAGCGAAACCGTGCGCTACCGCACGGTCGGCGACATGAGCTGCACCGGCGGCGTGCGCTCGGACGCCGCGTCGCTCGAGGAAGTCGTCGCTGAGATCGCTGCCACGCGCATCACCGAGCGCGGCGAGACGCGCGCGGACGACCGCGTATCCGAAGCTGCGATGGAGGATCGCAAGAAGGCTGGGTACTTCTAGTGCCCACCACCCCACTCCAGCGCCTCACTGCGCCGGCGGCACACACGCCGAGCCGCTTCGTCTCCGCGCACACCATTAGATGACGCTCGACCTGCTGCGCTTCACCACCGCCGGCTCGGTCGACGACGGCAAGAGCACGCTGATCGGGCGGCTGCTGTACGACACCAAGCAGGTGTTCGAGGACCAGCTCGAGCACGTCGAGGAAGCCAGCCGCCGGCGTGGCGGCGAAGGCACGTTCGACCTCGCGTTGCTCACCGACGGCCTTCGCGCCGAGCGCGAGCAGGGCATCACGATCGACGTGGCGTACCGCTACTTCGCCACGCCCAAGCGCCGCTTCATCATCGCCGACTGTCCCGGCCACCAGCAATACACGCGCAACATGGTCACGGGCGCATCCACCGCCGATCTCGCGGTGATTCTGCTCGACGCACGCCACGGGGTGCTCGAGCAGTCCCGCCGCCACGCGTTCATCAGCGCGCTGCTCGGCATCCCCCACCTCGTGGTGGCGGTGAACAAGATGGATCTCGTCGACTACTCCCAGGCGCGCTTCGACGAGCTCACCGAGGAGTTCAGCGGGTTCACGCACAGGCTCAACGGCGTGCGCGACATCGCGTTCATCCCGATGAGCGCGCTCAACGGCGACAACGTCGTCGACCGCTCCGAGCACATGGGCTGGTATCAGGGTCCGACGCTGCTGGAGCTGCTCGAGCAGGTTGAGGTGGCATACGACCACCCGTACGACCGCCCGGCGCGGTTCCCCGTGCAGTGGGTGATCCGCCCGACGGTCAGCGCCGGCTCGAGCGCTAGCGCCAGCAGCGGTGCCGACAACAGCACAAGCAGCGGTGCCGGCGACAGCACAGGCAGAGGTGCTGACGGCAGCACAGGCAGCGCTGCCAACGGCAGCGCGCGCAGCGGTGAAAATGTCAGTGCCAGCGCTGGGACGGGCACGCTCGTGAGCGACTACCGCGGGTACGCAGGCCAGCTCGCGAGCGGTGCGCTGCGCGTACATGACGAAGTCGTGGTGCTGCCGGGCGGCCAGCGCACGCGCATCGCGGCGATCGACACGTATGACGGCGAGCTGGAGGAAGCGATCGCGCCTGTGTCGCTGACGCTGCGCCTGGAGGACGAGCTCGATGTGTCGCGTGGCGAGACGATCTGCCGCCCCGACGAAGCGCCGAGCGTCGCACGCGAGCTGGAAGCGGATGTGTGCTGGATGGCCAGCTCCCCGCTGCGCCCCGGCGGGCGTTACCGGCTCAAGCACACAGCGCGCACAGTCACCGCGATCGTCGACCAATTGCAGGATCTGGTCGAGGTTGACACGCTCGAGCGCAGCCCCACGCCATCAGCGCTGGAGCTGAACGACATCGGGCGCGTGCGCCTGCGCACGAGCGCTCCACTGGCGTTCGACTCTTACCGCGAAAACCGCCGCACCGGCAGCTTCATCCTGATCGACGAGTCCAGCAACGAGACCGTCGGTGCCGGGATGATCGTGGCGCAAGCCAGCTGAACGACGGGCAAAGCGCGAGCCGAATGAGAGCCGAGCCATGCTCGGCTGTTTGTTTTCAATATCCTGCCGCGGTCGATGTTCGAAAAGGTCTTGGTAGCCAATCGCGGCGAGATCGCCGTGCGCGTGATTCGCGCCCTGCGCGAGCTCGGTGTGGCGAGCGTCGCCGTGTACTCCGAGATCGATCGCGACGCGTTGCATGCGACGCGCGCGGACGAGTCGTACAACCTCGGCGACGGGCCGGCTGCGGAGAACTACCTGAACGTCGAGAAGATCCTCGACGCTGCCAGGCGCTCGGGCGCACAGGCGATCCACCCCGGGTATGGGTTTCTCGCCGAGAACGCACCGTTCGCGCAGGCGTGTGAGGACGCCGGGATCGTGTTCATCGGACCGCCGGCGAGCGCGATCGAGGCGATGGGGTCGAAGACACGCGCGCGCGAGCTGATGCAGGCTGCGGGCGTGCCGATCGTGCCAGGCACAACCGAAGCTGTGGCAACTGTCAAGGATGCGCTGAAGATCGCCAAGAGCGAGATCGGGTTCCCCGTTGCCGTCAAAGCTTCGGGCGGCGGCGGCGGCAAGGGATTCCGCGTGGCGCTCACCGAAGCCGACCTCGAGGGCGCGTTCGAAGGCGCGAGTCGCGAAGGCGAGAAGTTCTTCTCCGACGGCACCGTGTATCTAGAGCGGTATCTGCACGACCCGCGCCACGTCGAGGTGCAGGTGCTCGCGGATCGCCACGGCAACGTGATCCACCTGGGCGAGCGCGACTGCTCGATCCAGCGGCGCCATCAGAAAGTGATCGAGGAGTCGCCAGCGCCGGAGTGGGTGGTTGACGCGGAGATGCGCGAGCGCATCGGGCAGATCGGGGTGAACGCGGCGAAAGCGGTGGACTACGTCGGCGCGGGCACGATCGAGGGGCTGCTGTCGGTCGGCGCGGATGGCGGCAAGCCGGAGTACTTCTTCCTCGAGATGAACACGCGCGTGCAGGTGGAGCACTGCGTGACAGAGATGACGACGGGCATCGACATCGTCAAGGAGGGCATCCGCGCGGCCGCGGGCGAGCTGCTGTCCTACCAGCAATCCGACGTGCAGCTGCGCGGGCATGCGATCGAGTGCCGCATCAACGCAGAGGATGCGTCGAAGAACTTTGCGCCCGCGCCCGGCAGGATCGGGGCGTACAAGGAGCCGACGGGCCCCGGCGTGCGCGTCGACTCAGGGGTTGGGGCAGGCGGTGAGGTGTCGCCGATGTACGACCCGATGGTGGCCAAGCTGATCGTGTGGGATGCCGATCGCGAGCAGGCAACGCAGCGCATGCTGCGCGCGCTCGAGGAGTACGAGATCGAGGGGCTGAAGACGCTGATCCCGTTCCACCAGGCGCTGCTCGCGACCGAGCAGTGGGCCAAGGGCGAGACGTGCCGTGATCTGCTCGAGGACAAGCAGTGGCTGAAGACGCTCGCGTTCCCCAAGCCGGATGCGCCAGGCGCCGGCGCGGACAGCGACGAGGAGGACCAGGTCGAGCAGTCCTACGCGGTGGAGGTGTCCGGGCGGCGCTTCGACGTGCGTGTCGTCGGGCCGCCGTTCGCCGGTGGTGGCGGCGCAGCCAATGGCACGAGCGCAGCAGGCGCTGGCCGCAAGGCGCCCACGCGTGGCGAGCGCAAGTCCTCGAGCGCCGGCGGCCCAGACACATTGCCGTCGCCGCTGCAGGGCAACATGTGGAAGGTGCTTGTCAAGCAGGGCGACACCGTGGCAGAAGGTCAGCTGCTCTGCATCATCGAAGCGATGAAGATGGAGAACGAGATCATGGCCCACAAGGCAGGCGTGATCGCCGAGCTGCCGATCACCGAGGGCGCGGCGATCGCCGCGGGTGCGCCGATCGCAACGATCAGGAGCGCCGCTGACGAGCGCGCGGGCTGAGCACAGGCCGCTCAAACAAGGTCTCAGCAAGACGTGATTCAGTCGCGAATTCGTGGTTGTTGCGCCACAACGCTGCTACCCCATGCGCGTCGAGCAGCTGGCAGTGATGCGCGGTAATTGGTTTATTGGTGACAAGACATAGCTGATCCATTGCTTGCAACGGACACTTTTTTCGTCAAGGCTCGCTTGACGTGCGGTCGACGTTCGCCACATGGTGCTCCCGCTGTGCTCGCGTGCGCCGCCCAGGGGGTAACTCTGCTTTAGCGCCAACGTCGGCTAGGGCTTGGAGGTAGGCAACGTCTTCCTCGAGCAGCTCCAGCGCATGCGCGCTGCTGAGCACAGCGCCGTGCCCAGGGATCACGTGTGCGGATGTTTCGATGAGGGGGCGCAACCGCGCGAGCGTGGCCAGGTATGGATCGACAGCGCCACCGTGGCCAAGCAGCGGGATCTCCACGGGCGATAGGTAGTCGCCGACCACGAGCACACGCGTCCACGGGATCACGACAGCCATGCCGTCCGCGGTGTGGCCGTCCGTCGGATAAAGCTCGAGCTCATAGCGACCCAGTTCACAGCGACCTGGGGTTGGGAGAGCTTGCAAAGACCCGAGGGTAAGCGGGCGCGAGCGCACGACGTAATAGCGCTCGTCAAACGCACGCAACTCACGCTGGGCATCGCCAGGTGCCGAGCTCAAACGGGTAGCGGACGTTTCGGCACAGCCAAGCGCTGCATCGGGGAACGCGAGACGCCCCAGCAGGTGGTCCCAGTCGGCGTGTGTCGCGAGCAGGCCACTCGGTTGCGGGAAGCCCGCCTGGTCGAGCAACGCGGGGATCAGCTCCAGCTCGTCGGGCAGCACGGGCGAGTCGATCACAAAGGTCTCCGAGCCACTGTGTTCATCGCCTGGGCGCCGGCCGCCGGGTGGTTCGCCGGGTGGTTCGCCGGGAGTCTCGCCGGGAGTCTCGCCGGGAGTCTCGCCGAGGCGATTGTCGCCGAGTGCACCCGCACCACCGCGAACAACCGTGCACGTGGTTTGCCAGATCCGGCTGGTGAGCACGATCACATCCGGGTGCAGCGAGATCGCTCGCATGGGCGGAGAGCTGACGGTCGGCGGCGCGGGGCGGGCAGACGAAGCGGCGGCGGCGCTGTTAGGCGATGCCGAGCAGCTTGGCTGCTTCGCGCAGGTTCGGGACTTCCGCAGTGGGTTTCTTCTGCGATGAGTCGAGCGTTTCCTTGTTGCGGTTGACCCAAATCACGGGGACGCGGGCTTTCACGCAGGGCGCGACGTCATGGTGATGGGAGGCGGCGATGTGGACCCAGCCTTTCTTCGAGCCCATGCGCCGGGCGCATTCGGTGAAGTGGGCGGGGTCGGGCTTGTAGGAGCGCACCTGCTGCGCGGTGACGACCAGGTCGAAGTCGACTTTGATGTGGCGGCGCGTTTGGCCGAGCAGCTTGTCGTCGATGTTCGACAGCAAGCCGAGCTTGTACTTCTTGGACAACTTCTGCAGCTGGGTGGCGGTTTCCTTGAACGGGGCCCAGCGCTGCACGGAGTCCGGCAGGAAGCCGGAGCGCGACGGCTCGAGCGGCCATTCCAGGCGCTTGGCGATCTCGATGGCAGTGCGGCGCAGAACCTCGGCGTACAGCTCGTAGGAGCCAGATTCGATCTCCTGGGAGATCTCGTGGAACAGCGGGATCAGCACGGCGCGGTCGATCTTGAAGTCGTCGCGCGCTGCTTCCTTGGCGAAAGCGTCGTAGATGCCGGTTTCCCAATCGATCAACGTGCCGTAGACATCGAAAGTGAGAAAGGTGACGTTCTTCGGGATAGGCATGGCGAGCGCGCATTATGACGTTTAAGCACGGTGAGGCGCGGTGCGGGGGTGTTGTGCGGCGCGGTGCGCGGGTGCTGCGAGCACAGCGCGGTGGAATGGTGCGGGCGCCGCACGGGGTATCGACGGGGGCGCGGCGGTTCGTTATAGAGTCCCGCGCCGGCATGGATCTACTCGAATACCAAGGCAAGCAGCTATTCGCGCGGCACGGGCTGGAGGTGTCGGCGGGCAAGGCGGTGACGGACGTCGAGGCAGCTGTGGCGGCGGCGAACGAGATCGGGTATCCGGTGGTGGTGAAGGCGCAGGTGCTGATCGGCGGGCGCGGCAAGGCGGGCGGGGTAAAGCTCGCGGCGAACGAGCGCGAGGCGCGCGAGCATGCGACGAACATTCTCGGGCTGGATATCCGCGGGCACATCGTGCGCACGCTGTGGATCGAGCATGCGAGCGACATCGCGACGGAGTACTACGCGTCGGTGCTGCTCGACCGCTCGGCGAAACAGCCGCTGGTGATCTTCAGCGTCGAGGGGGGCGTGGAGATCGAGCAGGTTGCCGAGGAGAGCCCTGACAAGCTCGTGCGTCATCACGTGGATGCGTTGGACGGATTGTCTAAAGAAGAGGCGATCAAGATCGCGCGCGATGGGGGCGCAGATGCAGACGTCGTGGAGGGTGTAGCTGACGCGCTGGTGGGGCTGTACGAGGTTTGGCTGCAGGAGGATGCGACGCTGGCGGAGATCAACCCGCTGATCATCACGCCCGACCGTAAGGTGCGGGCGCTCGACGCGAAGGTGTCGCTCGACGGCAACGCGCTCTACCGCCATCCGGAGAACCAGGGGCTGTCGGACAAGGAGAACGAGGATCCGATCGAGCGGGCGGCGAGCGAGCAGGGCGTGCAGTACGTGAAGCTGGACGGGGATATCGGCATCCTCGGCAACGGCGCGGGGCTCGTGATGTCGACGCTCGACGTGGTGGCGCAGGCAGGGGGCAAGCCGGCGAACTTCCTCGACGCGGGCGGCGGGAGCGATGCGGCGAAGGTCAAGCAGGCGGTGCAGCTGATTCTCGCAAACGATGCGGTCAAAGCAGTGCTGTTCAACATCTTCGGGGGGATCACGCGTTGCGACGAGGTGGCGAAGGGGCTGATCGCGGCGTTCGCGGATATCTCCCCCACGGTGGCGTTCGTGGTGCGGCTCGACGGCACCAACGACGTCGAGGGGCGCAAGCTGCTGCAGGATGCGGCGCTGCCGAACGTGCATGCGGCGAAGACGATGAACGAGGCGGCGCAGAAGGTGGTTGCGCTCGCGGCGGAGCACGGGTCATGAACCACCCGAACCTAAAGGCACAGGCAGTGGGTTCCCAATTTAGTAGGTGCTGCGCGCGCGCACACGCGGGGGCGCACGCGCGCGCGCAGCACCTACTTTTTTCAACTACACCAACCTCCACACTGGCCCAGATCGGCCAAGCGATGCCCGCCGGGGGGCAGAGCTGATGTCGGTGCTCGTTGGCAGCGAGACCCGGCTCGCGGTTGCCGGAGTGACCGGGCGCGAAGGGTCGTTCCACACGCTTAACAACCGCAGGTACGGGACGAACGTGGTCGGCGGGGTGACGCCGGGCAAGGGCGGCCAGAACGTCGAGGGCATCCCGGTGTTCGACAGCTGGGCAGAGGCAGCCGCGGAGGCGCAGCCGAACACGGCGATGATCTTCGTGCCGCCGCGATTCGCAGCCGATTCGATCCTCGAGGCGGCAGCGGCGGGCGTGGAGCTCGTGATTGCGATCACCGAAGGCATCCCGGCGCACGACGAGCTACGGGTGTACAACACGCTCAAGCGCGACTACCCGGGGACGCGGCTGATCGGGCCGAACTGCCCGGGGATCCTGTCGCCGGGCAAAGCCAACGTGGGGATCATTCCGGCGTCGTTCTTCAAGGAGGGCAACGTCGGGGTGGTGTCGCGGTCGGGCACGCTGACGTACCAGATCGGCAACGAGATCGCGCAGGCTGGGTTCGGGTGCAGCTCGATCGTCGGGATCGGCGGCGACCCGGTGCCGGGGTCGTCGTTCGTCGATGTGATCGAGCTGTTCCAAGCGGACGAGCAGACCGAGCTGATCGTGCTATCCGGCGAGATCGGCGGGTCAGCCGAAGAAGAGGCGGCGGAGTACATCGCGGAGCACGTGACCACGCCGGTGGTGGCGTACATCGCCGGGTTCACGGCACCGGCGGGCAAGCAGATGGGGCATGCCGGGGCGATTGTGTCGGGCACGGCGGGCACAGCGGCAGCCAAGGCGGAGGCGCTCGAGGCCAAGGGAGTGCGCGTCGGGCGCACGCCGACCGAAGTGGCCGAGCTCGCAGTGCAGATCCTGCGCGGGTAGCGCGGGCACATGCAGCGCACAGGCACGAGCGCACAGACACGATGCGACAGGCCCAGCGAGCGTGGCAATGCGTCCGCAATAGCCTGATCTGTTCGTGTACTCGCGCATCTGACACGAGTAGGATTAGGCGCTCAGGCTGTCCGGCTTAGAACCATGACTGACACGTTTGCCAGCGGACCCAATCCGCCTTACGGCAGCTCCGCTGGGATGACATCCCAGTCGACGAGCGACGTGACGCATACGCTCGCGGAGCTCGAACGCAAGCTGCACGAGCTTGAGCGGGAACTGGCGGCGGTTGGGCGGGACGAGCAGGGCGCGCGCCTAGTGGATGAGGGCGAGGCGCAGGCGCAGCCCGGGCTCGAGCAGCCGGCGCGTGCCGCGGCGCCGAGCGATCCGCCGCGTGATCCACACTCGGCGAGCGGGGTGTCCATCGATTTGGAGCAGCTGCTGCAGTTCCGCGACCGGCTGGAGCGCGTGACGCGCGAGCTCGTGGAGGAGTACACACGTTTGCTGCCGGGGCGCTCAGTGCGCCACCCGGGGCAGCCACCGGCCACAGAGGCATTCACGCAGGCGCCCAGCGCAGTGGCGCCGCTGCTCTCCCCTCCGCCCACTGCGGAGCCTGAGGATGAGCTGTTGTTCGAGGGTCACGTGGAGCTCGGCGTGGGGCCGTTCTACGACATCGGGTCGCTCAGCGCGTTCGAGCAGAGTCTTGCGCGCGTGCCGCATGCGATCGAAGCGTCGGTGCGGCGGTTCGAGGCGAGCCACGCGGTGATCGATCTGCGGCTGAGCGCGCCGACGGTGCTGATCCGCGAGCTGCGCGGTGTGCTCGGGGTTCACTTCAGCGTGCGCGATCTCGCGCCCGGGCGCGTGTCGCTGACGTTCGACGAGGGCTGATCCCGCGTCCGGCGAGGCCTGGTCCCCGCGCTCTACGAGGCGCGGTTCCCGCGTCCGACGAGGTCTGGTTCGTGCTTCACGGCGCGCGTGAGCGCGCCCACGTAAGCTTCTAGGTATGAGCGGATCGACGATTTCATTCGCGCGCGGAGCGCCGTCGCTGGACATCATCGATGTGCAGGGATTGAGCGACGCGGCGGCTCGCGCGTTTGCGAGCGACCCGGCGGGGGCGACTGCGTACGGCACTTCGATCGGGTACCCGCGCTTGCGGGCGTGGATCGCCGACCAGCACGGTGTGGAGCCGGAGCGAGTGCTCGTGACCAACGGGTCGATGCAGGCGGATGCGTTCCTGTTCGAGCTGCTGGTGAGCGATCGCGACGAGGTGGTGGTCGAGCGGCCGACGTACGATCGCACGCTATTGTCGCTGCGCCAGCGCGGCGCGCGCGTGCATGCGGTGGAGCTCGAGCACGACGGGATCGACACCAACGCGCTATCGCAGCTGCTGCAGTCGGGCGCAAGCCCGACGCTGGCGCACATCATCCCCAACTTCCAGAACCCGGCCGGGTACACGCTGTCGCTGGCCAAGCGCGAAGCGCTGCTGAAGCTGGCGGCGGAGCACGAGTTCCTCGTGTTCGAGGATGACCCGTATGTGGCGTTGCGGTTCAGCGGGGAGACGTTGCCGACGATGCTGTCGATGGATCCCGAACGGGTGATCTACGCGTCGTCGTTCTCCAAGACCGTGTGCCCGGGCATCCGCGTCGGGTATCTCGTGGGTCCGGCCGAGCGGATCGCGGCGATCGGGCAGATCGCGACCAACACGTACATCTCACCGAACATGGTGGCTCAGGCGATCGTGTATGAGTTCTGCGCGTCCGGGGCGATCGAGCGATCGATTGCGACGGTCAAGGCGGCGCTGTCAGAGCGCGTGGGGGCGCTAGCGAGCGCGTTGCGGCGCGAGCTGCCGGAAGCGGAGTTCGTCGCGCCCGAGGGCGGGTATTTCATGTGGGTGACGCTGCCCGAGGGTACGGATGTGCACGCGTTGCACCAGGCCGCAGGCGAGCGCGGTGTGGCGTTCGTAAAGGGCACCGACTTCCTGCTCGAAGGCGGTGAGAACACGCTGCGGTTGGCGTATTCGGGCGTGACGGTCGATCAGATCGAGGAAGGCGTCGTGCGCCTCGCTGACGCCGTGCGGTCGTTGCAGGGCGCACGCGCGTAGCCGATCGACCCTGGGGCGCGGATCTTCGCCCTGCTGACAGGCAACGGCCGTGTCAGCGCGGCAGGTTCAGCGCGCGGCCGTGTCAGCGCGCGGCAGGTTCAGCGCGCGGCAGGTTCAGCGCGCGGCCGTGTCAGCGCCCGTAGCGCTGGCCGAGCACGAGCTGCTCGGGGAGCACGGTGCGCGGGGGCGGCGACGGGTCGGCGATCACCGACACCGTCTGGGCGACGCTCGGGGTGACTGCGCAGCGCCGTCCGCCCTTTGCTTCGATCGCGACCTCGTGCTCGTCGCGGGCGACCAGCTCGCCATGCATCCCGGGTTCCAGACCCGACTGCTTCAGGTAGTGCAGCAGGTCTTCGGCTTCGTTCTCGAAGCGCAGCACTTGCACGGATGCGCCGAGCTCGACGTCGCCGAGCGGGACTCCTTCCAGGCGCGTGCCGGCAGCGATCGGGTGGCCGTGGGGGCACGTCTTGGCGTCGCCGATCGCGGCGAGCATGCGCTGCTCGAGCACCGGCGACATCGCGTGCTCCAGACGCTCGGCTTCCTCGTGTACCTCGTCCCACGGGATGTTGAGCACGTCGGTGAGGAAGCGTTCGATCAGGCGGTGACGGCGCACGATCCCCTCAGCGTGGTCGGCGCCGGTAGCGGTGAACGCGATCGCGCGGTCTTCGCCGCGGGTGATGTACCCGTCGTGCTCCAGCCGACCGATCATCTCGTGCACGGTGGGGGCGGAGAGCTGCATCGCGCGCGCGACGTTCGCGCCGGTCATCGGCAGTCCGGCTTCGCCGAGCCAGAACAGCGTTTGCAGGTACTCCTCTTCGGCGACGGTGGCGGTTTCGCTGGTCATCGTTGCTCGCGGGTCATCGTTGGCTTGATCCTAGAGGACGAAGCTATCCCGACAGCTGATCGTAGGTGCATTCGGCGGGCGGCTTGTCGTCGCGCCAGCGGCGCAGCTTCGCGCCGTGCCTGATGCGCCCGGCGCTGACGTGGTCGAAGTCGATCTCCACGACGAGCTCGGGGCGCAGCGCGATCCACTCGAGCTCGCGCCCGGAGCTCCAGCGGCTGGGGTCGCCGGAGCCGCGCTCGCCGGTTTCGTACGGCGCGAGCGAATCCACCAGCGCGCGCTTGTCTTTCGCGGTGAGCCCGGAGCAGTGGCCAACCACGCGCAGCTCGTCGCTGTCGTAGAGCGCGAGGATCAGCGCGCCAACGGTGTGCTGCTCCTTGCCGGGGCGCCAGCCGGTGACCACGGCGTCAATCGTGCGGGTGCGCTTGATCTTCACCATTCCGCGGCGCATGCCGGGCAGGTATGGAGCGGAGAGCTCTTTCGCGATCACGCCTTCCGCGCTCGACAGCCACGGCTCCGCGGCTTGCGCGGTGGCGACGGTGTGCATCAGCTCGATCGGCGCACCGTCGAACTCCGGGCGTGCGAGCAGCGCTTCAAGCGCGGCACGGCGCTCGGTGAGCGGATGCTCGAGGTAGGAGTCTTCGTCGAGCGCGAGTAGATCGAACGCGACGTAGATCGCCGGGGTTTCCTGCGACAGGCGTTCGATGCGCGACACGGCCGGGTGAATGCGCTGGCCGAGCGCGTCGAAGTCTTCGCGCGCGTCGGCGCCGCGTACGACGATCTCGCCGTCGAGCACGTACCGACCGGCCGGGAATGCGAGTTCCGGGAAGTAGCGCCCGAGCGGCTTGCCGGAGCGCGACTGCAGGAACAGCTGCTCGGTGTCCGGTTTGGCGGTACCCGGCTGCTCAGCACCTGACTGCTCATCGCCTGACCGCTCAGCGCCTGACTGCTCAGCACCCGCTGACTTGGAGCCCGTCAGCTTGGCGCCCGGCTGCGGCGCGTCGACGAACGCGAGGCAGCGGAAGCCGTCGAGCTTGACTTCGTACACGTAGTCGTCGCCGACCGGCAGTGCTTTGCGCGACAACGCCAGCTGAGGCTTGAGCGGGGGTACGAGCGGCAGCGTCATCGCACTCGCACTCGCACTCGCGTGTCGCAGCGTGTTGGTTGCTTCTCAGCGCTGGTCATCTCAGCGCTTCTCGCCGGCGGGGCGCGCGCGGCTCGGCTGCACGCGGCGCGGTTCGTTCTTCTGCTTGCGGAAGTGCGGCGGCCAGGGGGCGTCGCCGAGACCTTCGCGCTCGTCGCGTGCGGCGAGCTCCAGCAACGCGTCGAGCTTGCCGGAGTGAGCGTCGATGCTTGCCGACGGGTCGCCGCGCTCGCGCAGGCGTGCCGGCACGGTGTCGATGCGCAGCTCAGCCGGGTCGACGTCGGGCACTTCGTCCCACTCCAGCGGACAGGAGACGCGTGCGTCGGGCACGGCGCGTACTGAATACGCGGAGGCGACGGTGCGGTCGCGGGCGTTCTGGTTGTAGTCGATGAACACGCCTTCGCGCTCTTCTTTCCACCAGCGGGTGGTGGCTTTGCCGGGCATCCGGCGTTCCACTTCCCGCGCGAGCGCGAGCGCGGCGCGGCGTACTTCGCCGAAAGCGTGGTCAGGGTCGATGCGGATGTTGACGTGGATGCCGGTCGATCCGGAGGTCTTGGGGTAGCCGCGCAGGCCGTGCGCGTCGAGCACTTCGCGCACGCACATCGCCACGTCGCGCACCTGGGCGAAGTCGATGTCCGGGCCGGGGTCGAGGTCGACGCGCAGCTCGTCGGGATGGTCGAGGTCGGCGCGGCGTACCGGCCATGGGTTCCAGTCGATCACCCCGAGGTTCACGCCCCAGACTAGATGGGCGGCGTCGTTGGGCAGCAGCTCGCGCGCTTGCCGGCCGCTGGGGAACGTGACGGTGGCTGTTTGCAGCCATTCGGGTGCGCTGTCGGGCACGCGCTTCTGGAAGAACGGCTTGCCGGCGACGCCGTCGACCCAGCGTTTCATCACGGTCGGGCGGTCGTGCAGATGGCGTACGACGGCTTGCTCGGTTTCGATGTAGTAGCGCGCCAGATCGAGCTTCGTGTGGCCGTGGTCGGGGAAGAAGATCTTCGACGGACTGGATACGCGCAGCTCCTGGCCGGCGACTTCCAGCAGGATGTGCTCGCTCTTGGACTCACCCGACACCCCTGAAAGGATGCCTGACGATGATCGATCACACGCTTCTCGTCGCGTCGTGCGATTTCAGCGGCAGGCTGAGCGCGGGGCGCGCGGCGGCTGCGATCGCGCGCGGGCTGAGCGCGGCGGGGCTGCCGGAGCCCGACCAGTGCCCGATTTCGGCGGCACACTCACTGCATGGCCCGGTGATGGGCATGGCAACGGGCGAGGGCGGCGCGAGCGTGCGGGAGCTGCTCGATGGGCTCGGGTTCGACGCTCGCATGCGCGCTGCGCACGCGGTGATCGTCGGCGATGGGCGCTTGGATCCGCGTACGCTCAGCGGGAGCGTGGTGTTCGAGATCGCAACGCGTGCGCGTCAGGGCGGGGTGCCGGCGTATGCGATCACCGCGGAGAACGCGTTGAGCGCGTTCGACGCGCGGGTGCTGGATCTGCAGGTGATCCTGGAAGCACGCGGCGAACGCGCGCTGGAGACCGCCGGCAGGCAGCTGGCGGGGCTGGTGCGGTGCGTCGATCGCTAGGCTCGCGCTTGTAGATGGCGTCCGGCGATCCCAAGAGTCCTGAGAGCCCGGCCGGGCGCGGGGCACGTGGGCGGTCGCTGCATCCGCCGGGGACGAGGCGCGCGACGGTGATCGGCGCTGGGTCGTTCGGCACGGCGCTGGCGGTGCTGCTGGCGCGTAGCGGGTTGCGTACGACGCTGCAGGCGCGTACGGTCGAGCAGGCTGAGCAGCTGGAGCGAGCGCGCGAGAACACGGCGTATCTACCGGGGGTCAAGCTGCCAACCCAGCTGCGCTTCGAGCCCGTGTCGGCGGGCGTGACGCGCGCCGACTACGTGTTCCTGGCGGTGCCATCGCGCGGGCTCGACGGGGTGATCGCGGATCTCCAGCACGCGGGCATGGGCGAGCGGACGGCGGTGGTGAGCGTCGCGAAGGGGCTCGTGGCGCCCGGCGGCACACCACCGACGGTGGTGCTGAGCGCGGCGTTCGGGGCGCACCGCGTGGCGTGCGTCGGCGGGCCGGCGCACGCCCAGGAGATGGTGCATTCGGGCGCGGGCTTGGTGGCGGCGTCCGACGACGAGGAGCTTGCGCGGTCGCTGGCGCAGATCTTCACGCGCGCAGGCGTGGTGTGCGAGCAGTCGAACGACCCGATCGGCGTGGAGCTGGCGGGTGCGGCGAAGAACGCAGCAGCGCTGGCTGCGGGGGCAACCGAGGCGCAGGGGCTGAACGCGGCGGGCGCGGCGGCGGGGCACATCTTCGCCGAGGTGTGGCGGCTCGCGGAGCAGCGCGGCGCGCGCCCGGAGTCGATGATCGGGCTCGCCGGGGCGGGTGACCTGGTGGCGACGGCGCTGGCGCGCGAGAGTCGCAACCGGCGTGCGGGCGAGCTGTTGGCGGCGGGCGTGCCGGCGGCGGAGATCCCGGAGCGCATCGGTCAAGCGGTGGAGTCGCTGGAAACGGTGGCGCTGCTGGCGTTGGCGCTAGAGCGCGCGGGCATCGAAGCGCCGGTGACGCGCGCGCTGGGGCGCCTAATCTCGGGTGAGCTGCCGTTGAACGGCTGGGTTGCGCTGGTGCGCGCTACGGTGCCGCCGCCGGCGCTCTGGCGCAGGCGCCCGACGCCCGGGTTCTGGCGACGCGCGTGGGATCGACTCAGGGGTCCGCGCCGATGAGCGATCAGCTCCCAGGCGTCCGTGTCCTATGGGGGCCGGCTCAGACGGTCCGCGCCGGTGGGGAGATCAGCTCTCAAGCGTCGGTGTCAATGAGCGAGCTGACGACGGCTTCGTAGACGCCCGCGCCGTGGGCGGCTTCAGCCACGCGCACGTTCTCCAGCCCGGAGATCGCGTCGCGCATGCTGGGGTCGCGCTCGACGGCGTTGGATACCAGCCAGAACGTGCCGACTTGGGACGCGCAGGCGAGGTCTTCGCGCGAGTCGCCGACCGCGAGCGTGTGTTCGCGTGCGTACCCGCGCATGCGGCGGTGCAGCGCCACGGCGCCGGCTTTCGATGCGCCCGCCGGCACCAGGTGATAGCCGCGCACGTGGTCGAGCGCGGCGAGCGCGGGTGAGCGGCGGTGGACAACGCCGTTGTCGACGAGCCGCAGGTTGTCGTGGCCATGTGAGGCGAGCAGTGCGTCGACTTCGCACGCGTCGACCAGCCCGCGGAAGAGGTGCGACACGTCTCGCTGCAGATGCCACGGCTCGTGGTATTCCAGGCGTCCGGCGTAGTGCTCGAGCAGCAGCGCGGGCGCGCCTGACTGCTCGATCTGCTCGGCGATCGTAAGCTTGCCCGGCATGAGCTCGCCGGTGAGCCAGTGCAGCTCCTCCGCGCCGGGGCTGTCGCCGCCCAGCACCACACACGCGCCGGCTTCGTAGATGTACGAGCTCTGGCCGAGCAACCGCGCGTCCTCGTATACCTGCGCGCGCCGACGGCCTGACATCAGCACGACTTCGACATCCGCGCGCAGGCACGCCTGGATCGCGCGCACGCCGTCGAGCGACACGTTGCCGTTGCCGTCGTGCAGCAGCGACGCGCCGCGCCCGAGCAGCGTGCCGTCGAGGTCGACGTACAGGCAGCGCAAGCTCATGCGCCACGCACGCTAGCGAGCGGCGGGCGCTCGACGGCTTGCGGTGGGTGAGCGGTGACGATGGCGGCACCCTCGAGGGCGGCGCTGCCGCCGTCGCCCGCAGCTGGCTGTAGGCGCCCATCCCCATGCAGGCGCCCATCCCGCTGCAAGCGCCCATCCCGCTCCAGGCGGCGGGTGATCGTGTCGAGCACGGTAAACGCCATGCCTGACAACGCGGCGAGTGACTGGTGGGGGTTGTGGTGCACGTCCAGGTCAACCTGGGCCATCGCTTCGAGGCCGACGGCGCGCCAGACGTCGATCAGCATCGCGGTTTCGACGCCGTACCCGGTGGCAAACGGCAACCGCTCGAGCAGCTCGCGGCGCGCGCCGACTTCGCCGGCGAGCGGCTGCCGGATGCCTGACAGCTGCGGGTAGAAGCGCGCGAGCGCGGGGCGCGCCATCAGATGGTTCACGCGCCCGCCGCCGTCGGGCAGGCGGATGCCGTCGTGCTCGAACGGGCGGCGGTAGAAGCCTTTGACGAACTGCACGCCCGGGTCGCACACGAGCGGGCCGATCAGCCCGGCGGCGAAGTGTGCGGGGAAGTGCTCGGTGTCGGCGTCGAGGAAGCACACGATGTCGCTGTCGAGCACGCTCAGCCCACGCCACATCGCGTCGCCTTTGCCGAGCACCGGGCCGAACTGCGGCAGCAGCTCGGCTTCCTGGTACACCGTTGCGCCGGCCTGCACAGCGACCGACGCCGTGCCGTCGCTCGAGCCGGCGTCGATCACCACCAGCTCGTCGAGCACTCCCGCTTCGCGCAGCTCCGCGAGCGCGCCGACGACGCGGCCGACGGTGGCGGCGCAATTGCGCGCCGGCAGGCACACCGCGACGCTCGGCGATCCGACAGCGCCGTGCGATCCGGCGACGCTCGGCGATCCGGCGATGCTGGACGCGGCGGCGCCCTGATCGCGCTTGTCGAGCGCAGGCTTGGCGTGCGGGCCGGCGCCGGTGAGCCCGCGCGCGGCGGCGATTCGCTGCGGTGGGTAGGCCGAATGGTGGAACGTGCGGGGTTGCTGAGCATGCTCGGGCTCACGCTCGGCGGCAGGGTTGTCCATCGCGTCTACTATCGCAACCGATGGCGACGGCCCGCACGATCCACCCCTGGAGCGCTCTGCTCGACGCTGGGCGCGAGGATGGGCGGCTCGTGCGCGAAGCGCGTGAGGGGCCGGGGCGGGCGAAGCTGGTGCAGCCGCCGGCGGAGCTGCACCCGGATGTGCTCGCGGCGCTCGCGCGCATGGGAGTCGAGCGGCTGTATTCCCACCAGGCGCAGGCGGTGTACTCGGCGTGGGAGCGCACGACGATCGTGACCACTGGCACGGCGTCGGGCAAGTCGATGTGCTTCAACTTGCCGACGCTGGACGTGCTGTGTCGCGATCCGAAGGCGCGCGCGCTGTACTTGTATCCGACGAAAGCGCTGGCGCAGGACCAGGCGCGCGCGCTGGCGGCGTTCGAGCTGACCAAGCAGGTGCGGCCGGCGATTTACGACGGGGATACGCCGCGTGAGGCGCGCACGCAGATCCGCAAGCGGTCGAACATCGTGCTGACGAACCCGGATATGTTGCACGTCGGGATCCTGCCCCACCATGCGGCTTGGGCCGATTTGTTCGCAAATCTCGCGGTGGTGGTGATCGACGAGGCGCACGTCTACCGCGGGGTGTTCGGGTCGCACGTGGCGAACGTGCTGCGCCGGTTGCGGCGGATCGCGGGGGCGTATGGGGTTGAGCCGCGTTTTCTGCTGACGTCGGCGACGATCGCCAACCCCGTGGAGCTGGCCGAGAGGCTGACAGGACTAGAAGGTGTCGAATTGATCGACAAGGATGGCTCGCCCGCGCCACGCAGGCAGATTGCCGTGTGGAATCCGCCGCTCACCGATGAGGCGCTCGGCAAGCGACGCTCAGCGCTCGGCGAAGCTGCGGAGCTGCTCGCACGGCTGGTGCGCGACGGCGCGCGGGTGATCTGCTTCATGAAGTCGCGCAAGGGGGTGGAGTTGCTCAGTCGCCTGGTGAGCGACGATCTCGCCACGAGCCATCCCGAGCTGGCCGGGCTGGTGGTGGCGTACCGCGCGGGCTACACCGCCCAGCAGCGGCGCGAGCTCGAAGCGAAGCTGATGCGAGGCGAGCTGCGCGCTGTGATCACCACGGACGCGCTGGAGCTGGGGATCGACATCGGCGAGCTCGACGCGGCCGTGGTGGTGACGTTCCCGGGCACCGTCGCATCGTTGCGCCAGATGTGGGGGCGCGCCGGGCGGCGCGGTCAGGGGCTGGCTGTGTACATCGCCGGCGAGGATGCGCTCGACCAGTTCTTCTGCCGCCACCCGGACGACTTCCTGGAGCGACCGGTGGAGGCGGCGATCCTCGACCACGAGAGCCCGCTGATCCATCTCGCGCACCTCCAGTGCGCCGCGTTCGAAGGCCCGCTGAGCTCGAGTGATGCCGAGTTTTTTGGGCCACGGTGGGAGGCCAACGCGGAGGTGCTCGTCAGTGCTGGGGGCCTGCGCGAGCGAACCCGACCCGCCGCGCAAGCGGTTCTTTTAGATAAAGACACAGGTGCAGACTCCACAAAAGAGATGGGACTGCGCGCGCGCGCGCGTACGCGCGCAGCACCACAAAAAATTTCGTACGTACCTCGGCGCCCGAGCGATTACCCGGCCTCGACGGTGTCGTTGCGGTCGGCCTCGCCGGATAGCTTCGCGATCATCGACGTCGCTTCCGGCGAGCTGCTCGGGTCGACCGAAGCGACGCGCGCGCACTCGACCGTGCACCCCGGCGCGATCTACCTGCACCAGGGCGTGTCGTACGAGGTGCGCGAGCTGGATCTCGCGCGGCGACAGGCTGTCGTGGCGAGGTTCGACGGCGATTGGTACACGCAACCGAAGAGCAACACCGAGACCACGATCGAGCGGCTGCTCGACCGCCGCGACACGCTCGGGGTGAGCTTGTCGTTCGGGGAGGTTCAGGTGAGCGACACGGTGCTTGCGTATCAGCGCCGGCGCTTGCAAGACCACGCGCATATGGATCTGGTTGGGCTCGACCTGCCGCAGACGAGCTTCTCCACGCAAGCCGTGTGGTTCGAGCTCGACGGGCTGCAGCTGGAGCAGGAGGAGATCGTGCCGCTGGAGACGCTGCTCGGCGCGCTGCACGCCACCGAGCACGCGCAGATCGCCGTGCTGCCGTTGATCGCGATGTGCGATCGCTGGGATATCGGCGGGTTGTCGACCAACATGCACCCGCAAACCGGCTGTGCGACGATCTTCATCTACGACGGCCACCCCGGCGGCGTCGGCATCACGCGCACCGCGTTTCTGCGCTTCGAGGAGCTCGTGCGCGACGCGCATCGCCTAATCTCCGAGTGCCGGTGTGCCAACGGATGCCCGTCGTGTGTCCAATCGCCGAAGTGCGGGAATCTCAATGAACCGCTCTCAAAGGCCGGCGCATGTGTTCTGTTGGAGCATCTACTTCTCCAGCAGGTAAGAATAGGAACTTCGTGCGCGCAGCCTTCTCAAAGACGACAATTGCCGGCGTAGCCACCGCAGCGCTCGCGCTGGCGCTGGTGCTGTGGCTGCTGCTCGGCGTGGTCACGCCCGGCTCGGCCTCCCCGGATACGCCCTCGACGCAAGCGCTGCCGAGTCATTCCTCGATCGCCGAAGGCCCCGGCGGGCGCGTCGCGTTGACCAGCTGGAAAGTGCGCAAGGACGCGGCCAACCGCGGGATCGCCAAGCAGTGGGCCAAAGGCGGGTTCAGCGGCAGCGCTGTCGGCGTGCCCAACGTAGCCAACGCGCTGCCGATCACCGGCGTGCGCGGCACCGAGGGCTATGACGGGTCGATCGCGTGGTATCGCACGAGCTTCAGCGTCACCGACGCGGGCCTGTACGCGATGCATTTCGAGTCGATCAACTTCCTCGCGCAGGTATGGGTCGACGGGCACCCGCTCGGGTCGCACATCGGCACGTATCTGCCGTTCGAAGTGCGCCGCCAGCTCGCGCCCGGCCAGCACACACTCGTGGTGCGCGTCGACTGGCGCAACCCGCGCGGCCAGTCGAGCCTCGGGTTCCACCGCACGTGGTTCAACTTCGGCGGCATCAACGGCGAAGTCAGCCTGCGCGAGATCGGGCTCAGCGAGCTCGGCCCACCGACGCTCCAAACGAAGCTCACGCCCACCGCGCCGGTCGCGGGTCAGCCCGCCCAACAGGCGAACGTGCAGCTCAGCATCGAAGTACACAACAACGGCGCGGCGCGCACGATCGTGCCGAGCGGCACGCTGCAGCACGACAGCCAGATCGTGCCGCTGGGGTTCGTCGGCGCGCTCGTCAAGCACGCCCAAACGGTGGTGATGCGCACCAGCGTGAACATCCCCAGCCCCGCGCTGTGGTCGCCGTCGAGCCCGAGCCTGTACGACCTCACGGTGGCGATCGGCCAGGAGAGCAGCTACTCCGCGCGCGTCGGGCTGCGCGAGCTGACGTGGAAAGCCGGGCGCATGTACATCAACGGCCAGCGCTTGACGCTGCACGGCGCGTCGATCCAGGAGGATGTGCGCGGGCGCGGCGACGCGCTCTCCCCCGCCGACCAGGATCAGGTCGTCAGTCAGCTCAAGCAGATCGGGGCCAACGCGACGCGCTCGCAGCACCCGCTCGACCCGGCGCTGCTGGAGCGCCTGGATGCGGCGGGGATCGTCGTGTGGCAGGGCATCGGCCCGGTCGACGGCGCCGGCAACTGGTCGTCCACCACGCCAGCGCTCGAGCACCGCGCGGAGCTGCGCGCGCGCACGACCGTGCGCGACGCGCAGCAGCACCCGTCGATCATCGCGTGGAACCTCGCCAACGAAGTCGCCGGCAACGGCCACCCCGGCGGCCAAGCGCAGTACATCCAGCGCACCACGAGCTGGGCGCACGCGTACGACCCCGGCCGGATCGTGGCGGTCGACATCTGGGGCACCCACCCGCCGAAGCAAGCCGGCGCGCTGTACAAGCACGTGGATGCGATCGCCGAAACGGACTACTCCGGCTGGTATGACCACCCGCAGGCGTCCGCTGCGCAGGTGCGCGCGCTGATCCACGGGCGCTTGGCGCAGATGCATCGCACGTTCGCCGGCAAAGTGCAGATCATCAGCGAGTTCGGCGCCGAGTCCAACCAGCTCAACGCACCCAACAGCCCCGGCGGGTACTCGTTCCAGTCGAAGCTGCTGACGCGTCACATCAAGGCGTACGCAGCCGACCCACAGCTGAGCGGGATGCTGATCTGGAACCTGCGCGACTTCGCGCTCACGCCGACGTTCGCCGGCGGGTCGGTGCGCCGTTTGCTGCCGAACATCAAGCTGCTCACCGGGCTCAACCAGAAGGGCTTGTTCAGCTACCAGCAGCGCGCGAAGCCGTCGGTAGGCGTCGTGTCGCAGCTGTACAAAGCGCTGCCTGCGGACTAGCTCCGCGCCGGCCGGGCGGCCCGAGCGCCACCCGCCGGGGGGGTCATGTCGCATCGCATCACACCGGGCTCTGTCCCGTTCGCGGGCGCGTGGGCGGATAAGTATCCGAAGCGCGTTCATCCTTCGGCCAAGAAAAGTAGGTGCATCTTGATGCGCATCTGGTACGCTTTGATGCAGTGCGAACGACGATCTCAATTGACGAGCACCTACTACGCGCCGCCAAGCAGCGCGCGCTGGAGCGTGAGATGACACTCAGCCAAGTAATCGAAGAAGCCCTGCATGTAACGTTCAGCCTGGGCAAGAACCCGGTTGAGCAGTCGCCGCGTCAGCTGCCGATCTCCAAGCACCGCAGCGGCACCCGCCCAGGCGTGGATATCAACGATGGCGCGCGTCTACGCGACCTGATGGACGGGTACGAGTGATCCTGCTCGACGTGAACGTCCTGATTCACGCGTTTCGTGCCGATAGCTCCAGGCACCAGCAGATCCGGCCCTGGCTGGACGACGTGGTCGCAAGCGACGCGGCGTTTGGCGTGCCCGATCTCGTGCTGAGCGGGTTTCTGCGAATCGTCACCAACCGGCGCGCGTTCAAAGAGCCCGACGACCTCGACGACGCGCTGGAATTCGCTGAGCAGCTGCGCTCCTACCCCAACGCAGTGCGGATCGCGCCGGGCCAGCGGCACTGGTCGATCTTCACACGCCTGTGCCGCGTCACCGGTGCGTCCGGCAACACCGTGCCGGACGCGTACATTGCGGCGATCGCGATCGAATCCGGCTCGGAGCTGATCACTGCCGACCGTGGGTTTGCACGCTTCCCGAAGCTCAACTGGCGCGACCCGGTGGAGCAACTCTGAGGCCGAGCGGCCCTTCTACGCCTGATTCCCCCGCGCGATCCGGCGCAGGTCGATCGTCGCGTCGTACAGCTTCGCGTCGACGCCCTCTTCCAGCGCGATCTCGCGCAGCGGGCGGCCTGAGTCGGTTGCTTTCTTGACGATCACGGTCGCCTTGTCGTAACCGATCGCGGAGTTCAGCGCCGTGGCCACCGCGAGCGTCGCGCCCGCCGATGCTTCGGTGCCGGCTTTGTTGACCTGGATGCCGTCGACGCACTTCTCGGCGAACACGCGCGCCGTGGCGGTGAGCAGGTTCAGCGACTGCAGCAGGTTGCGCGCGATCAGCGGGATGCGCACGTTCAGCTCGAACTGGCCCTGCAGCCCGCCGACGGTGATCGCGGTGTCGTTGCCGATCACCTGCGCGCATACCTGCAGCACAACTTCAGGGATCACCGGGTTGACCTTGCCGGGCATGATCGACGAGCCTTTCTGCAACTCCGGGAGGAACAGCTCGCCGATGCCTGCGCGCGGGCCGGAGCCCATCAGCGCGAGGTCGCCGGCGATCTTCGTCAGCGACACGGCGATCACCTTCAGCGCTCCCGACAGCTCGACAAGCGCGTCGCGGTTAGCCTGCGCTTCGAACGGATCCAGCGGCGCCGCGATCTGCTTGAGCCCGGAGTCGCGCTTCAACCGCGCGCGCACCTTCTCGGCGAACTTCGCGTGCGTGTTCAGCCCGGTACCGGTCGCAGTGCCGCCGAGCGGGATCTGCCCGACGTGCACGAGCGCCGCTTGCACGCGCTCCTGGCCGAGCGCGATCTGCGCCGCGTACCCGCCGAACTCCTGGCCGAGCGTCACCGGCACCGCGTCCATCAGGTGCGTGCGCCCTGACTTGACCACGTTCTGGAAGCTCTTCGCTTTCTTCGCGAACGCGCGCTCGAGCTGCTTCAGCGCCGGCAGCAGCTCGTTCTGCGCCACGTCGAGCGCGGCCAAGTGCACGGCCGAGGGGAACACGTCGTTGGAGGACTGGCCCATGTTGACGTGATCGTTCGGATGCACGTTCTCGCCGGCGAGCTGCGCGATCACTTCGTTGGCGTTCATGTTCGTCGACGTGCCCGACCCGGTCTGGAACACGTCGATCGGGAACTGCGCGTCGTGCGCGCCCTTCGCGATCTCGGCAGCTGCCTTGGCGATGCGCGACGCGCGGCGCTTGTCGAGCAGCCCGAGCTCGCCGTTGACCACCGCCGCGGCGCCCTTCACACGCGCGAGCCAGCGCACCACGGACACCGGCACCGGCTCACCGGAGATCGGGAAGTTCTCGACTGCTTTGGCGGTTTCCCCGCCCCAGAGCTGCTTGTGCGTCATCAAGTCTCCTTTGTAGTGCGCCAACGCTTCGTGCGGCACGTTATCCGCAGAACGCCGCGAGCTCCCGCGCGAGCCCAACGGGGTCGTCATACGCCATCAGAAACCCCGTGCTCTCGAGCACCCGCAGCTGACCATCCGGCAGCTGTGAGAGCGCCTCCTCGGCGCCGATCAGCGGGTGCAGGCGATCCTGGTCGGCCCACAGCAGCAGCACCGGCTGCTCGAGGCGCGGATAGAGCTCGAGCAACTGCGTCTGCGCGCCGCGCGGCCACGTGCGCGCGCACTTCGCCCACGAGCGCGCGAGACTCGGGTTGCCGGGCACGTCCGCCAGCGCATGGCGCACCAGGTCGCGCGCCGCCGGGTTCGCGCGCGCCGACAGCTTGACCCCGAGCTCGGGGATGAACGTCGCGCGCGCGACGTGCGTCAGCGCGTGATCCATGCCCGGCAGCGCGCCGGTGCGCGCAGCCGCGCGCCAAACAGCGCGCAGCCGCGGGTTCGCGCACGGCCGGTGCATGCGGTTGTTCATCAGCACCATCCGCGCCGGCGCCAGCCGGTGCGTGCGCACCGCGTGCAGCAGGATCTCCGCGCCCGCGTCGTGCCCGCCGATGATCGGCCGCGGCCCGAGCACGTCAGCCGCGAACCCAGCCATCACCTCTGCGAACCAGTCGAGCGTGTACGGGTGGCGCGGGCGATCCTCGGAGTCCCCGTGCAGCGGCAGGTCCGGCAGCACCACCCGGAAGCGATCGCTGAGATGCTCCACGACCGGCTCCCACTCCTTGTGCGACAGCATGCCCGAGTGCAGCAGCCCGAGCGCCGGACCCGTGCCGAGCTCGCGGTACGCCACGCGCGCGCCGTCCGGATGGTGGTAGAGGCGCAGCTTCACACCAGCATCGTAGGCCTGCATGCGGGCCAAGGCAGAGCCGCGCTCTGCCAGGCGCTATCCCCACTGCACGTGGCTGCTGGCGTCGCCGGTTACATGCACGACCACGAGCGCGAACACCAGGCCGGCCAGAGCGATAATCACCGGTGTCTGAAAGCGCCGCCAGCCAGCGTCTGCCGGTCCGATCGGGTTGGGCCAGCCGGGAGCCAGCGCGATCATGTAGACGATCAGGTAGATCGGCAGCAGGTAGCGCACTTCTACCGCAGTCGCGATGGAGGTCAGACAGCACGCCGGCAGCGCGATGGCGTAGCGCCATCGGCCCGGGCCGAGCCGACGCCGAGCGGCGGGCCACAGCACACGCACAAGCGCCGCGAACACGAGCAGAAATCCGACGATCCGCCGCATCAGATGCGACTTCGTTTCAAGATGCTCGACGTACACCGTGGTGTAGCGCGCATCCACGCCGTTGACGAAATGCGACAGGTACAACCCACCCATCACCAACGGATGGCTCACGATCAGCCCCAGGTATTGGCCCACGCTTGAGATCTGTCCATCCTTCTGCGCGTGCAGGAGTTTCAACCCAGGCTCGTAGGCGTAGGTGAAGCTTCCTGGGTGGTCTATCCCAACGTACGTGTCGTAGCGCTGTCCCGCCATCCCTGGCTCGAGGTAGAGGTCCTCGAGACTCAAATGCGGCCCCGGGACAAAGCTCCACGTGTTGTTGTAGCGATGAGCCGATAGCGACTGCGGCAGCGAAACCACCGCGAATCCGACTATGAACAGTCCGATGCAGACCGCCCGGCGCCAGTGCGATGCGACGGCGACATGCCGATCGAGCCATGTTCCGGCAATCAGCAGCAGGAGGATCAACCCGACGATCAGATAAGCCGAGCGCGCGTCGATGGCCAGCGCACCGGCGGCGCCGCTCACCAGCATCCAGCCGGGGTTGTCTGGGTGCGCGACCGCGACGAGCGCCAGCAGTGCCATGGCTAGCGCGAAGAAGTCGCTCAGTGGAAAGTTGAGATATCCGCTCCAGAAGGCGATCAACAACGAAGCCAGCAGGAGCCGCCGCACGATTCCCCAGCGTTGGGACGGCCAGATTATCTGTGCGTATTTGGGAGCGAGCACGGCCCCGACGGATGCGAAGATCAAGACGTTGAGGAGCTTTACAAGCGACGACGGGTTCCACTTCAGGCTGGTGGACAGAAGCTGCAGCTCGTGGTCGATCAGCGGCATGATGTAACCCCGGATCGGGCTGCTGAAGTTCAGCAGCGAGAAGTGCCCGTTGACGGTGAACGTATCCCCCAGCTGCCAGTACTGGCCGGCGTCGTAGTAGAACGGCTTGATGCCCTGGGACAGCGCGATCTCGAGCGTGCCCGCGAACGCGATGCAGAACGCGGCCAGGGGCATCAGCCGTCGGAGCCTGGGAATGCTCAGCTTGAGCCCTGTCGCGGCAACCCCGGCTGACCGTTGCGTCGCAGACATCCAAAGCAGATTAACCACGCGAATACCCTGGTCAACTTGAGGGAAACAGCTGGGTTGATCTACACAGGTGCGCTCGTCGGCGTTGGCGCGGATCGGAGCCGCTGCGACCTGCACAGCCGTTGAGAAAACGTTCGCGCAGCGGTTCTCTTGAGCGAAAAACCTGTGCAAATACGCACTGGCAGCTCCCATTCTGGTGTCCGTATGAGGAGATGTCGGCACAATGAGCAACCTGCCACGGATGGCATTGCGACTGGTTGAAGCTCCCGCGTACCCCCCTTTGGTCTTGTTCTGTGGGCGGTGCGGCGCACTTCCGCGCCCGGGCCGCCGACCGGCGCCTACGCGCACAGCGCGCGTGTGTGCGAGCTGTGGGCTCGGGCTTGTGCTCCACACGCGGGCACCCGTCATGCGCACAAGCTGCTTTCTCGTCGTCGATCGCACGCTCGCCGTGTCCGCTGTGTCCGCGCGTGCAGAGCAGCTGCTCGGGATCAGTGAGCAGCACGCTGTCGGCAGTCGGGCGTCCGGCTGGCTGACTCCGATCGAGTTCGGCGCTAGCTTGGATGCGATGTTGCACGCTGCGATCTCCTCCGACGCGACCACACCAGCGCACACGAGCTGCAGCATCGCTTGCGAGCCACCGGCGGTACTCGATGTGCTGATCGCTCCGTGCGGCCCGCCTCCGGGTGTGCTGCTCATGCTGGGCTAGCGCCCACGCGCACCACGCCACTCCACCATGCGAGTGGTCGACGGCACGTCCTCCTAGCGGCCCTGCGGGCGTGCCGTCGGCGCGGCTGCGCGAGCTCCTGCGTATGCAGCAGATCTGCCCGAATGCAGTGCTTCTTGCGCGCATTGCGCCGCGAGCGGGAACACTGCGAGTGTTCCGCACATGAGTGCAATCCGCACGAACGCAGCCGCGTCGATGCTCGGCGTCAGCCCCAACACGTTGCGCAGCTGGGAGCGGCGTTTTGGGTACCCCATGCCGCAGCGCACCGAGGGCGGCCACCGGCAGTTCGAGCTCGCCGAGATCGAGGCGCTGCGACAGGCATTCGAGGAGACGCACAACATCTCTTCCGCGATCTCGATCGCGCGTGAGCGCGGCGAGGGAATCTCCACGCCGGCACGGCTGAGCAGTGCGCTGGCCGGGTTCGATCAGGAGAAGGCCGACCGGCTACTCGAGGAGAGCCTGACGGTGCGGTCCGTTGAGCGCACCGTCACTAGTCTGCTGCTTCCAGCCGTCGAGACGCTCGAGGATGGCCAGCAGGGAGCAAGTGCCGAGTACGGGTTCGCGTGGCGCTATGCGACCGGCTGGCTTGCCGCTGCCGTGCGGATAGCGCCTGCAGCAACACGCGATCAGGGCGTGATCGTCTTTGACGCATCCCATCCCACCGACGTCGACTCGCTCTACATCCAGGCGCTCGAGCTGTTCGTGCGGCGCAGCGGGCTGCGCGTGCTCACGCTGCCCGCCGAGCCTGCGCGCGTCGAGCATGCGCTACTGGCGCTGAAGCCGGGGGCGATCATTCTGAGCGGCAGCCGCGCATCACTGGACACACTCGGGCGGCTGGTGTGGGCGGCGCGCCAAAGCAGCGGCGCGCTCGAGGTGCTGGACTACCGCGGCGCACTGCCGGATACCGGCGCAAGCACGGTGCAGCGGCTGGGAAGCGACCCCCAGACCGCGGCGACGCTGCTGCGCGAGCTTCTTAGCGGCGCATCTCACGCCAGCGCCACTCACGCCGGCGCATCCGCATCGTCGCGTGAGGCCTCCCGCGCGCCGCGGTTCGCGCCCCCCGCCGCGGCTGGCGCCAGCGCTTAGCAAGCCAGATCGCGACGAAGGCGGTCGGCGAGCCTGAGCGCGAACGCGACGATCATTAAGGTTGTGTTCGCCTGACTCGAGGTGACGAACGCCGAGCTGCTTGCGACGAACAGGTCGCTGAACCCGTGCACGGCGAGCTCGGCGTCGAGCACGCCATCCTCAGGGTCGGCTGCCATGCGCGTGGTGCCCGCCTGGTGATAGCCGCCGTAGAGCTGCTCGCGAATGGCTTGCGCGGGATTCTCATAGAGGTATTCCAAGAACCCGAGTCCGTGGTGTTTGAGGTACCGATCGAAATGCTCGTGGGCTCGCGTCACGCTTCGCACGTCTGCATCGGCAAATCGCAGCTGAGTGCGCAGCCGCGGCACGCCCAGCGCGTCACACTCGGACGCCGGCGCCACCTGACTTGAGTAGTGCGGCAGATGCTCCCCGTGATAGTTGAGCGGGTACACGTTGGAGGCGCTCGGCGCAAACACACCTGGGGCTTTGTGCCCACGCCCAATGAAGCGCCGATACCCGAAGCCGATGGCGAACTTGGCGGTCGGACCGAGGCTGCGTGCGATGTTGGCCACGTGTGCCCACTTCGACGCCGGGCGCGTGGTAGTGGTCTGGCTCTGGCGGATCGCTTCGGCGATCAGGTGCTTCCCAAGCGGCGAGATCAGGAGCAGATACAGCAGCGACAGGGTGCCGCTTCGGTGTGACGGGTCGCCGAGCTCCGGGTTGTCGATCCACATCGCCAGATTCGGCAGGTCGTGCTCGAGCGTGAATTCGGGGGAGAAGGTGAACCGCCGGCGCACGTAGATGCCAGCCCGGTCGCGTTCGTAACCATGGATCGTCTCGCTCGGCGGGGTGCTGAAGTGGACGCGCGCGATGCAACATTCGACGTGGGCCATGTACCAATGACCCAAGTGGCCCGCGTGGTTGCCGATGCCCTGTGGGTGCAGCCGCCTGGAGGCGAACAGCAGGCGCGTTGCTTCCAACCCACCGCACGCGAGCACGTGGCGTGTCGCGCGAACCGTCACGCTTGCGCCGGCGAGCGTACGGCAGCTCAAGCGATCCACACTCGACCCGTCCGGCGCGCTGAGGATCTCGGTGCAGGTGAGTCCGGTGACGAGCGTCACCAGCTGCGAAGCTTCGAGCTGTGCACGGTAGCGCCGCCCGAAGTTGGTCGGCAGCGACCACCGCTCCAGCGCGGTCGCGCGCACGTTTCCGTCCGGCCAGCCGGGGATCAATGAGCGCCCGGCCAGCTCTGGCAGCTCGCGCGCGTCGAACACAGCGGCGCCGCACACCAGCCACTCACACGCGCGCGGGAAGTAGCCCACCAGTTCGTCGTAGCCGACAGGCCAGTCGGCGTAGCCCGTGAGCTTGCGCCGCTGGAAGTCGACCCGGTCGAACGGCACGCAGCGACCGGCCCAGAGATTGGATGTGCCTCCGACCTGACGACGCGTCGTCAGCGACATCGGCACGTGCGCCGGGTCAGCGCCGACGGTGTCCACGAGGCGTTGCGCAGCGGCGTTGAACGAGTTGCTGCCGCTCTCGATCAGGCATACGCTGTGGCCGGCACCGGCGAGCTCCAGCGCGAGCACGATCCCCGCTGGACCGGCCCCGACGACGGCAACGTCGGCCTGCAGCTCAGCTGCCGGCGCGAGCCGGCTGGCGTCGATTCGCACGGCGCGTGCGCTCCGCTCAAGCCTGCTTCAGCAGCCTGCTGCCCGGCGCCACGTTCGGCCAGATGAAGAGTGAGCCACCGACTGCTGGCGCTTCGGATGCACCCCGCCTAGGGGGCCACGCGTTGGGACGCGGCTGCACGGCGCGCTTGCGCCGCAGCGTTGCCAGATAGATCATCTCGGCCGCTTCCCGCGGCGTCAGTCCAAGCGCGCGCTTGAGGGGCGCCGCGGCTGCGTAGCTCGGCGGAACGCTGCCAACAGTGGCGAGCGTGGTCGTGCAGGACGCTCGCGTGAGTATCTGGCCGAGCTTTGGCAGATCGTGTCGTTCAGCGGGGTCTGCAACCACCGTGACATGCTCAATGGCGCACTCGGGCGGGCGTTCGAACAGCGACGAGATGAGCTCGAGCGAGCTGGACGCGACGGGGTTTGGCGAGTCCGATGGCAGCGCGCCGTTCGCAGCCGGGCCCGGCGCCAGTGGCAGCCCGACGACGAGCTCCGGCACTACGCGTGCGTTCACCCCGGCAGGCGTCTTCAGCAGCTCCCTCAGATCGGCCAAGTCGAACGCCTGGATCGTGCCTCGGGCAGACGCGCGCAGCGCACGAGCGAGCGCTGCGACGCCCGATCCGGCGCCGGCGTCAACGTCGGCGTCGGCGTCGGCGTGGACGTCGACACGATCGAGCAGCCACAGCGACGTGTCGTCCTCAGCCAGCAGCCGGCAGAGCTCGCTCCCGATGGGAGTGTCGGCGCCGAGCACAACCGCGCTGCTGAAGCGGCGGCGCTGGCGCACTTGCGCCGGTCCGCCGATTCGCAGCGGCATCCGCTGCGGCGGGAAGCGTGGCTCGCCGGCGGCGGCCTGCTCGAGCCGTGGGTGCTTGTGCAGCAGCTCAATCGTGAAGCTCTGCTCGTCTACGAGATACAAGCCACCTGCGGCTCCGTAGCTGATGACTGGTGAGTTGCCGCGAAACCCGGCAGCGCGACAACGCTTGAGCACGGCATGAAACTCGGCGGTGTCGTAGGTGCCGAAGCAGATGTGGAAAATCCCTTGGTCGCTGATCCGGTAGCTCGGCTCGCGCTCTGCTGCTCGCGGCTGGCGATAGCTGACGACTTCGACCAAGAAGTCGTCAGCCCAGAACAGCGCGGTGTCGCGCGTGGCCCCCGCGAGCCCCCACAGCGCTTCGTGCTCGGGCGTATGCAGTTGCACGTCGTCCGCTTCCCTGAGACCAAGGCCGTCGACGAGCAGGCGCCGCGATCGCTCGAGGTCGGCCACGGACAGCGTCACGCTGCGCGCCACCCCCTGCACGTGCGTGCGCGGGCGCTCACGTTCGGTGTGCTCGCGCGGATCGTCTTCCATCAGCTCGACGAGGATGCCGTCGGGGTCGCGCACGCAGACGCGCCGTGTGCCGGGCGCCCCGATGGGATCGCTCAGCCGCGGGCTGCCGTGGCGTTCCGCGCGCTGCAGCGCGGCGTCGAGGTCGTCGACGTGAAACGAGATCGATGCGTAGCCGATGTCACATGGGCGGCGCGCGCCGGAGTGCGTACGCATGAGCGGCTTGCGATACTCGAACACCTCGAGCTGGAACGCGTCCTGCCGATCGTTGAGCCACCAACATGCCGACGTGGCGCCGCGCAGGCCTTGGATCCAGGAGTTGTGCGGGCCGACGAACAGGTTCGTCCCGCGAGCGTATTCCAAGCCCAGCGTGGCGTGATACCAGTCGTACGTCCGGTGCAGATCGCGAACGCTGTACGCCGCGTGCCAGAAGGGCATCGCCGGACGCGCGCCGGGAGCATCGTCGGAGCGATCCTTGCGCGCGCGGCGTGATGAGTGCGCTGCGGGAGCGGTCGGCGAGCAGCCGGCGAGGTTTGGGTCGGATTCGGGGGCGGGGGGTGGTGTGGCCGACATGATGCGACGCATCAGCGCGGGCGCGAGCGCCCGCAGCAGCGCCGCCAGCGCATAGGGCTTCGGCACGTAGCGCTCGGGGCGCCGGCCCACGCCGGCTTGGAAGATCGCATCGGCTGCTCGTTCCGGAGTGGAGACCATCCAGCGCGTCAGCATGCTGGCCGTCAGGTCGGTCTGGGGGAAGCCCTCGGTGGCGATGAACCCTGGGATCACGAGCCCGACGTGCACGCCGTGCGATCGTTCTTCGCTCCACAGCGAGTCCGACCAGCCCGCGAGCGCGAACTTCGATGCGCTGTATGCGCCAGTGCCGCCACGCGCGACACGCGCAGCCAGGCTCGAAACGTTGACAATCGCGCTTGGTGCGGATGCGCGCAGAAGTGGGAGCAGCGCCTCCGTCAAGCGCACCTGCGCATCGAAGTTGATGGCCATCGTGCGCCGCACGTTCTCGTACCCGCCATCGGCAAACTCTGCGCGCCAGATCCCGCCGGCGTTGTTGACCAGCAGATCCAAGCGCCCATGAAGTTGCTCTATGTGCGTGCGTATCCGCTCCGCAGCCGCAACATCCTCGAGGTCGACGGCTACCCAGCTCGTGCGTTCTTCGCCCAGGGATCGCGCGAGCGTGCGCAGCCGGTCCGCACGCCGCGCGACCAGCACCAGCGATGCGCCCGGCTCGCGTGAGAGCCGGCGTGCCGTTGCTGCTCCGATCCCGCTCGATGCGCCCGTGACGAGCGCCACCATGGGGCGACGGGGGAGCTCATCAGGGCTTGGCAAAATGAGTTTCGACGCGATCTTCCCCATCTCGATCAATGCGGAACCTTAGCATTGTTCGAATATTCCAAATAGACTGAGGAACGTCCGATCCAACGCTCACTCACGTACCTGGTCGCCGGCATACCTGGGCCCCGCGACCAGGGCAGGAGTAGCCTCCGGCAGCGACGGCGACGCGTGGAAAATACCGTGTCGGAAGATCATGAAGTTGGCGCCGCCAGCGAGCGGCACCAAGCCCAGGTAGACCAACTCCGAGGACAGCCCAAGCGCCGACGGCAGCAGCGAGATACCAACGGCTGTCACGACGTACTGGACGCTCGACGTCAGCAGATAGCGCCCGACCTGGTGGTGAATCGCGAGCGCGAATCCGTCGTGATGAGTCCATACGAACACGCGCTGAAGCGTGAAGTGAACGATCAGCTCAGTGGCGTATCCGATGGCGAGCGCCGCCTGGAACGGCATTCCTACGACAGTCGCGAGGAACGTGGTGGTGAGCACATAGAACAGCAGCACGACCGACCCGGCGAGCAGAAAGCGCACGCCCTGTCCGAAGATTTCCGAGCGTGGGTTCACTGCCAAACGCGCCCGGCCGCGTGCTCGTGAGTGCTCACGCCGCGCAGGAATGCGTCGGTTTCCGTTAGCGCCGCGGGCGTACCGATCTCAAAGAAGCGCTCGGTCGCTTCAAAGCCGTAGAGCAGGCCTTCGGGCGCCAGCGCGTGGAAGAGCTCGGGCAGCTCGCGCGCGCCCAAGGGGAGCAGGTCAAGCGCGGCTTGCTCAAGCCCGCTGAGGCCGTAGTCGATCCAGCTCATCTCAGGCGTCGGCGCGTGCTTGTCGTACGCGAGCACCCGCTCGTTCGCGTAGAGCGCGTTGGAGCGATCCCACTGGCCCCGGTTGTGCAGCACGCTCATCATCGCCGGCAGCCCACTGGCTTGCCACGCGGCTGTGGCAGCGCGATAGTCGATGCGCAGGTAGGTGTCGCCGTAAAGCACGAGAAACCGCTCGCCGAGCAGCGCACGCGCACGCCGGAGCGCTCCGAGCGTGCCGTCAAGCCCGGCGCCGTCGAAGCTGTACGTGATGCGCAGCCCGAAGCGCGCGGCTCCCACGCGCTGCTGAATCAGCTCGCCCAGATAGCCGACGCAGAGCACGATCTCCTGCGCGCCGTGAGCAGCCAGCAGGCGCAGCTGATGGAACAGGAACGGCTCGCCCGCAACCTCGACGAGCGGCTTGGGCAGCTCGCGCACGTGCTCACCGAGGCGTGTGCCGAGCCCGCCGGCGAGGATGCACACCGGCGGCAGCGCGCGGTGCGCGCGATCGCTGCCCATCCCTACTCCTCCCACCCATGACGCGACTCCACGATGTACTTCGGGCGCTCACGGGATTCGTCGTAGATCCGGCCGACGTACTCGCCCATCACCCCCAGCGACAGCATCTGGATGCCGCTGAAGAACGACACCACGATCACGATCGTTGGATTGCCGAGCGGGAAGTCAGCACCACCAAGCTTCAGCGCGAGATAGACAAGCGCCAGCAGGAACGCGATCATCGACAGCACAACTCCGGCTAGCGAGATCAGCTGCAGCGGGTAGCGCGAGAACCCGATGATCCCGTTGAACCCGATTGCGAGTGAGCCCCAGAAGCGGTTGTACTTGCTCGTGCCGCCGACGCGTGGGTCGCGGTCGTAGAGCACGCTGCTATGCGGAAACCCGACGAGCCCGACGAGGCCGCGGAGGAATCCATGGGTTTCCTTGAGCGCAACGACGCTATCCACCACACGCCGGCTCATCAGGCGAAAGTCACCCGTGTTCGGGGGAATCTCCACCTCGGCGATCCGTGCTATCACGCGATAGCCAATCGCGGAGACGATCCGCTTCGGCAGCGTCTCGCCGGCGCGCGTGCGTCGCTGGGCGTACACCACGTCGTAGCCTTCGCGCCAGCGTCCGACCAGCTCGGCGATCACTTCCGGCGGGTCCTGCAGGTCGCAGTCGATCACAACGACGGCGTCGCCGCCAGCGGCTTCCATGCCCGCCAGCGTTGCCATCGGCTGGCCGAAGCGACGCGAGAAGCGCAGCATCCTCACGCGCGGATCGCTGGCGCACAGCGCCAGCACGCGTTCCTCCGTGCGGTCGGTGCAAGGGTCGACGCTGAAGACCAGCTCCCATTCGAGCTCGAGCGTGTCGAGCACGCTCGCCAAGCGCGCGTACACCCGATCGATGTTGGCTTGCTCGTTGAACACCGGGATCACCACGCTCAGGCTGCGCCGCTGCTGCGGCGGCAGCACGGGCGCCGGCGCGCGCTGCGACGCGAACCTGAGCGACGGCTCGCGCGTCGGCGCGGTGCTCAGTGTGAGCTCGGGCTCCAGCTGAGCTCTCAGCACGGGGTCGAGCGGCGCCGGGGTCCCCGGCGCGGGCTCGAGCGGCGACGGGGTGCTTAGCGCGGGCTCGAGCGGCGACGCGGGATCGAGCGGCGGCGGGGTGCTCGGCGCGGGCTCAGGGGTCGGTGAGCGGGTCATTTGTTCACGCTGTCCCAGTCCAGGCCACGGTCGCCGGGCACGATGCGCCGTAGCGTGTACACGTCGGAGTCGAGCTGAGCGCGGCGCGTGGGGAGCGTCGACCATGGGTCCCACACGGCGCTGAGGAGCTTGCCGGTGATGCCGTCGCTCGCAGCCGAGCCGAGGAACACGGCGAGCTCGGCGCCCTGGCGCAACGGGACCCCGCCCGAGCGCTGCTGGTCCAAGGCGCGGCGGTGAAAGTCGGCGCCGACCTGCTCGGGGCCGGCGGCGAGCACTTCGTCGAGCATGCGAGTGTTCAACGCGCCCGGGGCGATCGCGTTGACGTCGATGCTGTGCTCGCGCAGCTCCTCGGCAAGCGTTTCGGCGAAGCGCACGACGGCGGCCTTGGAGGCGGCGTATGCACTGAGGCCGGGCAACGGCCCAGTGGCGCCGCCGCCGGAGAGCTGCACGATCTTGCCGTATCCGCGCTCGACGAAATGCGGCACCAGCGCACGAGCGGGGAGCACGGAGCCGAATAGGTTGATCTCGACTGCGCGTATCCACGCGGGCCAATCCGCCTGACAGATCGTGCCTTTCGGGCCGTATACACCGGCGTTTGAGACGAGCACGGTGATCTCACCCATGCGGCTCAGCGCAGCATTCACGAGTCTGCCGACATCCTCGATCCGCGAAACATCCGCGGTTTTCGCGAGCACTTGCTGGCCGGGGCGCGCGAGCTGCTCGAGCTCGCGGGCAGCGCTTTTCAGCGCGACGTGGTCACGGCTGCAGATGCACACGCCTGCTGCACCGGCGCGCAGGTACGAGCGCGCGATCTCCAGTCCCAGGCCCTGGCTGGCGCCGGTGATCAGGGCGGTTCGGCCAGACAGCGCGTTGCTCATCCGAGTGTGCTCTCTGCGCGCACCGGAACGCGTGGCGCATGCGCATTCTCGAACGAGGGTGCTACCGGTGGCGTGCCAACGCACACATAGCGCACGCACGGGTGCGCACCGATGCCAGTTCGCAGCGAGCCGGCGGGATCGATCACCAATGGCTGGCGCAGCGCGTGCACGAGCTGCTCGGCGGGGACATCGCGGTAGGCGGGCCAGGGGGTGCACACAACGAGCGCATCGGCATCCGCGGCGGCTGCGAGCGGCGCCGGGCACAACTCGAGCTGCTCGGCGAGCGCGGGCGGCAGTGTGCTTACCGCCGGGTCGTGGGCTCGCACCGCACAGCCGGCGTCAATCAGCCACTCGCACAGCTCGATCGCGCTGGAGCGACGCAGCGTGTCGGTGCCGGGTTTGTAGGTCAGGCCCCAGATGGCAACCAGCTGGCCGGCGTGCATGCGCTCGTTGCTGCCGAGCAGCTTCAGCAGCGTGCGACGCGTCCATTGGCGGTGAGCGACGTTGCTGTCGGCGACTCCGGTCAGCACATGTGCGGGCAGGCTTGCGCGCTCGGCGAGCGCGCGCAGGAACGTGATGTCGCGAGCGAGCGTGCCGCCGGCGAACGCATCGCCGGGGTTGAGGTACGCGTGCGGGCCGATGCGCTGCTCGCTCTTCAGCCCACGCGCGACTTCGGCAGCGTCGGCGCCCACGGCTTCGCAGATGGATGCGACTTCGTTGATGAACGCGACCGAGGTCGCGAGGAAGCTGTTGAGCGCGTGTTTGGTCATTTCCGCCGACTCCACGCGCATCCACTGCACGTCGGTGCTGAATGGAGCCAGCAGCGCGGCGAGCTCGCGTCGGTCCTGTTCGCAGCGCACGCCTGCGACGATGCGCTCCGGTGCGCGGAAGCACTCGAGCGCGTTGCCGAGGCGCAGATTCTCGGGTACGCAGGCGAACCGCAGGGCCCGGTGCTCACCACGGATCGCGGCACAGCGCGCTTGCAGGCGCGCGACGCTGCCTACGGGGAGCTGTGAGGAGACGATCACGAGCGCGCCGTCAGGCAAGTGCGCGAGCAGCTCGGCTGAGCTATCGAGCACCACGTCGACGTCGGCGCGATCGTCGTCGTCGACGGGTGTGTCGAACGTGATCCACGCTTGGCGCGCCTGGGCCAGCAGTCGCGCGTCGCTGGAGAAGCGCATGCGCGCAGTGTTCGCGGCCAGCAGCTCGGACAGACCCGGTTCGGAGATCGGCGGGCGCCCATGCTCGAGCTCCCCAACGACGTATGCGTCGGTGTCGATGCCCAGCACGTCACTGCCTGCTTGCGCGAGACACGCGGCTGTCACACAGCCGAGGTGCCAGAGGCCGATGACGGCGATCGGCGCGCGCGGCGGGGAGGTGCTCGACCCAGAGGGGAGCGCAGCCGCGGCGGAGGTCATGAGCGCTGACGCTCGACGCTCAGGCGCTTGTGCGCTGCGATCTCACCAACCGGCGCGCCCGGTTCGACCAGCGCGGCCGGTTCGACCAGCGCGCCCGGTTCGACCAGCGCGCCCGGTTCGACCGGCGCAACCGGTTCGACCAGCGCGCCCGGACCAAGGCCGAGTTCGATCGAGTCGCGCATCGCGGCGTAGGGAGCGTGGGCACTGGCATACGCGGCTTCGACCTGGGTCCAGGCGTAGCGTGCGGAGTGCAGATCGCCAAGCAGCGGATGAGCCTCATCGGAGGTGATGGCGGTGGCAAAATGCTCCCATTCGGCGATCCACGAAGGGTCGTCGCTGGGGAAGGCGAGCTCCTCGAGGTCGGGTGGGCCAAGGTCGGGGCGCATCCTGTAGATGCGCAGGCGCTGCGCACCGTAGGAGCGCACGAGGCCGTCGATCTGGAGCTTGGCGGTGCGGCAGTAGATCTCAAGCGAGAAGAGGTTCTTCCACTCCGTCCAGCTGACATGCAGCATGGCCCATGGCGCGGTGCGCGACTGGGCTTCGCCAAGGATCAGGGCTGCGTTGTCTTCTACTTCGGCGTGCCAGAAGTGGGTGCGCAACAGGGCGCAGTGCAGCGGCAGCGGGCCGGCGATCCAGTGGGTTAGATCGAGCAGGTGCATACCTTGGTCGACGAGCTCGCCGCCGCCCGAGCGTGCCGGGGCGGTGCGCCATTCGCGGTCGTAGCCGGGGCGGCCGCCGTGGCCGTAACGTGCGCGCAGATGCAGCAGCTCGCCATGGGCGCCTGAGTGGACTTCGGCGGCGGCGCGCAGCAGGCCTGGGTGGAAGCGATGGTTGAAACCGACCTTCACGCGCCGCTGCGACCGTGCTTCGGCGGCGAGCAGGCGGTCGATCTGGGCGACGCCGAGTCCGGCGGGCTTCTCGACGAGAACGTGAGCGCCACTGTCGAGCGCGCGTTCGGCAAGTGGCGCGAGCGCATCGTGGGTGGTGGCGACAATCACGACGTCAGGGCGGATTTGCAGCAGCTCCTCGACGGTGGCGCATGCGTGCGTGACGTGGGAGCGGGCAAACGCAGCGGTGGCTTGAGCAGACGCGTCGTGGCAGCCGGTGAGCTCGTCGCCGGGGGCGAGCGCGGCGGCGCGCTTGACGCCGATCAGGCCGCAGCCGATGATCCCGACACGCAGCGGGGGGCGGGTCATGCGTACTCGCTTGCGTACGCGCCGCCGAACTCGAAGTCGAACGCGAGCTCCGGGGCGTGCGCGGCGGCCATCGCCTGGCGCGTGTCTTCCGGGCGGCGGGCGTAGACGAGCAGGAAGCCGCCGCCGCCGGCGCCGACTAGCTTGCCGCCGATCGCGCCGGAGCGACGGGCGAGCGTGTAGAGCGTGTCGATGCGCTCGTTGGCCATGCCCGGAGAGCGTGCGCGTTTGTGCTCCCAGTGCTCGTGCATGAGCTCGGCATAGGCGTCGAGATCGCCGCTGCTGAGCAGTGCGCAGATGCGATGACCCAGATCCTTGATCCGGTGCAGGTTGTCGATCATCTCCGTGTCGCCGGCTTTCGAGCGGGCGTCCTGATCGGCGAGCATCTTGGAGGCGGAGCGCGCGTCGCCGGTGTAGAACAGGAGCAGTCGATCGCGCAGCTGCCTGAGCACGGTGGGGCTGAGCTCCAGCGGCGCCACCTCGACGTGGCCGTTCGGGTGAAATGTGTATGTGCAGATGCCGCCGTGGGCGGCAACGTACGGGTCCTGCTTGCCGACAGGCTCGCCGAGCACGCCCATCTCGATGTCACATGCTGCTTCGGCGAGATCGCCGGGGCTGATCGAGCTGCAGCGGGCGCGCACGAGGCTTTTGATAAGGCAGACGGTGTAGGCGCCCGAGGAGCCCATGCCGGTGCCGGCGGGGACGTCCGCGAGCGAGGCGATTTCCAGCGGGCTGCCGGCCCAGTGGCGCAGCAGGCCTTCGCGCAGGATCGGGTGACGGATCTGGCTGATCTCGTCGACTTCCTCGAGCTCCGAGTACTTCATCCGATAGCGCTGCTGGAAGACGGTGTGGGTGAGCATGTACACGTATTTGTCGATCGCGCCGGACACCAGGAAGCCGCCGTGGTCGCAGTAGTAGGACGGCAGGTCGGTGCCGCCGCCGCCGAGTGAGATGCGCAGGGGCGCGCGGCTGAAGATGACGCTCACGGGGCGGCGCTTGCCAGCGCGTGCTCGTTTGTTTGCAGCCACCGCAGGGTGCGCACGAGTGCTTGCTCGATCGTCAGGGCCGGGCGCCAGCCGAGCTCGCGGATGCGGGTCGTGTCGAGCTGGATCAGCGGACTGTCGCCGGCCCAGCCGCGCTGTCCGCCGGTGTATTCGATCCGCGGCGCGAGCGCGAGCTGCTCGGTGATCACTCGGATCGAGTCGTCGACGACGACGGTCTCGTCGAGACCGAGGTTGTAGATGTGCGTGCCAGACTGCTCGCGGTGGTGCTCGGTGGCGAGCAGGATCGCGGCGAGGCAGTCTTGGATGTACAGATAGGACTTCCGCTGACGGCCGTCGCCGAGCACGCGCAGGCGGGTGGGGTCGCGCTTGAGGGCGCGGTAGAAGTCGAAGACGTGGCCGTGTGTGTAGCGCTCACCGAGGATTGAGACGAAGCGGCAGATCACGCCGGTGAACCCGTAGCCGGTGGCGTAGGCGGAGATCAGGCCTTCGCAGGCGAGCTTCGACGCCGCGTACAGCGAGGTCTGGATTGGGAACGGGGCGTCCTCAGGGGTGGGGAACACATCCGGCTCGCCGTAGACCGAGCCGGTCGAGGCGAACATGATCCGCGTGCAGTCGTGGGCGCGCATCGTTTCGAGCACGTTTGAGGTGGCGATCGTGTTCTGCTCGAGGTCGTGGCGCGGGTGCTCCAGGCCGTGGCGCACGTCGGCGTTTGCTTGCAGGTGAAACACCCAGTCACAGCCTGCGATCGCCTGGTCGAGCACCGCGGCGTCGAGCAGGTCGCCTTCGAACAGCGTCACTCCCGGTCGCTCGAGGGCTGCGGCGAGGAACTCGGCGCGGCCGGTGCGGAAGTCGTCGACGATCGTGACCTCGACGCCGAAAGCGCTCAGCCGGTCGGCGAGGTTGCTGCCGATGAAGCCGCCGCCGCCGGTGATGCAGACACGCCTCATCGTCCCGTTGCGCATGGGTTACAAGGTGAAGCCGGCGGCCAGCGCGTCGCCGTGGAACATCCGCACCGTCTCCAGCGAGAACTGCTCGAGGCTCTTGCCGAGCCCGTCGAGCTTGCCGAGCAAGTCATGTGTGACGGTGATGATGTGACAGCCGATGCGGTCGGCTAACACGACATTGAGCACTTCGCGCGGGGATGCCCAGATCAGCTCAGAGCGCGGGGCTCCGAGCATGATCTCCAATGAGCGTGACATGATCGGGACGGGGTCGATCCCGGCGTCGGCGATGCGTCCGGCGAACACGGAGATGTATGAGGGTGCGCCGTCTTTGACGGCAGCGGTGATCAGCTCGACCTGGGCGGTGGTGAACAGCGCGGTGACGTTGACTTTGACGCCATCCTCGGAGAGCTCGCGCACGAGCGGCGCCATCGATTCACCAGCAGTGGTGGTGACCGGGATCTTGACGTACACGTTCTCGCCCCACGAGGCGATCACGCGCGCCTGCCGGCGCATCTCCTGCGCGTCGTCGGCGAACACCTCGAAAGAGATCGGGTGGGTGGTGATCAGTTCGAGCAGGCGGCCGGCGAACTCGGCGTAGTCGGTCAGGCCGGCCTTCCACATCAGCGTCGGGTTGGTGGTGAAGCCCGCTATCCGCGGATTGGAGGCGAGTGCGAGGATGCCGTCGAGGTCGGCTCCGTCAGCGAAGATTCGGGTGGATATCTGGTCGAGCATCGGTTCCTCCCACGGGTTGCTCACCATACCAATCGAAGTTTTCCTTGATCGATTAATTCGATTTATTGGGAACACTGCTGGAGGACTCGTGCGACTCCTGCCGCGAGATCCGCAACCGGAGCATCGACGCTCCGCGGAGCGAGATTCTGATGATCGCGGGCGGCGCTCCGTGCGAGTCGGGATGCGCCAGCTCGCTTCGGAGCACTGCCCGGGTAGTCGATTAGCACGGTGCGACAGCCAGCCGCGCGCCCGGCTGCGACGTCGGCGTCGGTGTCGCCGAACATCCACGACGCGCGCAGCTCCAGCTGTAGCGCGCCAGCGGCCGCCAGCAGCATGCCGGGCGCCGGCTTACGACAGTCGCACACGCCGCTCAGTCCTTCCACGAGGCCCTGTGGATGGTGCGGACACAGGCGCGAGCACTCCAGCTGCACACCTTCGAGCGCGAGCAGCTGCTCGACGCGCGCATGTACCTCAAAGAGCTGCTCGAGCGAGACCTTAGCCTTGGCGGCGGCAGGCTGATTGGTGACGCAGACGAGCACGAAGCCGGCGCGGGCAAGGCGCGCCGCGGCAGCCGCGGCGCCTGCCACCAGGCGCACGTCACGCGCGTGCAGCGGCGACTCCGGCAGGCCGGACACGGGGTCGGGGACCAGCTCGTTGAGCACGCCATCGCGGTCGAGGAATGCGCCGACGCGCGCGCTCATGGCTGTGCGCTCACGACTGCGCGTGCGCGGCCAGCGACTCCCAGTGGCCCTGCCTCAGCGCGAGCACCGGGTGCGAGACGAGCGCGTGCCACACAACCGCCTGAAAGGACTCCACGAGTGGGGTGCGCAGGTGCGCGGGCGGGTCGATCAGGATCGCTATGTCGGCGAGCTGGGCGAGTGCGCCGCCGGGCGCGCCCGCGACGCCGTAGATCGAGGCGCCGACAGCGCGGGCTGCTTCCATCGCGCTCACCAAGTTGATCGAAACGCTGTGCTCGCGCGAGCCGCCGCCGACGGAGAACACGAGCAGCGCGTCGCGCGCAGCCATGCGCGAGACTTTCAGCCACTCGCTGAAGGAGCTTTCCCAGCCGTCGTCGTTGGTGCGCGCGGTGAGCTCGGAGACGTTGTCGGTCGGAGCGTAGCTCTCCAGCGCGCAGAGCTTGCGGAAGTCGTTGACGGCATGCGAGGCGTGACCGGCGCCGCCGCCAACGCCGAGGATGAACAGCCGTCCCTCGCGTTTACGCACGCGCGCAAGACCGTCTGCCAGCGCGTCGATCCGCGAGGGGTCCACGGCGTGTGCCAAAACCGCCGCAGCGGCGAGGTAGGTGGAGCTGTGCTCGACCGCTGTCATTCACGCTCCCAACTCGGCGCTGTGTCGCCAGATTCTAGTTTTTCACCGATATCGATCTGATAATCGGGAACACCCGAGTCAAGCCATCCGACGGGCGTCGGCGCAGCCGAGATGCGTAGGCGCGCTTGCTGGGGGGCGCTGCGCTCACGGGCGATCGCACCGCGGCGTGTCTCATCAGATTCGGTGAGCGAGAAGGACAGGCGCAGGAACCAGCGCTCACCGCCGGAGGCCCGCGGGGCGCGCGCGGGGCGCCCGGCGTCAGATGGCTGCCCGGCGTGCGAGTCCCGCAGGACGTCAGATGGCTGCCCGGCGTGCGAGTCCCGCAGGGCGTCAGATGGCTGCCCGGCGTGCGAGCCCCGCAGGGCATCACATGGCTGGCCGGCGTCCGAGGCGAGCTCACCTTCCATGGTCGAGCTGATGTTGGAGGCCAGCAGCGCGCCGGGGTCCCAGCTCACGAGCCCGAGCGGCCGGGCACAGGCCTGGTCGACTTCCACGCGGATCGTGCGCCGCGCGTCGCCGAGCAGCACGACGCCCTCAGTCAGACCGAGGCCCTGGCCGCAGGAGACGAGCGCTGACACGGATGCGCCGTGATCGAACTTCGGGCCACCGACGCGGTGCAGGTCAAGCGTGGTGCCGCCGTTGTGAGTCGCGTACCACAGGGTGTTCAGGTCGAAGGCTTCCGGTGCCAGGGTGACGTGTCCGAAGCGCAGCGAGCCGACCGGCAGCTCACTCCAGCCGAGGCTCCACTCGAGCTCGATCGCACTCGCGCACGGGTCGAGCCTGACCGTCTTTTCGATTGGCCCGAGCTCGGTTGGGATCGTGGCGAGCGCGCACACGCGGCCATGTGCGTCTGTAGCGATTCTCGGGAGCACGTGCTCGAGGTCTGTGATCTTGTGACTGAGCGGAGACTCCTGCACGAGATGGCCGGAGTAGAAGTCAGCGCCGAGGTCGATCGTCGGGAAGTAGCCGTGCTCGAGCGTGCCGAGGAGCGAGCGATCGGATACGCGCGCGTCCGTGAACGCGGCGATCGCCAGCCCGCGACGGGTGTTCAGCCGCAGCGTGAGCGGACCCGCGGTCAGCTCGGTGAAGCTGTCGTCGAGGCGAGTCGCAGACATGGCCTCCGCGACCGGCGCCGCGCGGGCGGGCGACGTCAGGCTGTCGAGCGGCGTCACGGGGGCGGGCGGCACCGCGAGGGATGGGGACATCAGACCGTCAGGTGACGTCGCGCCAACGGGGCGGACAGGCGCGAGCCAGAGGGATTCGGCGGCGCCCAAACGCTGCTGGAACGCGGCCCAGCGCGCATCGGTGATGTGCGTGCGGAAGTCGCTCGCCCACAGCTCGCACAGCTCCCGCCAGGCGGCGGGATCGTCACAGCTGCGGGCGCACATACGCTCGTAGATCCGCCAGCAGCGCGTGTTCACACCGATGTCGTCGCGTCCGCTTACGGCCCAGCGCGCGACGTTGTACTTGTCCTGCTTCTTGACCGGGATCGGCTGGCTTGGAGCTTCCAGGGTCAGCTCGTGCCCGGCTGCGTCGGTATCGAGCAGGTCGAGCACGTCGCTCGGCAGGGCCGGCGTGCCGACGTGCTCGGCCACCAGCGCGCGCAGGGCTGCGCCGATGCGCTGCCACTCCCCCTCCTGCAGCTCGGGCTCCGCGGCGAAGCGACCGGGCCGGTGATCGAAGACTTCGGCGTCGTTCGCGTACAGCAGCAGCGCGCCGGCGCCGATGTCGGCGGCTGTACCGGTGCATGCGCTGACGCCTGTACCCGTGCCTGCATCGAGGTCGGGGTCGGGATCGCTGCTGGTGCCGATCGCGGGCGAGCAGGCATCGCGGATGTGCTCGAGGTAACGCTCGAGCGAGAGCTCCCCGTGGGCGTAGCGCTGAAACTTCTGGAAGATCAGCGACTCACTCCACACGACCGGGATCGACGTGCCGCCGCCGCGGGCTCGCTGCGGGTGGTGACGGCGCTCACGCGGCCAGTCGTGGTGTGAGCGGTAGGCGTTGTCCCAGTCGACGATCACCGCTTCGTAGCCGGCGTCGCGGTAGAGCGCGACTAGACCCGGGGACCACACCTGCTCGCATACAAGAGCGATCCGCGGCGAGACGCCGAGCAGCTCCGCGTAGAGCTCGCGCCCGAGGCGCAGGTTCCAGGCATTGACGGCGGCGGGGAGCAGCGGGGCGGCGCACTGCGCGTGGGCACTGCCGATGAGCTCAAGCCGCTTGTCGGCGAGCAACACACGCGCGCGCTCGATCCAGTCTGGGTCGAGCGCGGCGATCCGCTGCAGCGTCCAGCCGGTGGCTTCGATCGCCAGGGGAAAGTCGCCGGCTGCGGCGAGCTCAACCAGTGGCCAGTAGCAGCGGCGCACGATCTCGGCATGGGCGTGTTCCTCGAGCGAGGAGAACGCGAGGTTGAGGTGAAACAGGCAGACGAGGCGCGTGTTGGGCGCGGTGAGGCCGTTGCGCGCGGGCACGGGCGCGGGGTGTGAATCAACCGCCAACGTGTGCCTCCTGCGGCCACTGACTCGGGTCGAGTAGCTCGGCGGCCAGCTGCGGCGCCGGCAGCGCGAAGGATGCGGCGGCGACAGCGAAGCGCTCGGCCTGGTCGAGCAGCGCGGTCAGCTCCGTTTCGTTGCGCGGGCCGAGCAGGGCGCAGGAGATCCCAGGCCGGCTGGCGGCGAACGCGGCAGCAGCGCCCGGCAGCTCCTCCCAGCTCGCGCCGAGAGCGACGCGCACGGCGCCGGCGGCGTGCCGCAGCGGAGCGAACGGCCCATTGACGTCGAGGGTCAGCGCGGCGGGGCTCAGCACGCCGTGCAGCAGCAGCGAGCGAGCGATCACGCTCGTCCCGGCGCGAGCGGCAGTGGGTAGCACGCGCTGCTCGGCACGGCGGTCGAGCACGCTGTAGGCGACTTGCACGAGCTCGAAGACGGGGCAGTCGATCGCGGCGAGCGCGGCGGATTCGCCGTAAACGGTGGCTCCAGCGCGAGCCACGAGCCCCGCGGCTTGCAGCTCGGCGAGCGCGTCCGCGACAGCGCCGCGGCGGATCAGCTGCTCGTCGGCGTTGTGTACTTGCAGCACATCCAAGCGGGTGCGACGCAACGCGCGCAGGCTCGCTTCGGCCGACGCCCTGACATGCGCGCGTGTGGTCCCCGGGGAGAGCAGGTGCCACCCACCGGCGGGAATCGCGAGCTTGGTGGCGATCACGCAGTCCGCGCACGCCCCGAGGGCAGCGCCGACGAGAAGCTCGGCGTCGCCGTAGGCGGGCGCGGTGTCGACGAAGCGCAGGCCGCGGGCGGCCGCGGCGGCAAGCGTGCGCAACGCGCTGCTCGCGTCGGGCGCTGCGCGTTGCTCGCCCGGCGGCCCGTAGGGGACAGCGAGCGCGGCCGTGCCGATGCCGTAGCGCTGCTCAGGCATGCGAGCGGAACACCACTCCCGGGGCAGTGCCCTCCAGCTGTGCTTCCACGGCGCCCGCGCGGTGAGCGGCGTCCATCCGCTCGAAGACCGCCGCGACGACGTCCAGCGTTTGGGCGATGTCCGCTTCGCTATGGCTGTAGGTGGTGAAGATCGGACCGCCAAACAGGATGCCGCGCTTGTGCGACTCCTGTAGGAACAGGCCGCGCAGCAGCCGCGATTGGTGCTCGTCGTCGCCCTGGAAGGCGATCGCCGAGCGCGGCGGGTTGCCGATCAGCTCGACACCGAAGGCGGTGCGCGCAGCGAGTTCCTGAAGCCCGGTGCGCAGCTGCGCGCCGCGCGCCCAGACGTGTTCGAGCACTGGCTCCGAGCGCATCACGCCGAGCGTCGCGACGGCGGCCGCCAGGGATACCGTCTCGCCCGAGTAGGTCATGGAGAAGAAGACCTCCTCAAATGCGCGCATCGGCTGCTCGCGGCCGACGACGGCGGCGAGCGGGTAGCCGTTGGCCATGCCCTTGCCGAAGCAGGCGAGATCGGGGGTGAACCCGAACAGCTCTTGCGCGCCGCCGAGCGCGTAGCGAAATCCAGTGACGATCTCATCGAGGACGAACAGCGCGCCGTGGCGGTGGGCGAGCTCGAGCGCGGCGTGCAGGTAGCCGGCGGGGGGCTCGGTCGCGGGGATCTCCATGATCACAGCGGCGACATCGCGGGCGCGCAGCAGTTGCTCGAGCGCCTTGAGGTCGCCGAACGGGGCGGTTTGGATCAACGCGCGATTGGCAGCGGGGATGCCGGCATCCCGTTCGGTGGATGCCATGTACCAGTCGTGGTAGCCGTGATATCCGGTGGCGATCACATGCTCACGTCCGGTGATGGCGCGGGCGGCGCGGATCGCGCCGCCGGTGGCGTCGGCGCCGTTTTTGGCGAAACGCACCCGCTCGGCACAGGGGATCAGCTCGACAAGCAGCTCGGCGAGCTCGACTTCGAGTGGGTGCATGAGCGTGAAGGTGGTGCCGTCGTGGATCTGAGCGATGGCGGCGGCGGTAACCACGGGGTGGTCGTAGCCGAGCAGGATCGGCCCGAGCGCCATCGGGTAGTCGACGTACTCGTTGCCGTCGACATCCCACACGTGCGAGCCCTTGCCGCGGCGCAGGAACTTCGGGGAGACGCCGTCGACGAACTGTGACGGGCCCTTGCTGAGCGTTTGCGTGCCAGCGGGGATCACCCGCCGGGCGCGCTCCCACAGCGCGTCGGAGGCTGCGATCGTGCGGGTCCGCGGCGGAGCTGTCGGCGATCGCGACGGAGGTGGCGGCGGCTGTGCTTGCGGCGGCTGTGCTTGCGGCGATGTTTGACGCATGACGGTGATCAGTCTCCTCAGGCTTGTTGTTCCAGCCAGGCGTGGGCCGGGTCGGGGTTCCAGCACAGCTCGCGGGTGTCTCCCGCCAGGCACCACAGGTAGTAGAGCTCGTAGCCGGGGGCGGCCACAACCGGGTGGTAGCCGGCCGGGATCGTGGCGACGTCGAGGTCGCCGACCGCGAACGTGCGTGACGGACCGCCGGCGTGGTAGGAGTGCTGCAGGCCGAAGCCTTGTGGCGGGCGCGTTCTGTAAAGGTAGATCTCCTCCAGACGAGTCTCCCCGGGTGGGGCATGGAGATCGTGCTTGTGCGGTGGGCTGCTCGACCAGTTGCCCGGCGGGTTGATCGTCTCGCCGGCCAATAGCCGCGACGCGCGGCGGCCGGCCGGCAGGATGTCGCGGACCTTGCGGGCGTAGTTGCCGCGTCCGCGTTGGGCGGTGTTGACCTCGCCGGGCAGAATCGCGTAGGGGGCGCCTCCAGAGTCGGGCGCGTGCGCCTGGAAGATGCCGGCGAGCACTGGACCGCGCAGCTCGAGGCTGTTCCCCGCGGGTGCGTAGACGGATGCTGGGAGCTCGTCGAACACCGACCGGCGCGCGGGCAGCGCCAGCTCCAGGGAGCCGGCGGCCAGCCTGACCTCCTCGGGCGCGTCCACCACTACGAGCAGCGATTCGCGCTCGCCCGTGTCGATCTGGATCGCCTCACCAACGGGCACGCGTGCCAGTCCAAAGCGCAGGAACTGGAGCTCGTCGGCAGGCAGTTCGTGGAAGCCTCGCTCGGCGCTGAACACATGGCGCGTGGCCAACCTGGTCACGGGGTCAGCACCACCTTCACCGCGTTGCCGGAGCGCGCGGCCTCAAACCCGTCCGCCCAGCGCTCGAGCTCGAGCACATGCGACACGAGCGAGCCGAACGGCAGCCCGGTGGAGTCGGCGAGCGCGATCACGCTTTCCCAGCTCGAGCTGTTGGAGGAAAACGAGAAGGCCAAGTCGAGGTCGCGTTGCAGTGCCCAGTCCCACGCCAGCGGCACGGTTTGAGAGCCGCTCAGCCCGAGCACCGCGACGCGGCCGCCGGGGCGGCAGCAGTGCACGCAGGTGGCCAGCGCGCGCTCGCTGCCGGCAGTTTCGACGGCGAGGTCCACGCCACGGTGGTCGGTGAGCTGAGCGACGACCGCCCGCACGTCCTGGGTGCTCTCGTCGAGCACTTCGAAGCCGAGCTCGCGGGCAGAGTCAAGTCGGGCCGCTCCGTGGCGGCTGCGGCCAACAACGATCACCTGCCTGGCGCCACGCAAAGTGGCGAGGTGACCGCTCAGCAAGCCCAGCGGGCCGTGGCCAGCGATCAGCACGCTGTCGCCTGGGTCCATCCGGGTGCGTTCGAACATCGCGTGCCAGGCGCACGCGGTCGGCTCGATCAATGTTGCGGCCGCGTCGGAGAGCGCGGCGGGGATCCTGTGCAGCAGCCAGGCGGGAATCGTCATCAGCTCGGCGAATGCGCCGTCGGTCCAGGTGCCGAGAGCACGCTTGACGGGGCAGATCTGAGGGTTGCCCGCACGGCAGGTCTCGCAACTGAGGCACGCCCCAGTGTGCAGCTCTCCTACCACCCGGTCGCCGGGCTGCCAGTCCTCGACGCCGGCGCCGATGCCGACTATCTCGCCGGCGAACTCATGGCCGGGGATCAGCGGCTCCGCGTGGGGGTAGACGTCGTCGAGGATGTGCAGGTCGGTGCCACAGATTCCGGCGGCGCGCACGGCGATCAGCGCCTCGCCGGGTGCGGGGGCCGGGTCGGGGAGCTCCTCTAGGCGCGGGGCGCTGCCGGGCGCGCGTTTGACCAGCGCTCTCACAGTTTGACCAGCGCTCTCACGGTTTGGGCAGCCCTCTCACGTCTTCAGGCAGCGCGCTCACGACTGGCCTACCAGCGCGCCGGGTGTGGTGCTCACGACGATGCGCCGCTGCGCCTCGGCGACCGCGTGTAGCGCGCGCTCGCGGGTGTCCGCGCAGGCGATCACGAAACCAGCGCGATCGGCGCAGGTGCGGTAAGGACGAATCTGCTCGCCGACGCCCATGCGGAACAGCACGTGCTCGACGCCGTCGATCGCCAGCGCATCCTGCACGCCGTCGATCGCGGTGATCAGCCCCGGCTCGGGGAACAGCGCGCGGCAGATCGCATGGCGGTGACGGCGACGGCGTAGGTGCTCGGGGTCGAGCGGCCGGCCGAGCGCGAGCTCGAGTGTCGCTTTGATCTCGTTCGTGCCATGTGCGAGCGGCGAGGTGTGCTGCGCGTGGAAGCCGCCTGACAGGCGTGCGGTCATCTCGAGCACGAGCGGCCCGCGGGACGTCCAGATCGTGTCGGCCTTGGCCGCGCCGAAGTCGATCCCGACGGCGCTGGTGGTGGCCTCCACCAGCTCGTACAGGCGCTGTTGCTCGTGGGCGCCGAGTGTCGTCGGGTTGTCGTGGCCGAGCTCGATCGGGAAGGGGTCGAACGCGAACGGCCGGTCGACGATGTTGCAGCGGTGCTGCACGCGGTCTTGGTCGACGATCGTCTCGACGCTCTGCTCGGGGCCGCTGAGGCACTCCTCGACCAGCACCGTGTCGCCGCCGGTCCAGCGCAGCGCCTCCTCGAACGCGCCGGCCAGCTGCTCCGCGGCGAGGACCTTTGTCGCGCCGCGCGAGCCGGAGTTGTCAAGCGCCTTGACGATCACCGGCAGCCCGATCTCGCGCAGAGCCAGGTGGGCTTCGGCGAGGGTCGCGACCTCCCGGAAGCGTGGTCCGGGCAGCCCGGCGGCAGCGCAAACGCGGCGGAACTCGGCCTTGTCCGCACAGATGCGCGCCGCGCGCGGGTCGACGCCCGGCAGACCGGCGGCACGCGCGGCCTCGGCGACCGTCACCTCGACATCGGCGCCCTCGGTGTAGACGCCGGCCAGCTCGCCGCGGGCGGCCAGCTCGCGGGCGAGCGCGACGTGCCCGGCGACGTCCTTGGTGTCGAGCACGACGGCTGCGTCGGCGTGCGCGAACGCGACGGCGTGCGGGTCGCGGTCGGTGGCGAGCACGTGCAGTCCGAGCTCGTGGGCAACCTCGACCGCCGGGATCTGCAGCAGCCCGGCGCCGACGAGCAGCAGCGTGCGCGTCATCGGCCGCCGCCCGCTCTCGCGCTACCCGCCACTCCCGCGCAGCCCCCCACTCCCGCGGTACCCGCTGCTCCGGCGCTATCCGCTACTGCGGCGGCAAAGCGCCGCACGTCCTCGAGCGTTGTCCAGCCGCCCTGGGCGCCGCGACCGGTTGCGCTGAGCGCGCCGAGGAGACACGCGTGCTCAACAGCCTCGCCGAGCGCGACGCCCTCAACCAGGGAGAGCGTGAGCGCGGCCATGAACGCGTCGCCCGCGCCGGTAGGGTCGACGACCTCGATCGCAGGCGCAGCGACACGACCGCACCCGGCGGCGCTCGCCCAGGCTGCGCCGGCGTCGCCGAGCTTGAGCACGACGGCGCGGGTGCCGAGCGCACGGAGTTCCGCGCACGCGCCGAGCACGGCTTCGTCATCGCTCGGGTCGAGCGCGTGGCCGAGCAGCTGCTCGGCCTCGACGCGGTTGCTGGAGAGCACGTCGACCGCTGTCAGCCCAGGCGGCAGTGTGTGCTCACGCAGCGGCGTGGTGTCGAGCACCAGCAGCGCCCCGGCGGCGCGAGCGGCGGCGGCCAGCTCCAGCAGCACCGCACGTGGGAGCCCGAGGGTCAGCAGCAGCGCAGCACATCCGTGCGGCCCGAACGGCGCGCCGGGGCCGTGCGCCCCGCGAAGCTCGCCCGGCGCGACGTCGAGGTTCGCCCCAAGGTGGGTGACGATCGCGTTCTCCCCCGTGGGAGTGACGAACACGCTCGCGACGCCTGTCGCCTGCTGCGAGCGGCGCAGCACGTGGGCGGTGTCGACGCCGGCGCGCGCGAGCGCGTCCAGCACGAGCGTGCCGAGCGCGTCCTCGCCGACGCTGCCGAGCAGGCAGGGCGCGGCGCCGAGGCGTGCGAGCGCGACGCTCGCGTTAGACGCTTTGCCGCCGGGACCGAGCGTGAGCCGGTCCGCCAGCAGCGTCTCGCCGGGAAGCGGCAGGCGCGGGGTCTCGTAGGTGATGTCGGCGTTGATGTTGCCGGCGACGGCGATCCGCGCGCGCATCAGCTGACCCCGGACCGAGTCGTGAAGCTGATTCCGAGCCGAGTCGTGAAGCTGACCGCGGAGCGCGTCGCAGGCATCATGCGACCTCCGCGAACGCCTCGGCCAGCAGCGCGACGCCTTCCCGCGCCTGCTGCTCGCTCAGCACGAGTGGCGGGGAGACGCGGATCACGTTCTTGTGCAGGCCGATCGGCGCGAGCAGCAGCAGGCCGCGGCTGATCGCCGCGTGGACGACCGCACGAGCACAGGCGGAGTCGGGCTCGCCGTGCTCGTCGCGGAGCTCGACCCCGATCATCAGGCCAATGCCGCGCACCTCGGCGTTTAGACCGCAGGCGGCGACTGCATCACGCAGGCCGGCGAGCAGCGCGGCGCCGACCTCGCTCGCGTTCTCGAGCAGGCGCGCGTCGGCGATCACGTCGAGCACGGCACACGCGGCGCGGCACACGACGGGGTTGCCGCCATGGGTGCTCGACAGCGTGCGTGCGGGCGCGGCGTCGAACACGCGCGAGCGGCCGAGCATCACGGTCAGCGGCAGCGAGCTCGAGAGCCCCTTGCCGGCGACGACCAGGTCGGGGCTCAGGCCGAACTGCTCGTAGGCGAACAGCGTGCCGGTGCGACCGAACGCGGATTGCACCTCGTCGATCACGAACACCGCGTCGTGGCGGCGCGCGAATGCCTGCAGCGCCTGCAGGAACGCCGGCGAGGCGCTGCGCTGCCCGGCGTTGCCCTGCACCGCCTCGATCAGCACGGCGCCGATGCCCGCGGCGGTTCCGTCGCGCTCGAGCTCCTGCAGGCGTGCGAGCGCGGCGCGCTCGAGCTGCGGCGAGTCGGGGCGGTCGGCGCTCGGGAAGGGCAGGCGCACGATGCCGGGCAGCAGCTCTCCGAGCCCAGCCAGCGACTCCGGGCGCCCGCCGAGCGCGGTGGCGGCGAGCGTCTTGCCGTGGTAGCCGCCGTCGAGCACGAGCGTGCCGGAGCGTGCGCTGGCGTAGCGGGCGAGCTTCAGCGCGAGCTCCACCATCTCCGCGCCGGTGGAGCCGATGAACACGCGGTCGAACCCGCAGGCGGCGGTCAGCTCGAGCAGCCGCCGCCCGAGCTCGGTGCGCCAGTGGTTGACGAAGTTGTAGGTGTGCAGCAGCTCGTCGGCCTGCTCGCGGATCGCTTGCACCACGCGCGGGTGGCAGTGCCCGACATTGGCTACCAGCACGCTCGAGGAGAAGTCGAGGAACACGTTGCCGTCAGCGTCCTCGACGTGGACGCCCGCGGCGCGGCGCCAGGCGATGCTCGGCTGGCGGGCGACGGCCGGCCCCTCCTGCGCCGCGGCCTGTGCGATCAGCCGTCGGCTCTCAGGGCCTGGGACCGTGTCGGTACGAACACGGGCGCTCGCGCGCGGCGCGGCCCTCACAGCAGTCCCTCCAGCGCCTGGGCCACCCGCGGTGCTCCGTGCCCGTCGATCAGCTGCGGTCCTCTGAGCGCCATCGCGGCGAGCTGCGCCGGATCGGCCAGCAGCTCGGTCGCGATCGCGGCCACCTCGTGGAGCGCTGCGTGGCCGGCGGTGGCATCGAGCAGGCGGGCAGAGCCATGCCTGCAGAAAGCACGGGCGTGCTGCAGCTGCTCGGCGCGGCTGACCACGGCGATCGCCGGCACGCCGAGGTGGGCGGCTTCGAGCAGGCTGTGGCCGTAGCCCGCGACGAGCACGCCCGCGGCGGCGAGCGCGGGCACGAATTCGCCGGGACGGTCGAGCACCGCGCCCGCTGCCGGGCGCTCGCCGCGATAGCCTGGGCCGAGCACGCTGCGAACGTCGACGCCGCCCGCTGCCAGCGCGTCGGCCAGCAGCGGGGTCAGGCCGTCGGGGTCGCTGCCGCCGATGCAGATCAGCACCTGCTCACCGCGCACGGTGCGCGCCCGCGCAGCGAGCACCTCACGGCGCAGGAGCACGTGCTCGAAGCCGGCCAGGCGCAGCCCGGCGGCTGACGGCCAGGCGGCGGCCGTGGGCGGGTCGATCACGAGGTCGGCGAGCGCGCGTGCCGGGCCGAGGTCGTCCAGCAGCGCCACGCGGCGGCCGTGCGCCTGCAGCGCACGCACCTGCTGCTCGCCGGCCGGCGCGGCGCGGTCCAGCAGCACGATCGGAGCTTCGCCGCCGGCGGCGATCGGTACGCCGCGGGCGCTCAGGAAGTCATTGGCGGCTGCGTCTCCGACTCGGAACACGGCGCGCTCGCCCAACTCGTCCCACAGCGCCAGACAGCGGCCGAGGTGTCCGAATCCAAGGCGGGGTCCGCCATCGGCGACGATCTCCAGGAGCGTCTCGGCGCCCGTGATCCGGGGGTCAGGCGGGTAGGCCACCGGGCTTGGTTCGATCATTCCGAATAATCCAGACTACCTATTGATTCGCATAGTTCATACTTTTCCGCATGAGGTCAGTCATCGTAACGGGGGCCGCAGGATTCATCGCGTCGCACCTCTGTGAAGCGCTGCTGGAGAACGGCTGCGACGTGCTCGGGGTCGACTCGTTCTCCGATCACTACGCGCGCGAGCTGAAGCAGCTGAACCTCGCCCCAGCGCTGGCTCACGAACGTTTCGAGTTCCACGAGCTCGACATCCTGGACCCTGCCTTCGGCGAGCTGGTGGGCGCGGTCGAGTGTGTCTTTCACCTGGCGGCGCGGCCCGGCGTACGTGATTCCTGGAGTGACTTCGAGGACTACGACCGCGCCAACATCCTGGGCACGCGCGCGGTGCTCGACGCCTGCGCACGCGGCGGCGCCCGAGTGGTGTACGCGTCGTCCTCCAGCGTGTACGGGGATGCCGCCGAGCTGCCGGTGTCCGAGAGCGCCCCGCTGCGTCCGGTCTCGCCGTACGGGGCGTCGAAGGTGATGACCGAGATGCTGAGCGGCGCGTACGCGCGCTCGTTCGCCGTCGATGCCGTGGGGCTGCGCTATTTCACCGTGTACGGGCCCCGTCAGCGACCCGACATGGCGCTCGCGCGCTTCATCGAGGCGAGCGTGCGACGCGAGCCGATCTCGATCTTCGGCGATGGCCGCCAGCTGCGTGACTTCACCTACGTCGGGGACGTGGTGACCGCGACGCTGGCAGCCGCCGAGCATGGCCGCGCGGGCTCGGTCTACAACGTCGCGTCCAGCCGCTGCCGGCCCCTGCTCGAGGTCCTCGACGAGCTCGCCACGGCAGTCGGCCACGAGCTGTCGCTGGCGTTCGAGGCCACGAAGGCGGGCGACGTCAGAGACACCTGGGCGAGCACCGGGCTCGCGCGGCGCGAGCTCGGCTTTCAGGCGTCGACCTCCCTGGCGGAGGGGCTGGCCGCGCAAGTGCGGGAGGCCGAGCGCCGCCGCATCGCGCTCAGCGCGCCGGCCGCAGCGCCGCTGCCGTTATGACCCGCTTCATCGCCGAGATCGGGTCGAACCACAATCGTGACCTGCAGCGCGCGCTCGCGCTGCTCGAGGGGTCCGCGCGCGCCGGCGCGCAGGCGGTCAAGCTGCAGGTGTTTCGCGTCGAGGATCTGTTCGCGCCCGAGGTGCTGGCGGCGCGCGCGGATCTGCGCGCGCGCAGCGCCTGGGAGTTCCCGCTGGAGCTGCTCGAACCGCTCGCGGGCCGCTGCCGGGCCCTGGATCTGGAGCTCGGCGGTGCCGCCTTCGGGCTGTGGGCGATCGACGCGCTCGAGCCGTACGTGAGCTTCTTCAAGATCGCCTCCTACGAGCTGCTCTGGCACGAGCTGATCGCACACGCCGCGGGCACCGGCAGGCCGCTGGTCATCTCCACCGGGATGGCGTCGCTGGAGGAGATCGACGCGGCCGTGACCGCCGCCCGCAGCGCCGGCCGCCACGACCTGCGGCTGCTGCACTGCGTCTCGGGCTACCCCACGCCGCCGGAGCAGTGCAACCTCGCCGCGATCGCCGCGCTGCACGAACGCTACGGCTGCCCGGTGGGCTGGTCGGACCACAGCGCCCGCGCGGACGTGGTCGGGCGCGCGGTGCGCCGCTGGGGCGCGTCCGATGTCGAGCTGCACGTCGACCTCGACGGAGCCGGGCACGAGGCGGGCGAGCACAACTGGACACCCGCCACGCTGACCGCGCTGATCGGCGATCTGGCCCAGCCGGATCGCATCGTCGGCGAGTCGGCGGCCACAGCGGCAGTCGGACGGCGCCAGCCGCGCGCTGACGATCTGCCCGCCGACGGCGACGGCATCAAGCGCCCGATGCCGATCGAGCAGGCGGACGTCGCCTGGCGCGCCGATCCCTCCGACGGCCTGCGCCCGCTGCTCGCGACGCGCGCGGCTCTCCACGAGCACAGCACTGTGTGAGCGCACCGGGCGTCGCGCTGCTCGCGCGTGAGCGGTGGCTGCGCGGGCTCGACGCGACCGAGCGCGCCGGTGCGGCGCCGGCGCGGCGCCGGCGCGGGGCCGGTGCGGGGCTGACTCAGCCGCCGGGCGCCTCGCCAAGCGCCATTCGCCGCCAGCGCGCACGCAACATCGGGGCCAGCGCGAGCCATAGCGCGGCGAGCGCGACCACGCAGAACGCTGCCAGCGCCGGCAGGCTGCGTGGGTGCAGCACGCGCTCCGCCAGGAACACGGGCACGGTCCAGATCGCGCTCGGCAGGTAGCCCACCACCAGCACCTCGCGCGCATATCGAGCCTTCGGGATCCCGAGGTGGCGCAGCGCGAAGTGCATCCACAGCGGCAGGCCGAGCCAGCTGGGGATGACCGTGCCCCAGATCACCCCGACCGTGCCCCAGGCGCTCGTCAGCCAGATCGAGAGCGCGAGCGTGACGATGCTGCTGATTACGGTGATCCTCACGAACACGCGTATGCGCCCGGTGCCGGTGATCGCGCTCGAGAGCACTCCCGTGTTCGCCCCGATCAGCCAGTAGGAGAGGAAGATCTGCACATACACCGCGTGGCGGCCGTAGGCTGGGCCGACCCAGGCGACGACGATCGGGTGCGCCAGCAGCATGGCCAACACGACGAGCGGGACCGTCAGCACGATCGAGTAGAGCGAGCCGACGAGCGCCAGCTCGCGCAGCCAGCCGCCGCGCTGCTGGGCGACCAGCCGCGAGGAGGTCGAGACGAGCGCCGCGCCGATCAGCCCGCTGATCAAGCGCACGCCGTTGTGCGGACGCAGCGCCACCTCGTACACGACGATCCCCGCGGCGCCCACGAAAGCGGCCACGATCGTGCGGTCCAGCGAGTACACGAAGGTGTCGGACAGTCCAATCAGGAACAGGCCGCCGCCGAAGCCGAGCACCGGGCGCAGGTGGGCGCCGCGCCACTGCCCGAGACCGCGGCGCAGCCCGAGCGCCGGCCACGCGAGCACGCCGGCGGCGACGCCCTCGAGCACGAGTGTGGCGCCGAACAGCGCCGTCAGAGTCGCCACCGAGTGGGTCAGCTCAGTGCCCACATAGATCAACGCGAACGTGGCCACCGAGGAGACCATCTGGATGATCGCGCTGAGGTCGTAACGCTCGAGGCCCTCGAGCGCGGCTGTGCCGATGCGCGACGGCCAGTAGAACACTGCGGTGGCGCCCGCGACCAGCAGCGTCGGGGTCACCTCACCATGGATCGCGGCGCCACCGAACAGCGCCGGGCCGCCGACGACGCCCAGCAGCGCGAGCGCCGTGCCGATCAGCAGGCCGAGCCCGGCCAGCAGGATGAATGAGGCGCGCACGACCGAGCCGAGCTGCTCCGCGTCGCCGGTCGCGCGATGCTCAGCCACGTACTTCGTCACGCTCGTGGCGAGCCCATACTCAACGGCGGTGAAGTAGCCCGTGACGGTCGTGGCGAAGATGAACAGCCCCGACGGGGCCGCGCCGATGCGATCGACGAGCACCGGCAGCAGCGCGAAGGAGACGAGCGCGCGCACGAGCGTGCGCGTGCCCGCGACGATCGTGTTGACGGGCACGCTGCCGGGGCGCCAGACCCCCTGGCGCTCACGCCAGGTGACCCGCCGCGACGACGGCTCCGGCTGCGAGGCCGAGTCGGCCCGCGGTGGAGGCGCGGCCGGGTTAGGTGGGGACACTGAACAGACGCGCGGTGTAGCCGTGGTAATCGTATGAGCCGCGGTAGACATCCGTGATCCCGGGGAAGCTGAGCGGGCTAATCTCAACCGCGCGCAGCTGCCTGCAGCCGAGCCGCTCGAACACGCGCCGGTAGTTGCGAGCGAAGATGTAGTGCGACACCTCCTGCTCGGGCTCGATCACGCAAACGTGGCGGTGGGCGATGCGGACCATCTCAGCGAAGACGCCATGACTGTGTGGGTGGATGTGGTGCAGCACCGCCATCGCGAAGACGACGTCGACCGCGCCGCTGGGTATCGCTCGCAGCACCTGCTCGACGGCGCCCTGCTGGATTGTCGCCGTCTCCGCGAGCTGCGGGAACGCACGCCGCAGCTCGGCGATCGCGGTCGGGTTGATCTCGATGCCGCGCAGGTCCCTGTACCCGAGCGTGCGCAGGCGCTCGAGGTTGGCGCCAGCGTTCGAGCCGACCTCCAGCACGCTGTCGCCCGGACTTACCTCCGGGGTCCACAGCTCGTGCATGAAGTCGACGATCTCGGTGCGCTTGATCGCGTAGTCAGCTGGCGCGTTGAAACGATCGTCGTGGCCGAGCGTCGCCCAGAACTCCTGACAGCGCCCGGCAGACCAGGCCCACGGCGCGCGCACGCCGCGCTCGGCCAGCGCCTGGTTGACCGCGATCGACAGCTGCGCGCGGCCGCGCGGACGGTAGATCACGCCGTGCTCGTCGACTCGCCGCAGTTGGAACACCGTGTGCTCGAGCACGCGACCGAGCGCCACCGAGACACCTCGCCGAACCCGGGACCGCGACATCTTTACAGTCAAGATCTCACACCTTTCTCTTCATCTGTGGATGTGCCTCAGCTGTACGGCCGTATGAGCCGCGCCGCAGACGCAGCGAGTCCAGGAAGCCGATGCGCGCGTCGACGGCCGCCGCCGGGGGCCAGCTCAGGCGCGAGCGACCGGCCGCGGCGTGCCAGCCGGCCCAGCGCCCTGCGAGCGCGGCCGTGTCGCGGGAGAGCAGCAGGTCGCCGGCGGCGACGATCGCCTCGGTCGCGAGCGCGCGCGGCGCGGCCTGCGAGCGCAGCACGCCGTAGCGCCGCAGCAGGTAAGCGCGTGCGTGCCCGAGCTTGCGGCGCTGCTCGGCCGAGCGGTGCCCGAACGTCGCCGAGCCAGCGTGGACCGCGACCGCGTCGAGCGCCAGCGCGGTCTCCCAGCCGGCGACGTGCAGGCGCAGCGCGAGATCGAAGTCCTCCAGATACGCGTGGATCGACTCGTCGAGGCCGCCGAGCTGCTCCCATGCGCAGCGGCGAAATGCCGCGGCGGCGCCGGCGGGCCCGGTTAGCACCGGCGCCGCCGCGGCCACCTCCGTGGGCGGACGGCCGCTACAGCGCGGAAACCCGGCGAGCGTCGGGTCGGCCACCAGCCCGGCGCTGTCCACCTCGCGCTCGCCGGGACGCAGCAGCAGCGGAGCCACCGAGCCGAGTCGCGGGCGCGTCGCGAACGGGGCGAGCAGCCGCTCCAGGAAGTCCGGGCGCGCGTCGACGTCGTTGTTCATCATCACGACGAGCTCCGCGTCGCCGGCGGCGACGGCGGCGTTGCACGCGACCGCGTAGGGCATGTTGCGCTCCATCCGCACGACCGTGACCTCGGGGTGGCGCTCGCGCAGGCGCCGCGCGGTGTCCTGGTCGCAGCCGTTGTCGCACACGATCACGTGGTGCGCGAGCGTCTGGCGGCGCAGATGCTCCAGACAGCTGCGGGTGAGCTCCCAGCCGCGGTAGGCGACGATCGCCACGTCGACCATCATCAGACCGGCGCGCCCGCGCGCGCATAGGTCTGCCGCCACCAGTCCACGGTCCTTGCGATCCCCTCGCGCAGGCCGACGGCCGGCGCCCAGCCGACCTCCCCGCGCAGGCGCTGCACGTCGGCGGTCAGTCGCTGCGGCTCGCCGGGAGCCAGGGACCGCGCGCCCAGGCGTAGGAGCTCGGGATGCCCGGTGGCCGCGCCGATCTCCGCGAGCAGCTCGGCCACGCGCACGGGCTCGCCCGAGGCCAGGTTGACCGCTCCACGCACGTCGCTGAGCAGTAGCGCCACAAACGCGCTCGCCAACTCGGGCGCATAGAGGAGGTCGCGCACCTGCCGGCCGTGCGTGCAGGCCACATGCTCGCCGCGCAGGAGCGCGCCGATCGCCTGCGCGGCGAGCCTGGCGGGGTGCTCGAACGGCCCGTACAGGTGGAACACGCGCCCCCAGGCGAGCGCCACGCCCCATTGACGCGCCCAGGCTTCGCAGACCACGTGCAGACCGTGCTTGGATGCGCCGTAGAGCGTCGCCGGGCGCAGCGGCGTGGCCTGGCGCTCCGGCGTGTCGAGCTCCAGGCAGTGGGTCGACTGCTGCCACTCGTACTCCGCGCAGGTGCCCGCGAGCACGGCGCGGCGCCCGCCCTGCTCGCCAAATGCGCGCAGCAGCCCCACGCTCGCCTGCACCCAGTCGAGGTTCGCACTCGCGGTCCAGAAGCGGCCCGGCTCGGTGTGCCAGGCCAGGTGCAGCAGCTGGCTGGGACGAACCCTTGCGAGCAGCTCCGCGGCGGCGCCGTCCGCCAGCAGATCGGCGCGATGCCAGCGAACCGCGGCGGGGACATCGCTCGGGGTTGCGCGTGAGCTGACCGCGTGGACCTCAAGCCCGGCGTCGAGCAGCGGCGTGAGCGTGTGCCTGCCGATGAACCCGCTCGCGCCGGTGACGAGCACGCGGCTCATGCGGTGTAGTCGGGGTGCTCGCGGTCGCGCGCGGACATCAGGCGCTCCCCGCCGGGTGGCCGCGGCCAGCGAATCGCAAACGCCGGGTCGTCCCAGCGTACGCCCCGAGCGGCGCTTGGCATGTAGGGCGCGGTTATCTGATACAGGACCTCGCTGTCGTCCACGAGCGTCTGGAAGCCGTGGGCGCAGCCCGCCGGCACGAACAGCGAGCGCGCGCCGTCGGCGCTCAGCTCGACACCCACCCAGCGGCGGTGCGTGGGCGATGCGGGGCGCAGATCGACGACGACGTCGAACACGCGCCCCCTGACGCAGCGCACGAGCTTGCTCTCCTCGTGCGGTGCGACCTGGTGGTGCAGTCCCCGCAGCGTGCCGGCGCGCGCGTTGAACGACGTGCTGCACTGCACGATCCGTGGGTCCAGGCCATGGGCGCGGAAGCAGTCGGCGTCGAACGTGCGGGTGAACGACCCGCGCTCGTCGCGCGCGGGCTCGAGCTCCACGAGCGCCACGCCCGCGAGCTCCGTCGGTGAGATGATCACGACAGCAGCTCGAGCTGGGGCGCGCGCACCGCGAAGCGCCCACCCCACTCGCGGATGTACGCGTGTTGCGCGGTGATCTCATCGCGCAGGTTCCAGGGCAGGATCAGCACCACGTCGGGACGGTCCTCGCGCAGCGCCGCGGGCGCGCGGATCGGGATGTGGCTGCCGGGCAGGAAGTGACCCTGCTTGTGCGGGTTCAGGTCGACGGTGTAGTCGATGAAGTCGCGCCGCACGCCGCAGTGGTTGAGCAGCGTGTTGCCCTTCGCGGGCGCGCCGTAGCCGACTACGCGCCGGCCCTGGTTCTTGAGCTCGATCAGGAACGCGAGGATCTGGCGCTTGTCTGCCGCGACCCGCCGCCCGAACTCGGTGTAGGTTTCCAGCCGCTCGTAGCCGGCCGCGCGCTCACGCTCGCGCAGCTCGCGCGCACGCTCGCTGTCGGGCCTGCCGACGTCGTCCTCGTGACAGCCGTGGATGCGCAGCGATCCGCCGTGGGTGGGCAGCTCCTGCACGTCGTACAACCGCAGTCCGTGCGCCGCGAACATGCGGCTGACCGTCAGGAACGAGAGGTAGGAGAAGTGCTCGTGGTAGATCGTGTCCCACTGGTTGCCCTCGATCAGGCGCAGCAGATGCGGGAACTCCATCGTGATCGCGCCGCCGGGCTTCAGCAGGATCTTCATGCCGCCCAGGAAGTCGTTGAGGTCGGGGACGTGCGCGAGCACGTTGTTGCCGAGCAGCAGATCCGCGGCCGAGTCGCGCGCCAGCGACGCGGCGGTCTCGCGGCCGAAGAACTCGACAAGCGTGGGGATGCCCTTTTGCAGCGCCACCTTGGCGACGTTGGCGGCCGGCTCGATCCCGAGCACCGGGATACGCCGCTCGCGGAAGTACTGCAGCAGATAGCCGTCGTTCGATGCGAGCTCGACCACGTGGCTGTGCTCGTCGAGCCCGAGCGCATCCACCATCTGCTCGGCGTAGCGGCGGCAGTGCTCGAGCCACGTGCTCGAGTAGGACGAGAAGTAGGCGTAGTCGGAGAAGATCCGCGCGGGCGTCTCGAACTGTTCGAGCTGCACCAGGAAGCAGCTGCCGCACACCAGCGCGCGCAGCGGGTAGTACGGCTCCATCGCGCCAACGCGCTCAGGCGGTAGGTAGGAGTTGGCCAGCGGCGAGGATCCGAGGTCCGCGAACACGGCATCCAGCGGCGCGCCACAGAAGCGGCATGGCGTCGGCGCAGGGGCCCCGCCTTCGCCTGCGGCCGCCTCACGCGCGCCCGTAACCGCGCTCACGCGGCGGCCTTCCGTGCGCGTGTCGGCGCCGCGGCGTGCTCGAACGCGCGGATCTGTGCGAGCGTGACCGCGCGCATGTCCGCGCCCCGCTCCAGCGCGCAGTACCACTCGAGCACCGCGTCGAGCCCCTCTTGCAGGTTCCACCGCGGTCGCCAGCCGAGGTGCGTGCGCGCGCGCGCGGAGTCGAGCCTGAGGTGATGCGCCTCGTGCACGTGGGCTCCGTGGTCGACGCTCCATTCCAGCCGCGCGGGCCATAGGTCGGCGACCCGCTCGAGGATCCAGCGCACCGGCCGCGCATCCTCCTCGGCGGGCCCGAAGTTCCAGCCGCTGGCGAGCTCCTGCGAGTCCCACAGCGCCTGGATCAGGACGAGGTAGCCGCTGAGCGGGTTGAGCACGTGCTGCCAGGGGCGGATCGCGCCGGGGTTGCGCACGGCGATCGGGCGGCGTGCGAGCGCGCCGCGCATCACGTCGGCGAGCAGCCGATCCTCGCCCCAGTCGCCGCCGCCGATCACGTTGCCCGCGCGCGCGGAGGCCAGCCGCGGGCCGGCGTTCGTGTCCGCGAAGAACGAGCGGCGAAAGGAGGCGGTCACGAGCTCGGCGCAGCCTTTGGAGCTCGAGTAGGGGTCGTGGCCGCCCATCGGCTCGTGCTCGCGGTAAGCCCACTCCCACTCATGGTTCTCGTAGCACTTGTCCGAGGTGACGTTCAGCACCACGCGCGTGTCGGCGCTGTGGCGCAGCGCTTCGAGCAGGTTGACGGTGCCCATCACGTTGGTCTCGTAGGTCTCCCGCGGCTGCGCGAAGGAGCGGCGCACGAGCGACTGTGCGGCCATGTGGATCACCACCTCCGGACGGGCGGCGTCGAGCGCCGCGGCGAGCGCGGGGAAGTCGCGCACGTCGCCCGTGACGCTGTCGATGCCGTCTGCGACGCGCGCGAGCTCGAACAGCGAGGGTTGCGTCGGCGCGCCCAGCGAGAAGCCTGTGACCCGCGCGCCCAGCAGGCCCAGCCACAGCGTCAGCCAGGCGCCCTTGAAGCCCGTGTGACCGGTCAGCAGCACACGCCGATCGCGCCAGAAGCCAGGGTCGGGCGCGCCGGGCGGCGGCTGCGGCCCCGTGTGCCTCACGGCGCTCACGGCGCTCATGCCCACATCCGCCACGGCGCCGCGCCGGAGCTCCACAGGCGCTCGAGCTGGTTGCGGTCGCGCAGCGTGTCCATCGCCTGCCAAAAGCCCTCGTGGCGGTAGGAGGCGAGCTGGCCCTCGCCGGCGAGCGCGCGCACCGGCTCCTGCTCCCACACGGTGTCGTCGCCCGCGATGTAGTCGCCGACCTTGGGCGAGAGCACGAAGAACCCGCCGTTCAGCCAGCTGCCGTCGCCTTGTGGCTTCTCCTCGAAGCCGAGCGCGCGCGCGCCGTCGAGCTCGAGCGCGCCGAAGCGCCCGGGCGGCTGCACGGCGGTGACGGTGGCGATCGCGCCCTGCTCGCGGTGGTGGGCGATCAGCGCGGTGATGTCGATATCCGCCAGGCCGTCGCCGTAGGTGAAGCAGAAGTCCTCCTCGCCGACGTAGGGCAGCACCTGGCGCAGGCGCCCGCCCGTCATCGTGCGCTCGCCGGTCTCGATCAGCGTCACGCTCCATGGCTCGGTGCTCGAGCGGTGCACCTTCATCGCCCCCCGCGAGAGGTCGAAGGAGACGTCGCACGTGTGTAGGTGGTAGTTGGCGAAGAACTCCTTGATCACGTAGCCCTTGTAGCCAAGGCAGATCACGAACTCCTCGACGCCGTGAGCGGCGTAGATCTTCATGATGTGCCAGAGGATCGGCTTGCCGCCGATCTCGACCATCGGCTTGGGGCGGATGGTGGTCTCCTCGCTCAGGCGCGAGCCGAGCCCGCCGGCCAGGATCACCGCCTTCACGGGCGTCGGTGGAGGGCCGTCGTGCTGTTCTCCGCGGTTCGGAACAATGACATCGCAGGTTCAAATATCAGAACTCATTAGCTGAGTCGAACATTGAGGCCGCCGCGTCTCTGTCCCCTCGCGCGGGCGCGCATGCGCTACCGGCCGCGAGCGTGTGCAGCCCCGCCAGGAAGCGGTCCGGGCGGAACGGCTCCGCGTAGCCGGCCAGGCGCCGTGCGAGCGCGTGGGCGGGCTCGAACCCGTCCGCCGGGTGCTCGATCAGGCGCTCGGCGAGCGCCAGGAATCCCTCCGCGTCCTCGAACGTCCCCGGGGAGCCATCCGTCCACGGCTCGAGCAGGTGCTCCGCGCGCACGCGCGCCGGTGTGCCGCCGAGCCACATCAGCACCGGCAGCCCCAGCGCGGCGGCCTCGAACGCCACCGAGGAGGCCGCGGAGATCAGCAGCTCGGTGCTCGCCGCGGCCGCGGCGAACGGGCCGTCGGGCGCGATCGGAATGTCGAGCCCGTGCGCCAGCAGCAGCCGCCGGTAGCGCTCGCGGTCCTCGTTCGGGTGCCTGCGCAGCTCGAGCTCGACGCCGGCGCGAGCGAGCCGCCGCAGCCCGGGCGCGAGCGCGTCCAGGAATGCTTCGCAGATCCCCACCGGAGCGATCGGCGTGTCGAGCGAGCTGCTGGTGGCGATCAGCGCGCGGCGCAGCCTGGGCGCTGGCGCATCGCGCGACCCCGCGCGGCGCAACCCGGCCGCAGGCGCATCGCGCGACCCCGCGCGGCGCACAGCGGCGACTGCCAGCCCCGGCACGCCGACCGGCAGCACGAGCGGGCGGGGGTGCGGCCAGCCGCGGGTCTGCTCGACGGTGCCGGCGCCCCAGCCGAACACGACGTCCGCCAGGCGATCGCCGCCGTCGAACTGACGGTGGGCGTAGATGCCGTGCTGCGCCGCGCCGACGCTCACGCCGCGCGCGTGCGCCCACTCGATCAGCAGCCGCGAGGAGCCGTAGGCGGCGGACGGCAGCAGCAGCGCGCGCAGCGCGGGCGCTGCGCTCAGGCCCGCGAGCGCCGCCACGGCGCAGTCGAGCTCCGGTGCGGCTCCCGCGAGCAGCTGCTCGACCAGCACGGTGAGCGCTCGATCGAGCAGCGGCGACTCGTCGAGCCCCAGGCGCCGCGGCAGCCTGACGGCCGGGCCGGGCCCAGCGCGACGGGGGCCCTGGGTGGACAGCAGCGGCAGCCCGCGCCGCAGGGCGAGCAGCGCGCTGTTGCCGTGGTCGAGGCCGGGGAACGGCATCACACCGAGGCCGGTCGCCCGCAGATCCGCGTGGGACAGCGACGCGAGCGCGAGCGCGAGCTTGCCGGTGGCGACGGCAGCCACCTGCACACGCTGCGGGCGCGAGCGCGCCGCCAGAGCGCGCATCAGCGGGCGCGCGACGGCGCGCCGCCAACGCGAGCCCGCGAGGGCCGGTGGGAGCGTGTATGGCACGAGCGCCGGGTCGAGGCCCAGCGCGGCGCGGGCGCCGATCAGCAGCGCAGCCGGCGCGGCGGGGTCGGCGAGCAGCTCGCGCGCGCCCGCGTGCGCGCCGGCGCAGCCGAGCGTCCAACCGCGCAGCAGCCGCACGAGCTCGATCCGCAGGCGGTAGGCGGCGAAGTCGATCAGGCGGTGCCCGCGGTGTGAGATCGCGCCCACCGTGGGGTGCGTGCCGACGGCGCTCATCAGCTCCGCGATGCGATGCTCGGCCGTGTCGCGCTGCTCCCAGCTCTCCAGCTCGTCGAACGACCGCGACCCCCGCGCGAGCAGATCGACGTGCGCCATCGTGTCGAGCGACACGAGCGTGTCGCCGGGCAGCGCCCGCCCGAGCCATTCGTAGCGACCGGTCGGGTCGGAGTGACACACCACGATCAGACGCGCCGCCCCCGCGGGGTTGAGCGCGCTCATCTCAGCTCACCTCACGTCAGGTCATGTGACCGCGGCGACGGGCTCCACCATCGCGCGTATCTCATCTGCGCCGAGCCACGTGTCGTTGTTGTCGCTCGAGTAGCGGAAGCCGGGCGGCAGCTCCTCGCCGAGCGGCTCACCGGCGGTCCAGGACGGCAGTGGCGGGTAGATCACAAAACGATCCGCCAGCACGCGCGCACGTCGTGACTCGTCCTCGGTGACGAGCACCTCGTGGACCTTCTCGCCCGGGCGCACACCGATCACGCGGCGCGTCGCGTCGGGCGCGATCGCGTCGGCGATGTCGCACACGCGCGTGCTGGGGATGCGCGGCACGAACACCTCGCCGCCGCTCATCATGCCGAGACAGCTGATCACGAACTCGACCGCCTGCTCGAGCGTGATCCAGAAGCGGGTCATCGCCTCGTCGGTGATCGTGAGCTCGCCGCCGAGCGCCTGCGCCTTGAACAGTGGGATCACGCTGCCGCGGCTGCCGACCACGTTGCCATAGCGCATCGACGCGAAGCGGGCCGGGGAGCCGCCGGCGTAGGCGTTGCCCTGCGTGACGATCTTCTCGGCCGCGAGCTTGGTGGCGCCGTAGAGGTTCACGGGGTTGACCGCCTTGTCGGTCGACAGCGCGAGCGTGCGCGGCACGTCGTTGGCGATCGCCGCGCTGACCACGTTCTCGGCGCCGTGGATATTCGTTTGGACGGCCTCGAACGGGTTGTACTCACACACCGGCACCTGCTTGAGCGCGGCAGCGTGGACCACCACGTCGACCTCGCGCATCGCCAGCTTCAGGCGCTCGCCGTCGCGCACGTCGCCGATCAGGAAGCGCACGCGCTCGTCGCCGTCCAGCGCGCGCTGCAGGTTGTACTGCTTGAGCTCGTCACGACTGTAGATCCGTACGGCCGCGGGATCGTGGTCGGCCAGCAGCGTCTTCAGGAACGCGGTGCCGAACGAGCCGGTGCCCCCGGTGACGAGGACGACCTTGCCTTGGATGTGTGGGTCGGGAAGAGAGCTCATGGGTCGCGTGCTGCCCCGCAGTCTTCCAGAAGTTCCAAACTATTTACAAGTTCTGTTTCTTAGAATTTGGTGAAATGGCGTCTCCGTTTGGTCAATGGCGTCTCTGTCTCGTCTTCTCGAGTCACCGCTGCCGACTCGTCTCTCGCTCCTGACTCACCCTCCCTCAGATTCATCCCTCCCAGCGCGCGTGGACGATCGCCTCGCGGCCGAGGCCGCGCAGCGCGAGGTGCTCGTGCAGCGCACGGCGGCAGCCCTGTGCCTCCAGCTGCGTCTCCAGCAGCATCCGCCGCCGGTGGGCGCTCGCCCCCAGCTCCTCGTGACCGACGTAGTTCTCCCCCATCAGCAGAAACCACTCCATCGGGAAGGTCGCGTCGCGCCGCACGGGCGTGAAACCGCTCGCGGCGAGCAGCCGCTCCAGCGAGGCGAAGCTGAAGTAGTTGAGGTGAAACGGCGGCGCCACCCACCAGTCCTCCAGGCCTAGCTCGTCGCGGGCGGCCAGCTGCAGCGGGTTGAAGTCGTTGGGCACGTGAACGGTGAGCACGCCCCCGGGCGCCAGCAGGCGCCCGGCCCAGGCCAGGAACCCGCGCGGGTCGGGGATGTGCTCGGCGACCAGCTTCGAGTGGATCACGTCGAGCGATCCGGGCGGCAGCTCGACGTCCTGATACAGCCCGGTGTGGATCGTCAGGCCGTGCGCGCGGGCCTCGTCGGCGGCCGGCCCGGATGGCTCGACGCCCGCGACCTGCCAGCGACGCGCCAGCGCGTACTCGAGCAGCAGCCCGCTGGAGCAGCCGACGTCGAGCAGCGCGCCCGTCTCACGACCGAGCAGCGCGCTCCAGTCGGCGAGCTTGTCGGCGTGCTCGAGATCCCAGAACGCCTGCTCGGAGCGGTCTTTCTCCAACCAGCCGGGGTTGAGCTCCTGATAGTAGGTCTGTTCGTACATCAGCGCGAGCTCGGCCTCGTCGGGCAGTGGATCGAGATGCGCCCAGCCGCAGCGTGCGCAGTCGATCACCGCGTTAGCTCCACGCCTTCCAAGCACCGGCCCGTCATGATTTTCCATATTGATGTAGTCCAATTATTAGGATAGTTTGGAGAGATCCTACCCGTGAACCCGTCCGCGCATAGCCTGACCGAGCTCCCGGCCGCCTCCGCGCGCAGGACGATCCCCTACGGTCGCCAGACGGTCGAGGAGGACGACATCGCCGCGGTGGTCGAGGTCATGGGTGGCGACTGGCTGACCCAGGGCCCGGCGGTGAGCGCGTTCGAGCAGGCGTGCGCGGCGGTGTGTCAGGCGCCCCACGCGGTCGCGTTCTCCTCGGGCACGGCTGCGCTGCACGCAGCCGTCCACGTGAGCGGCCTGGCGGCCGGCCGGGAGCTGCTCACCAGCGCCATCACGTTCGCCGCCAGCGCCAACTGCGGCGCGTACCTGGGCGCGAAGCCCACGTTCGCGGACATCGATCCGCGGACCTGGAACGTGTCCGCCGAGACCGTGCGGGCCGCGCTGAGCGCCGACACGCGCGTCGTCGTGCCCGTGCACTTCACCGGCCTGCCGGCGCCGGTGGCCGAGATCCGGGCGGCCGTGGGTCCCGAGCTGACCATCATCGAGGACGCGGCCCACGCGATCGGAGCGCTGACGCCCGCCGGGCCGGTCGGCTCCTGCCGGCACTCCGACATGGCGGTGTTCTCCTTTCACCCGGTCAAGACGATCACCTGCGGCGAGGGCGGCATGGTCACGACCCGCAGCGCGGCGCTCGCCGAGCGACTGCGTGAGTTCCGCAGTCACGGCATGGTCAGGGACCCCGCGCGCCTGGAGCGCACCGAGGGAGGCTGGTACGCCGAGCAGCAGGAGCTCGGGTTCAACTACCGGCTGACCGACATGCAGGCGGCGCTCGGACGCTCGCAGCTGGCCAAGCTCGAGCGCTTCGTGCGGCGGCGCAACGAGCTCGCCGGCCGCTACCGGGAGCTGCTCGCCGACGCCGGGCAACTCGAGCTCCCGCCCGCCGCGCCTGCCGGACACCGCCACGCCCATCACCTGTTCGTCATACGCCACCGCGGCGGCGCACCCGCGCGCCGGCGCCTGCACGACGGGCTGCACGCGCGTGGCGTCCTCGCCCAGGTGCACTACCTGCCGGTGTACCGCCACCCCTGGTATCGCCACACCCTCGGATACCGCGAGGGCCACTGTCCGGCGGCTGAGACCTACTACTCCGGCTGCCTGTCGCTGCCATGTTTCCCGGGGTTGACCGATGCCGAGCAGGAGCGGGTGGCAACGGCCGTCCTGCAGCTTGCCTAGAGCGCCTCCCAAGGGCCGTCAGGCTGCCCCGTCGAGTGGGGTTCCGTACGCCGGCAGTGGCCGCAGCACGCTCAGGCCGGCGCGCTCGGCCGCCTCCCAGCCGTCTGACCCGAAGCGCGAGCGTGACCAGGCGTCGCGCATGTACTCGCGCGAGCGCAGGTAGTCGAGGTAGCGATCGAGGTCGGGCCCCGGCAGGGCGAACGTCATGAACAGCACGATGCGCTCGCGCCCCTCCGGCACGCGCAGGCCCTCCGGCAGCAGGGTCTGCACGCGCGGGTGCAGCGGCACGCGGGGAAGCCCGCGCATGCGCACCACCTCGCCGGAGTGGACGGTGCGCAGCTCCCACACGACGAGGTCGCCCGCCTGCGCCGCGACGAGCTTCGGGCGCGTCGGGCGCACCAGCCCCGGCCCGTTCGACCCGGGGCGCAGCGCCAGCCCGCCGCTGTGGCGCGCCTGGTCCTGCAGATATAGCCCGCAGCGAATCAGCGGGTACGGCCCCTCATGCCAGTCCGGCCCCCGCCGCCAGCGGCGACGGTCGACGTTGTCGCGATGCCACCCGCGCTCGCCGTTGCGTCCGATGCGCACGCTGCTGTCGCCGAAGTAGGTCGGCTCGCCGCCGAGCAGCCCGCCGATCGTCCCCAGCACCCGGGGGTCGAGCAGCGCTGCCCGCAGCGCGGGGTTGCTCAGCAGGTCGCCCTCGCACCCGCGGATCACACCTTCGCCGCCGGGGCTCGAGGTCCCGCGTCCCTGCCGCCCCAGCTCGGCGACTGTATCCAGCGCGGTCGTGCGCAGCCGCTCAATCTCAGCGGGCTCGAACAGCCCGTTGACGATCGCGTAGCCCCGCTCACGGAAGCGCATGTGGTCGGCGTCTTGAAACTGCGGTGTCTGCATGTGCTCCCTGCCTAACGGTGGCCGATCCTAGGAGCGCAGGCGTGTGAGTTCAAAAAATGACGTCGTACCGTTTCCCACACCATCGCGACCCCATTCCCCACACACCCACGCGATCGCGTTCCCCCACACACCATCGCGATCGCGTTTCCCACACCATCGCGCTGCCGTTCACGCCCACGCGCGAGCGTGGCCGCCTCCTCGTGCGGCGGATCGTGCGTGGGCGCGCCGCGCACCTACAATGGGCCGCCGTGACGAGCGCACCCCGACACCCGCTGATCCCGCGCCGCGAGGTCGACCCCCGCCAGGAGCTGCCCGCGCTCGAGCTTGAGATCCTCGAGCGCTGGCGCGAGCGCGACGTGTTCGCGCAGTCGCTGCGCGCGCGCGAGGGGGCGCGGTCGTACGTGTTCTACGAGGGGCCCCCCACCGCCAACGGCCCGCCCGGCTCACACCACGTGCTTTCGCGCGTGTTCAAGGACATCTACCCGCGTTACAAGACGATGCGTGGCTACCGCGTGGAGCGCAAGGGCGGCTGGGACTGCCACGGGCTGCCGGTCGAGATCGCGGTCGAGCGCGAGCTCGGCATCGGCACGAAGGCGGAGATCGAGGAGTACGGGATCGCGGAGTTCAACGCGCGCTGCCGCGAGTCGGTGTTCACGTATCTGCAGGAGTGGAACCGCCTGACCGAGCGCATCGGGTTCTGGCTGGATCTCGACCACGCGTATCGCACGCTCGATGACGACTACATCGAGTCGGTGTGGTGGGCGCTCGCGGCGATCCATGAGAAGGGGCTGCTGTACGAGGGGCACAAGGTGGTGCCGTACTGTCCGCGCTGCGGAACGGCGCTGTCGTCGCATGAGGTAGCGCAGGGGTATCGCGACGTGGTTGACCCGTCGGTGTACGTGCGCCTGCCGGCGCGCACGGCCGGCGGCGCGCGGGGGCTGCTGCGGGAGGGCGACGAGCTGCTGGTGTGGACGACTACGCCGTGGACGCTGCCGTCGAACGCGGCGGTGGCGGTCGACCGCGAGCTCACGTATGTGCGCGCGCGCGACGGCGATCCGGCGCATCCGGTGTTCGTGCTCGCCGAGGCGCTGGCCGAGCGCGTGCTGGGCGCGGGTGTGGAGATCCTCGACCGCTTCCCGGGGAGCGAGCTGGAGGGCGCCGGCTACCTGCCGCCGTTCGACTACATCGCCGGGGAGGAGTACGGCTCGCACGGGCATACGGTGCTGGCGGGCGACTTCGTGAGCGCCGAGGATGGCACAGGGCTGGTGCACACCGCGCTGGCCTTCGGCGAGGACGACTTCCGGCTCGGGGAGCGGTACGGGATGACGGTTGTCAACCCGGTGGGGCTCGACGGGCGCTACGACGAGCGCATCGGAGCCTATGCGGGGCGGTTCGTCAAGGATGCCGACGCGGAGCTGATCGAGGATCTGCGCGCACGCGGGCGGGTGCTGCGGGCGGGCGACTATGAGCACTCATACCCGCACTGCTGGCGCTGTGGCACGGCGCTGCTGTACTACGCCAAGCCGTCGTGGTACATCGCGACATCGCAGGTGCGTGAGCGGATGCTGCAGGCGAACGAGACGGTTACGTGGCATCCACCGCACATCAAGCACGGGCGTTTCGGGGATTGGCTTCAGAACAACGTCGACTGGGCGATCTCACGCGAGCGCTACTGGGGCACGCCGCTGCCTGTGTGGCGTTGTGAGCAGGATCACGTACACGTGATCGGATCGTTTGCCGAACTCGAAGAGCGTTCGGGCAGCCGTCTGGAGGATCCGCACCGACCGTATGTCGACGCGCCCGAGTTCCCGTGCCCGCGGTGCGAGCTGCCGATGCGGCGCGTGCCGGAGGTGATCGACGTGTGGTTTGACTCCGGGGCGATGCCGTTTGCGCAGCATCACGCGCCGCTTGAGAACGAGGCACGGTTCGAGGAGCGGTTCCCGGCGGATTTTGTGTGCGAGGCGCTTGACCAGACGCGCGGGTGGTTCTACTCGCTGCTGGCGGTGTCGTCGTTGTTGTTCGACACAGCGCCTTACCGCAACGTGATGTGTCTCGGGTTGATCCTGGACTCCGAGGGTCGCAAGATGTCGAAGTCGAAAGGCAACACGGTCGAGCCGTGGGCGGTGATCGATACCTACGGGGCTGATGCGTTCCGCTGGTATTTCTTTACTTCCAAGCAGCCGTGGGATGGGTATCGCTTCTCAGCGGAGACGATCGGCGAGGGTGTGCGACTGTTTCTCAAGCAGCTGTGGAGCACGTATTACTTCTACACGCTCTATGCCGGCGTGAACGCGGATGGGCTGGGCGCCGTGGCAGAGCAGAGCACGGTCGGCATCGAAAACGACCTCGACAGGTGGGCGCTGTCGCGTGCTGCGGCGACTGCGCGGACGGTGACGGAGCGACTGGATGCGTATGACGCGACGAGCGCGGGGAGGGCGATCGCGGAGTTCGCTGACGAGCTGTCGAACTGGTATGTGCGCCGCTCGCGCCGGCGTTTCTGGGATGGCGATGTGGGGGCGTTCCAGACGCTGCGTGCGTGCTTGTTGACGGTGGCCAAGCTGCTGGCGCCGTTTTGCCCGTTTGTGGCTGACGAGATCTACGACAACCTCGACGGCGAGCTGGCGAGCGTACATCTGTGCGAGTTTCCCGACGGCGCGGGGCTGCCCGCTCGCGACGAGGAGCTGGAGCAGGCGATGGCGACAGTGCGTGAGACGGTCCGGCTTGGGCTGGGAGCGCGCGGGCAGGCGAAGATCAAGGTGCGCCAGCCTTTGCGTGAGGCGGCGGTGGTGGCGGACGGGCATGAGCGTGCGGCGATCGAGCGGCTTGTGGAAATCGTGCGTGAGGAGCTCAACGTCGGGCGCGTGCGTTTCGTGAGCGGCGCGGAGGAGCTCGGGCGCTATGAAGTCAAGGCCAACTACCGCACGCTGGGACCGCGTTTCGGCCGCGATATGCCACTGGCGGCGAAAGCGATCGCGGCGCTCGACCCGGCACATGTGGCGGCGGCGGTGCGCGGCGCACAGGAGATCGGCATCGCGGTTGCCGGGGGCGAGCATTCGCTGTCGGCCGAGGATGTGATCTTGTCGATGCAAGCTCCGGAGGGGTACAGCGTCGAGCGTGAGGGTGCGCACGCGGTGGCGCTCGATCTCACGATCGACGAGGATTTGGCGCGCGAGGGGGTTGCGCGCGAGATCGTGCATGCGGTGCAGATCGCGCGCAAGAACGCCGGGCTGGCGGTGGAGGACAGGATCGTGCTGAGCCTCGACGGCGATGCGGGGCTGTTACCGGCGGCTGCAGCGCACCGCGACTATCTCGCCGGCGAGACACTCGCCGTGGAGCTCCATCTCAGCAATGAGCCAGCCCGGCACCCGCAGGCGGATACGCAAACGTCGGCGCAACCACAAACCCAGGCGCCGGACGACATGCCTACGGCGTACCGCGAACAGGCGATGATCGACGGGCTCGAGCTGGCGATCGCGCTGCGCCGGGCCTGAGCGGCAAGCCAACGCCGCGCCTGAGCGGCAAGCCAACGCCGCGCCTGAGTGGCAAGCCAACGCCGCGCCTGAGCGGCGGCAAGCCAACAACGGCCTGAGTGGCAAGCCAGCGCCGGGCCAATTCTCAGGCCAGCGCGGGCTCTAGCTCTGCTTCGAGCTTCTTCTTCGGGTAGGCACCGACGACCGTCTTGACGGGCTGGCCGCCCTTGAAAAGGATCAGCGTCGGGATCGAAAGCACCTGGAAGCTGGCGGCCGTCTGCTGGTTCTCGTCGACGTTCAGCTTGACGATGCGCAGATCCTCGCGCTCGCCGGCGATCTCCTCGAGCACCGGCGCGACCACGCGACACGGTCCACACCAGGGCGCCCAGAAGTCGACCAGCACGGGGGTATCGGATTCGATCACCTCGGCATGGAAGTTGGTGTCGGTGACTTCGGTCAAGTTGCCTGCCATGGGGTCTCCTGTCTCGCGTGCGCTGTTGGGGCTACCCACCACTATACAAAGTAAAGCAAGGGTGCCCCGGGTCCACGATCGGGGGGGTCCACGATCGCAAGCGCCACCCAGACACACACAGGTGGACATACCTCCTTTTTGAAAAAGGAAGAATAAAGACGCACGTAAAGATTCTTCCTTTTCAAAAAAAGACTCATAGCGCCACGCGTCCGACGCGTCCGCGTCGCAGCCACCCTGGGCGTCCACACACCTTGGCCAATGCGCCCCACACCCTTGGCCAATGCGCCCTTGGCCAATGCGCCCCACACACCCTTGGCCAATGCGCCCCTGGCCAATGCGCCCCGCACACCCTTGGCCCATACGCCCTACACACTCTCTAGGCGCAAAAGCTCGGCCGTCTAGACCAAATGGTCTAGCGCGCGGCGGCTGGTGGGTTGACGATCACTGTCCACCCGCCCGAGCTGCGCACGATCGGGGGATGGATGTTTGTGAGCGTCGAGAACACATGCGGAGAGACGTACACCTCGACGAGCGCCGCGAGCACGAGCACCGGCACGGCCACCGCGACGGTGACCATTGTGGCAGCCAGCAGCTGCTCCCACTCCCCTCGCCTGCTGGCGATGATCCACGCAGCGAGCGGCAGGAACAGCGCGATCAGCTCCGGAAGGGCGTGCGGAAGCACGCCCAGCAGCAGCAGCGCCGGCGAAACGTGCAGAAAGCCGGAGACGCCCGCGAGCGTATGCCCAAGCACGTAGGCCTGGGCGCTCAATGAAAACGTGGTGGCGCAGGCGACGAAGACGATCGCTATGCGCCCGCCGTGCTCATGAATCCAGCGTGAGACTCCTTGCCGGTGCGCAACCTGCAGCGGCAGCGAGCTGCCGGCGATAAACCCCGCTACGCAAGCCATCGCGTGCAACGCGAGCACGAGGCCGTTGCGGCGCAACACTGCGACCACGTCGGCGCCGTCGCCCACTCCGAACGGCGGCTGCAGCGCGATCACCTGCTGGTAGCCGCCGCCGAACAGCGCTGCGATCACCAATACGGCAGCGAGCAGCCCTAAAGCGGCAAGGGTGGACCCGGCGGTCCACCGGCCAAGCACCGTCCAGGGCATGCCGCTCCATGTGCGCAAAGTCGTGCGGGTGTGGCGCACACCGTGCACCAGCGCATAGGAGGAAGCCGCATCCACATGATCTGATCGGCATCAACCCCAGCTTGCATGAGCCCCGAGCAGACCAACCTCGGCGTGCGCCAGGAACCGCGGCGACGCGCTCAGCACGCCCGCGCGGCGCCACAGCGATCAGCGCACATGACTGTGCTCGCCCGACGCCGGCGCGCGCGGCTCGTGACGCTCCGGTCTGCTAGGCGCGCCGGTCGGCGCAGGCGGTTGCGCGCCAATGCGCAGTTGCGGCACCAGGAACATCGCTTCGGCGGCGATGCGCCAGGACATCTTGCTCTGGCCATGCTGACGGTCGCGGAACACGATCGGCACCTCTTCGACGCGGAAGCCCGCGCGCACTGCGCGGTAGGTCAGCTCAACCTGAAACGCGTACCCGCGTGAGCGCACGCTGTCGAAGTGGATCGCTTCCAGCACTTCTCTGCGGAAGCATTTGAACCCGCCCGTGAGGTCGCGTACGCGCAGTCCAAGCACCCAGCGCGCATACGTCGAGCCGCCCTGGCTGATGAGCCGGCGCAGCAGCCCCCAGTCGCTGACGCCGCCGCCGGGCACATAGCGCGAGCCGAGCGCCAGGTCGGCGCCGTCGAGCACGCTGCGCAGCAGCCGCGCGAGATCGGACGGGTCGTGGGAGAAATCCGAGTCCATCTCCATCACGTAGCCGGCATCGTTGGCCAGCGCGTGGGCGAACCCAGCGAGGTAAGCAGGTCCGATTCCTGCTTTCTCGCTACGGTGGAGAACCTCGACCCAATCGTGCTCCGCGGCAAGCGCATCAGCAAGCCGGCCGGTGCCGTCGGGAGAGCCATCGTCCACCACCAGCACGCGGAAACTCCCGGGTGCTACCGAGCCGAGGATCTCTCCCGCGCGGGCAACGATGGGCTCGATGTTCTCGGCCTCGTTATAGGTGGGCAGTATCAGCCACGCCTTACCGGTCACAGAGACACGTACCCTAGTGCACATGAGCGACCTGCCGAACGCTGCCATCGCCGCGGCGCTCGAAGAGCTGGGAGACCTGTACGAGCTCGACGGAGCGATCGTGCATCGGGTGCTGGCTTACCGCACTGCGGCGCGGTCGATCCGCGAAGCACCCATGTCGGTTGCGGCGCTGGCGCGTGCCGGACGCGCAACCGAGCTCGTAGGCGTAGGCAAGACGCTCGAGGAAAAGATGCTCGCGCTGCTCGACACCGGCACGATTCCCGCGGCCGAGCAGTTGCGCGCGAAGTTTCCCCCCGGAGTTATCGAGATCACCCGTCTGCCGGGGATCGGCGCCAAGCGCGCAAAGCTGCTGTTTGGCGAGCTCGGGGTCGATTCGCTGAAGTCGTTGCGCAACGCGGCCGTGCGCCAGCGGCTGCGCGCGGTGCGCGGGCTCGGGCCGAAGTTCGAGGCGAACGTGCTCGCGGCGCTCGATGCAGGTGTCAGCGAGCGCGGTGCGGCGCGCGTGCTGCTACCCCAAGCGCTCCAGATCGCGGAGACGCTGTGTGCCGGACTCAGTGAGCGTGGCGGGAAAGGCACGCACGTGCAGGTGGCCGGCTCCGCGCGCCGCCAGGTGGACAGCGTCAAGGATCTCGACCTGATCGCCGTCACAACCCAACCGCAGCCGCTGATCGACGGGTTGCGTGAGCTCGAGCTGATCGCGAGCGTGAGCACCAGCAGCGACGCTGGCGCTCGCGCTCGTACGCACTCCGACCTGAACGTGGATCTCCGCATCGCCAAGCCACAGCAGCTCGGCAACCTGCTGCAACACTTCACCGGCTCCGGGCGCCACAACGCGTCGCTGCGAGAAGCAGCCGTGAAGCGCTGGCTGCACGTGTCGGAGTATGGGGTGCGCGACGACGTGACGGCCGTCACGCATAGCTGCAAAACCGAGCAGGAGGTGTATGAGCTGCTTGAGCTGGCATACATCGAGCCGGAGCTGCGCGAGGATCGTGGCGAGCTGCAGGCGGCGGCGCTCGAATCCCGCACGCGCTTGCCCACGCTGATCGTCCAGGACGACATCCGCGGCGACTTGCACTGCCATACCGTGGCATCCGACGGACGCAACACGATCGAGGAGATGGCGCTCGCCGCGCGTGCGCGCGGGTACGAGTATGTGGCGATCACCGACCACTCGGCGTCGCACGGGTTTGGCAATGACGTATCGCCGGACGAGCTGCGCCGCCAGATCGAGCGCGTGCGGCACGTCGACGAGCTGGTAGAGGGGATCCGCGTGCTGGCGGGCAGCGAAGTGAACATCATGCCCGATGGATCGCTCGACTACGAGGACGAGCTGCTGGCGGAGCTCGACTGGGTGATCGCAAGCGTGCATACAGCGTTTGGCATGGACGAGCATGCGATGACCGAGCGCATGATCGCGGCGATCGAGCATCCGCTGGTGGATGCGATCGGGCACCCGACCGGCCGGCTGATCGAACGGCGCGAGCCGTACGCGATCGATCTCGGAGCAGTGTTTACAGCAGCGGCGCGCGCAGGCACGATGCTCGAGATCAACGCCAACCCCGATCGACGCGATCTGTCCGACATCAACGCGCGCGCGGCCGCGCGCGCGGGTGTGCGACTGCTGATCGACTCCGACGCGCACGGCGTCGAGCGGTTTGACGTGATGCGCTGGGGCATCGCCACGGCGCGGCGCGCATGGCTGACCGCGGAGGACGTGGCCAACACGCGCCCCTGGGACGAGCTATCGTCGCTGCGCAAGCCGAGCCGCGAAAGCCGCAGCTAGGCCAACCCCTTAGTCGAACACCACCAAAAACAATCTATGTAAATAGTTTTGATTACTCGACTTTCTGGAGTTATAGTGCCGACGCGTGCTTGTCAGGCCGCGCCACACCGACACATCTACGTCGCGCGCACGGGATTCGATCCCGTTCAACGATCTGCGGCGTACGGCTGAGGTTGACGAAGACACCGCGGCGGCCGTCGAGCGCGTCGTGCGCAGCGGCTGGTATCTGCTGGGCGAGGAGACTTCAGCGTTCGAACGCGAATTCGCCGACTACCTGGGGACAGATCACGCGATTGGGCTCGCAAGCGGTACGGATGCGCTCGAGCTCGCACTCGCGGCCTTGGGGTGCGCCACTGGTCAGGAGGTGCTCACAGCGGCCAACGCGGGTGGCTACAGCACGTGCGCCGCGCGCCGGCGCGGTCTGCACGTGCGCTATGCGGATGTAGACGAAAGCTCATTGTTGTTGACCGCAGAGACGGTTGCGCAGGCGCTGACCGCGCGTACGACGGTTGTGGTGGTGACGCACCTGTACGGCAAGATGGCCGATGTTGCGGCCATCTGCGACGTCTGCCATCCGCGGGGGATCCGGGTTTTGGAAGATTGCGCACAGGCGGCCGGAGCGCGCACGAACGGCAGCCTCGCCGGCAGCGTGGCCGACGCCGGCGCGTTCAGCTTCTACCCAACCAAGAACCTGGCAGCACTGGGGGATGCCGGGGCGGTGGTGACTTCCGACGATGACGTGGCTGAGAGCGTGCGCCGATTGCGCCAGTACGGGTGGGGCGCGAAATACAAGGTGCAGCAGGATGGCGGCAGGAACTCTCGCGTGGACGAGATCCAGGCGGCTGCGCTGCGAGTTCGCCTGCGCGAGCTCGACGGGCGCAATCGACGCCGGCGTGAGATCGCCGCGCGTTACGCGCAAGCGCTCGCGGACACGAGCGCGCAGATGGTGCACACCGGCGAGCAGGACTACGTGGCGCACCTCGCGGTGCTGCGCAGCCCCCGCCGCGACGAACTGGCAGCGGCGTTGCGTGCGGAAGGAATCGGCAGCGAGATCCACTACCCGGTGCCAGATCATCGCCAGGCGGTGATCGGCGCGCCGAGTGTGAGTCTGCCGGTGAGCGAAGCAGCGTCCCAGCAAGTGCTGTCGCTGCCATGCTTCCCCGAGCTCGAGCAGTGGGAGCTCGACACGATCTGCTTCGTGCTCGCGGAGTCGGTATGAGCACCGCCGCAGCCGCGCTGGCGCCCGCGCGCGACAGCATCGACGGCGATGCACCGATCCTGATGACAGTCGTGATCCCGGTGTATCGCAACCGGGACACGCTGCCCGAGCTTGTGTGTCGCATGGAAGAGCTGTCCGGGCGGCTCGGGCGCCGCCTTGAGGTCGTGTTTGTCAACGACGGCTCGCCTGACGACTCGGGCGCAGTGCTGCGTGATCTGCTGAGCCAAAGCCAGTTGCGCGCGCAGCTCATCTGGCATTCGCGCAACTTTGGCTCTTTCGCGGCGATTCGCACTGGGCTCGCTGTCGCCGGCGGTCAGTGCATCGCCGTGATGGCCGCTGATCTGCAGGAGCCGGCCGAGCTGTTGACCGAGTTATACATCGCGCTTGCCAGCGGCGAGCACGACGTTGCGTTGGGAGTGCGACGCTCCCGCCAAGACCCCGGGGTCAGCAGTCTGAGCGCTCGCTGGTTCTGGTCGATCTACCGTCGCTGGGTGCAGCCCGAGATGCCGCGCGGCGGCGTCGACGTGTTTGCTTGCACACGCCCGGTGCGAGACTCGCTTACGGCCTTGCGAGAATCCAACAGCAGCCTCGTGGGGCTGCTCGTCTGGCTCGGATACAAACGTGTGGAGATTCCCTACGACCGTGCGCCCAGGACATCCGGCGTGAGCGCTTGGACATTGCGCAAGAAGGGCCGGTATTTCTTCGACAGCGTGTATTCGTTCACCGACTTGCCGATCAACCTGCTGCTTACGATCGGGATGACCGGGGTGCTGCTGTCGCTGATCGGCAGCGTTGTCGTGTTCTTCGCCTGGGCGTTCGTCGGCGTTCACGTAGCCGGCTACACCCCACTGATGCTGACGCTGCTGATCGTCGGCTCGATGACGCTATCCGGGCTCGGCGTGGTCGGGTCATACGTCTGGCGCACGTACGAAAACAGCAAGCGACGCCCCGGGTCAGTGCCGATGTTGAGCGAGAGCTTCAATGCAGACCGCTGAGCGCCCGCGCGGGGCGATCCCTCGCTTTCTGATCACCGGAGTGCTCAACACAGTGGTGACGGGCGCGCTCTTGGTCATCGCAGCCCACTGGATCAAGCTCGAAGTCGCTTACACGATCGTGTTCATGTTCGGGCTGGCGTTTACAACGGTCGCCACAGGACGCTACGTGTTTCGATCTCATCTGAGCGTATACGCGGCGACGCGCTTTGTCGCCTGGTATCTCTGTGTGTATCTCGTTGGCGTGGCCGTTCTGCACCTGCTGGGGCATGACGTGTCTCACGTGTTGGCAGCTGCTGCGGTGCTGACGGTGACCGGCCCTCTGAACTTCCTCGGCGGTAGTCGAGCGTTCTTGGGTCGCTCGAGCGTGCGTACGCAAGCCGAGCTGCGCCGATGAATCATTTCGTACACCCTCAAGGGCTCTGCGAGACCACCCAGGTGGGCGCGCGCACGCGCATCTGGGCGTTTGCCCATGTGCTTCCCGGAGCACACATCGGCGAGAGCTGCAATATCTGCGATCACGTGTTCGTAGAGAACGATGTGATCATCGGCGACCGCGTGACAGTCAAGTGCGGCGTGGCCATCTGGGATGGCTCGCGGATCGAGGACGACGCGTTCATCGGCCCAAACGTAACGTTCACCAACGACACGTTTCCTCGCAGCAGGGAATACCCGGCCGCGTTCGCCCAAACCGTGGTGCGCCGGGGCGCTTCGCTCGGGGCCAACTGCACAATCCTGCCGGGCCTGACGATCGGGATGAAAGCGATGGTGGGCGCGGGCAGCGTGCTGACGCGTGACGTTCCGCCATACGCAATCGTGGTCGGCAACCCGGCGCGCATCGTTGGCTATGTCGACGCGCGCAGCGCCGGTCAGCGCGGGGCCACCAAGGCCGCTCCACCGGACCCTGATGATAGCCAGCCACGGTCGCTGCGGGTGAGCGGGGTGTCGCTACACCGCCTCAACCGGGCTGACGACCTGCGCGGGTCGCTTGTGTCCGGCGAGGTGAGCAGTCACATTCCGTTCGAGCCACGCCGCTTCTTCAGCGTCATGCGGGTGCCGTCCAAGGACGTCCGGGGAGCGCATGCGCACCACCAGTGCGAGCAATTCCTGGTGTGCCAGGCAGGCAGCGTCGCGGTGGTCGTCGACGATGGCCATGCGCGTGAGGAGGTGATCCTCGACGATCCCGGGCTTGGGCTGTATCTGCCGGCGATGATCTGGGGGATCCAATACCGGTACACCGCTGACGCGCTGCTGTTGGTGCTCGCGTCGCGCGCCTACGAGCCAGAGGACTACATCCGCGACTACGACGAGTTTCTCGGATTGTGTCAAGCGCGGCGACAGCCCCCCGGAGGTGACGCTCGCAAAGGCGGCTCCAGGGTACATCAGGAGCACGTGTTAGCACTGGATTAACCTGGGTACAGCGCTGCCGCGGCAAGCGCCGCGAGCTGGTTTTGTGAGATACGCTGGTGCAGTTGCTGGTTGTACTGGGCCATGTTGAAGAAATACAAGCGCCCGTTGGGGCTCACGAGCGGGGCAGACCCAAGCGCCTTCTTCAACGCCGCGATCGCGACTTTGCCGTTGTCGGAGAAGCCGAACGTATCCAAATAGACACCTTGAAAGCCGATGGCGGAGATCTCTTGGAGCAGCTGTGGCAGTGGGTGGGTGATCGCAACCGACACCCAATCGGATGGTCGTCCCTCCATTGCGCCATCGCTCCAACGCAGGCGGTCTGAGTGCAGGTAGCCGATGAACTCGTCGTACGGCAACATGCGGCCCGGCGGCTGGGCCTCGGGAAACGGCACGTATGGAAACTCGAAGACGCTCGCATCGCCGGGAAGCTGACGCTCGATCGCGCGGATGAACGTCGCATCGCTGTGGTATTGCGCGGCTTGTTTCGCGTAGGGAGGAATCATCTTCGGACTGGTCTGGTCGAACGTTCCAACCGCGAGCACCAACACGAGCATCGCAGCAGAGACCCAGCGGGTGAATGCGCCGGCGGCGAATCTCCGGCGCAGCTGATCCAGGCCCAGCGCCACACCGAACAAGGCGAAGAACGCGACGAAGATCGCGATCCGGTTGGGAGCGTGCAAGCGCGGCGAGACAACGTACGCGAAAACCGTCTGCAGCCCGCCGATCGTGCCGATCAAGAACGCTATCGCGGCGGCGATCGCAGCGTACGCGTAGCGCGGATCGGAGATTCCTGATTCACCACCACGCAGACAGCGAACCACGAGCGCGATCACCAGCCACAGCAGACCCAGGGTGGCGACGATGCCGAGGTTGTTCCAAGACGTCTCGCCGCGCACCGGCAGCAGCGTGGTTGTCAGATAGCGGTTCGTGAGGTTTGCTAGCGGCTTGATGCGGTGTCCTTCAATCGGCAGCACCAGGTTCGCAAGCGATAGGCCGTACATCTCGGTTTCCTGAGGCACGCGATGTCCTGGCACCGTGTTCTTCCCATGCTGTGCTGCGTAGATGAATGTCGGCAGCCCGTTGAGCCCGACGGTGCCGAGCACGAGCAGCACGGTCACCAAACCACCGATCAGTGCCTGCCGGCGGCGCACCGCTATGAAGGAGAAGATCGTGGCGGGGATCATCAGCGCGACGGTGAACACCGCGAAGTAGTTGTCCGAGGAGCCCACCATCAGGCACAGCACGACGAGCGCGGCTGAGCGCCAGGTCAGATATGCGCGCAGACCTCGACGCTGGGGATTGGGCTTGAAGAGCGCACGCCCCATGAACTGGGTGAGCACCAGGTAGCAGCCGACCGGCACCAGGAAGTACGCCGCGAGAAAGATGTGGCCTTCGCTGTTGTCGAAGCGAAAAGGCTGCACCGTGTACAACACCGAACACACGAACGCCGCGCCGAGCGAGATGCCGAGCCGCCGGAGCACCAGATACGCGCTGATCGTGATCAGCGGAAAGCAGAGCAGGAAGAAGACGTTCATCACCACGACCGGATCGCTCGACACCAGTCCGAGGGCTTTTGCCATCAGCAGATAGAGCGTGTCGCCGCTGTACGCCGGGTAGTCGTAGAACTCCTGACCGAAGGGCACCCCCAGGCTCGGGTTGGTGAGATACCAGCCGTGGGTGAGAATGTCCTTGATCGACGCCAGCGCAGCAGTGGGGTCGCCACCGACCACGATCGGCACCTTCAAATCGACCCTCCAGAGCTGCATCACCCAGATGCTGATCACGCCCGCGAGCGCTGCGGCGCCGAGCGCGGGGAGCAACTCCGGGCGCAGCCGCTCAACCCAAGGCGCAGCGAGCCGTCGCGGATTGGCGATCAAGCGGTGCGGCGCGCGGCTGGAGCCAGCCGTAGCCGCCCCAGCGTCAGTCTCCATCTGTTCCACAGGCGCGCGCGAGTGGCTGGAGCTGCGGTGCGCGCCGGTCATCCCATGAGATCTGAAGCCCGCGCATCCAGTTCAAATATCAGAATCTCGGGCTTAGATCGAATATCTGTGCGGACTCGTCTCCATCTATGCGGATATCTGTCGAAGCCTTGGCAGCAGCTCCTCCACCACACGGCGATCCACGGTGTCGCGACTGAACTGAGCCATCGCCGCGTGCGCGCGCGCGGCGTAGCCGGGCACCGGGTTGCCCAGCGCCACTTCCAGCGCCGCGCCCAGATCGTCGCTCACCAGCCGTGCGTCGAGCTCGCGTGCGATCGGCAGCGCCGCATACGGTCCGGGTGCTGGGGTGCTGACCAACATGCACCCGTCAGCGAGTGCTTCTAGCTGCGCGATCCCATAATCCTCACGGCGAGCAGCGGATATGAACACGCGCGAGCGACGCAGCAACGCGCGATACTGCTCCCGGGGGAGCGCGCCTGCGATGCGCACCCCCTCCTGCACGAGCTCGAGCTCGGCTCCTGCCACCACCAGCTCCTGCCCGGGAGCGCGCACGCGCTGCCACGCGTTTAGCACGCGATCCAAGCCTTTTTTCGCGGGATTGGCCGCATATGTGATCGCCGCGATGTCGCGTGTCGGCTCTGGTGGGCCCGAAGGGTCAACGGGCACGGGCAGAGCCAGTGTGTTGGCGCGTGCGCTCACAGCCATCAAGGTGGGCGTTTCAGTGAGACCTTGCTCACTCCAAGGCAGCAACAGCGGCGCGGCTGCCAGGCGTTTGCGTTCAAGCGGGCGCTGCCAGAGACCGTGATGCCCAGGGCGGTTGGCTGCCGCGCACGCGTCGAAGCGGATCACGCCTGGGCGCGGAGAGAACAGCGCGGCGGTGGTGGTCGAGTAGATCACTGCACCCGCACGAGCGCGCTCCAGCCAGGCGCAGACAGCCGCGCGTGCCGCGCGTGCCCACAGGAAGTCGGTGAGCATCAGAGTGCGAGCTTCCCGCGGGGGGGCTGCCTGGACGAGCGCGACGCTCGCGCCGGCTCGCTCCAACGAGCTGCGTAGCTCCTCATCGGCAGCCCGCAGACCTGCGGTGGAGCCCAGCGAGACGATCAGCACGTCGACAGCGCCACCGGGCGCATCTGCAGCGCACGGCGCCTCCCCCCCGTCAGTCATCTCAAGTGGGCGCGCCGTTCATGCGTTGTGCGTGCAACGCTTTGAACCCGGGCGCGCGCTGGAGCGCGATCGGATGCACCGGGGAGGTGCGCAGAATGTAGAAGCGCACTCCGTCGCGCTCTTCGATTGCTGCCACCGCGCCGTTCTGGCGCCGCCACGCTAGCGCCCAGATAATCGCGAATCCGGCGCCTATTCCAGGAATCTGCGGAGCCAGGAACGCTAGGGCGCCGGCGAGCAGCGTAAACAGCAGCAGCGGCCATAGGCGGTTGAGCAGGATCGTGCTCGGGCGGTGCTCCGGCAGCACATTTGTGGCCTTGGCGCTTGCCAGCAGACGCGTGATCGGAGGGTTGGCTTCGGCGCGCCGACCTAGCGCCAGTCCGATCATCGTGGCGATCACCCACCAGCTGACGGCTACGAGCACGAGGAACGTGTCGGAGCTCGCGCCGGCCGACAGCACCGTCACGGTCGCCAGCGCAGTGGCTGCGCCTGCGCTGAGCAGGACGGTTGTCTTGAGGAAGTCGACGAAGCGCAAGTTGAAAGTCAGGCAGTTCGGGACAACGGGTAGCTCAGAGTCCGGGGCTGTTCATGCGGGGCTGTGCGGTTGCAGGAGCGCTTCAAGCAACTGGCGCACGCCGCTCGGACCGTCGATCACCAAGTCCGCCTGAAGTGCCAACTCCGGTGGAGTTTCGTCCGAGCGGACGGCGACACACACAGATGTAAGCAGGGCGTGCTCTTCCACGAGTACCCGCAAACCATGAAAAGCATCGAGGTCGGTAGTGTCATCGCCGACATACACAGCCGCGTCGAGCACGGGCTCGACGGTGCCGCCGCTGCTGTCGTCTTTGCCGCCGCCGCTGCCGCTGCTGTCGTCTTTGCCGCCGCTGCCGCCGCTGCTGCTGCTGCCGCCGCCGCTGTCGCCATCGCCGCTGCCGCTCCCGTCATCGGCGCCGCCGACTGCGCTTCGCAGCAGCGTGCTGATGCCGATGCCTTTGTCGAGCGCCACCGGCGGGCGCACTTCGAGCACCTTGCGTCCCCAGTGGACGACCAGTCCTTCGGCTTGCGCACGCTCGGCGATGGTGCACACCGCAGCAGCAGCAGCGTCTTCGTCGGGCGCGCCGCGCCAGTGGAACGCGGCGATTACGTGTTTGTCTTCGGAGCGCACGCGCAGCCGCTGCAGCTCGCTTGTATCGACACGCGCGGCAAACTCACGAATGCGGGTGCTCCAGGCAGCGACGTCTGCGTCCAGCTCGGGGGTGGTTGCGCCGGGGCGCAGCAGCTCGCCGCCGTGATTGCCCACGTACGCGATCGTCCCGATCGCGACGATCTGACGCGCGGTGGTGGCTCGTCGCCCACTCACACAGCCGACCAGGCGATAGCGCTTGGCGATTTCAATCAGCAGCGTGCGGGTGGCTTCCGGGACGTGCGCATCGGCGGCGTGCCGGACGATTGGCGCGAGCGTGCCGTCGATGTCGAGCAGGACGGCAGCACGAGCTGGGTTGGAGCGCAGCGGCTCGAGTGCTTCCACAAGCGTGGGAGCTGGGGACACGGTCCCTAGTATGCCGCGCATGGTTGCCCGGCGTACCGTCAAATTGATGACGATCGGAACGCTCGCCGGACTGTTCAGCGGGTTGTTCGGCGTTGGGGGTGGGACGGTGATGGTGCCGTTGCTCGTGTTGTGGCTCGGGTACGGCGAGCGCGAGGCGACCGGCACGTCGCTGGCGGCGATCGTGCTGATCGCCGCGTTCGCGGCTGCGACGCAGGGGGTGTACGGCAACGTGCATGTGCGCGACGGGCTGCTCGTGGGCGTGCCGGCAGTGGGCGGTGTGCTGCTTGGCACATGGTTACAGCAGCGCCTTCCGGTGCGTGCTGTCTCGCTGCTGTTCGCTGCGGTGCTGGTGCTAACGGCGATCGAGTTGCTGCTGCGATGATCGGCGCGATCGTTATCGGGGTGGGCGCCGGGGTGCTTGCGGGGTTGCTCGGAGTAGGCGGCGGGGTGCTGTTCGTGCCAGGACTCGTGATCTTCCTCAGCCTGAGCCAGCACCAGGCTGAGGCAACGTCGCTGCTGGCGATCATCCCGGTGGCGCTCGTGGGGGCGGTCAACCAGGGCCGCTACGGGAATGTGCGGCGTGCGGATGCTCTGCTGCTGGGCGTGCTGTCGGCCGTCGGGGCAGCAGGCGGCGTGGTGCTGGCAAACGCGATCTCGGGAGGGGCGCTGCGCGTGGGGTTCGCCCTGCTGACGCTTGTCGTGGCGGCACAGCTGGTGCGCAGAACGCTGCAAGACGATTCGGCGGAGTAGGTGCTGCGCGGGCAAGGCGCGCTGCCGCGCAGATGCTCCGAGCACGAACAGTAGCTCTGATGTGCGTGTGCTGCTCTAGACTGGTAGCTCATGGGACTAGACAATCCACTTCACATCGCTTTCCTGGTTGTGATTCTGCTGCTCGTGTTCGGTGCCAGGCGCCTACCCGAGATCGGCCGCTCACTGGGCAGCGGGATGCGTGAGTTCAAGCAGTCGGTTACCGGTGAGGACGACAAGCCGTCGCTTCCGGTGGCGGCGCAACAGCCGCAGCAGCCGGTGGGACAACCGGCACAGGCGCCTATGACGACTCCTCCAGCTGAGCAGGTTCCTGCGACGGCGCCGCCCGCGCAGGCGCAGGCTCCGTCTGAGTCACAACAGCAGCCCTAGGCCGACTCTACAGCGCACCACCAGGCTCACCGTGTGCTCTGCGGCTACAGCGCAATCAGCACGATCCCCGTGAGCGCTGCCGCCACACCTGCGGTTTGCACGCGCGAGAGGCGCTCGCTCAGCACTGCCACGCCGAGTCCTACCGTGAAGATCGGGAACAGCGAGCCGAGCACCGATACGAGCGACAGCTGGCCGCGATCGGCAGCGGCGGTGTACATCAGCGTGCCGGTCACCAGCAGCAACCCCGGCACCGCGAGCACCGCGCTGCGTCGTTCGATCCTGATCGCGGAGAGGTTGCGCCCGGCCCACAGCACCAGCAACACCACCATCACGAGACGCGCGTCGAACAGCGCCCAGGGGCGCCCGTATGCCGCGGCTTTGGGCAGCGCCGTGAGGAACACCCCGAAAGCTACCGCCGACGCGGCCGCCCACAGCGCGCTCGCGCGCGGGTTGATGTATCTGGCGGCGTACTCGTCGCCTGCTGGCGTGCGGTGCGCCGCGAGGGTGGCGCCGCCCATCGCCAGCACGAGTCCGGCGATCTGGGGCGCGCGCAGCGAGTCGCCGCTCGCGAGCCCCCAGACGACGGGGATCACCGCGCCCATCGCGCCTATCGGAGCCGCCACCGCCAGCGGCCCGAGCTCCGCGGCTTTGTAAAACCCGATCAACCCGCCCGCGTTGCCGAGCCCCGCCAGCAGCGCGAGCCACATGCCGGACGCCGGGAAGCTGCGCCCGGCAGCCGCAACCAGGTACACCGCGCATGCGCAGAGCGCCGCCACCTGCGACAGCACCAGCACGGATACGAGCGCATGTCGTTTGACCAGTTGGGGGCCGAGAAAGTTCGACACCCCGTAGCACGCAGACGAGCCGAGCGCGAGAGCTATGACGAGCACGCGCAGCAGTCTGTCAGCACGAGCAGCTTCGAACGCGATCGGCAGCCGATAGGAGCACTGCCGACATGTGGATGCGAGCGTGTATCGCCGCCGGCGAGCCAGCGAATGACCGGGCGCGACCGGTTCAGCCGTGCAGGACCCGTCCGGTGCGCACGGCTTCGAACGCGCTGCCGGGAACGGTTTTGAGCTGGTCCAGATCCTCGTCGCGCCAGCGCCGGTCCGGCGCGCCGGTGATGAACCAGTTCGACCCGTTGTCCGCCACGATCAGCCCGTAACGCTTGAGCGCCGTCAGCACCACCAGCGCCTCTCCGTGATATCCGGACGTGTCGAAGCTCGCCTTCAACCGTAACCGCAGCCCCATCGGCGGCAGCCTTGGGTCGGTGTTGCTGGACGCGTAGTGCGTCGCCGGGTGGATGAACCCCTGCTGAGTGCGCTGCACCGTCATCCGTAACGCATGCGTGATCCGCCCCGCGCGCACCTCGTCGTAGCGCACGAGCAACGGGAAGATCGGCAAACCCGCAGCATCCGCCGACGTCCACCCATCCGGGCGCAGCGCGTTGCTGCGCAGGTTGAACACCGCCCCCGACCCCGCCTCCCAGCCCGCGCCCGCACGGTGCGCGTCGTACAGCTCATACAGCTTGCAGCTGCTGAGCTGCAGCACCAGCACGTGTCGATCCCCGCCGTGATCGGATGGCCCAGGATTTCCCTCCACCGGCGCACCCGGTGGGATCGGGTAAGGCCCAGGATCGGACTCCCCGCCGTACGCCGTGAACCTGATCGGCACCTTCGGCTGACGTGCCCCGGCGACCGCATACGGGATGCCGTAGCTCGGGTTGGACCCGAAATCGGGGTGCAGGCGACCAGTGGCCCCGATGCTCGCGATGTACCGCGCCGAGCTGGGGTCGAGCGGCGCGTGCGAGATGTCGCGGTTGATCGAGTTGCTCACTGGGAAGATCCTGCATGCGCGCTTCGCAACCCCAGCGCGTATGACGGACGCGGGAGACATCGAGGACACGAGCGCGAGCGTCGTGAGCGTGAGCGCCCCGATCAGTGCGATCGGGGCGCAGATGCGAGCGAGCAAGGTGGGGCTGTGCGTCACTGCTCGCACGCTACGCGATGGTGCGGTCCTTTCGCTGGTTTCGCGGACGAACGTCGGACTGCTGGAGCAAGCGTTTGGGGCGGTCCGACCGCTCGCCGTCTGATGCGGCCGAAACTCAGACCCGCAGATGTTGGTCTATAAAAAAACATGGTGCTGCGCGCGCGCGTACGTACGCGCGCAGCACCATGAAAAAAAACAACACTCACCCTGTGGAGGCCCCTGTCCGGAGTTGGTGTGCAGGCTCCGGGGGGCTGAGCCCGGGGAGCCCGCGACTTAGCGTTTGAGCTTGATCCGCACGCTCTTGGGCGCCCCGCCACCGGCCGAGAAGCGAACATTCGCCCACACCTTCGCCGACCCCCCGTGCTTCAGCAGCTTGCGCCCAGCGGCATTGAGCTTGACCTTGATCTTTGCCTGCTTGCCCGCCTTGAGCGCGAAATGCGCCGACCCGTAGCTCACGAGCTTCCGCGCCTTCGTCTGCCTCTTGGCTGCGCTGGCTCGGACCGCGCTGGCACTCGCCCGCGCCGCGCCCACCCGCAGCGCCGCCTGCCCGTTCTGCAGCGCGAGCGTGCCTCTGCAATCGACCACCAGACACTGGATCGGCACACTCGCGGTGCCACCGCGCACCGGGATAGTCTGGCCCGGCAGGTTCAGCACCGGCATACGCGCCGGCTGACCGCCTGCGGGCCCCCCTGCTCCAGCTGGCGCACCTCCCCCGCCCGCACCACCACCAGCAGCTCCGCCGCCCGTATCGAGGTCGGCGTTCATCAGCACCTGGAACCCACTCAGATCGGCGAACCCACCGAGCGGGTTGGGCCCTGGCTCGGGCACCCCTGGCGCTGTCGGCGCCGGATACCACGCGTAGCTGAGCGTGTTGAGATCCGCCGAGTACCCGTTTGTCGCGAACAGCGGCACCGGCACGTTGGGCGCCAGCACCGCCAGCGCCAGCTGATCGTTGGCCGCGATCGTCGTCGTATCCCCCGGCGGCGGGAACGGATCCTCCTGCACCGGCAGGTTGACCGCCACCGTCGTCACCGCGTTCGGCGCCGGCGTAAACACCGGCCCGTACTTCTGCAGGAAACAGCACGCCAGGTTCGGGTGTCCCGGCGTGAACGTGTTCTGCGTCAGAAACCGCACCACGTCGATCTGCATCGGACCGGTGGTCGCCCCTGCCCTGACCCGGACCGTCGTTATGGTCCCATCGGCAGGCGCCGTGAGCGCCTGGGATGACCCAAGCGTTACCGACGACCACAAGCACGTCTGCGCCTGGGTCCCCTGCCAGAAGACCCCCAGCGTTTGGTTGAGCACCCCCGCGCCGCACGTGATCAGCGGCGCGTTGGGCGCGCGGCTCAGATCTGCGCCGAACGTCACTGCGCCAGCGCTCGCCGGCACGCCCAGCGCTGTCGCCCAAGCCAGCATGCTCAGCACCGCAACCACGGTCGCGACTCCGCGCCTCGCCAGGGTCGCAGCCCTCACCGCAGCCACAGTTGCGCCTCTCAGCGCAACGCTGCGCCCCGCGCTCACTACGGTCGCGCCTCTCCGCGCAACGCTCTGCACCTCGCTCACTCCGGTCGCGCCTCTCCGCGCAACCCGACGTCTCGCCCTCGCGACGGTGGCAACCCTCACCGCTACATGGCGTCTAGCCCTCGTCCCCCCGCGTCCCTGCACCCAACCGAGTTTATCGGGACGAACCCTCCAAATCATCCTCGGACGCCTGCAGCACCGACGGCAGCACCTGCGCCAGCAGCGCCTCCCCGCAATGCCAGCAGTACGCCGCCCCGCGGCTGTGCACCGCCCCGCACGAGCGACACTCGCCGTGAATGCCCGCCTCCGCCGCCGCCAGCAGCCGCTCCGCCTCGCCTAGCTGCGCATCCGCCTCCTGCAGCTCCGCCGCGCGCCGCGCCAGCACGTCGAGCCGATAGTGATCGCGGATCGCCATCTCGTACGTCAACCCGCCGAGATCGAGTGTCAACCCGGCCACGCGCTCAGCTAGCTCCAGTCGGTGCCGGCGCAACTCCTGCAACGGATCCATGCGTGCGCTCATCGGCGTCGAGCGTCTCAGAACGAGTGACATCCCCATCACCCGATCGTGTCGAAGCCGGACCCGTCGCCCGCCGGCTTGTTGTCCTTCGGCGGCGGCGCCCCGCCAGTCGACAGCGGCTTGCCCTTATCCACCAGCTTGCTCACCTGCTTTGCATGCTCCTTGCCCGTCGACTTCGACAAGCCCTCGAGCGTCGGGTTGGTCGCGTGCGTCGCATCCGTCGACGCTGGTGTCGTGCTGGTGTCTCCCGCTGCCGGCGTCGACGTCGTAGGTGTCGTCGTCCCTGGCACCGCTGCTCCCGCCGCAGCTTGGGCCGGCGCCGCTGGCTGCGCAGCCGCCGCGCCAGCGGCCGTCGGCAGCCCCTCGTACTTCACTACCTGCGTCGACGTGCCCGCCGTCTTGCCGTTGGAATCCGTCACCCAGTGCCCCACCAACAAGCCCACGATCAACGCCAGCAGCAGCGACGACGCGAGCGCCAGCGGCCCACTATGACGTGACAGCCCGCCGTTGCCCGCGCCTCCCCAGCCGGACCCCCATCCCCAACCGGCGCCCCCTCCCCAACCGGCCCCACCACCCGGGGAGCCCACCGCCGGCGCGCGCAGATATGGCGACCCCCCAGCGCCCGCTCCGATCCCGCCCGCCACAGCATTGGACGCCTCCGCCGCGAGCACATCGAGAAACGGCAGCCGTGTGCTCGCCCGCGGCACCCCGCACGACAAGCAGTAGCGCTGGTCGGCCCCGAGCGGCGCCCCGCACCCGGCGCACGGCTCGCGCGCCAGCACCGTCGAAACTGCCTGGGGAGTGGTCGTGCTCATCTGATCTTCTCCTGTCAAGACTTGATGGTCGGAGCGGTCGTCAGCTCGATCCGCGCCCCTGATGGGTTGCCTACGAAATAGATGCGAAACACAGTCGGCTTGCCCGCGCCCGCGCCCGCGCCGGTGTTGGTGCTGGTCCTGGTGCCGGTGCTCGCGCCGGTGCTGGTGCCGGTCCTGGTCCTGGTGCTGGTCCTGGTGCTGGTCCTGGTGCCGGTGCTGGTCCTGGTGCTCGCGCCGGTGCTGGCGCCAGCGCCAGCGGGCAGCGACGGCACGAGCGCCCGGCCGGCCGCCGTCACGCGTTTGCCACGCAGCGCCACCGCGTAGATCGGCATGTTGCGCTGGGCGATCCCTGAGCGGTTGACTACAACCCCCGTCAGGTACGGCCCGGCGATGTCGCTGCCGAGGCGCAGGCTGCGCAGCTGCACATCCCCGGCCGAAACGCTTGCAGCGTGGCTCTTCGACGCGGTCGGATTGGACGCCGTGCCGGCTGCAAGGGTCTTCGACACCGCTGACTTGCGCCCCGCCGGCTTGGACGCAGGTGGAGTGGACGTGAACGAGTTCGATGCGCCCGCTGCGCCTGTCGCCGGCTTATCGGTACGCGGCTTCCCCACCCGCACCTGCACCGACTTCGGCGCCCCCGACGCCAGCACCTGGTCATCCACCCACCACGCCCGCCTGCGCCCACGCAGCAGCGGCAGCTCGTGCAGCGACGTCTGGTTGCCCTGCACGTCGTTGCGATACACCGACACCCCCTTGGCCCCTCGCACGTCGATCAGCACGGGAATGTCGACCTGCGGTTGCGCCACCGTGCTCGTCAGCTGCACCGCCGCCGCTGTTCGCCCCGACCCCTGCAGGATCGCGGTGCGCGCTATGCGCACATCATGGTTGACCCCACCCAGATCAGCCGTCCGCGTATCCGCGATCAACCCCGCCCCTTCGTGCCCGAGTCTCGCGCTCTCGCTCTGGGTTCGCTCGCACCCGCTCGCCAGCAGCGCGAGCGCCCCGCCGGCTGTCACCGCGATCGCCCGCATCACCCGAACACACCCCGCACGTAGTCGCGTGTCCGCTGCGCCCGCGGCGACTGGAACACCTGCTCGACCTCCCCGTACTCCACGAGATCCCCGAGATACATGAACGCCACGTGATCCGCCACGCGGTGCGCCTGCTGCAGGTTGTGCGTCACGATCACGATCGCCAAGTCGCCCCGCAGCTCGTGGATCAGCTCCTCGATCGCCTGCGTCGACGACGGATCGAGCGCCGAGCACGGCTCATCCATCAGCAGCACCTCCGGCCGCTGCACGATCGCCCGCGCGATGCACAACCGCTGCTGCTGCCCGCCGCTCAACCGCAGCGCCGGCCGGTCGAGGTCGCCCGCCACCTCGTCGTACAACCCCACCCGCAGCAACGCATCGATCACCCTTGGCTCGAGCTCGCGCTTGCCCGGCCGCTTGCGCGACTGCTCGCGCAACGCGAACGCCACGTTGTCGAAGATCGACATCGGAAAAGGATTGGGCTGCTGGAACACCATCGACACCCGCGCGCGCAGCGCCGTGTTCTCGAGCTGCTCGACCTCGTCGCCGTCGAGCAGCACGCTGCCGCTGCGCCGCGCCCCCGGCGTCAGCTCCGTCAGTCGGTTGAGCGTCCGCAGCAGCGTCGTCTTGCCGCACCCGCTCGGCCCGATCAACGCCAGCACCTCGCCCTGGCGGATCGACAGCGACACATCCTTCACCGCCGCGTGCTCCCCGTACCGCACACCTACCTTCGACAAGCTCAAGCGCTCAGGCCCGGGCACCGTCGCCGCATGCCGCCGTGCTGCCCCGCGCACACCCTCCTCGGACACCACCACCGTCGGCGGCCGGTCGAGCACGATCCGGCGCACCGGCGGCACCTCCTCCGCCTCAACGCCCGCGCGGTGTACCGCGCTGAACTCATGCACGCTCATCGACCACACCTCGTACCGCTCATCGAACACACCTCGTATCGCTCATCGGCCCAGCCCCACGCGCCCGACGGGCGCGTGCGCACCCCTTCTCGACATCGCCCCAACCGCCGAGTTGAGCCCCAGCACGAGCAGCAGCAGCACGAACGCCGCCGCATACGCTTTCTGCGGCGCGTTGCCCTCGCCGGCCGGCGAGTTGTCGTACACGTAGCTCGTCAGCGTCGACCCGGTGCCGCGCAGCAGCCCCACCCCTGGCACGTCGCTCTGGGGATCCAGCCGCAGCGACGCCCCGAGCAGCACCAGCACGATCGCCGTGTCGCCTACGATCCGCCCGATCCCGAGCGTCACGCCGGTGGCGATGTTCGGCCGCACCCCCGGCAGCAGCACCCGTCGGATCGTCGCCACCCGCGTCTTGCCGAGCGCGAACGCCCCTTCGCGCTGGTGCCCAGGGATCGCCTCGAGCCCGTCGCGCACCGCCGTGAACACCGACGGCAGCGCCAGCAGCGACATCATCGCCCCCGCCACGAGAAACGACCGCCCGAACACGCCGCCCTGCGCGCTCGTAAACGACAGCGGCGCGAACAACCCGAGCTGGAACAGCGCCAGCCCGAAGATCGCAATCACGATGTCAGGCGTGCCCGCGACGATCTCCACGCTCGACTCCACCACGCGCGCGAGCCACGTCGGGCGTCCGTACTCCACCACCCACACCGCGCTCGCCACCGCGATCGGCGTCGCCAGCACCACCCCGATCAGCGTGATCAGCAGCGTCCCCAGGATCGGATCGAGGAACCCGCCCGTGCGCGCCTGGTCGAGCCCTGGCTGCGGCCGGCTGAACAGCACGCTCGGGCTCAGATACTGCACCCCGCGCACCGCCAGATACGCCACGAGCGCGCCCGCCACCGCGCACAGCATCACGCCGCTCGCCCACGCCAGCACGTACACCACCCGGTCGCTCCAGCGCCAGGACCGCAACGACGACCCGCGTGGGCGAGCGCCATATCTGCCGCGATGACCGACGGTCAGGGGGAAGCCGCTCATCGTGCCCCCGCGTGGTAGCGGCGCAGCGGCAGCTTCACCAGGTACGCGCTCAGCGACAGCGCGAACGCCGAGAACAGCAGCAGCAGCGCGAACGCGTACACCGTCGAGCGCACCGCCGGCGCGTTGAGCGCCTCGGCGTTCTCCACGATCGACGCCGCGAGCGTGCGCAGCGGCTCGAACAGGAACACCACCCCGTCGATCGGCTTCGGCGTGAACGCGCGCGACCCGCTCACCATCGACAACATCACCGCTTCGCCGAGCGCACGGGCGCACGCGAGCACCGCTGCCGCCACGATCGCCGGGCGGATCGCGCGCAGCGACACCGCCAGCGTCGCGCGCAGCGGGTTCACCCCGAGCGCCACGGCGCCCTCGCGCCACGCCGTCGGCACCGACCGCAGCGCATCGGCTATCAGCGCGATCATGATCGGCGTCACCATCAGCGTGAGGATCACCACCGCCACGACCAACCCGGTGCCGTCGAGCTGCACCACGTACTCCACCGACTGCTTCTCGCTGCCGCTGATCACGTGGTTGCCGACGAACGGCGCCAGCACGAGGATGCCGACGAGCCCGTAGATCACCGACGGCACCGACGCGAGCAGCCGCACGACGGGTGTGATCACGCGCTGCACCGGCCCGGGCGCGAACTCGACGATGAAGATCGCCGACAGCAGCGCGAACACCAGCCCGAACAGCACCGCGAACCCGGTGCTCAGCAGCGTGCCGTACACGAGCGGCCATGCGCGCAAGTGGTACGCCGCCGCCGGCGGCTTCGGCCCCGTGTAGATCATCTTCCCCACCTGCTTGTCGACGTCCCCGCCGAACCCCAGCCAGCTGAGCCCGTTGTGCGCGAACGTCGGCCACGCGCGCACCGCGACGAACAAAATCATCAGCGCGATCACGAGCCCGACCGAGCACGCCACCGCGCCGAGCAGTCGCTCGGCGCGGTGGTCGGGCCACGGGTTGCGCAACCGCTTCAGCACTGCGCCTCCCCGGACGGGGCAAGCGCCGTGAGCGCTATTCGAAGCGAACTGTCGCGCGACTGACCGTGCATCGCCTCTAGTGCAGCGGTATCCAGGACGACGCGATGATCTTGCGCGCCGCCGAGCTGTGCTGGATCCAGCTGATGAACGCCTTGCCCGGGCCGGTTGCTTTGCCGCGCGTCACCTCGTAGAAGTGCGCCACTCCCGGGTACTGGCCGGACACGGCGTTCGCAACGCTGCAGCCGACGCCGCCGAACCCGACGGGGTTGACTCCGCGCAGCGCGAAGTAATCAGACAGAAACCCGATCGCGTTCGGGTCGCTCTTGACCTTCTGCTGCAGCAACCCCTCGGATGGCTCCTGGTCGGCGATGCTCGACACCGTCTTGTTGCCGAGCAGCAGCTGCTGGAACGTCGTCAGCACGCCCGCCACCGACGTGCGGCTGATCAGGTCGATCGTGCCGTGCGCCGACGCGCCGGGCACCTGGCTCCAGTCACGCACCTTGCCGGTGAAGATCGCTTGTGCTTGCGCCTGCGTGAGGTTCGTGAGCGGGTTCGACAGGTTCGTCACGACGCACACGAAGTACTTGGCGATCGGGTAGAACACCAGCCCGCCGGGGTCGCTCGGCAGCGGGTCGCGCGACACGTCCGCGAGACTCACGCGGTCGGCCGCGACGTCGGCGATCCCGACGTTCGCGCCGCCCTGGGCGATCTTGATCGTCACGTGCTTCTTGACTTTCACGTACTTGTGCGCCAGCAGCGACACGAGCGGCGCCGACGCGGTGGCTCCGCTGATCGTGATCACGCTCGCCCCGGCAACGGCGGGTGCCGAGATCGCGAGCGTGCCGGCCACCGCTACGGCGGCGTAGAGACGGCGAGTTCGGTTCATGAACGGGGACTCCAATTTCCGGTGATTGACAAGTTCGGGACGCGCAACGTACCATATTCTTCATAAATTAGATCAGGATTAGCTACTTTATGAGGAACGTTGCTCGTCAATGGTGGTCGAGCAGCGTCGGGCGGTCTAGCGGTGGGGCCACTCCAACCCGCCGCCACCGCCGCTCGAACGCAAGCCCGAAACCCAAACCCGCCGAAACCCAAACCCGAAGAACGGAGACTCCGTTGCACGCATCTCAATCCGCCCGCAGTCGAGCCGCCTGGTCGCTGCTCGCGCTCCTGGGCTTGATCGTCCTGCAGCTCGCGAACCCCGCGCGCAGCCTGGCCGATTCGAATCCAAACAACTACAAGTGCCTCGGGCATCTCTCCAAGGGCGCACCGGAGGACGGCAGCAGCGACCAGCAGGTGCAGTACGTGATCGCCTGCAACGGCCCGATCACCGGCTACCAGCTGCAGTCGCAGATCCCGCTGAGCGGGTTCGACAGCGCGCCGCTGGTGACCAACCTGTTGGGCAAGCCGATCACGACCGACTCGTTCTCGTGCAACGGCGACTTCCCGGGCCACGCGTTCAACTGCGTCGGCAACGCGGCCAAGCCGTTCGAAACGATCACCGGTCAGTTCTCGATCGAGCAGAGCCTCTGCGTGGAGCCGCGCGTCGACCCGCAGCTGACGGTCACGTTCGCATCATCCGCCAAGAACATCGTCACCCAGGCGATCTCCGGGCCGTTCGACCTGGGTCGCCCGCACGGGTGCCGTGCGTGGGACAAGCGCCATCGCAAGGCCCACTCGCACGGCACTGGCAAGACCCACCCGCATAGCACCAAGAAGACCAAGCAGGTCAAGAAGGCCAAATCGCACGCCAAAGCACGAAAGTAGAAACGTCGTTTTTGACTTGTCGCAGACAGCACTTGGACGATGTTCCGACACTGGGCAATCAATGTTTCCCGAACCCCGCGCTGACTCGACATGAAGGCAGCAGGGCGTTTGCTTGACGCCCTGCCCTTGACGAGCGGATGCGAATATGGTCAGAATGAGCTTGTTCTGATATTCGGACTCGAAGGCCTGGGACCCGCGTCCGGACATGGAACATGATTGTGGGCCGGGCATTCATTGCATCGCATCTGAATGTCCGGCCCGAATTATGCGCTCACCCAGCTTCGCGTGTCAGGCCAACTGGCGGGCCGCACCACTTTGGAGCGCGCCGCTTAGAGCAAGCTGGTGGTCATGCGCTCGATCTCGGCGATCGAGGTGAGGCCTTCGCGCACCTTCTGCATGCCGTCGTCGTGTAGCCGGCGCATGCCTTGCTCGACCGCTGTCGCGGTGATCGCATCGATCGACGCGTGCTCGAGGATCTGCGTGCGGATCTCCTCGCTCACCATCATCACCTCGTAGAGCCCGACGCGCCCGCGATAGCCCGAGCCGCTGCAGCGCGAGCAGCCGACCGCTTCGTAGGGCTGCGTGCCCTGCAACCCCTTCTCCGCGAGCACCGCGTCGGAGACCTTCATCACGCGCTTGCAGTGCTTGCAGAGCTTGCGCACAAGCCGCTGCGCCACGATGCAGTCGATCGCCGAGCTCACCAGGAACTGCTCGATGCCCATGTCGATCAGGCGCCCGAGCGCGCTCGGCGCGTCGCGGGTGTGCAGCGTCGAAAGCACGAGATGCCCGGTGAGCGCCGCTTCGATCGCGATGTGCGCGGTCTCGCGGTCGCGGATCTCGCCGACCATGATCACGTCGGGGTCGGCGCGCAGCATCGAGCGCAGCCCCGTGTCGAACGTAACCCCCGCCTTCGGTGCGATCTGCATCTGCTTGACGCCCGGGATGCGCGACTCCACCGGATCTTCGATCGTGAGGATCGAACGCGCGCCGTCGTTGAGCACCGCAAGCGCCGCATACAGCGTCGTGGACTTGCCCGACCCGGTCGGCCCGGTCACGAGCACCGCGCCGTTGGGCCGGTGGATCGCCGTGTCGAAGCGATCCCTGTCGGTGTCGTTCATGCCGAGCGACTCGAGGTTCTGCACGACCACGCCCTTGTCGAGCACGCGCATCACCGCGCCCTCGCCGTGCACGAGCGGCAGCGTCACCACGCGGATGTCGATGCGCCGCTTGTCGATCGTCAGCGCAAGCCGCCCGTCCTGGGGCACGCCCCGCTCGGAGATGTCGAGGTCGGCCATGATCTTGATGCGCGACACCATGCCCATCGCCAGCCGGCGCTTGACCGTCGCGGCGGGGTAGAGCACGCCGTCGAGCCGGAACAGCACACGCGTGTCGCCCTCTTCCGGGTTGATGTGGATGTCCGACGCGCCCTGCTCGACCGCCTGGGCGATGATCGAATGCACGAGCTTGATGACCGGCGCATCCTTGTCGGCTTCCTCGCTGAGCGGCTCCAGCTCATGGCCCTGATCGTCTTCCTCGACGATGTCCTCGATCGACTCCTCCATGCGGCTGAGCTTCGTGATCAGCATGTTGAGGTCGTCGATCGACGCCGCCGCGACGCGCACACGCCGCGAGGTGATCATCGCGATGTCGTCGATCGTCAGGACGTTGGTGGGGTCCGCCATCGCGATGATCAGCGCACCGTCGTCGGTGAACCCGACCGGCAGCGCCTGATAGCGCTTGGCTGCTTCCATGTTCATCAGGTTCACAGCGCCCATGTCGAGCTCGTACACCGACAGGTCGACGTAGTCGAGCCCGAAGCGCTCGGCCACCACCTGGGCGAGCTGGTCGTGGTGCAGCACACCCTGGTCGACCAGCACCTGGCCGGTCGGCCTGCCCTGGTCGCGCGCGGATTTGACCGCCGCCTCGACCGCTTCGCGGTCGGCGAACCCGAGGTCGACCACGACGTCGCCGATCAGCCGGCTGGAGCGCCCCGGGCGCAGGGGCGAGCGCAAGCCGTTCCACGGCCGCTCGAGCGTCGACTCAGAAGGCGGCTGGGTGGGGGCTACGTCGATCGAGGTGACGGAATTGCCCATCGCGCGGTTAATCGGCATTCCAAAGCCGAACCTTGACCGCGCCTGCGCAGACTTCCGAAAACCGCAAACCTCCGCGGCGCGGGCGAAATCGTGCGCGTCGCGGGCCGAGTCGTGCGGGGCGAAAGCCCGGCGCGGCGAGGACCGATCATGTGCCAGCGCGCCTACCCGGGGCCGTGCTCGAAAACGCCCTTGATGTGGGCGTCGAGCGTGTTCAGGCGGTAGAGCGCCACGGCCTCGGCGGACGCGAAGCGCTGGGCGCTTGTGGAGCGCGCGCCGTGGTGGGTGATCACACAGTGCTCGAGCTTCAGGCGGCGTTCGGCGTCGAGCGCCGCCGGGGCGTATTTGGCGATCAGTCGCAGCCCGAGCTCCACGTGCCCGAGCAGCTTGCCCTCCTCGCTGCGCCCGATCTCCGCGCCGTACGTGAACTCGCGCGTCTTGCCGAGGTCGTGGACGATCGCCGCGGTGATCAGCAGATCGCGATCCAGACGCGTGTGCAGCGCGCACAGCTCAACCGCCATCATGGCCACGGCGACGGTGTGCTCGAGCAGCCCGCCGAGGTACGCGTGGTGTACCGACAGCCCTGGCCTGCGCCCGCCGCTCATCCCCGGCGACGTGGGTATCGCGCACGGCGCCTTGCGCAGCTGCGCGCGCAGCTCCCGATCGCCCAGCACACGCTCGAGCAAGCCGCGCAGGCCCGGGTCGTAGACCTCGCGCGCGAGGTGCTCGAGGAAGCCGTCGAGCTCGTCGAGATCGCGATGGGCGGTCGGCAGGAACGTCTGCAGCTCGGCAGCGGACGCTTCAGCACGGGAGATCGCTTGCAGGTCGATCTGGAGCTCGTCGCGGAAGCTCTCGACGCGCCCGCGCACGTTCACGAGCTCGCCACGCTCGAAGCGCCCGGCGAGCACGTCTGCGTCGCGGAAAGCGCGCGCGATGATCGAGCCAGTGCTGTCGCGCAGCCCGACGGTCAGATACGGCATACCCGCACGCGAGATCTGGCGCTCCTTGCGCGAGCACGCGAACACGCCGCCCACCTCTTGACCGACACGCATGGTGGCGATCGTCTGCGCCGGCGGCGTGTCAGCGGCAGGCATGGCATCAGTCATGGCGTCCACCATCTCTACCTTCTCCGACGCAGCATTGGTGGCGGGACACATGCGCCCATGATGTACGGTGGTTCGGATGCAGCCACTCATCTGGGACCGTCGTCCAGATGGCCTCCGGGCCCCGGCCATGGTGTGCGCCTTCCAGGGATGGAACGACGCGGGCGACGCGGCATCGGCGGCCGGCGCGTTCATGGCAGGCGCGCTCAACGCCAAGCGCTTCGCGCAGATCGACGGCGAGGAGTTCTACGATTACCAGTCGGTGCGCCCTCGCATCAAGCTGCGCGACGGCCAGAGCCGCGAGATCACATGGCCGGCGGTCGACATCTACGAAGCGCTCGTGCCGAGTGCCTCGCGCGACCTGGTGATCGTGCAGGGCAACGAGCCGTCGATGCACTGGCGCACGTTCTGCGCGAACATCGTCGACCTTGCCGAAGCGCTCGGCGTGCAGATGGTGGTGACGCTCGGCGCGCTGCTCGCAGACGTGCCGCACTCACACCCGGTCGCGATGACCGCGTTCGCGTCTGACCCAGCGCTGGTACAGCGCCTGGGAATGCCGCCGAGCACGTACGAGGGGCCGACGGGCATCGTCGGCGTGCTGCACGCCGCATGCGCCGACGCCGGCATCCCATCGGCGAGCCTGTGGGCGAGCGTGCCGCACTACGTCGCCGCGGCGCCCAACCCGAAAGCGGCGCTGGCGCTCGTGCGCAAGCTGGAGATCCTGCTGGGCGTCACCGTCGACGCCTCGGAGCTCGAATCATCCGTCGCGGACTACGAGCGCCAGGTGGCGCTGGCCGTGCAGAGCGACCCCGAGATCCAGGCGTTCGTCGAGCGCCTGGAGCGCGCAGCGGAGAGCGAGGGGCTGCCGTTCTCGGCCGACGACCTTCCTTCCGGCGACCTGATCGCGCGTGAGTTCCAGCGCTTCCTACGCCAGCAGCCTGGGCAGGAAGACTGAGCGTCAACCCAGTGGGCCGTAGAAGCGCGCCACCACGAGCAGCTGGCTGAGCACGTCGTAGGTAAGCATCCCGATCACGAGCAACGCGCCCACCGCCGGTCCCCAGCGCCGCCCGGCCGCGCGCGCCGCGAGCGCCAGCGCGACGCCTAGCAGCGCGAGCATCGGCAGCAAATAGCGCGGCTGGGCGTAGTTCGAACCCTGTTGAGGGAACTCGACATAGGAACTGGCCGCCACGATCAGCAGCACACCGGCGCTCATCGCGAAGTACACGAACAGCTCGCCCGCACGACGTCGCAGCTCAGCTCGCGCATTCACGAGCGCTCGAATCAACAGTGCCCCGATCAGCCCAGCGGGGATCAGTGCGAGCGTGTACACCCATGGGGGGAATACGGTGTCGAGCCATCCGTACAGCCCCACTCCCCAGTTGAACCAGATGTTGCGGGTGGTGAGTATCCCCGGGAAGTCGACAGCCATGCCGGGTAGCCGCGGCAGGTAGAACTGCCAGATGAAGCTCACCTCGGACAGCAACGAATGCTGCTGACGGCTCGTCGCATGAATCGCATGCGACACGAACCCGAGCCCGGAGCGATTGGACAGCAGGTTGACGAGCACGTACAAAGTTGCCGGCGTGCCTGCGATCGCCAACGCCAGCGCCAGGCTGCGGTACGCGGCGCGGCGCGCGGCTAGTGGCACTTCGGCAGTCAGTTGTGAGGCGCGGACCCGCGGCTGCACATGCGAGCGCGCGCCCCGCGCGCTCCGCCTCGCCCTCGATCGTGGGTCGCCGGCCACCTGCCGACCCCGCGAGCGCTTGTGAGCCACGCTCGACCGCGCGTCGCCAACAGCCTGCTGGACCTGCGAGGACTGGTGAGCGACACGTGCGCGCGGCATGCGCCAGCCGGCAGCGCGCGCGGTGAGCAACAGCAGGCCCAGAATCACCCCAGGCAGCAACCCCAGGAAATTCAGCTTGGTGATCGTGCCGACAGCCACCGCCACGCCGAGCGCCGCCGCCGAGCGGTTGGTCAGCCCACGCCGGAATGCGCGCGCGAGACAGTAGAACGTCGCGGCGGACACCGCGTAGAGCAGCGCTTCGGGGTTGACCGCGCCCGACATGAACCCCAGGGACGGCAGCAGCGCCACTCCGAGCCCACCGACGAGCCACGTGCGGCGAGCACCCGGCAGCACTTCCCGCACGAACAGGTAGGCGAACAGCGCGGTGAGCCCGGCCAGCAGCGCTGAGAACAGTCGCATGAGTTGCAGCCGATCGAGCAGCGAGCCGGACGAACCCAGCTCGTAGGGGATCGCCTGCAGCGCGTAGTAAAGCGGCGGCTCGGATACCGCCGACCCGGCGTTCCCGTCGCCTTTGCGCGAAAGCCCCGCTTGCAGATCGGCTTGCAGGGCGTGCTGCTCAGCTCGGGTGGAGATCGCACGACGCTGGGGGTGGAACACGATCTGCGGCTGATGCAGGTCGCGCAGCGCCACCTGCTGTTCAGGCGAGAAGCCGGGATTGATCGATGTCGGCAGACCGTCCCCACCAGACTTCGGCAGCCGCGCGGTCTCGCTCAGCCACTGCACGTAAGCGAAGTGGTCCGACTCGTCGACCACCTCGAACGGCGGCGTGATGAGCGACCAGCACACGGCGTTCAAGCAGGCCACCAGCGCACACAACAATGCCGCGGCCGGGATGCGCCTGAGCGCAAACACCGCTGCTGCAAGCGGAGCGCACCTCAGCGCCGCTCCTGGCGTGGCTGGAGTGCGCTCCACGGTGCTCATAGCGGCTCCCGCAGCAGCGACCACGACGTGAGCGCGCCGATGCCCAGCAGCAGCGCGAGCAGCACCAGCACGATCCATCCGCCGCTCCACGCATGACCGAGACCCATGCGCCGGACGATCGGCCGCGCGAGCGACCACCACGAGCGCTCACCGGCGCGCAGATACTCGATCCTCATCCTGCCGGGCAACGCGTTCTCGCCGCTGGTGGCCGCCATGGCCGCACCCGTCTTCTGTCCCTGCACCCCCACCGGCTCATCCGCCCGGTCGAGCTCGGCGCATACCCGCACGAGAGCAGCCGCGCGCGCGACGGGCCTCAGCGGCACGGTCACCACTACGCCGGTCCACCCCGCCGCACGAGTCCCATGCGCGACCGTGCGCGCCCCCGCGAGCACGTCAACGGCAACGCGCGGGCCAATCGTGGCGCCCAGCCACAGCCGGATCGCCGAAGCGCCGCGCGGCAGCGTCTCGTTGTTCTGACACACGGTGAAGTCACTGCCCGCCGCCAACAGCGTCTCCTGTGAGATCGAGTTCGTGCCCGCGATCATCGTAGGCGAACGCGACAACGTCAAGCCGACCACGAGCGCCGCAAGCGCCAACCCAGCGGCAATCGCGATTTGGATGCGCATCAGGCCTCAGTCCGTGATCCGATGATGCACAGGTCGCGCAACCGCGACGGAAGCGTCTCCGCGGTTCGCAGCTGCAACCGAAGCGTCTCCGCAGTTAGATGACTTCCACATATCAGAACGACTGATGATCGCCAGGAGTAGCGAGCGGGTCAAGGATTCGGAGACGGCGGCTGCTACTTCTCCGCTGCCGGACACACAGCGTGGCAGCGGAGCAGCGCTACTTCTCCGCTGCCGGGCACACGATGCGGTAGTCGCACATCGCGCACACCGGCGGCGATGGCGTCGGCTCGAACTCCTGCCCGAGGATTCCCTCGCCGACTTCGCGCACCGTGTCGGTGATCCACTCGGCGTCGGCTTCCGCGCGCGGCACCTGCACTTTCTGATCGTCGAGCACGTAGTAGTAGGACTGCTGCGCTGCCTCCAACTGCCACGCTTCACGCGCTCCTAGCGCGTAGAGCGACAGCTGCACGTCCTCCTTGAGCTGCGCCACCGTCTTCGGCCTGCCCGTCTTGTAGTCGATCAGCTCGTACCCCCCGCCCGGCAGCCGGTCGACGCGGTCGACGCGCCCGCGCAGATGGTGCGGCCCGAGTTTGAACGAGAACGCGCGCTCGAACCACACCGGCTCCGCCGGCTCGGCCGTGAGCCGCTCGTGGTAGCGCACCAGCGCTCCGCGCGCCTTCTCGCGCAGCTGACGCTCCTGGTCTGACTCGCTGAACCCGCCGCGCCGCCATGCCGCGTCGAGCAGATCCAGCAGCTCCGTCAGCGACTGCTCCGCCGTCGAGTGGAACCGCTCCAGCACCTGGTGCACCGCGATCCCGAAGCGCTGGTTGAGCGTCGGCTCGGACGGAATCCGGAACACACGCGCGAACTTGTACTTCAGCGGACAGCTGCGATACGTCTCGATGTCCGACGCCGACAGCACGAGCCCCTCGCCCCTTCTGGGCAGGAACGGCTCGAGCGACGGCTCGTCGCGCGCCGCGATCGCCTGCGCCCGGCGGCGATCGTCGTGCTCAGCCGCCAACAGCGTCTGATCCAGCGGCGACGTCTCGTAGATCTCCCGCTGCAGCGACGTCGCCGCTGCCAGCAGCCGCGCGTTCACGTCCGTCAGCGCCTCACCCACGCTCTGCTCCGCCGGGCGCTCCAGCAGCGCTGCCAGCTTCACCAGCTCGAGATACCGCACCACCCCATGGGAGATGTCCAGGTCGGTATCCAGCCGCAGCTCCCCGAGCCGCCCGCCGATGCGCCCGACGCTCGCCAGCACCTCCTCGCGCATCATCCGCAGCGTCGCATGCAGCGTCTCCGCCGGCCCGAACAGCTCCTCTTCGCGCTCCTCCCATTCGCCGCCAACCGCCGCCCGGGCCTCCTCGACGAACGGCGACGGCTGCCACACCGCCCCGTCCTCACCGCACGCCGGGTACGCCAGCACCAGCCGTCGGCGTGCGCGTGTCACCGCCACGTACAGCAGATTCCGCATCCGCGCGACGTGTGCCGCGCGGCCTGACTCGGGCGCCGTCCCGCCGCTCGTTCCATCCAAATCCTCATCCGCGAGCTGCTCCGACGTACCGGTGGCCGTCTGCTTCGGGGGAGGGGTCCGCGGATGTTGTTGAGAGATTTTTGATGGTGCTGCGCGCGCGCGCGTACGCGCGCGCAGCACCACTTGAATTGGAAGGTCAACGTCTGCGCCTTTATCTTGGCGGCTCGCTCCGGGCATGCGCGCCGACTGCAACCCGCACACGTACACGTGCTCGAACTCAGCCCCGCGCGCCGCTTGCATGCTCATCACGCGCACCGCTCGCGGCGAGCGCTCGGCCACCGCTTCCGGCGCCGGCAGCCCCGCTTCGCTCACCGCCGCCAGATACCCGGCCAGCTCGCGCGCGCTCGACTGCGGCGCACGCCGCGCAAACCCCGCAGCCAGCTCGCCCAGCCGCGCGAGGTTCACGAGCCGCTCGACGACGTCCGTCTGCGCCGCGAACAACTGCTGGCGGCGCAGCCCCATGCGCTCGATCAGCCTGTGCACGAACAGATCCGGCCGCGCCGTATCGAGCGCCGCCGCCGCGTCGCGATGCAGCTTCAGGAAGCTCAACACCCGTTCGCGCGCCTCCGGCGGGATCTGCGGCGACTCGGTTGCCGCGCGCAGCGCCGACACCATGTCGAGCTTGCGCCTGCGCGAGATCTGGATCACGCGCACCAGATCCACCTGGCGCAGCTCGATCGGCGGACGCGCGAGCGCGCGCACCACCGCCGCCGCATCCCCCGGGTCGATCAGCAGTCGCATCCACGCCAGCACGTCGCGCACCTCAGCCCGCTCGAAGAACGCCGTCGCCCCCAGCACGCGGTGGGGAATCGCGCGCTCCTGCAGCGCTGTCGCCACGGCCACCGCCTGCCCGTCGCTGCTCACCTGCCCCACGAGCACCGCGATCTGCTGCGGCTGCACCCCTTCGCGCCCGATCAGCCGCTCGATGTCCGCCGCCACGCTCTGCGCCTGCGTCAGCTCGTTCGCACAGCGCCAGAACTCCACCTCGCCCTCGCCGGCTGCCGGAGCCTGATGTTTGGCCTGCGCCACCGCATCAGCCACCGCCTGGATCCGCGGCGCACAGCGAAACCCCTCGCTCAATCGCACCAGCTGCGCATCCGGCCGGCGCTGCTGGAAGTCGCTGAGGTTGTCGCTCGCAGCGCTCGCGCGCGCCTCGATCGCCTGGTGCTCATCCCCCGCGAGCACCACCTGCCCATGCTCCTGAGCCAGCAGCTCCACCAGCCTCACCGCGGCCACGCTCGCATCCTGGAAGTCATCCACGAGCACATGCCGGTAGCGCTCGGCCACGCGACCGCGCACATCCGCGCTCTGCTCCAGCACCCGGCACGCTCTGATCAGCAGCTCGCCGCTGTCCGGCGTCGCGCGGTCGCTCAGCATGCGATCGTGGTCACGGTAGAGCTGGGCGAACTCGTGAGCGCGCTCCGCATCCACCGCGCACTCCGCGTGCTGTGCCGCGTACTGCTCCGCATCCACCAGCTGCTCCTTGAGCGCGTCGATGCGCTCGACGAAGCTCGCCATCAGCGCCGACGGCCGCCCGCTGAAGTCGTGGCGCGCCAGCGACAGCTCCTCGACGCGCTCGAGCAGCATCGCCACGCGATCCGCGCGCGTCGCGGTCACGAAGAACGGGTCGAGCCCCGCGTGCAGCGCTTCGCTGCGCAGCAGGCGCTCGCAGAGGTCGGGAACGGTGTGCACCGACAGCTCCTCGTACCCGTGCGTCAGCGAATCCTCGAGCTGGATGCGCAGCTCCTGAGCAGCCGTCGCGGTCGCTGCCAGCACCAACACGTGCTCGGGCGTCTCTCCCTGCTCGACCAGCCATTGCACGCGTGCGATCAACGCGCGCGTCTTGCCCGTGCCGGCGCCGCCGCGCACCAGCAGCGGACCGCCGACGTGCACCACGACCTCACGCTGGGCTTCGGTCAGGTCGTCGAGCAGCGCGCACATGCGTTCAAGGATATGGCGAGCCTGCGCCCGCGGCGTGTCACCATCTCTTGTAGTGATCGACTGGACCATCGCCCAACGAATGGGAGAGCTCATCGCCGGCTCTCCGCCGGACGGCGACGCCGCGGCCGACTCGCTGCAGCCGCTGGCCCAGGACTTCGCCGAGCGCGTGAGCGCGTACACGGAGCTCGCGCTGCCCGATGCGCTGCCGCCGCTGGAAACCGTCGACCGGCCGACGTGGATCGCGGCCAACCTGCGCTCGATGCGCCCGATGGTCGAGCCGCTCACCGAGCGCATGCAGCCCGGGTTCGGCCCGCTCAGCAAGCTCGGCCCGATCGGCAAGCTCAACCCACTCGCGCGCCTGGGGCCCAACATCGAGCCGCTGTCGCACGCGATGAACTCGGTCACGGGCTACCTGCTCGGCGCGCAGATCGGCGCGCTCACCGGGGTGCTGTCCCAGCGCGTGCTCGGTCAGTACGACCTGTCGCTGCTCGACGACACCGTGCCTCCGCGTCTGCTGCTGGTCGCGCCGAACCTCGCCCATGCATCCCAGCAGCTCGGCGTCGACCACAACGAACTGGTGTCGTGGGTCACGATCCACGAGCTCACCCACGCCGTGCAGTTCTCCGGCGCCCCGTGGCTGCGCACCCATCTCGGCGACCTGCTGCGCCAGCTGATCGCCGCGCTCGAAGTCAGCGTCACCCCCGGCAGCCTGCTCAAGCGCCCCGGCTCCTCCGACCTGCGCGACCTCGCCGAGCGCCTGCGCCGCGGCGAGCTGCTGCGCGTCACCCTCGGCGAGGAGCGCTGGCAGCTGGTCGAGCGCATGCAGGCCACGATGTCGCTCGTCGAAGGCCACGCCGAGCACGTGATGGATGTCGTCGGCGCCGAGGTGCTGCCGTCGATGCCGCAGCTGCGCGACGCGATGACCCGCCGGCGCGGCACCCGCGGACTGCCGTGGCGCGTGTTCGAGCGCCTGCTCGGGCTGGAGCTGAAGATGCGCCAGTACAAGGTCGGCCGCGCCTTCTGCGACGCGATCGTCGCCGCCGACGGTCCTGCTGGGTTGGCGCGCGTGTGGGCAGGCCCGGAGATGCTGCCGACGATGGCCGAGCTCGACGCGCCGCAGCTGTGGCTCGACCGAACACACGTTCCTCCTGTTACAAAGTAGCCCTCGCGTCTACAGCTACTTACGGCTTGTTCACGAGGTCTTTACCTCCGCTTGGCCCGCAGCTGTAACGATCTCCTCACAACGGGTTACAAACAGGTGTTCGATGCTAACGTAGGCATCGGGCCGATAAGAACAAACGTACCCCCAGTCCTCGCGTAGAGGAAGAAATAGGAGACCTTCTCCAAGATGGCCACCGCTTCAACGAACTCCCCCAGCGGCTCTACAGCCCGCAAGCCGGCAGCCAAGCGCGCCGCCGCCAAGCCCACCGCTCGCCGCACCCCTGCTTCCACGCAGTCGAAGTCGACGCGCGCCAAGTCCGCACGCACGCGTGCCGCCCACCAGACCGAGGATGCGCTGCGCCAGAGCGAAGCCGCTCTGCGCTCGACCCAGACCGCGGCCCAGCGCACCGCCGGCGTCGTCGGCGAGTACGCCGAGCGTGCCGTGCTGATCCCGGTCGGCGCCGCGCTGATCGCCCGCGATCGGATCGTCTCCAACGTGAGCGACACGATCACCAACTACTCGAGCACGACCAAGGCTCAGACGCAGCTGCGCAAGTTCGAGCACCGCGGCAGCACCGCGCGCAACCGGCTGGAGCGCGAAGTGCGCAAGACGCGCACGCGCGTCGAGCGTGAGCTGCGCCAGCGCCGCAACGAGCTCGAGCAGCAGGTCACGAGCCTCGACAAGCGCCGTGAAACGCTTACGAAGGACTCGAGCGAGTTCGTCGGGCGCATCCAGGAGCGCGTGCTCAGCCTGGTCTGAGCCGGACACCGCACACCAGCACACCACACCACCACCCCTTCCCCCGTCCGGCTGCAGGAGAGCGCCGGAGCCGGGAGAGTCTGCCGGCCTCATATCCCGCCGGCGGAAGTAGCACCCTCTCCTCCCTCGACCAGCGGGCGGCCCCTCGGCCGTCCGCTGGTCTTTTGAGCAGCACCCGACCGACGAACACGGCCGCGACAGACACCGTCGTGCCGCCCGCGCGCGAGAGAGAAATAAAGACTCCTCTCAGCGCGTCATCGATTCTCCACACCAGGATGTTCTCGCTGCGCTTGAGGAAACTCGCCACGGCAGACCGGCGGCGGGGTCGTCCAGCGGCGCGCCGGCAGACGGCGTCGTCTGCCGATTCTTGACGAGCATCCCGGCCCTGAGCATAGTGCAGGCCATTCCGATACCTGGAAGTCGTTCGAACGTTCAGCGCAGGCCGGGGACTTGTATTGCGGGTAAAAATCACACTCACCGCCGCGCTGACGCTGCTAGTGGTGGCCGTCGCGCTGACGCTGACGCACTCGCCGGAGCGCGTGATCGGAACCGACGGGCACAGGAAGACCTTTGCGACCCTGACGAAGGCGAGCGATAACAGCGGCACGGTGTACAAGCACGACATCCGCTTCTGCCAACCGCGCGAGACGGTTCCCGCGGGCACCACGAAGATCCGGCTCTCGATGTACAGCAACCTCGGCCCGCGCGTTAGCGTGCAGGTGCTCTCCGGCAAACGGATCCTTGCGCACGGATCGAAGGGCCCCGGGTGGTCGACCCAGTTCGTGGAAGTGCCGGTCGACCGTGTGGCTTCTACCGTCACGCAAGCTACGATCTGCGTGACGCTCGGGCCCGGTCAGGGGTTCGTCGGCATTCTCGGCCAGCGCACATCCCGGCAGGCGTCGGCGATCAGCAAGGGGGTTCCGCTCGGCGGCGCGCTGCGGATCGACTATCTGGCCAAGGCACAGGGCTCGTGGTGGTCGCGGGCGTCGTCGGTTGTCCACCGGATCGGCCTCGGGCGCGCGTGGGGCGGATTGTGGATCACCTACCTGCTGGTGCAGCTCACGATCGGCTCGGCAGCGCTAACGGCATGGTTGATCGTGCGCGAGCTCGCGCGTGTGGAGTCAAGCGCAAGCGAAGGGACCTCGGCAAGCACGCGGGCTCAGGCGAGGCAGGCCAACCCCACACGCGCGTCGCGCTGGAGATCTCCGCCATCGAGCGCGCGGCGCCGAGCTCAGGCGCGCGCGCCAGCGAGCCCCACGGAGCTGCTGCGCGCGGCGCTGCGCCGCGTGCCGGTCGCCGCGTGGACGTGTGCGCTGATAGCGCTGATGAACGGTGTGAGCTGGTCGATCCTCACGCCCGCGTTCCAGGCGCCGTATGAGACCGACCACTTCGCCTACGTGCAAAAGCTCGTGGAGACGGGGCATCTCCCCGGCGATCAGAGCCAGACCACGTACTCCACCGAGGAGAACACCGTCCTGACCGTCCTCAACACGGGCGCGATCTTCCGCCACCCGAACCTGCGCGTGTCCGCAACCGCAGCCGACCAGCTGAAGCTCAAGCGGGCGCTCGCGGACAGGACACTGTCGAAGGTCGGCAGCGGCGGCGCTGGCGCCGCCACACCGCAGCCGCCGCTCTACTACGCGCTGCAGGCGGTCCCCTACGACCTCGCCTCGCAGGGGACGCTGCTCCAGCGAATGCAGCTGATGCGGCTGCTCTCGGCGCTGCTGGGCGCGGTGACCGCGCTGTTCACGTTCCTGTTCCTGCGCGAAGCGCTTCCGCGCGAGCGCTGGGCGTGGACCGTCGGCGGCCTCGGCGTAGCGCTCGCGCCGCTGCTCGGGTTCATGTCCGGACTGGTGCAACCGGACGTGCTGCTCTACGCGACGTCCGCGGCGCTGTTCTACTGCTTCGCGAGAGCGTTCAGGCGCGGCCTGACGCTGCAGCTGGGAGCCACGATCGGGGCGCTGATCGCGATCGGCTACCTGACCAAGCTCAACTTCCTCGGGCTGCTGCCGGGCGCAGTGCTCGGCGTGACGCTGCTCACCGTCAGCGCCGCGCGCAGCGGCCCCAATCCCTGGCTCTCCAAACGCGCCGCCTTGCAGACCGCGGGTCTTACGGCGGCCGTCGCCGGGATTCCGATCCTGCTGTACATCCTCGGCTGCGCGCTGGCGAGCCGCTCCGGCGTGGGCCCGATCTCGAGCGCCCTGCACCTCACGACGCACGGAGCGGGCTCGCTGCTCGGCGACGTCAATTACATCTGGCAGCTGTACCTGCCGCGACTGCCGGGCATGAATAGTGACTTTCCCGGCATGCTCCCCACGCGCGCGATCTGGTTCAACTCCTACGTCGGTCTATATGGAGTCCTCGACACGGTGTTCTCCGACACGGTCGAGACCGTCGCGCTGGTCCCAGCGGCGCTGATCGCGCTGCTGCTCGCCCGCACGCTGATCATGCAGCGCGCGGCGCTCTGGGCACGGCGGGCGGAGCTGCTCGTGTACGGCACGCTCGCCGCCGGACTGATGGCACTCGTGGGAGGCGCCTCCTATGTGTTCTTCCTGCAACACGAAGGCGCGTATGGGGAGCCGCGCCTGATGATGCCGCTGGCGGCGCTACTCGCGGCAGCGCTCGCGCTGGCGGCGCGAGGCGCCGGCAGGCGCTGGGGACCAGTCGCCGGCACGCTGATCGTCGTGCTGTTCCTCGCCCATGACATCTTCAGCCAGCTGCTGGTCGTCGCGCGCTACTACGGCTGAGCATGAGCCGGGCCTCGACACCAGTCAGGCTCGCGCTGGGTGGAGCACTGGCGACGATGGCCGTCGCCCTGGGGCTGGTTCTGGCGCACTCGCCGCCGCGACTGATCGGCACAGACGCGGTAGTGGTCAATTCGCGGCTGGCAACCACCTCCACGAGCGGCATCGAAGCTTGCCAGGCGAACGAGACGATCCCGCGGGGGACGACCACGATGCGCCTGTCACTGGACACGGTGGTGGGACCGAAGGTCACGCTCACGGCGAGCGCCGAGGGCCGCGTCATCACGACCGGCACACGCAGCCCCGGCTGGACCTCATGGGTGGTGAGCATCCCCGTAGAACCGGTGCGCCGCACGGTCGCCGGCGCAAGCGTCTGCTTCAAGCTGGGGCGGCTCGCGGGGCAGAGCGTCGTGATCCTTGGCCAGCCCACACGCCCCGCGATCGCTGCCACGAGTTCTGGTAGCGCGCTGACGGGCAGGATGCGGATCGACTACCTGAGCCCGGGGCGCCAAGCCTGGGTGTCACGCATCTCGAAGATCGTCCGGCGGATGGGCTTGGGACGCGCTTGGGGCGGCACTTGGATTGCGTTCCTGGTGCTTGCGTTGACGGCGGCGGCCGGCGTGCTGACGTGTAGATGCGTCCTACACACGCTGAACGGCGCGCCGGACGCCGAGTCGAGCCCCGAGGCCGGCCACAGCCAACGAAACACGTTGGGCCGGATTCCACCCGGCGCGCGAGTCTGCGCGTTGGTCGCCTGCCTGAGCGCGATCAGCTGGTCGTTGATTTCCCCGCCGTTTCAGATGGTCGACGAGCCCGATCACTTCGCCTACGCCCAGCAGCTCGCTGAAACCTCCCAGCGGCCCCTCAAGGGGTCGGGCGTCCCCCCGGTGTACTCGGCGGAGGAGCAGACGACGCTGAACGACTTGCGCTACTTGAACGTTCGTCGCCAACCACAGAACGACACGATCTCGACCCAGGCCGAGCAGCAGCAGCTCGAGCGCGATCTCACGGCCGGGCTCTCGCGCCAGGACGCTGGCTTTGCCGGTAACGCGGCCCCCGAGCCCCCGCTCTACTACGCGCTGCAGACGATCCCCTACCGGATCGCCTCATCCGGGACGCTGCTCGAGCGCCTGCAGCTGATGCGCCTGTTCTCGGCGCTGCTCGCCGGTGTGACGGCGCTGTTCGTGTTCATGTTCCTGCGCGAAGCGCTGCCGCGTGCGCCGTGGGCCTGGACGGTGGGGGGGCTTGGCGCAGCGCTGCAGCCGGTGCTCGGGTTCATGTCGGGCGCCGTCAATCCCGACGCGCTGCTGTTCGCCGTGTCGGCGGCGCTGTTCTACTGCCTGGCACGGGCGTTCAGACGTACGCTGACGCGCCGACTGGCGCTTGCGATCGTCGGGCTGATCGCCGCGGGGTGCCTGACGAAGCTCAACTTCCTCGGGCTGCTGCCCGGCGCGATCGCCGGGCTGGCGATCCTCACGCTTCGCGCGATCAGGCGCCCTGACATGACGGGCGCGGGCCTCGCACGCTCGCCCGCCGAACTCACGGGACGGCTAACGCTGACGCCAACGCCAACGCCAACGCTGGCACTGGCACTGGCACTGGTCGCTGCGCTCGGCGTGCTGCTGGCGCTCGGCGTGCTCTCCAACAGCGCGCAGGTGGTGTCCGGCACGATCCAGGATTCGACCCGGTCGGGGTCGCTGGCGGGTGAGCTCAGCTACATCTGGCAGCTGTACCTGCCGCGCCTGCCGGGGATGGCGAACGACTTCCCCGACCTGTCGACGACGCGCATGATCTGGCTCGATGGGCTGACGGGGCTGTACGGATGGCTCGACACCGTCTTCCCCGCCTGGGTGTACGACGTGGCGTTGGTTCCGATCGGGCTGACGGTGCTCCTGTGTACGCGTGCGCTGATTGCCGGGCGCGAGGCGCTACGGCGGCGCTGGGCCGAGCTGCTCGTGTACGCCGTGATGGGCGTCGGCGTGATGGCGGTCGTCGGCGGCGCATCGTATGTCGCCTTCCTGCGCCTGGCGGGACCGTACGAGCAGATCCGCTACATGTTCCCGATGCTCGCGCTGCTGGGCGCCGTGCTTGCGCTTGCGGCGCGCGGCGCCGGCCGACGCTGGGGACCAGTTGCCGGCACGCTGATCGTCGTGCTGATCCTCGCGCACGAGATCTTCAGCGAGCTGCTGGTCACCGCGCGTTACTACGGCTGACCGGACGCCGGGCCCAGGTTTGGCAGAATGAGCACGATGCCGAGCAGAGACGAGATCCTCCAGGCCCTGAAGGTGGTCATCGACCCAGAGCTGCGCCGCTCGATCGTCGAGCTCGACATGGTGCGCTCGATCGAGCTCGGCGAGGACGGCGCGGTCGCCGTGGTGGTCTCGCTCACCACACCCGGATGCCCGATCCGCGGGCACTTCCAGGCCGCGGTCACGCAGGCGGTGTCCGCGCTCGAGGGCGTGACGGGAGTCAGCGTCGCCTTCGACGTGCTCGACGACACCCAGAAGACGGCGTTGCAGCAGAAGCTCGGACGGGGAAGCCTGCCCCAGGGATCGCTCGCGCAGGTGTCCAACGTGCTGTGCATCGGATCGGGCAAGGGCGGCGTCGGCAAGTCCACCCTGACCGCGAACCTGGCGGCTTCGCTGACGATCGAGGGCAAGCGCGTGGGGATCCTCGACGCCGACGTCTGGGGCTACTCGATCCCGCGCATGTACGGTCTGGGGGCCACGCGCCCGCCGGTGTCGCCCGAGCGCAAAATCGTGCCGCTGAGCGCGTACGGCGTGAAGGTGATGTCGATCGGGTTCTTCCTCGAGGAGGATGCGGCGGTGGTGTGGCGCGGGCCGATGCTGCACAAGGCGCTGTCGCAGTTCCTCCAGGACGTCGACTGGGGCGCGCTCGACTACCTGCTGATCGACCTGCCGCCGGGCACCGGCGACGTGTCGATGACCCTCGCCCAGCTGCTTCCCCAGGCGCAGTTCGTGATCGTCACGACGCCGCAGCCGACGGCACAGAAGGTCGCGCGCCGCGCGGCGGAGATGGCGAACAAGGTGTCGCTGGAGATCGGCGCCGTGATCGAGAACATGTCCGGCTTCACGACTCCCGGCGGCGAGCGCTACGCGATCTTCGGCGAGGGCGGCGGCAGGGAGCTCGCGGACGAGCTCGACGTGCCGTTGCTCGCACGCGTGCCGCTGACGATGCCGCTGCGCGAGCATGCCGACAGCGGCGCCCCGCTTGTAGTCGAGAACCCCGATGACCCCGCCTCCCAGGCGATACGCCAAGCCGCGCGCGGGTTGATCGCGATGGCGCCGCCACCGCCGCTCCCAGTGCTGCCGGTGCTGGCGCCGACTCCCACCGTCGCGCCGCCACCGGCCGCTGCTGAGCCCGCCGGCATGTCGCTGCCGATGGCCTGAGTCTCAGGCCCTCCAGCCCAGCTTCTGGTGGGGGATTGCGGCCTCTCATCTCAGCCCAATCCCCCACCACTCGCCGGCGGTTCAGTCCATCAGCAACACCACGGCCCCCACCGCGCTCGATGTCCTTTGCTTATGACCTAGCCGGTAGTTAACAACGCGGCCAAACCCGTACACGCCTGACTAACTGGGGGTAACGCCACGGCGGTCGTGACCTTCCACAACTCAGCAGTGCCATCCAGCCCTGACGTTGTGGTCGACGGCGTACCCTGCGTGCCTTGGAGTGTACCGCTACCGCCCTGGGCCTGTGTGCCTTGCTTCAATGTCTCCATCAACGTCGCCGGGATCGCACCCGAGCACACCGCTGTCGCATTCACCGGCGCCGGAGAATGTAAATTCGTCAAAAACACTAACAAACTCGCCGCGCCAAACGTCAAACTCGTACTACCAACCAACGGGCAAGCCGCCGTGAAACTGATCAAGAACGTTGGACGGCTAATCGTGTCGACAATCTTTCCGCTTAACTGCCCTACCACGGTGGGCCACGGCAGCGTGCTCGTAAACGTCGGGCTTACGTTATTTAAGGTCGTGAAACCGGCGTTGCACGGAGTACCCACAACAGTGACTCTACACGGTGTCGCAGGATACGCCCCGCCGAGCTGCGCAAAGATAGCCAGCGAATCAGTGCCATTACCCCCCGGCGACGGTAACACGGGATTGGTCACCGTACCACCACTGAACCCTAAGAGCGCCTAACAAAAAGAGGTTTTGGGATGCTGTTGTCGTAGAAGGTGTCTATGGCGAAACCTTTGGTTAGTGATGGGTTGTGGGCTCGTATTGAGCCGTTGTTGCCGCGGGTGGAGCGGCGGTATCGGTATCCGGG
>DATINL010000045.1:0-83243 GCA_035474295.1 Solirubrobacteraceae bacterium
CCGGGTGATGCGCTGCCACAGCATGCGGCTGCTGAAGTCGGCGGTGCTGTACGAAGCCGTCAAGGACGTGCTCACCGCCCAGGTGTCGGCGACGTCAGTGACAGCCGGAGCGCAGCTGACGTTCTCGGGCACGGTCGCCCCGAGCCACCCCGGGCACGTGATCTACCTGCAGCGCCAGAACGCATCGGGCCAGGGCTTCCACGTGGTGGAGGTTGGGTTCGTACACGGTGACTCGAGCTACTCGATCGTCCACCGCGTGTACGACACGGGCACGAAGGTATTCCGGGTGTTCATTCCCGGCGGGCCGGAGAACGCGGGCGCGGCGAGTCAGCCGTTCACGATCACCGTGACGCCCGCTCCGCTATCGACGCTGACGCCCGAACCGCAGAGCAACTCGACACTGCCGCCGGTGGGGTCGACCGACTAGAGCCTGGCTGGCTGGAGCGCGGCCGGCTGGAACTCGGCTGGCTGGCTGGAGCGCGCCCGGCGCTCGAGCCGGATTGAGATCGCTGTGGCCGTCCCACTCAGGGGCGGCCACAGTCTCGTTCAGGCGGCCACCGCGCGGGCCTGCAGATGCGCGCCGACCTTGCGCTTGACGCGCTGCAGCGCGTTGTCGACGGTCTTGGTGTCGCAACCCAGGTGCTCGCCGACCTGCTCATAAGAACAGCCGTCGAGGTACAGCGCGAGCACCCGGCTCTCAAGCTCGGACAACGCGCTCGACAGGCAGCCGACGAGCGAGCGCAGCTCCTCGGAGGAGATCACCTGGTTGACCGGGTCGTGCACAGTCGGCCCGGGCAGCATCTGATCGAGCGTCGGCGCGTCGTCGCCCGACGCCGCCGGGGTGCTGGAGAACGACACGTACTGGTTCAGCGGCGTGTGCTTGTTGCGTGTCGCGGTCTTCACGGCCGTGATGATCTGGCGCGTGATGCACAGCTCGGCGAAGTTGCGGAAGCTCGACTCACGATCGGTGCGGAAGTCGCGGATCGCCTTGTATAGGCCGACCAGTCCCTCCTGGATCAGATCGTCGGAGTCACCGCCCGCGAGGAAGTAAGAAGAGGCCTTCAAGCGCACGAAACCGTGGTAGCGGCGCACCAGACGGTCGTATGCCATGCGATCGCCCTGCTTGGCCATCGCGAGCAGAAAACCATCTTCAACCTTAACTTCAGATTGAGAGTTTGAGAAGATTCTTGCCACGAGCAGATCCTTTCTTGGCTGCAAGCAGCCGAAAATTGCTCAGTGGCGCACTCCTCCCCCGGCGCCAAAGCTATGAACTGAACCTGAGGTTCAGGGTTATGGGCGGCAGCTTCGCACAGTTATGAACCGCTGTCAAGCGCTGTCGCGGCGATTCTGCAAGATCTCGTACAGAATCGCTGATGCGGCGGCAGCAACACCAAGCGACTCCATCTTCCCGCGCAGCGGCAGCGCGATCAGCTGATCGCAGGCGGCAGCTACACGCGGGCGCAGCCCGCTGCCTTCGCTGCCCAGCACCAGCACCACCCCACCACCGCGATAGTCGGGCTTGTCATACGCCACGGCCGCGTCGGTCGCGTCGGCTCCGTAGCACCAACACTCCGCTTTGCGCGCATCCTGTAGGAAGTCAGCCACGTTGCGCACACGGGCGAGCCGGAGATGCTCAACCGCCCCGGCCGAGGCCTTGCAGACGGCGGGCGTAACCTCGGCGGCGCGGCGCTCGGGAATGATCACGCCTGTGGCGCCGGCGCACTCCGCGGTGCGGCAGATCGACCCCAGGTTCTGCGGGTCCTGGACCTGGTCGAGCGCCACCAGCAGCGGCTCCTTGACGCGCAGCAGCTCCTCCGCGGACACGTATGGGTAGGAGCCGGCCTCAGCACAGATCCCCTGATGGCTGCTCGACCCACAGCGCGACTCGATCTCCTCGGCGGATACGACACGAACATCGTGTCCCTGCAGCCACGGCTCACGCGCAGCCCCGCCCGACGCCCACACCTCCTTGACCATGTGTGCCCGGCGCCCCCGCAGAGCTTCTCGCACCGGGTTGCGGCCGTAGAGGATCACGACCCGCTTCTCCACTGGCGGCCTGTGCGCGGCTCGCATGCCAGCACTCGGCCCACCCGCAGTCCACATGCGCGCACCCACAGTCCGCATGCACGCGGTCGGCCCACCCGCTGTCGATCAGCACGTAGTGCGTAGCTACTTTTTTGATTCGTCTTCCTTCTTCCTAAACGTCTTCCATCTTCCTTTTCCATTTTTCCGGTACTCCACTCCGCGCTCCCCGAGCCAAGCAAGTTGATCGAGGAATCGCTCAAGGCTTCGAGGCTGCCGGGAACAGTTCGGGGCCGTTAGGCCCGTCGCGGATCTCCCAGCCCAGCGCGCCCAGCTCGTCGCGCAGGCGATCGGCTTCCTGGAAGTCGCGCTCTCGACGAGCGAGCTCGCGGCGCTCGAGCAGACGCGCGGCTTCAGGATGAGCGCTGTCGACATCGCTCACGCTCTCTACGGCGATGAGCCCGTCGAAGCCCAACCTGTCGAGCATCGCGCGTATGTCGGCATCACCGACGGCCTGCTCGCGCCTGTTTGCCTCTCTGACCCACTCGAACAGCGACGCCAGCGCCTTGGGCGTGTTGAAGTCGTCCGCGAGCGCCTGCACGAACGCCTCGCGGTGATGGGCCATGTCGGGCGGGCTCGGCGCACCGGGCTGCAGCCGGCCGAGCGCGTCGCGGATCCGCTGTACACGGCGAGCGGCGTCGTCCAGCTCCGACGGTGAGAACGCCAACGGCTGACGGTAGTGACCGCCGATCAGGTACATCACCACCACGTCGCGCCCGTACTGCTCGAGCACCTCGTGCAGCAGCGCGATGTTGCCGACCGACTTCGCCATCTTCTCGCCGGTCGTCTGGATCATGCCGTTGTGAACCCACAGGCGCGCGAGCTCCGCGCCGCGCGCCGCGCGCGTCTGCGCAGCTTCGTTCTCATGGTGGGGGAACACGAGATCAGAGCCGCCGCCGTGGATGTCGAAGCCGACGCCGAGCAGGCTCTCCGCCATCGCCGAGCACTCGATGTGCCAGCCCGGGCGGCCGCGCCCCCACGGCGCGTCCCACGCCGTGTCCTCCCCCGGCTTGTGCGCCTTCCACAGCGCGAAATCCATCGGATCCTCTTTGCGCTCGGTGCCCTCGATGTCCTCGCCCTGGTCCATGTCCTGCAGCTGGCGGTGTGACAGCGACCCGTAGTCTGCGTCCGAACGCACGCGGAAGAACACGTCGCCGGCGCCGTCCGCGTGCCCGGGCAGCGGCGCCACGTACGCGTGGCCTCTGTCGATCAGCGTCTGGATGTAGTCGACGATCGGCCCGATCGTCTCCGACGCGAGCGGCTCGTGGTCCGGGCGGCCGAGGCCGAGGCCGTCCGTGTCAGCGCGGTACAGCGCCGTCATCTCCGCCGCCAGCTCGGCGCTCGGTCGATTCGCGGCGCGAGCCGCGTCATAGATCTTGTCGTTGACATCCGTGACGTTCACCACCAGCGTCACCCGCAGACCCTCGCTCTCCAGGAAGCGTTTCATCAGGCTGAAGATCACGAACGGGCGCGCGTTGCCGATGTGGATCCGGCTGTACACCGTCGGACCGCACGCGTACACCCCCACCTGGCCGGGGTCGCGCGGCTCGAGCTTGCGGAGCTTGCCGCTGCGGGTGTCTTGCAGGTGGATCGCGCGCATCGCCGGGCAACCCTAGCGATAGCGCCGCGCGCGGGATCTGTCAGCCGAGGGCGCGCAGCGTGCCGAGATCCGCTGGTCTACGGCGCCGCGGCGTGGCGAGATCCGCTGGTCGACGGCGCGCGGCGTGGCGAGATCCGCTGGTCGACGGCGCGCGGCGTGGCGAGATCGGTCAGTCGGCAGCCTGCAGCGTCGCGATCGCCAGCGCCGCGACGCCTTCGCCGCGTCCGACGAACCCGATTCCCTCGCCCGTCGTGGCTTTCACGTTGACTCGCGCCGCATCCAGCCCGAGCGCGCGCGCCAGCCGCGCGCGAATCTCTCCGCGATGCGCGCCCAGCTTGGGGCGCTCCATGATCACCGTGGTGTCGACGTTCAGCACCGTGAACCCCGCTGCGATCAGGTTCGTCAGCACCGTGGCCAGCAGCACCAGCGAGTCGGCGTCGCGGTAGCGCTCGTCGCTGTCGGGAAACAGCTCGCCGATGTCCCCCATGCCCGCGCCGCCGAGCAGCGCGTCGATGATCGCGTGTGTCAGCACGTCCGCGTCGGAGTGCCCGTCAAGCCCCTGCTCGTGCGGGATCTCAACGCCGCCAAGGATCAGCCGGCGGCCAGCGCTCAGCCGGTGCGAGTCATACCCAAGCCCCGTGAGGATCACCGGACGGCCGCGCCGATCGGCTGCAGCCGGCGCGCGCGCTGCTCGAACACGCACAGTTCGCCCACGCCCAGCTGCTCCAGCAGCGCGAGCGCCTGGTCGTAGTTCGCGCCGACGTCCTCGGGCCGGTGCGCGTCGCTCGACAGCGCCACCGGCACGCCGGCTTCCACGCACATCTGCAGGAACGCCGGCGCCGGGTACAGCTCCTGCACGCGCTTGCGCAACCCCGCGGTCGACACCTCGATCGCGATGCCGGATTCCGCGATGCCATCCAGCGCCAACTCGTAGTAGCGGCGCAGGTCGCCATCGGGCAGCGGCCGCTCCCGGCCCCACACCTTCACCAGGTCGGGATGCGCGAGGATGTCGAACAGGCCGCTGCGCGCCGCTTCGCCGAGCGTTTCGAAGTACCGCCGCCAGATCTCCTCGGCGCTGCGGCCCTGACCCCAGATCCCGTACTCCTCCATGTCGATCGCGTGGTCGCGGATGAAATGCACCGACCCGACCACGTAGTCGAAGTCGCGCTCGCACAGCAGGTTCGCCATCCGGTCCTCGGTGCCCGGCACGAAATCCGCTTCGATGCCCAGGCGCAGGTCGGTGTGCTCGCGCACGAACTCGCAGTACGCGTCGATGTCGTCGTGTGCGAACTCGCGCCACAACGGGTGCTGCCACACGTCGAGCGCCTGCTCGAAGCGGTACACGTGCTCGGATACGCCGAGCTCGGAGATCCCGCGGTCGCTCGCAACCTCGCGGTAGCGCTCGGCGTTCGCCTGCGTGAAGTACTGCTCCGGGGTCGCGTCGAGCTCGTCGGGGCGCAGATGCAGGTGGTAGTCGCTGAGCATCACGAGCGCGGATTCAAGCACGCGCCTGCGACGCGCGCTGCGACAGCAGCAGCTCGGCGACACGCAGGTCGAGCTCGGTCGTCACCTTCAGGTTCTCGCGCGGCGCGTCGACGAGCCGCACGGTGCCGCCCGCTCGCTCGATCAGCCACGCGTCGTCCGTCGCGGTCGCAAGCACCTCGTCAGGCGCGTCGAGCGCGCGTTCCAGCGCGGCACGGCGGAACACCTGCGGCGTCTGCACCCCCCACAGGCTCGAGCGCTCTAGCGTCTCGGCGACCGTGCCGTCGGGGTGTGCGCGCTTGATCGTGTCGGTCACCGGCGCGGCGGCGATCGCCGCATCCACCCCCGCGTCGTCGAGCGCCGCCAGCACCCGCTCGACCAGCTCCGCCGTCAGCAGCGGGCGCGCGGCGTCGTGGATCAGCACGGGGTCACCCGGGCCGGCCGCGGCCAGCGCACGCCGCACCGACTGCGAGCGCGCCGCTCCGCCCTGCACGCCGATCACCTCGGCGAGCCGGCCCGCAGCTGCAGGCTCAGGTGCCCCACCAGCCGACGCCAGCTTGGTGATCCCCCCCGCCGGCGACGCGCCCAGCGCGGGAGCTTCCACGCCGGGCGGCAGCGCCAGCACGATCCGCTCGATCGCCGGCACGCGCGCGAGCACGTCGATGCTCCAGTCCATCAGCGCGCGCCCGCCGAGCTCCACGAGCGCTTTCGGGCGTGCGGCGCCGAGTCGCTCGCCGCGTCCGGCAGCCAGGATCAAGGCGAGCGCCACTGTGAGTCATCCCCTCCTCGAGCAACTCCCGTGCACGCAGCCGACGAGCGAACGTCGCGTCGCGTCGCGTCGCGTCTGCTGCGTGCGCGGGAGCTGTCGCTTGCTACTTGGCCATCGCCATCTGGCTCGTGGCGGAGGTGGCGAGCAGCTCGTCGAGGTAGTTCTCAGCCTCGTCCTCGTCTTTGTCGAGCGCGTACATCAGCTCGGACGCGAGGATCTTCTTGGCGCGCGTGAACATCTGCTTCTCGCCGGTCGACAAGCCCTTCTCGCTCTCGCGCAGCGAGAGGTTGCGCACGACCTCGGCCAGCTCGTAGATGTCGCCGGTCTTGATCTTGTCGCGGTTGTGCTTGAAGCGCCGGTTCCAGTTCTTCGGCATCTCGGATACTTCGTCGCGCAGCACGTTCAGCACCTTCTCGACCGTCTCCTCGTCGATCACTCGACGCAGACCCGCGATCGCGGCGTTCTCGGTCGGCACCTTGACCGTCATGTCGTTGTGAAGGATCTTGATGGTGAGGTACTCGCGAGTCTCGCCGAGCATCTCCATCTGCTCCTTCTTCAGCACCTTGCCGGCGCCGTGATGGGGGTACACGACATGGTCGCCCAGCTCGAACTCGATGAACTCGACTTCTCGAGTGACCTCGAGCTCGGCCAACAGGTCTTCTTCGGTTGCTTGCGGAATGGTGTCCTCCTTGGTTGCGGCCGCCCAGGCGACCTGGGCTCAAGTCTGCAGGTAACGGTCCACGAGATTGATCTCCTGCAACCGGCGTAGGCCCTCGCGGATGTCCTTCGCACGGATCTCCCCGACCCCCTCGACTGTCTCGAGCTCCGCGTCGGTGGCGGCCAGTAGCTCGTCGAGTCCCCCGAACTCCTTGACGATCTGACCGACCACGAGCTTCGGCAGCCGGGGGACGCGCCCCAGGATGCGGTAGCCACGCGGCGAGACGGGATAGTCGAGCGTGTTGAGCTTGCGGTCGTAGCCGAGCAGCTCGGCCAGACGTCCGAAGTCGAGCAGATCCTGGTGGGCCAGGCGCCCGATCTGGTCGAGCGCCGAGGCGAACCCCTCGTCGGAGAAGTCAGCGAGGTAGTCGTGCACGAGCGCGGCTTTCTCAGCGGCCGTGCCGACCATCGTCTCCTCGAGCTGCATCTCGATCAGCCGGCCTTCGGTGCCGAGCTCGACTATGTAGCGCTCGATCTCGACGGCCATGCGCGTGACGAGCTCCGAGCGCTGCAGCACGGTGAGCACGTCGTGCAGTGTCGCGCCGCCTTCGAACTCCAGCGCGGTCAGGCGCGTGGACACCTGATCCAGACGCGTACGGTACTTCTCGAGCGTCGCGAGCGCTTGGTTGGCCTTCGCCAGCACCAGCGGGATGTCCTCGAGGATGTATTTGGCACCGTCGACGTACAGCGACACGACCTCACGGCGCTGGGATACGGCGATCACGAGCGCGTCGGTCTGCTTGGACACGCGCTCGGCCGTGCGGTGACGGGTGCCCGTCTCGTGCGAGAGGATCGTCGGGTCCGGCATCAGCTGCACGTTCGCCATCGCGATCTTGGTCGCGTTCGCGTTGAGGATGATCGCGCCGTCCATCTTTGCGACCTGGTAGAGGAACGCCGGGGTGTAGTCGATGTCGAGCTTGATCCCCCCGGAGTTCAGAAAGCTCAGATCATCGGGCTCGCCGATCACGATCAAGCCGCCGGTGCGGGCGTGCATGATGTTCTCGATCCCTTCGTACAGCGCCGTGCCAGGCGCCACCATCTCCAGCGCCTTTACAAGTCCGGGTTCCTGTCGTACTTCTGAGTCTAGATCTTCGCCGGATCGTGAAGGCACTCCTATCCATTCTACGGCATTAAGCGCTTATTTACAGTGAGATTCGAGGGATTTACGCAGCGCTGCGCAAAGCGCGCCAAACCGCGCCCCGCATACCCCTGCAGCGCGCCGGCGCAGGGGACGGATCAACGCTGGGCGGGCGCGTCAAACCACACGCACGCGACGCGGTGAATCACGCTCGCCGCGCGGCAGCGCGAGCGCCAGCGCTGCGCGCAGCGTGGCCGCCTCGGATGCCTGCGCGCCGCTGCCTTGGGGAGCGATCACATCGCGCAGCCCGTGCTTGGAAGCTTCCGCGATGCGCCGCTCCGGATGGCCGACCCAGCGCAGCTCGCCGGTCAGCCCGAGCTCGCCGAAGCACGCGCGCGGCGCGCCCTGCAGCGCAACGCCGCGGCTGGCGCTGGCCACGGCCAGCGCGACCGCGAGGTCGACGCCCGGCTCGTCCACGCGCACGCCGCCGACGACGTTGACGAACACATCCGCGGCGCCCGTGCCGAGCCCGCCGTGACGCCCCAGGATCGCGAGCACCAGTGCCAGGCGGTTGCGGTCGAGCCCGGATACGACGCGGCGGGGCTGCTCGAGCTCCGACGGGGCGACCAGCGCCTGCACCTCGACAAGCAGCGGGCGTGAGCCTTCCATCGCGGCCAGCACCACGCTGCCGGGCGCGCGCGTCGCTGCGGCGACGAACCTGGCGGATGCGTCGAGCACCTCCACGAGGCCGCCCTGGCGCATCTCGAACAGCCCCGCTTCGCTGGTCGACCCGAAGCGGTTCTTGAGCGCGCGCAGCTCGCGGTATGGGCGCTCGCGCTCGCCTTCGAACTGCAGCACGCAGTCGACCAGGTGCTCGAGCACGCGCGGGCCTGCGAGCGCGCCGTCCTTGGTGACGTGGCCAACGAGGATCACCGCGACGCCGCGCACCTTGGCGAGCTCCATGATCCGCCCGGCAACCTCGCGCACCTGCCCGACCGACCCGGGCGCGCCGGACAGCTCGCCGCAGCGCAGCGTCTGCACGGAGTCGATCACGCACACCTTCGGCGCCTGCTCGGCGAGCGTTTGCAGCACCGTGTCGAGATCCGTTTCGGCGAGGATCGGCACGTCCAACGCGCCGGGTGCGAGGCGCTCGGCGCGCAACCGCACCTGCTCGGCGGATTCCTCGCCGCTGACGTACAGCACCGGCTCACCGGCGCGCGCGAGATGCCCGAGCGCCATGTTGGTGAGCGTCGACTTGCCGATGCCCGGCGACCCGCCGAGCAGCACGAGCGAGCCGGGCACGAGCCCGCCGCCGAGCACCCGGTCGAGCTCGCCGATGCCGGTGGACAGACGCGCGACCGGCGCCGCCCCGACTTCGCTCAGCCGCCGCGGAGCCGCGCTGGGCGCGGAGCGCGCCGCGGCGTTCGTGCCTCTGAGTCCCCCGGCGCCGCGCGCACCCGTGGCCGTCGCCGTCGCCGGCACGCGCTCCTCGACCAGGGTGTTCCACGCGCCGCAGTCCGGACACTGCCCGTGCCACTGGGCCGACTGGTGTCCGCACTGCGAGCAGCGATGGATTGTTTGCGCGCGTGCCATTGACGCAGCGTACGTGCCGGTGCCGACGCCCTGGCTCGTCGTAGCGCAGGTGTCCATCGACCCGGGTCATCGTGACCTCACGCCGCGTGCGGCGCTCCTTTCAGTCGAGGCCGACGACGGTGCTGCGGCGTGCGTATAGCAGCACGTCGCGCCAGCGCCCGTCGCGCATGCGCCCGATACGCACGCGCGTGCCGAGCAGCTCGAAGCCGCAGCGCTCGTGCAGCGCGATGCTCGCGGGGTTCTCGGGGAAGATCCCCGCTTCGAGCGTCCAGAAGCCGGCGCGCTCGGATGCTTCGATCAGACCGTGCAGCAGCGCTGCGCCGACGCCGGCGCGTGTGTGCGCGGGGTCTACGTAGATGCTGACTTCGCCCACGCCGCTGTACACCGCGCGCGCCGACCCGCGCGTGAGCGCAGCCCAGCCGAGCACGTCGTCGGCGGGCGTGCGCGCGACCAGGCTGGTGGCTTGCACGCGCGCGGCGCTCCACTGCTGCCAGCTCGGGATCGTGTGCTCGAACGTGGCGTTGCCCGCGGCGATCCCGGCCGCGTAGATGCGTGACACCGATGGCCAATCGCCGGCCACCATCGGTGTCACGCTGAACTGCGGAGCTGTGCTCAGCTTCCCGCGCCTACTGCTCGCTCGGCGGCGCTGCTTCCGCGGGCGGCTCGTCGCCCTCGGTGAGCTCCGCCGGAGCGCTCTCGGACGCGCCAACGCCGACGGGTGTTTTCTGCTTCTTCGGTTTGACGATCGTCAGGCGCACGTCGCCGTTCTCGCCCTCGGGCGGGTTGACGACCACCGTGGCGCCCGGCATCAGCTGCTCACGCAGCACGAAGTCAGCCAGCGGGTCCTCGATGTAGCGCTGGATCGCACGCCGCAGCGGTCTGGCGCCCATCGCGGGGTCCCAGCCCTTCTCGACGAGCATGTCCTTGGCCGGGTCGGTGAGCTCGAGCTGCAGCTCCCGTTCGGCCATCGTCTCGCGGATCCGCAGCAGCAGCAGCTCGACGATCTGCTTGATCTCGTCCTTCTGCAGCTTGTGGAACACGATCACGTCGTCGATGCGGTTGAGGAACTCGGGGCGGAACACCTTCTTGAGCTCGCCCATGATGCGGTTTTTCATGTCGTCGTAGGTGATCCCGGTCTCGTCGTCGGAGACGGCGAATCCCAGCGGCGTGTTGCGCGCGATCTCAGATGCGCCGATGTTCGACGTCATGATCACGATCGCGTGGCGGAAGTCCACCGTGCGCCCCTGGGCGTCGGTGAGCCGGCCGTCCTCGAGGATCTGCAGCAGGATGTTGAACACATCCGGGTGGGCTTTCTCGATCTCGTCGAGCAGCAGCACGCTGTAGGGCTTGCGCCGCACGGCTTCGGTCAGCTGACCGCCTTCGTCGTAGCCGATGTACCCGGGAGGCGAGCCGACCAGGCGCGAGACGGCGTGCTTCTCCATGTACTCGGACATGTCGATGCGGATCATCGCGTCGTCGTCGCCGAACAGGAACTCGGCGAGCGTGCGCGCCAGCTCGGTCTTGCCGACGCCGGAGGGGCCGAGGAAGATGAACGAGCCGGTCGGGCGCTTGGGGTCCTTCAGGCCCGCGCGCGAGCGCCGGATCGCTTTCGAGATCACTTCGATCGCGGGGTGCTGGCCGATCACGCGCTTGTGCAGCTCGTCTTCCATGCGGATCAGCTTCTGTGTCTCCGCTTCGGTGAGCTTGAACACGGGGATGCCGGTCCACATCGAGACGATGTCGGCGATCTCTTCTTCGCCGATCGCGGGACGCTCGCTGGACTCGCCGGCTTCCCACTCCTCTTCGAGCTCGCGCTTCTTGTTGGTGAGCTTGCGCTCTTTGTCGCGCAGCGCGGCGGCCTTCTCGAACTCCTGCGCCTCGATCGCGGCTTCCTTCTCGCGGCGGGTGGTCTCGATCTGGCTTTCGAGCTCGCGGTTGGCGGGCGGCGAGGTCATCGACTTGATGCGCATCCGCGACGCGGCTTCGTCGATCAGGTCGATCGCCTTGTCCGGCAGGAAGCGGTCGGCGATGTAGCGGTCGGCGAGCTCGCCGGCGGCGCGCAGCGCTTCGTCGGTGATCTGCACCTTGTGGTGCTGCTCGTAACGGTCGCGCAGACCCCTGAGGATCTCGACGGTCTGGTCGATCGTCGGCTCTTCCACGCGGATCTGCTGAAAGCGCCGCTCCAGCGCCGAGTCGCGCTCGAGGTACTTGCGGTATTCGTCGAGCGTGGTTGCGCCGATCGTCTGCAGCTCGCCGCGCGCCAGCGCCGGCTTGAGGATCGAGGCCGCGTCGATCGCGCCTTCGGCCGCGCCGGCTCCGACGAGGTTGTGCAGCTCGTCGATGAACAGGATGATGTCGCCGCGCTGGGTGATCTCCTTCATCACCTTCTTCAGGCGCTCTTCGAACTCGCCGCGGTACTTCGAGCCGGCCACGAGCGCCGCCAGGTCGAGCGTGTAGATCTGCTTGTTTTTCAACAGCTCGGGCACGTCGGCGTTGGTGATGCGCTGCGCCAGGCCTTCGACCACGGCGGTTTTGCCGACGCCGGGCTCGCCGATCAGCACGGGGTTGTTCTTCGTGCGGCGCGAGAGGATCTGCATGATCCGCTCGATCTCGGTCTCGCGCCCGACGACGGGGTCGAGCTTGCCCTCGGCCGCGAGCTTCGTCAGGTTGCGCCCGAACTGGTCGAGCAGCTTCGAGGACTTCTTGCCCTCGGCCGGACCGGAGCCGGAGGCGCCGGATGCCTGGCCCTGCCCCTGGCGACGGCCGCCGGGGCCGGACAGCATGCGGATGACCTCGTTGCGGATCTTCTCCGAGTCGGCGTCGAAGTCGAGCAGGATGCGGGCGGCGACGCCTTCGTTCTCGCGCACCAGGCCGAGCAGGATGTGCTCGGTGCCGATGTAGTTGTGTCCTAGGCTCAGCGCTTCGCGCAGCGCCAGCTCGAGCACTTTCTTGGCGCGCGGCGTGAACGGGATCTGACCCGAAGTGACTTCTTCACCGGAGCCGACGATGCGCACCACCTGCGCGCGCACGCGCTCGACGGTGATGTCAAGGCTCTCCAGCACACGCGCGGCTAGGCCCTCTTCCTCGCGCAGCAGCCCGAGCAGGATGTGCTCGGTGCCGATGTAGTTGTGCTTGAGCGTTCGCGCTTCCTCTTGCGCGAGAACGACCACCTGCCGTGCACGTTCTGTAAATCGCTCGAACATGATGCTGCTTCCTTCCTGCAAGGACGGCGCCTTTAGGGCTGCGCCTCACGCTACGTGTGCTGTTGGTGGTCTAGAGGTCGTGAGTCGAACGGAATCGAGAATATGCGGTATCGGGGACGATGAACTACCCGTTACCCTCCCTCTTCGTCGAAAACGCCGAAAAAGATGAGTGCCCGGGTCCCATAGACGCCAGAGCACAGTCTACCAATCGACCAACCGGCCCCGTGCAGTCGCTCAGCGCATCGCCGGGAACAGCACGACCTCACGGATCGAGCGGCGGCCGGTGAGAATCATCACGAGCCGGTCGATGCCGAGGCCGACGCCGCCGGTGGGCGGCATTCCGTGCTCGAGCGCTTCCAGGAACAGCTCGTCATAGGGCTGCGTCTCCTCATCGCCGAGCTCGGCCAGGCGGCGCTGGGAATCGAAGCGTTCCCGCTGCACATCGGGGTCGTTGAGCTCGCTGAAGGCGTTGGCGATCTCCATGCCGCCGGCGAACGCTTCCCAGCGCTCGGCCAGGCGCGGGTCGTCGCGGTGAGCGCGCGCGAACGGCGACAGCTCGATCGGGTAGTCGAGGATGAACGTCGGCTGCTCGAGCGTGGGCTCGACGAACTTCGACAGCAGCTCGTCGGCGAGCTGCGGCCACGTCTGGCCTTCGGTGCGCACCTGCAGGCCGCTTTGCACGATCGCGTGCGCCAGTGTTTCCGAGTCGCGCAGCGCAAGCAGGTCGATGCCGGTGGCCTGCTCGACGGCCGGCACGAACCCGATGCGCTGCCAGGGAGCGCCGAAGTCCAGCTCGCCCGCGTAGCCGACCGCTTCCGCCACCCCGCTGACGAGCGCCTCCAGGCGCGCGGCTTCGTCGCGGTAGTCCGCGTACGCCTCGTACCACTCGACCATCGTGAACTCGGGGTTGTGCTTCGGCGAGATGCCTTCGTTGCGGAAGTCCTTGCCCAGCTCGTACACCCGCTCGAGGCCGCCGACGATCAGGCGCTTGAGGTACAGCTCGGTGGCGATCCGCAGGTAGAGCATGCGATCGAGCGCGTTGTGATGGGTCGTAAAAGGACGCGCTAGCGCGCCGCCGTAGAGCGGCTGCAGCACTGGCGTCTCGACCTCGATGAACCCATTGCCGTCCAGGTACGAGCGCACCGCGGAGACGATCCGCGCGCGGTCGATGAACAGGGCGCGCGCGTCCTCGTTGGCGATCAGGTCCAGCTCACGCTGGCGATAGCGCGTCTCGACGTCCTGCAGGCCGTGGTGCTTGTCGGGCGGCGGGCGCAGCGACTTGGCGAGCACCTGAAAGGAGTCGACGCGCAACGACAGCTCGCCGCGCTTGGTGGCGAACACCGTGCCGTCGACGCCGAGCAAGTCGCCGAGGTCGAGCGACACCAGCCGTGCGAACGCGTCGTCGCCGAGCACGTCGGCGCGCGCGTGCAGCTGAATCCGGCCGCTGCGGTCGACCAGGTCGAGGAACGCTGCTCTGCCCTGGCCGCGGCGCGCGGCCAGGCGGCCGGCCACACGGCGCGAGTCCTCGGTTTCGACGCCGGGCGCGAGCGCCGCATGGGTGTCGCGCACCGCAGCGATCGCAACGGACCCGCCGAACGCGTACGGGAACGAGTCGCCGCCGTCGGCGCGCAAGCGCTCGGCTTTCGCGCGGCGCGCCGCGATCAGCTCCGGCAGGCCGTGCTGCTCGTCCTGCTCGTCCTCCTCGTGCCCGCTCATGCGGGCACGCTACTTGAGCCCGACGTCGATCTTGGTGATCGTGAGCTTGCGCGCCGGCCCACGGGGCACCTTGACCGCAACGGTGTCGTTGCGGCGGTGGCCGAGCAGCGCACGCCCGACGGGGGACTCGTTGGAGAGCTTGTTGTCGGACGGCTTCGCCTCGGCCGAGCCGACGATCGTGTACTTGGCCGACACGCCGGTTTTCTCGTCCTTGACGTGTACGACCGAGCCGACCGCGACCACGTCGGTGGAGAGGTCCTTGGCTTCGATCACGCTCGCCATGCGCACCTTCTCGGTGAGCTGGGCGATCCGGCTTTCGAGCATCGCTTGCTCGTTCTTGGCGTCGTCGTACTCCGAGTTCTCGGAGATGTCGCCGAACTCGCGGGCCTCCTTGATGCGCTCAGCGACTTCGCGGCGCTTCTCGGTGGACAGCAGCGCGAGCTCGTCCTTGAGCTTTTCGAGGCCTTCTGGGGTGAGGATGACGTCCTTCGGCATGTGACCCTTGGTTGCGGGTTGGTGAGGCTGACAATCAGCAAAATCCCGCCGGTAAGCGGGGGTTCGCGAGCCGGAGGGCTACAGCGAGCGCCGCAGTATAGCGACGCGCGATCCGCGCTCCAACGGGTCAGGCTCCGAGCGCCGCGGGAACTCGCTCGAGCTCGAGCAGAGCACGCGCATCCTCCAGCGTTTGCGCCGATTGCAGCGATTCTTGCAGGCGCTTGGCGGCGGGCTTCTCGAGCCCCAGGCGACCGACGTACCACGGGTAGAACTTGCGCAGATAGCGCGTCGCGCGCACCCGCCCCAGGTGCTCGACCGCACGGTCGATCACCCAGTCCAGCTCGGCGCGGATCTCCTCCGGCGCCGGACCGTGCTCGCGCGTGCCCAACAGCTGGGCGAACAGCCACGGGTTGCCGAGCGACCCGCGTGCGAGCATCACCGCGGCAGCGCCCGTACGCTCGTACGCGTCGCGCGCGCGCTCGGCGTCGCTGAGCCCGCCGGAGAGGATCAGCGGCGCCGGCAGGCACTGCACCAGGCGCGCCGCGAGCTCGTAGTCGGGAGTGCCGCGGTGGTGTACGGCGGCCGAGCGCGGGTGGAAAGAGATCGCCGCGGCGCCGGCGTCTTCGACCAGGCGCCGGGCCAGCTCGAAGCCCTGCTGGTCGCCGGCGCGCTGGCCGGAGCGCAGCTTCACGGTGACCGGCAGCCCGCTGGCTTCGCGCGCGGCGATCGTGACCGCCACGGCCCGGTCGGGGTCGGCGAGCAGCGCGGCGCCGGCGCCGGTTTTGCAGACTTTCGGCACGGGGCAGCCCATGTTCAGGTCGATCGCATCCGCGCCTGCTGCGGCGACGCGCGCGGCGGCGGAGCGCATCACCTCGGGGTCGGCGCCGAACAGCTGGATCGACACCGGCCCGCCGGGGCGCTCGTCGGGGTGGATGCGCAGCATCTCGACGCACGTGCGCTCGTTGTTGTGGTGCAGCGCGTGGCTGGAGACCATCTCCGAGACGGCCATGCCGGCGCCGTAGCGCTTGGCTTGCAGGCGCACGAACCAGTTGCCGATGCCGGCCAGCGGCGCGAGCAGCACGCGGTTGGGCACGCGCAGCGGGCCGAGCATCCACGGGTCGGAGAGCGACTCCATGCTGCTCATTGTTACGAGAACTCCCCCGCCGGCGTGTGAGGTGGCTCTCGGGGCCTGGGAGAGTCGGCGCTCCGTCGTGGGGCGGCGGCGCTTCCCGCGGGCGGCTAGCTGTTGCGCTCGTGGATCAGGCGCAGCCCGGTGAGCGTCAGCAGGTCGTCGACTTCCTTGATCTCCTGCGTGTAGGGCACCACCAGGCGCCCGAGACCGCCGGTGGCGACCACCGACACGGGCTGACCGAGCTCCTCGTACAGGCGCCGCAGAATCGCGTCGACAGCGCCGGCATAGCCGAACACCACGCCAGAGCGAATCGCGTCGATCGTGTTCTTGCCGATCACTCCGCGCGGCGGCGCCAGCTCGATCTTCGGCAGCCGCGCGCCGCGCTCGGACAGCGCGTCGAGCGAGATCTCGATGCCGGTCATCAGCGCGCCGCCGACGTACTCCCCGTCCTGTGAGACCACGTCGAAGGTCGTGGCTGTGCCGAAGTCCACGCACACCGCCGGGCCGCCGAAGCGCTCGCGGATCGCGACCGCGTTGACGAGCCGGTCGGCGCCGATCTCGCGCGGGTTGTCGTAGCGGATCGCCATGCCGGTGCGCAGCCCGGGTCCGACCGCGAGCATCTCGTGGCCCAGGTAGCGGCTGGCCATCGCGGTCCACTCGGGCTCGAGCTGCGGCACGGTCGAGGACACGATCGAGCTCGTCAGGTCCTCGAAGCTGAGTCCGCGCAACGCCAGCAGGTTGGACAGCGCGGCACCGAGCTCGTCCGCGGTCGACTGGCGCACGGTGGCGAAGCGCCAGTGCTCGACCAGCTCTTCCCCGCGGAAAGCCCCAAAGTGCGTTTGCGTGTTTCCGACGTCGACGACGAGCAGCATCGCTGGGCATTATGCTCGGCGGCGATGACGGCCAAGCTCTACGCCCTCCCAGGGTCCCATCCATGCGCTGCCGTCGAGGCCGCGCTGGAGCTCAAGTCGATCCCGTTCAAACGCATCGAGCTGCTGCCGATGAGCCAGCTCGTGATCGGGCCGCTGCGCTGGGGCGGCAACACCGTTCCGGGAATGCGCATGAACGGCGAGCGCCTGGTCGGGTCGCGCGCGATCCTGCGACGTCTAGACGAGCTCGTGCCCGAGCCGGCGCTGCTGCCGTCCGACCCTGACGCGCGTGAGCGCGTGCTGGAAGCCGAGCGCTGGGGCGACGAGGTGCTGCAGGGCGTGCCGCGGCGCATCATCGACGCGGCGTTCATGTTCAAGCCCACCGAGATGCTGAGCTACGCGGCCGATTCGAAGCTGCCGATCCCCGATGTGCTGATCCGCCCCTCGCTGCCGCTGACGGCGCGCTTGATGGCGCGCAAGAACGACGCTGGCGAGGCGAACGCGCGTGCGGACCTGAGCGCGCTGCCGGGCTACCTCGACCGGATCGACGGGTGGATCGACGCGGGCGTGCTCGGCGGCGATCAGCCCAACGCCGCGGATCTGCAGATCGGCAGCTCGATCAGGCTGCTGGTGACGATCGGCGACGCGCGCCCGCTGATCGCGGGCCGCCCGTGCGAGCGGCTGACGCGCTACTTCTCGCCGATGGTCGGCGAGGTCGCGCCCGGCACGCTGCCGGCAGACTGGTTGCCCGCGCCCGTCGCGGTGTAGGGCTCACGCGCGAACTGCGCGATCAGCTCGGCCAGGCGCTCGGGCTGATCCTCTGACACGAATGTGCCGCTGTCGGCGATCGGCTCCAGCCGGGCGTTGGGGATGTCGCGCGCGAGGCGCTCCGCGAAGCGCAGCTTGAAGAAGCGATCCTCGGCGGCCCACGCGAGCAGCGTCGGACACTCGAACGTCTTCAGCTTCTCGGCCGCGGCGAGCGTGTCGCGCTTGTCGATCCCGCGCAGCAGCCCGATCGCGTCGCGCCGCACACCGGCGTCGCCGAGGAACGCGCCGGCCCACGCGCCGGTGATCTCGTCGGGGATCGGCCGCTTGGTCAGCAGCCCGAACCCGAGCGGTGAGCGGCGCAGCGGCGCGAGCCGCATGCCCTGCACGACGAACGTCAGCGCGCCCGGCACGCGCGCCAGCCACTGCAGCGGGCGAAACACGGGCGGCAGGAAGTTCTCATACGCGTCGCACGGCGTCAGCACCAGCCGCCCGATGCGCTCCGGGCGCTCGGTCACGAGCAGCTGAGCGATCGCCCCGCCAGTGTCGTTGGCCACCAGCGTCACGCGCTCCAGACCCAGCTGCTCCAGGAAGTCAGCCAGCAGGTGGGCCACCCCGCGCGGCGAGCGATCCGCATCCACGCGCAGCGCGTGCGTGTGCGCGCCCAGCGGCAGGTCGGGGACGATGCAGCGGAACTCGCTTTCCAGCAGCGGCGTGACCTTGCGCCACAGCCGCCCGTCGACCAGCAGTCCGTGGACGAACACGATCGGATCGCCCGAGCTCGCGCCGCCGCCGGTATTGCCGGCGCCGGTGTCGCGATAGCTGATCCTGCCCTGCAAGAGATCGACTGTGGGGTTTGGCTCCATCGGTGGAGGCCTCCTTCTGGGTCGCGCTGCCCACAGTCTGACTGATGTCGGCTGATCAGTGGCGCAGGACGACGCCGCGCGAGCTGCTCACCGCCCCGCCGCCGTGCGCGGGCGTGAGCGTGACCTTGACCGTCACCGTGAGCTGCCCGTGCAGGCGCAGCGCGCGCTTCGCCGCGGCGTTGAGCGTCACCGCGAACGACACCTTGCCGGCACGCACCGACGCGCGCACGAGCCTGCCGACACGCACCTGCGCGGAGCCCTTGCGCGCGAGCGCCGCGCTCTTGGCGAGCAGCTCGACCTGCATCCGCGCGCCGTTCGCGGACGACGCGATCTTGGCGCTGCCGCGCACGCTCGTGCCGTGCTGGGTCTTGACGATGGTCAATGACGGCGTGGCGATCGTAGCCACGTCCCCGCCGCTGTCCACGGGCGCTGGCGTGGAGCCCGTGTCTGCGGCCGCTGTGCCGGTCTGCTGGGTCGGTGTCGTGCTGGTCGTCGTCGTACCAGTCGGCGGCGGCGTTGGCGTCGTCGTAGTCGTCGTGGTCGGGGGTGGTGGCGGGGGCGGCGGCGGAGGAGGAGGCGGCGGAGGCGGCGTCGTGAACGGCACCGTGCCATCGGCGTTGACATAGATCGTCCCCGACATCGCGGACAGGTGGTAGGAGCAGTAGTAGGTGTAAGTCCCAGCCTGCCCGAACGTGCACGTGCCGCTCCAGTTCGTGGAGAAGTTGCCTGCGCCGACCGGCACGCTCGCGTCGCACGTGGGAGTCGCTGGGGTGCTTTGCCAGATGATCCCGTGCATCGTCGCCGAGGCGTTGGCGAACGTCACCGTGCCGCCGGGGGTGATCGCGGCGGGCGTGGGCGACCAGGCGAAGCCGTACAACGACACAGCTGTCGCGTTGACGGTCGTGCTGGTGGCAGAGCTCGCGATGTTCGGCAGCACCGCGACGGCTGCGCCGAGCAGCGCGACTAGCGGTAGGTAGCGCTTGCGCAGTCTCACGGTCTCAACCTTTCCGATCAGGGACACCAAGGGAAGCTTGTGTCTATCGCCACAGGCCACGGCAGGTTCGCGGCCTGTGCTCCTCATCACGTAAGACGCTTGCGCACGCAGATCCTTCCCATCTTTTTCATGGTGCTGCGCGCGCACGCGTACGCGCGCGCAGCACCATCTAAAACCGACGACTACACAGCGCGGAGCCCCGTCCATCCTCTCGTCCATCCTCTGTTCGCCACGCGGAGCCCCGTCCATCGTCTGTTCGCGGAAGCGAACCGCGTGTCCCGGCCGGCGCGCCCCGCTACCCTCGACCAGGGATGAGCTCGAGGACACTCGCCGTGCTGGCCACGGCCTCCCTAGCAGGCGCTGCGCTGCTGCCCACCACAGCTTCCGGCGGAGCACGGCTCGCGCGCAGCCGCACGGTGCTGCTGCGCGACAGCACGTTCGTGCCGGGCAACGTGACGATCAACCGCGGCGACAGCGTCACCTGGGTGTGGCGCGACGGCGGGATCCTCCACAACGTGATCGCCCACAGCTTCCGCTCTCACACCAAGACGCGCGGGTCGTTCACGCACCGCTTCACGCACAGCGGCACGTTCAAGTACCGGTGCACCGTCCATCCGCTGATGGTCGGCAAAGTCGTCGTTCGCTGAGACACGGGCGCGGCGCGATCGGCGCACGCTCGTCGATCTGCGCCGGCTCACACGTGGCGGCGCTACGCACAGCGCCAGCTCACAAGTGCCGCGGCGCCACACGCAGCGGCGGCCCGTGCCAGCGCACGCCCTCGTCCGGCGCCAGCGCCGCCAGCGCGTCCGCGAGCTTCACCCCGGCCGGCGTGATCTGCTCGAAATCTAGCTCCAACGCGGGGATCAGCACAAAACGTCTGGCCAGCACCTGCTCGTGCGGCAGCGTCATGCGCGGATGGCGCAACTGCAGCTTGCCCAGCAGGAGCACGTCGATGTCGATCGTGCGCGGCCCGTGACGCACGTACTCAGCCCCATCCAGCGCGCGTCCCAGCTGCCGCTCGACGTGCTTGGCCGCATCGAGCAGCTCCAGCGGCTCGAGCTCCGTCTCGACACGCACGCACGCGTTCAGGAAGCTCGCCTGATCGGGCACCTCTCCGACCGGGTCGGTGTCGTAGACGGACGAGCTCGCCAGCACCCGCACACCTGCCGCCGGCAGCGCGTCGACCGCCGCCTGCAGGTGCGTGCGGCGCTCACCGACGTTCGATCCGAGACCGAGCAGACCAATGCGAGCAGACATCGAGCGAGACGGTAGCGGGCCGGGCCGGGGCGAGCCGGGGCCCGGCGGGCGGGAACAGGACGGGCTCAGCCGCGCAGCGTCACGTGACGCGTCGCGTGCCGGGCGGCGCCGCCCGGCGGGGCAACCGTGATCGTTACCTTCAGCGCCAGCCGCCCGCGACGGCGCAGGGCCTGCCTGGCTTTCGCGTTCAGGCGCGCTGAGAAGCTCACCTTGCCCGACCCCACAGCGCGTTTGATCAGGCGCCCGGCGTTCGACTTGGTGCTGCCGTAAGACGCTGCTAGCGCCGCCGTGGGAGCACCGAGGTCGACCTCCAAGCGCGACCCCGCCTGACCGAGCTTCGCGCTGCCGCGCACGCTCGTGCCGTGCTGGGTCTTGGCCACCGATACCGCACCGAGCGCCAGCGGCAGGGGCGTGCCGCCCCCGGGTGTCGAGCCGGTCGTGGTCGTGCCCGTCGGCGTGGAGGTCGTGGGGGTGGTCGGCGAGCCCGGCGCGCTCACGATCACCTTGCCGGCCATGCTCGACCCGTGATAGGAGCAGTAGTAGCTGTACGTGCCCGCCTGTGCGAACGCGCACGACCCGCTCCAGCTCGAGCCGAAGTTATCGCCGAGCGGAATGCCGCTGCAGGTGGGCGTGGCAGGTCCGCCGTTCCACACGACGCCGTGCAGCACGCCGCTCGAGTTCACGAAGTTGACGCTGCCACCGACGTCGACCGAAACCTGCGCAGGCGACCACACAACCGTGTCCAAGCCGTTCACCGTGGGGCTCGTATCCGAGCTGGCGACCGCTGGGATCACTGCCACGGCGGCGCCGGCCAGGGCGATCAGCGCAGCGATGCCGATGCGCTTGGTCGATCTCATGATCTGTTAAGACGCCGCAGGGTGTGGATACTTCCCACGGTAGCCGCGTTCCCACCCCTAGCCGCGTTCCCACCCCTAGCTGCGTTCCCACCCCTAGCTGCGTTCCACCCTAGCTGCGCGGCACGCGCCGTACGCGGCGCTCGTGAGCTTGGCGCACCTCCGTGAAGGTGAGCGGGCCGATCTCGATGTCATCGATGCTCGGACGTTCGCGATGGCGAGGCTCACGCGACTCGCGCGGTTTGTGGGGCTCGTCTTCGCGCAGGCCGATGCGATCATGCAGCCAGCGCAGCGGGCGCGGCGCCCACCAGTTGCGCTCGGCCAGCAGCGCCATCAACGCGGGCACGAGCAGCGCGCGCACGACGGTCGCGTCGATCGCCACCGCCAACGCCGCGCCCACACCGAGCTGCTTGACGAAGAAGATGTGCGACGTGGCGAACGCGCCGATCGCCACACAGAACAACAGCGCCGCCGCGGTCACCAGCCGCCCCGTGCGCTCGAGCCCGTACGCGACCGCTTGGCGGGTCGGCATGCCGGTGTCGTGGTACTCCTTGATGCGCGCGAGCAGGAACACGCCGTAGTCGGTGGACAACGCGAACGCCACGATGAACAACAGCACGAGGTTCGACTCCTCCAGCCCGCCGATCGGACTGAACCCGAGCTTCGATGAGAGGTGGCCGTCCTGGAAGATCAGCACCAGCAGACCGGCGCCGACCGAGACCGTCAGCAGGTTCATCAGCAGTGCCTTCAGCGGCAGCAGCAGCGAGCCGGTCATCAGAAACAAGAAGCTCGCCGTGACGATCCCCAGGATCGCCAGCGCCAGCGGCAGGCGGTCGGCAATCGATGCTTTCTGATCGACGAACCCAGCGGTCGGCCCGCCGACCAGCGCACCGCTGGAAGCGAGCCGGGTGTGCAGCCGCCTGATCAGGTTCTGGTTGGCCTTCGACGCCCCGACGCCGCGCGGCAGCAGGTCGATCTCCCAGGTCTGCTTGCCGATGTACCGCGGCGAGGAGCCTGTGGCCTGGCTGCCGGCGGTCTTGAAGATCTTGTCCTTCAGCGCGTTGACCGCGTGCCGGTTCTTGGCGGATGCGTGTACCACGATTGGGATCGTCTGCGAGCCGTCGGCGGTGAACTGGGTGCCGAGCACCTGTGCGAGCTGACGCGTCTCGGACGTGCTCGGCAGCACGTGCGAGTCGGCGCGCACCAGCTCGACGCGCAGCGACGGCAGCGCGGCCGCCAGCAGCGCGGCGGATGTGAGCAGCGCGATCACACCCGGACGGCGCATCACGCTGCGCGCGAGGCTGAACCACGCGCCGTTCTCGTCGGTGCGCGCCGCGCGCGCCGTGCCCTCCTGCATCCACGCCGGCGCGAGCGAGTTGATGCGCGGCCCCAGCGCGACCAGCACGGCCGGCAGCACCAGCAGCGACACGGCGCCTGCCGACAGCGCCACGATCGCGCCGCCTACGCCCATCGAATACAGAAACCGCTCCGGGAAGACCAGCATCGATGCCAACGCGCCCGCTACCGTCAACGAGCTGTACAAGACCGTTCGCCCTGCCGTCTGCAGCGTCTTGGCGATCGCCGCACGCGTATCCGCCCCACCCGCGAGCTCCTCCCGATACCGCGTCAGCACGAACAAGCTGTAGTCGATCGCCAGACCCAGACCCATGCCCGTCACGAGGTTGACGGCGAAGATCGACAGCCCGTGGTACTGGTTGAAAAGACGCAGCAGCGAGAACGTGAACACGATCGCGAACCCGCCCACGAGCAGCGGCAGCAGCGCCGCTATGAGCCCGCGGAACACCCACAGCGACAGCAGCAGCAGGATCGGGAACGCCAGCGCTTCGGCGGCCTTCAGATCCGAGCGCGTGCGCGTGTTGATCTCGCTGAACGCGATGTCCTGGCCGCCGAACGTGACGCCGACGCCGTCGAGCTTGGACGAGCGGCGCAGCGCCGCGACGGCTGCCGCGGACTGATCCTGGGTGGTGAAGGCGGCCAGCACGAGGCTCTTGTGGCCGTCCTTGGACGCGAGCGTGCGCTCATGAGTCGTCGGATAGCTCAGGCCGCGCTGGAACCCCGGCTGCTTGGACAGCAGCTCGAGCACGCGCTGGGGCCGGCGCTGCGCGCGCTCGTTGATGCGCACGTTGCGCGTGGTGGCGACAAGCGCAGCTACGCCGTAGTCGGCCGTCTGGCCGGTGGCGCGCTCGATCGCCGCCTGGGCCTGCAGCGTCTGGTCGTGCGGATCCTGGAAGTCGGATGAGCGGCCCTTGAGGATGCCCGCCAGCGGCGCGCCGAAAACCGCCGTGACGAGGAAGATGACGCCCGCCAGCACAAGCACGCGCCGATAGCGCCGTACTGCGCTATTCGTCAGGACCTTCATCGAGCTGTATCAACGCTGGTGCGAATTATCATCATGTATGCAGGCGGCATCATACATTTTGATACTGGTAGCTATCCAACTAATTGGAGATAATCGCTTCTGGCGATAATCGGGCGGATCAGCGGATCAGCGGATCAGCGCGCAGCCGCCAGCGCCGGGACCCGCGCGACCCCAGTGCGGCGCTCGGGGCCGCGCCCAGCTCAGGCTCCGACTTCGCCGAGCTCGCTCTCACGCAGGCCGATGCGATCGTGCAGGCGCCGCAACGGGCGCGGCGCCCACCAGGTGCGCTCGCCGAGCAGACCCATCAACGCGGGCACGAGCAGCGCGCGCACGACGGTCGCGTCGATCGCCACCGCCAACGCCGCGCCGACGCCGAGCTGTTTGACGAAGAAGATGTGCGACGTCGCGAACGCGCCGATCGCCACACAGAAGAGCAGCGCCGCGGCCGTGACCAGCCGCCCCGTGCGCTCGAGTCCGTAGGCAACCGCGTCGCGCGCCGCGAGCCCGGCGTCGTGAGACTCCTTGATGCGCGCGAACAGGAACACCCCATAGTCAGTGGACAACGCAAACGCCACGATGAACAACAGCACGAGGTTCGACTCCTCCAGCCCGCCGATCGGACTGAACCCGAGCAGCGATGAGAAGTGGCCGTCCTGGAAGACCAGCACCAACAGGCCGGCGCCGACCGCAACCGTAAGCACGTTCATCGCGAGCGCCATCAGCGGCAGCAATAGCGAGCCGGTCATCAGGAACAGGAAGCCCGCGGTGACGACGGCCAGGATCGCCAGGGCAAGCGGTAGATGCGACGAGATCGAGGACTTCTGATCGACGAACGCAGCCGTCGGCCCGCCGACCTGCGCGCCCTGTGGGCCGGCTAGCGCGCGCACCTGCTTGACCAGCGTCTGATTCGCGGGCGATGCGCCTGACCCCCTTGGCAGCAGATCGATCTCCCAGGTCTCACGACCGAGATAGCGCGGTGGCGCGCCGGCGGCGCGAGCAGCCGCGACGTGCTGGATCTGGCCCGCCAGCGCCGTGACCGCCTGGCTCGCCGCGGCCGGGGCGTGCACGACGACGTTGATCGTCTGCGAGCCGTCGGTGGCGAACTGGGTGGAGAGCACCTGGGCGATCTGACGGGTCTGTGAGGAGGCGGGCAGCACGCGAGCGTCCGCACGCGTCAACTGCATTCGCAGCGATGGCAACGCGACCACGAGCAGCACGACGAAAGTGAGCAGCGCGACGGCGCCGGGACGGCGCATCACGCCGCGAGCCAGCCTGAACCAGGCTCCCTGATCGCCAGCCCGGGCGGTGCGCTCGGTGCTCTGCTGCATCCACGCCGGCGCGAGCGAGTTGATGCGCGGCCCCAGCGCGACCAGCACGGCCGGCAGCACCAGCAGCGACACGGCGCCCGCCGCGAGCGCGACGATCGCGCCGCCAACGCCCATCGAGTACAAGAACCGCTGCGGGAAGACCAACATCGACGCCAACGCGCCCGCAACCGTCAACGAGCTGTAAAGCACTGTCCTACCCGCCGTCTGCAGCGTCTTGGCGATCGCCGCGCGCGTATCCGCCCCACCCGCGAGCTCCTCCCGATACCGCGTCAACACGAACAGGCTGTAGTCGATCCCCAGCCCCAGCCCCATGCCTGTCACGAGGTTCACGGCGAAGATCGACAGGCCGTTGAACTGATCGATCAGGCGCAGCGCCAGGAAGGTGAGCACGATCGCGAACCCGCCCACCAGCAGCGGCAGCAGCGCGGCCACCAGCCCGCGGAACACCCACAGCGACAGCAGCAGCAGGATCGGGAAAGCGAACAGCTCCGCCTGCTCGAGATCCGAGGACGTGCGGGTGTTGATCTCGCTGAACGCGACCTCCTGGCCGCCGAAGCGCACGCCCGAGCCGGCGAGCTGTGGGCGCAGACGCGACACCGCCGCGGCGGACTGCTCCTGGCTGGCGAACGCGCCCAGCACGACGCTCTTGCGCCCGTTGCTGGAGACGAGCTCGCTCAGGTGCGTGGACGGATAGCTGAGCGCGCGCTGGAAGCCCGGCTGGGCCTTCAGCAGCGTGACCACGCGCAGCGACTTGCGTTGTGCGACCGGGTCGGTGCGCGCGTCGGCGTCGCTGGGCACGAGCGCCGCCACGCCGTAGTCGGCTGACTGTCCGGTGGCGCGCTGGATCGCGGCCTTGACCTGGAGCGTCTGGTCATGGGGATCCTGGAAATCGTTGGACCGGCCCTTGAGAATGCCGGTTATCGGCGCGCCGATCGCAGCCGCGAGCAGGAACACGATGCCGGCCGCGATCAGCACACGGCGGTGACGGCCGACAGCCAGCTCGGTCAGACGTGCGATCACCGCAGGCCGCCGATCAGACCGTGTGCGAGGGGCTTGAGCCGAGCCATCACGATTATTATGAGTGACTGCTAACTAATTTGTCAAGGAACTCGTGAGCATCCCGTCAGGGACGTCTTGCGCATCGCTAGCGAGGCCGTCCCGACACAGCGGCGTCACTCGCCTGCTTCGCGCCAAACCTCGACCGAGACTTCCTCCACCGCAAGCGGGATCGGCGGCTCCGGCTTGGATGCCTTCACCCACACGCCTTCGAGCTCGTAGTCGCCGAGCAGGCGATCGGCGATCGAGCTGCACAAGCGCTCGAGCGTACGGTGGGAGCGCTGCTGGGCAATCAGCGCGACGAGTTGGCACACCTCGCCGTAGTCGACCGTGTCCTCGACACGATCGGTGACGGTGGCGTCGCACTCCCCCACTTCCAGGCGCAGGTCAAGCACCAGACGCTGCCCGACTTCGCGCTCCGCGGCGCTGACGCCGTGGTGGGTGTACAGCGACAGCCCGCTGATCTCGATCGTGACGGTTTCCAGCGAGCCTTCCTGCTCCTCGTCGTCGTCATCCTCTTCCTCGTCCTCCTCCTCGAGGTCGGGGGACTCCTCGGGCTGTTGGCTGCCGGCGGCCAGCTCGTCGGCGTCCTTGCGCTGGTGCTCGCCGGGGTCGTCGTCGTGCTCGTCATCGCTGCCGCTGTCGCCGCCGCCGTCGTCGTCCATCTCTAACCCAACGTAGCATCCGCGACGGCGAGCGCATCGCGCGCCGGAGCGACGTCGTGAACGCGGAACACGCTCGCGCCGCGCTCGCGCGCAAGCACGGTGGTTGCCAGTGTGCCTGGCAGTCGCTCAGCGGCGTCAAGCGGCTCTGCCGCGCCGCGCGCAGTCGCGGCGATCCGGCCCAGGAACGACTTGCGCGACGTGCCGATCACGAGTGGGCGGCCCAGCGTGAGCAGCTCGTCGAGGCGGCGCAGCAGCTCGAGGTTGTGCGCCACGGTTTTGCCGAACCCGATCCCGGGGTCGAGCAGCACCCGCTGCTCCTGTACGCCCGCTCCGACCGCAAAGCCGAGGCGCTCCTCCAGGAACGCCTTGACGTCGTCGACCACGTCGTCGTAGCGCGGGTCGAGCTGCATCGTGCGCGGCTCGCCGCGCATGTGCATCAGACAGCAGTCCGCGTCGCTGTCGGCGACGAGCGCGGCTAGCTCGGGATCTGCACGGAACGCGCTGACGTCGTTGACGAGCGTCGCGCCGGCGCGCAGCGCTGCGGCAGCTACCGTGAGCTTGGAAGTGTCGATCGAGATCTGCGCATCGATGCTCGCGGCACGCAGCGCCTCGATCACCGGCAGCACGCGCGCGGTCTCCTCTTGCGCGGACACCGGCTCGGCCCCGGGACGGGTTGACTCGCCACCGATGTCGATGATCGCGGCGCCCTCGACGACCATCGTGCGCCCGTGCGCAACCGCGGCGGCCACGTCGAGGAAGCGGCCGCCGTCGGAGAACGAATCGGGGGTGACGTTCAGCACGCCCATCAGGCGGAACGGCAGGCGCAGTGGGACGTCGGCCACGCGCTGGGCGTCAGGCGAGTTCCGGGCGCTCGGGGTCGACCCCGAGCAGCTCGGTGGCTCCACCGGCGAGGCCGGGGCGCGGCAGCGGCCGCGGGGCTTCGCGCCCGGCGCGATCGGCCGGGGCGGGAGCGGAGGGAAGCTCAGGCGTGACGGGCTCGTCGGGGCCGAAGACGTCCTCCTCGGGCTTGCCGGCGAGCAGGCCGATGAACTCTTCCTTCTCGATCGTCTGGCGCTTGACGAGGATCTCGGAGATCGTGCTCAGCTTGGCGCGGTGCTCGGTGAGAATCTCGGTGGCGCGCTTGTGCGCGGACTCGATGATGCGGCGCACCTCGTCGTCGATCTCGCGGGCGATCTCGTCGGAGTAGTCGGGCTCGGAGGAGAACTCGCGGCCCAGGAACGGCTGGCCGTGGTCGTGGCCGAACACGCGCGGGCCGAGCTTCTCGCTCATGCCGAAGCGCATCACCATCTGCTTGGCGGTGGCTGTGACCTTCTCGAGGTCGTTGGACGCGCCGGTGGTGATCTCGCCGAACACGATCTCTTCGGCGGCGCGGCCGCCAAGGGTCATCGCCATCGTGTCCTGCAGCTCCGCGCGGGTCGTCAGGAAGCGATCTTCCTGCGGCATCGAGATCGTGTAGCCGAGCGCCTGGCCGCGGGAGATCACCGAGATCTTGTGTACCGGGTCAGAGAACTCGAGGTAGTGGCCGACGATCGCATGGCCCATCTCGTGATACGCGGTGATCAGGCGTTCCTTCTCGCTCATCACGCGCGTCTTCTTCTCGGGACCGGCGATCACGCGCATGATCCCCTCTTCGAGCTCGTCCTGTCCGATCTCGCGCTTGCCTGTGCGTGCGGACAGCAGCGCGGCTTCATTGATCAGGTTGGAGAGGTCAGCGCCGGTGAAGCCGGGGGTCTGGCCGGCGAGCGCGTCGATGTCGATCTGCTTGCCGAGCGGCTTGCCGCGCGTGTGGACTTCGAGGATCTTGGCGCGGCCCTTGCGGTCGGGGCGGTCGACGGCGATCTGGCGGTCGAAGCGCCCAGGGCGCAGCAGCGCGGGGTCGAGGATGTCGGGCCGGTTGGTGGCCGCGATCATGATGATGTTGTCCTTCGCCTCGAACCCGTCCATCTCTACGAGCAGCTGGTTGAGCGTCTGCTCGCGCTCGTCGTGACCGCCGCCGAGTCCTGCGCCGCGATGGCGCCCGACAGCGTCGATCTCGTCCATGAAGATGATGCACGGCGAGTTCTGCTTGGCCTGCTCGAACAGGTCCCGCACGCGCGAGGCGCCGACGCCGACGAACATCTCGACGAAGTCGGAGCCGGAGATCGAGAAGAACGGCACGCCGGCTTCGCCGGCGACGGCGCGCGCGAGTAGCGTCTTGCCGGTGCCCGGGGGCCCGTACAGCAGCACCCCTGTGGGGATGCGCGCGCCGAGCGCTTGGAACTTCTTGGGGTTCTCCAGGAACTCCTTGATCTCGTGGAGCTCTTCGACGGCTTCGTCGACGCCGGCGACGTCACGGAAGGTGATCTTGGGCGAGTCGGCCGACAGGCGCTTGGCGCGCGACTTGCCGAACGACATCACCTTCGAGCCGCCGCCCTGCACCTGGTTCATCAGGAACAGCCAGAAGCCGAGGAAGATCGCGAACGGCAGGATGTATGTCAGCAGCGACAGCCACGCGTTGCTCTTGTTCGACTCCACGTCGAAGGAGACGGGCGGCTGGGCATTCTTGAGCTGGTCGATCAGCTCTGGCGCGGCCTGATCGATGTAGCCGACCTCGTATTTGGAGCCGCCGTTGAGCGTGACGTCGACGGTGTTGCCCTTCTGCTTGAGCACTACGGACTTGACCCTGTGCTGCGGGATGTCCTGTGTGATCAGCGTCTGGTAGGTGTGCCGCGGAGCGCTCTTGTCGCTCGATGAGATGAACCGCTGTGCGAAGAACGCCAGCACGACCACAATAAGGATGGGGAATGCGGCGCTCTTGAAAAAACGGCTCATGAGGAGATCCTGAGTTTGATGGCGCCGGCTGAAGTTGTGGCCACCAGTCGCCTAGCGTACCACGAGACGCCCCATTTTCCGGGAGTTGGCGACTACTGCTTCAACGCTGCGACGAACGGAAGGTTGCGGTAACGCTCGTCGTGGTCGAGTCCATACCCAATCACGAAGCGGTTGGGAATCTCGAAGCCGACATAGCGGGTGGGCAGGTCGACCTTGCGGCGCTCGGGCTTGGTCAGCAGTGCGCACACCTCCAGCGAGTCGGGGTTGCGCGAGCCCAGATTGCGCATCAGGTACTGCAGCGTGAGACCCGAATCGACGATGTCCTCGACGATCAGCACGTCACGCCCCTCGATCACGATGTCGAGGTCCTTCAGGATCCGCACGACGCCGGAGGAGTCGGTGGCCGAGCCGTACGACGCGACCGCCATGAAGTCCACCTCGACCGGGATGTCGATGAAGCGCATCAGATCCGACAGGAAGAAGACGGCGCCCTTCAGCACTCCCACCAGCAGCAGCGGCCGACCGGCGTAGTCGCGGGAGATCTCCTCCCCCAGCTCGCGCACCCGGCGCTGTAGGTCTTCGGCACTGACCAGCACGTCTCCAACCTCGGAGGCATACGCACCCGAGCCGTTGGGAGGTGCGGTCACGGCGCGCTCGGGCATGGCCACTCTCGGGAGTCTAGAGCCTCGCTGCGCGTCGGCGTCCACCCGAGGTGTGGCGTCCAGCGAGGCGTGCGTGCGCTGCCCGATGGGAGTCTTGAGTTTTTTGAAAAAGGAAGAATCTTTACGCGCGTCTTTATTCTTCCTTTTTCAAAAAAGAGAGATGGCTCCAACTCCGTAGAGCCTCAGCGAGTCGAATCTCAGCCGCGGGGCTGATGACGCGGGGGGATGGTGCGCATGCTCAGCACCCCGCCTTCGATCACAGCGCTCACCAGAGCACCTACATGGAGTTCCGCGCGGCCACCGCGACGAGCAAGGGCGAGAATTTCCGCAACTCTGCCGCCGGCCTGTGGCACGTAGGAGCCACACGCGTCTTCGGCGAGTCTTATGACAACCAGGCGGGCGAGCGCGACTGGCATCTGCTCGAGCCGCTCGATCGAGACTCCGGGGCCGTCCCCTGGGCCACTCGTACCGCTCGGACCAGCGAGCTTGGCAGCAGAGAGCTCCGCGTCGACGAGCCCGTCGAGCAGCTGAGTCTCCTCGCGCAGCAGCTCCGCGGTGCGCAGCACGTTGGCCTCGGCCGCCGGATGAACCGCGCGTAGCGCCGGCGCAAGTCCCGCGCGTACGCGCGCACGCGCGTACTGCTGGCTGTCATTGCTCGCGTCCTCGCGCCAGCCGAGACCGCGAGCGCGACAGTAGGCGGCCGTCTGCTCACGGGTGAGCGTGAGCAACGGCCTGATCAGACGGCCTTCCGCAGCTGGCATGCCCAACAGCGCGCGGCGGCCCGGTGAGGCGGCCAGGCGGTAGAGGATCGTCTCGACCTGATCAGTGGCGGTGTGACCAGCGGCCACCAGCGCGTCGTGGGTCTCCGCCAGGCGCGCGGCCTCCCGGTAGCGCACATCGCGTGCCCACCCGTGCAGGTTGCCCACCTCGCCGGCCGGGCGACTGACACGCACTACCTCCAGCGCGATGCCCAGCCGCTCACACAACGCGACGCAGTGCTGCTCGTCCTGCTCGGCTTCCGCGCGCAGCCCGTAGTTGACGTGCAGCGCGTGCACGCTGCCGGCCGCGCACAGCGAGCACCCGAGGTCGAGCAGGCATACCGAGTCGCGGCCGCCGGAAAGCATCACCACCACGGCTCGAGACGCCGGCAGCAAGCCGGTGGCTGTGACCGCAGCTCTGATCGCGGCTCTGATCGCGGCTGGGTCGACCGGCTGCTCGGGATCGACCGGCTGCTCGGGATCGACCGGCTGCTCGGCGCCGCCGCCAGGCTCGGCCGCAGCGGCCTCCTCGACGCATTCGGGGTCAACCGGTTCCTCAGGGTCCACGGGCGGGCGACCCATCCGCGCCTACACCTGCGGCAGGTAGGCGAGAAGCAGCTCGGTGGGCTCGGAGAAGCCCTTGAGCCCGACCTCGCCGATCAGCTCGAACCCGAGGCGGCCATCGCCGTCGGCCATGTCGACGACGGTGCGTGTGACCAGCACCTCCCCGCCGGCGGCGCGCGCGACCACGCGCGCGGCCTGGTTGACCTCGCGCCCGTAGTAGTCGCCGTCGCGGTAGAGCGTCTCGCCGTGGTGGATGCCGATTCGCGGCGCGGGCTCGTCGGGTCTGAGCCTGGCCTGGAAGCTCACTGCCCAGACTGTCAGCGCGACCGGGTCGGGGCCGACGATCATCACCTCGTCGCCGAGCGTCTTGATCACGCGCGCGTCGACGGGCAGCGTCTGCTCGACGGCTTCGACGAAGCGCTCGACCACGCTGACCGCCTCCTCGTCGCCGCGCTCCTCGGTCAGGCGCGTGTAGCCAGCGAGGTCGGCGAACGCGATCGCAACGCGCAGGCGGCCCTCCTCGATGCCGTGCAGCTCACCGGGGTCGGCCTCCATGTGCCCGATCACGTCCTGCTCGATGAAGTGCTGCAGATAGCGCCCGTGCGTGTACGTCATGAACGGCGCCGCGAACGGCAGCAGCTGACCGACGAGCCCCTGCATCTCCTCGGTGATCTGCAGGCCGGGTACCCCGTCGCGCATCAGCGGCTCATGTACGTACATGTGCACGAGTCGCACCTCCGCGTCGGCGATCTGAGCGAGCGCCTGCCCGTACACGCGCAGCAGCTGCAGCAGCGCCACCAGCGGCAGGCCGGCCGCGAGCGCCGAGGCGGCGTAGCGCAGCATCCCCACGTCCTCATCGGAGAGCATCGTCAACGACAGTGTGCTGAAGCCCATGGTCGTGTAGATGCGCTCGATCAGCGCTTCCTCCAGGCCGGTGGCGTGCGCGGCCTGCGCGACCGTGTAGGTGGCGCCGGAGCCGTCGATGTCCTCGATGTAGCCGGTGGCCAGCCGCCCGCTGTCGCCGGCCTGGCGAATCTGCTCGAGCGTGTGACCGCGCGCGCGCAGCCTCGAGACGACGCGCGCATGCGAGACGGCAGCGGGCGTCCAGGCGCCGTCGTACTGCGGGATCAGGCCTTCCCTGACCCAGCGTCTGAGCGTCGCGGGCGAGACGCCGGTGCGCTCGGCGACGTGCTTGAGCGTGAGCTCACTCACGGCGCGAGCACCGTGCGCAGAGCGACGCTCACCTCAGACCTGCAGGTGCGGGTATTCCTCGATGACCATCGTGCGGTAATGGTCATAGATCGGCTTGGTGATCGGGATCAGCGCGAGCGCCGCCTTGATGTCGCCACCGGTCTTGATGCGGCGGCGGGCTATAGCCATCGCCGCGTTCTCCTTGCCCTGGAAGTAGCGGTTGGCGACCTCCGAGGACATCGTCATCCGCACCTTCGGCTCCCAGTCGATCTCGTCGGTCCACACCCAGTGGAGATTCCCCGGCTCGCCTTCGCGCGCTCCACGGATGTTGATCACCATGTCGAGATCGGAGAACTCGAAGCGCTGAGGCACCTCGGCCTCACGCAGCGCGGGACCCATCTGCGGGTCTTCGCTCATGATCGTGAAAAGCCGGTCGAACAGCTCGCGGAACTCGTCTTTGGAGGCGAAGGTGGCAGTCATGGAGCGCAGTCTAGAGTCCCAGCCGATGCAGCGCGATTTCGAGCCGATCCACCTGCGACCGACGAACCCGCTCGCCGAGCGCGTGCTGCTGCCCGGAGACCCCGGCAGAGCGCTCGCCCTCGCGCAGACGCTGCTGGCCGAGCCGCTGATGTTCAACCATCACCGCGGCCTGTGGGGATACACCGGCAGGGCGCCCGACGGCGAGCCGCTGACGATCCAGAGCACCGGCATGGGCGGCCCGAGCGCTGCGATCGTGCTCGAGGAGCTGATCGCGCTGGGCGTGCGGCGCGCGATTCGCGTCGGCACCTGCGGCGCGCTGGACGCGAGCCTCGAGCTCGGCGACCTGGTCGTCGCGCGCGAGTCGATCGCCGCCGACGGCACGAGCCGCGCGTTGGGCGCGAGCGAGCGGGTGACCGCGGATGCGGGGTTGACCCAGGCACTGGAGGAGACGACGGGCCGCACCGCCAGAACGATCGTGAGCACCGATCTGTTCTACGACCCCGACGACGAGCGTGGGACGCGCTGGAGTGAGGCCGGCGCCGCGGCGGTTGAGATGGAGGCGGCGACGCTATTCGCGGTCGGCGCGCGCGCCGGCGTGCCGGTCGCGTGCGTGCTGGCCGTGTCAGACGTGTTCGGCGCCGCCGGGCGCACGCACATCGACGAGGACGCGCTGCTCACCGCGGCCGAGGCGATGGGCGCCGCGGCGGTAACGGCGATTCAGTAGGCGATCAGCGCTTCGGCTTGGCCGTACGCGCAGCGGGCTTGGCGGTAGACGCACGCTTCGGCACGTCCGTGAGCGCCTTGGTGAGCGCGGTCAGCTGCGCTTCGATCGCGGACAGACGCGCGTCGACGGAGTTGCTCGAGAGCGTGCGGTCGAGCCGGTGTACGCCGTCCTCGATGCCTTCAAGCCGTTGAGACACCGAGCGCAGGCGCCGCGTCAAGCGCTCGAGATCGGCGGCCGACGGGATGTTCAGCGCGCCCATCGCCAGCTCCTGCGCCTGGGATGCCTTGTCGCGGGCATCGAACGCACGGCCGAGCGCACCGGTGAGCAACGGGTTCTCTAGCAAGTCCTCGAGGGCCTTGCCGAGCCTGTCCTCGGTGCTGCTGGCCAGACGCTCACGCAGACCCTTGGTCGAGCTTCCATCGGACATCGGGCGCTCCTCGCTGTTGCTGGTCGACTGAGGCGAAGTGTTGCTGGACGACTGCGGCGAAGGCTAGATGAGTGTCCGCAGCGCTGCCACTCCGGGGTGCCACGGGGTACCGTGCGTGCGTGGCCGAGTCGCTGTTCCTGTTCACGCAGCTGGAGTTCCCATGGGCGCTCGGCCCCGCCGACGGCCGCTACCTGCTGCGCGCCGAAGCCGGCGCGCAGCCCGAGCACGTGGTGGTGCTCGGCACGTTGAGCGCGGCGCGCGCGAGCACGACGCGGCGACGGCTCGGCACACGTCGGCTGGGTCCCGAGGTCGACGCCGAGCCCGCACCGGCGGCGGTCGGCACGACGCGCGCGACGATCGTCGACGCCGTTCCCCTCTCGACCGAGCGCCAGGCGCAGACGTGGCTGTCCGAACTCGACCCCGAACGCCAGGCGACAAACGCCGTGGCGGTGCTCAACCGCGTGCTGTTCGCGCAGCGCATCGCCAGCGCCGACCCATATGTACACGAGCTGTCAGCCGCCCAGGCGCTCGTGATCCGGGCCGGCTGGGGCGAGGGCTACCAGGTGGCCGACGGCCACTGGCTGCACGCGCGCGAGCTGCCGCTGCCCGAGCCGCGCTCGCGCAAGCGCGTCGCGGCGCTGCGCCCGCAGGAGCGCTTGGCTGAGCTCGTGAGCGCGCGCGGGCAAACGCTGATCTGCGAGGAGCTGACGTTGCGAGCACGCCTCGACCTCGACCAAGGGCGCTTCGCGCTCGCCGCGCTGGAGCTGGAGCGGGCTTACGCTGCGGCGCTGCCGGAGCTGGCGGCGCAGCAGCGCCCGGACCTGGCGGCGCGCCTGAGTGAGCTCGAGCAGCTGCGCGCCGGCGTGCAGGAGCAAGCGCGCGCGGCGCTGCCCGGCGACCACGAGCGGCCGAGCCGAGAGCTCGTGCAGCAGGCGCTCGAGCGCCTGGAAGCCGCGCTGCGCGCGCGCACCGCGACGGGCTTCTGAGCGCGTCCGGCGCGTCGTAGAGTGCAAGCCATGATCGACCCGACCACCACCGCCGTGGGCACCTGGAGCGGCGGGCGCTTCATGCATTTCGGCGAACAGCTGGACGACGCGCGCTTGCGCGCGCTGCTGCGCCCGGGCGACGGGATCGACACGGTGCTGACAGCCGACGCGTACGGCGCGGGCGAAGCGGATCGCGTGCTCGCCGGCGCGCTGACGGGCATCGACCGCGACGACTACTGCCTGATCGGCGCGATCGGACACGACTTCTACGAGGGCGAGCGCGAGGGCGCCAAGGGCTTCCCGCGCTTCACCGACGCCCGGCTGCGCGCCGAGCGCGACTACGCGTCCTACATCCGCATGGCCACCGAACGCAGCCTCGAGCGCTGCGGCGTGGAGCAGTTCGACCTGCTGCTCTTGCACAACCCCGATCGCACTGGGTATTCGAGCGCGGCCGTGTGGGAGGGCATGCAGGCCGTGCGCGACGCTGGCCTGACCCGCAAGCTGGGCGTCGCGCCGGGCCCGGCGAACGGGTTCACGCTCGACTTGATCGACTGCTTCGAGCGCTTCGGCGCGCTGATCGACTGGGCGATGATCATCCTCAGCCCAATGGAGCCGTGGCCGGGCGAGCTGGTGCTCGACGCCGCGAGCGCACACGGCGTGCAGCTGATCACGCGCGTGGTCGACTACGGCGGGGTGTTCCACGGCGACGTGCTGCCGGGTCATGCGTTCGCGCAGTACGACCACCGCAAGTTCCGCCCCGACGGCTGGGTGCAGGCGGGCGCGGCGAAGCTCGCGCGCATGCGCCCCTACGCCGAGCGCCACGGCCTCAGCACGCTGCAGCTCGCGTGCCAGTGGAACCTCGCGCACCCCGCGGTCAAGTGTGTCGCGCCGACGCTGATCCAGGAGAGCGGCTCCGACGCGCGCCCGATCGAGGACAAGCGCCGCGAGCTCGCCGAGCTGCCGGGCGACGTGCGGCTCACGGCCGCTGAGGTGGATGAGCTGCGCGCGCTCGGCGACAACGCCGGCTCGATGGCGCTGAAGGGCGCGAACCCCGCTTACGAGGGCGAGCCCGCGCCCGATCGCTGGGAGCTGGACGAGCAGCTCACGGCGACGGCCGCGCGCTGGGGCATCGACCCCGACACTCAGCTCAGCTTCAGCGCACCTGTCAGCGCTTGAAGCTCATACTCAGCTCAGCTTCAACGCACAGATCAACGTCCGCAGATCCGCAACCACGTCGCCGCGCAAACGCACCTGCGCCACGTGATCCAGCGGCGTCGAGCCCTGCGTGAGGATCGCCACCGCCCCACCGGCCGCGTGCGTGAGCTGCGGCAGCGCCGCCACCGGGTAGACCTCCAGCGACGAGCCGATGCACAGCAGCACATCCGCGTGCGCGCACAGCTCCTGCGCGCGCGTGATCGCGCGCTCGGGCAGCATCTCGCCGAACAGCACCACGTCGGGCTTCAGCGGGCGCTCGCAATCCGGACAGCGCGGCACGCCGCGCTCGTCGGCGGCCAGCCGCGCGCGCACGTCATCGAGCGGGAAGCTGGTGGCGCAGTTCTCGCACGCGCAGCGCTCGATGCTGCCGTGTACCTCGACCAGCTCGCGCGTGCCCGCCTTGCGGTGCAGCATGTCGATGTTCTGGGTGATCACCGCATCTAGCAGCGCCTGCTGCTCGAGCTCGACGAGCGCCTGATGGGCGCCGTTGGGCTGACGGTCGCCGAGCGTGGCGAAACGCTCACCGTAGAAGCTCCAGAAGCGCTCCGGGTCGTCGCGGAACACGTCGATATGCGCGACTTCCATCGGGTTGACGTTCGCCCACAGCCCGCTGCCGGGCGTGCGAAAGTCGGGGATCCCGGACGGCACCGAGATCCCCGCGCCGGTGAGCGCTACGACCGAGTCGGCGCCCTGGATCAGCTCGACCAGGTGGTCGAGCTGATCCGGCGGCGACGGCGCGGCCGCGGCGTCCATCTGAGCTGCTGGCCTGCTACCTGCCTCGGAAGGCCGGTCTGCTACTTGCCCTGGAAGTTGGCCGCGCGCTTGCCGAGGAACGCGGAGATGCCTTCCTTCGCGTCGTCGCTCGCAAACACCGCCGCGAACGCGTGCTTCTCGGCCTCGATGCCCTCGTCGAGATCGCCCGCGCCGGAGACGCGCTTGATCTGCTCGAGCGCCACCGGCGCCTGGCCGGCCAGCTTACGCGCCCACGCGAGCGCAGTGTCAAGCAGCTCGTGGTCCTCGACCACGCGGTTGACCAGGCCGAACTCGAACGCCTCCTCCGCCAGGATCGGGTCGCCGACGAGGTTCATCTCGAGCGCCTTGTTCTCCCCTACGAGCCGCGGCAGCCGCTGCGTGCCGCCGAAGCCCGGGATGATCCCGAGCTTGATCTCCGGCTGGCCGAAAGTGGCCGAACGCGCGGCGATGCGCACGTCGCACGCCATCGCCAGCTCACAGCCGCCGCCGAACGCGAGCCCGTTGACCGCCGCGATCGTGGCGATGCCCTCGGTGCCCAGCTCGCGGAACAGCGCGTGCGCGGTATGGATCAGCTCGGCGCCGCCGGCTTCGTCCATCGTCGTGAACGCTTTGATGTCAGCGCCCGCGCAGTACAGGAACGGGTTCGACGATGCGATCACGAGCGCACGCACGCCGGAGCTCTTGGCGTGCTCCCAGACCTTGCTCAGATCCTGGATCACCTGCGGGGAGACCGAGTTCATCTGGCCGTTGGCCAGCCACGCGATCGCCACGCCGTCGGCGCGCGACTCGAGCTTGATCACTTCGGCCGGCTGCTCGGCGTCGGCCTGCGGGTAGGCGTAGAAGCCCTGTCCCGACTTCTGTCCGAGCCGCCCCTGAGCCACCAGCCGGCGCAGGATCGTCGGCGGCGCGAAGCGCTCGCCGTGGCGCTCCTGCGCGCTCTCCAGGCGCTCGAGGATCGTGTCGAGCCCCTCGACGTCGGCCTTCATGAACGGCGGCAGCAGGCCGCGGCGCGGGTCGAGGCCGGCGCCGGCCATCAGCCCGAAGTCGATGTCGCGGTGCGTGGCGATGCCCTCCTCCAGCACCAGACATGCCTCGACGAACGTCTTCAGCACGAGCATCTCGACGAGCTCTTCGATGTTCGGCTCGCCGTCGCCCTCGAGGTTGGGCTCACCCTGCGGGTTGTAGAACCCGTCGCCGCCGGTCTTGGCGCCGAGCTTGCGCTCGCCCACGAGCCGCGTCATGCCCTTCGGCACGTAGAAGCGATCGTCGCCGTAGGACTCGGCGAGGTGCTCGGCCACGTGCAGCACCGTGTCCAGGCCGAGCAGGTTCACGAGGAAGTACGGCCCCATCGGGATCACTCCCGCCGCGCCGACCCCCTCGTCGATCTTCTTGATCGACAGCCCCTTCAGCTCCTGCTCGCGCCAGATCTCCGACGTGCCGGCGTTGAGGATGCGGTTGACCACGAACCCGGGCACCTCGGCGCATGTGATCGGCTGCTTGCGGATCGCCTGTGCGAACGTGAGCGCCGCGGCGACCGTCTCCGAGGAGGTCTCCTCGCCTTCGATGATCTCGATCAGCGGCATGATCGACGCGGGGTAGAAGTAGTGGAAGCCGACGACCTTGTCCGGGCGCAACGTCGCTTCGGCGATCTCGGAGATCGACAGCGACGACGTGTTGGACGCGAGGATCGCGTGGCCGGGCGTGGCGGCGTCGAGCTCGGCGAACACGGTCTGCTTGATCTCCATGCGCTCCGGAACGGCTTCGATCACGAAGTCGACGTCGCCGAACTGCTCGTATGAGGTCGTGCCGTGGATGCGCCCGAGCACTTCCTCCAGCTGCGCGGCTGCCTGCTCCTCGGTCAGCTTGCCCTTCTGGGCGAGCTTGCCAACCTGGCCCTGCGTGACGTTGCGGGCCTCGTCGAGTCCGGCCTGCACGAGCTCGTCGTTGATGTCCTTGAGCACTACGGGAATTCCGGCGGCTGCGATCGTCTGGGCGATCTGTCCACCCATCGTCCCTGCGCCCACAACGGCGGCTTTGAACACGAACATGCTTTTCGGTCTCCTCTGACTGTCGGGGGTCGGCGGAGCCTAACGTTCCAAAAGAAGGGGTGCTGCGCGCGCTCAGCGACCGGTCAGCTCGACGGCGATCCCGTCGAGCTCGCGTTCGAGCGAGTCGGCCAGCGCGCGCCTGACGAACAGCCGGTCGACGATCAGTCGCTGCCAGCGCGGCGCGTGCAGGCTGTAGTTGAGCTCGATGCTCACCCGCACGCCGCCGTCGACGCGCCCGAGCAGCACGCGTCTGATGGCATCCAGACGGTCCTCTCCCACCTCCACGACCAGCTCGCGGTCGGGCTCGCTCACGGTCACGCGCTCGCGCACGCGTCCGCGCCCGTGTGGAGTCGAGTCCCACTCGATCACCGCGCCGGGGGCCGGCCATTCGCCCTCGCGGGAGGCCACTGCCGCGAAGCCCTCGACGAACGTCTCCCACCGGCTCGGGTCGCTGAGCAGCCACCAGACCTCGTGCGGGCTCGTGGGAAGGTCACGACTACAGTGCACAACCGTCATCGCATCGATTATCGACGTTGCGGTGTTTCGGGGGGTAAGGGCCGCGCAAGCACGCGCCCAGTCGCATCGAGCCATGAGTGCAAACAGAGAGAGCGGGTAGGTGAGCTACATGAGAACTTCTAGATCAGCCATTCAAATCAGCCTCGCGAGCATGCTGGCGACGGTCGCGGTGACGGCGAGCGCAGCGACGGTGCAGGCGGCGGTCACGCCGCCGGCGATCTCGACCGGCGGCGTGCGGGCGGTCGGGTACGCCTCGGCGGTCCTCACCGGCGCGATCAACCCACACACGAGCAACACGTCCTACTACTTCCAGTACGGCCCCACGGCCGCGTACGGCCAGCAGACGGGCGTGGCCGACCTCCACGGCGGCTCCAGCGCCGTGACCGTGAGCATCCCCGTCAGCGGGCTGCAGCCGATCACGAAGTACCACTACCGGCTGATCGCGGTCAACGCAGCGGGTGCGAGCACCGGCGCGGACAAGTCGTTCACGACCAAGAAAGCCCCGCTGTCGCTGCAGATCCTGGCGTCGCCCAACCCGGTGCTGTTCGGCAGCCCGGCGATCGTGCAGGGCACGCTGTCGGGCACCGGCAACGGCTCGCGCACGGTCGTGCTGCAGGCCAACCCGTTCCCTTACACCGCGGGCTTCACGAACGTCGGCAACCCCGAGCTCACGACCCCGACCGGCGGCTTCTCCTTCCCGATCCTCGGCCTGACGCAGGCGACGCAGCTGCGCGTCACCACGCTCACCAAGCCGGCTGTGGTCAGCCCCGTGGCGCTGGAGGGCGTCGCGGTGCGCATCCACGCGCGCGTCAAGCGCACGAGCCGGCCCAACCACCCGCGCATCTACGGCACCGTCACACCGGCCGTGGACGGCATGCAGGTCGCGTTCATGCGCGTAACCCGCGGCCGCGACGTGCTCGTGTCAGGCACGTCGCTGAAGCACCGCAACGCCACCAGCTCGCGCTTCAGCCGCGTGGTGCACATCAACAAGCGCGGGCTCTACCGGGTGCTGGTGCGTGTCACCAACGGCGCGCAGACGTCGAACTACAGCAGTCCGCTGCGAATCCGCTGAGCCACCCCTGCAACAGCAAGCCGCCGTCCCACGCGCACGTGGGGCGGCGGCGCTGTGAATTGCTCTAGACGGCGACTGCCGTGGGCTGCTCGGCGCGGCGCGGCATCAGCGTCTCGCGCGCGATCACCAGGCGCTGGATCTGGGCGGTGCCTTCGTACAGCTGCATGATCTTCGCGTCGCGCATCAGCTTCTCGACCTTGTACTCCTTGATGAACCCGTACCCGCCGTACACCTGCACGGCGTCGGTGGAGACTTCCATCGCGGTGTCAGCGGCGAACCGCTTGGCGTGTGAGGACAGCAGCGTGTTGCGCGCGCCTTGATCGAGCAGCACCGCCGACTTCCAGGTCAGCAGCCGCGCGGCTTCGATCTTCGTGGCCATGTCGGCGATGATGAACTGGATCGCCTGGTGCATCGCGATCGGCACGCCGAACTGCACGCGCTCCTTGGAGTACTCGGTGGCGAACTCGAACGCCGCACGCGCGATGCCGGTCGCCATCGCGGCCACGCCGGGACGCGTGCGATCGAGCGTCATCATCGCGATCTTGAAGCCCTTGTTCTCCTCGCCGATCAGGTGGTCGGCGGGGATCTCGACGTCGTTGAAGCTGACGGTCGCCGTGTTCGACGCCCGCTGGCCCATCTTGTCTTCCTTCTTGTCCACCACCACGCCCGCGTCGCGCGGCACGATGAAGCAGGAGATCCCGCGGTGGCCGGCTTCCTTGTCGGTCTTGGCGTACACCGTGTACCAGTTGGCGTAACCGCCGTTGGTGATGAAGCACTTGGAGCCGTTGAGCACCCACTTGTCGCCCTTTTTGACGGCAGTGGTCTTCATGCCCGACACATCCGAGCCGGCATCCGGCTCGGTCAGGCAGAACGACGCCAGCAGCGGCGCCTCGGTCAGGCGCCCGAGGTACTCCTTCTTGAGCTCCTCGCTCGCGGCCAGCAGCACCGGCGCGGTGGCCAGGCCGTTGCAGCCGACGGTCGTCTGGATGCCGGAGCAGCCCCAGGACATCTCTTCCTCGATCAGGCAGCCGTCGAGGTAGCCGATGCCGGCGCCGCCGTACTCCTCGGGGATGTGGGTGTTCATCAGACCCACTTCCCACGCCTTGTCGATGATCTCCTGCGGCCAGGTGCCGTCCTTGTCGAACTCCCAGGCGACTGGGCGAACTTCCTTCTCGGCGAAGTCGTGCGCCATCTCGCGCAGGTTCTTCTGTTCGTCGGTCAGCGTGAAATCAACCATTTCTCAGCGGGTTCTCCTCAATGCTGGCGCGGGGACATACGCTTGGAGCCGGCCGCCGCGCGAGAATAGATTGACTAGTCAGTCAACCCTGGTCAGGCAAGGGTAGCGAAGGCCGAGGCCGCGAACAAGCAACAATCCCCTCATGCAGAACGCTTTCACGGTCGTCGTGTTCGGGACCGTCGTGCTCACGCTGCTGGTCGGCGTGATCTCGATGCTGCTGCGCCACGATGTGTACGACGAGATCGGCGAGGGCGGAATGTCGATGGATCAGAGCCCCGCGGCGCCGCCGCTGGACTCCGCCGCCGCGCGCGCCGAGCGCGAGGCGGAGATCCGCCAGATGCTGCAGGCGCGCAACGAGCGCCTCGCGCGTCAGGGCCAGCCGCAAGTGGACATCGAGCAGGAGATCGCCAAGCTCGCCGAGCCGAGCGTGCCGCTCGGCGGCTCGGACCCGGGACTGGCGGACGAGGTGCGCCAGCTCGTGATCGCACGCAACGAGCGCCGCGCGCGCCAGGGCCAGCCGCCGCTGGATGTCGACGCCGAGGTGCAGCGCACGCTGCAGGAGCTGGACCCCGACGCATAGCGATCCGCGCGCGCCGCGCATCGGGTATAAACGCGCCATGCCAGAGCACAGACGCTTCGAACTCGAGGAACTGACCAACCGGCCGGGGACGTATTTCAACCCCCTCACCGAGGTCATGATCGTGGTCGACGACTCGCCGGATGTCGACCACGAGATCTTCGCCTCCGAGGAGTTCGAGGACACCGAGTGGGTGCTGATCTCCGAGGAATCGCCGCTGGACGAACATCGCCGTGATGAGCTGATCGAACGTTTTCAGGTCACTTTCCACCAGGGCGGTGAGCTCGCGGCGGATGACGACCACGAAGATGACGAGGACGAGCTCGAGCCCGACGAAGACGAGCCCGAGGAGCTGTAGGGAGCGAAACGGCGCGCCCGACCGCAAGCGGTCGTAGCATCAGCGGCATGCGCTCGAAGCTGACGAACCTGCTCGCGCTGGCCTTAGTGCTGGGCGGCGGATACGCAACCCTGGCCGCCGGCGAGTCGACCGCCGCAGGCAGCCGCGGACCGAGCGTGTCCGCGGCGCTGCAGAGCCTCGAGCAGAGCGGAGCGCTCGCGCCGACCGACTACAACCGCTACTTCTCCGGCTACGTGGCCGCGCGCGCCTCGCTGAAGAAGCTCAGCGGCACGCGCCACACCGAGCTCGCCGCGGTGCTCACGAACGTGCAGGCGATCGCCGCCGCGCGCGGCTTCATTCCCTCGCGCCTGCCGGCGCTGTTCCTGACGCTCGAGCGCAACCGCCAGTGGTGGACCACCAAGCCGCTGCTCTCCGGCGCCACCCGCGTGAGCTTCCCCGGCAGCCGGCTGGTGTGGGAGTACTACCCCGGCCAGGGCATCGAGATCCAGTGGCTCGGCACGTTCGGGCAGGCCAACGGCTACTTCCTGTCGGGCAACCAGAACGCCAACCTGCGCGCGCTGCTCGACGAGATCATCCCGCTCGCGACCGAGCGCGCCGGGGGGATCGCGTGGGAGTACATGTTCCGCTTCGACGGCGGCCTGCCGCCGTGGACGAGCGGGCTCTCCCAGGGCACGGGCATCCAGGCGCTCGCGCGTGGCTTCTCGCGGCTCGGCGAGCAGACCTACCAGGCGGCCGCGCAGCGCGCGCTCGGGATCTTCCAGAAGCCGCCGCCGACCGGCGTGCGCATCGCCACGCCCGCCGGCGCGCACTACATCCAGTACACGTTCGCCCCGCGCACGCGCATCCTCAACGGCTTCATCCAGTCGCTCGTCGGGCTGTACGACTACGCGAGCATCACCAAGGACCCGCTTGGCCTGCGCCTGTTCCAGGCCGGCGACGCGGAAGCGCGCGTGGAGGTGCCCCACTACGACACGGGCGCGTGGTCGCTGTATGACCAGTACGGCGAATCGGACCTCAGCTACCACAACCTGCTCACCACGTTCTTGAAGAACCTGTGCCAGCGCACGCGTCAGGGACCACCGCTGACGACTCCCGCCCCGACGCCCACGCCGAACCCGCCGGTCGGCGGTGGTCAGCCATCGCCCGGCGCCACCCCGGGCACCGGCACGACCGGGGTCAGCGGCGGCACCGCGCCGCCGGCTGCGGCTGCGGCTGCGGCTGCGGCTGCGGCTGCACCGAGCGTCGCGGCGAGCCCGGCCGTGGCGAGCGCGGCGGCCACGACAACCACGCCGAGCACGGTGGCCAACGACCCCGACCTGATCTTCTGCGCCACTGCCAACCACTTCACCGCCGATCTGCACACGCCGCCGGCGCTGTCGCTGCTGAGCACGAAGCTGGCTGGCGGCACGCGCGCCGGCGTGCGTTTCTCGCTCTCGAAGATCTCGAACGTCAGCTTGACCGTGCGCAAGGGCTCACACGTGGTCTGGACCAACCGCGCGACCGTGGCCCACGGCAAGCCGAAGGTGCTGTGGGTGACACCCGCCCAGGGCGGCGTGTTCGACGTGACCGTCAGCGCGACCGACCTGGCGGGCAACAGCGCGAGCACCAGCGGCCCGATCACCGTCACGCGCAAGCGGAGATCCTAGACTGAGGCGCGATGGCGCCGCGCACGATTCTCTACACGGGCAAGGGCGGTGTCGGCAAGACATCGGTCGCAGCCTCCAGCGCGCTGCGCTGCGCAGCCGCCGGGCTGCGCACGATCGTGATGTCGACCGACCCAGCACACAGCCTGGCCGACTCGCTCGGAGCGCGGCTGACAGGTGAGCCGGCCCAGATCGGCCCGTGCCTGTGGGGTCAGCAGATCTCCGCCCAGCAGGAGCTCGAGCGCAACTGGTCGGGCGTGCAGGAGTGGCTCGGCGAGCTGCTGCTCGCGCGTGGCGTCAACCGCATCTCCGCCGAGGAGCTGACCGTCCCCCCCGGCCTCGACGAGCTGTTCAGCCTGCTCGCGCTCAAGCGCCATCACGACAGCGGCGAGTACGACGTGATCATCGTCGACTGCGCTCCCACCGGCGAGACGCTGAGGCTGCTCGCGTTCCCCGACGTCGCGCGCTGGTGGCTGGAGCGGGTGCTGCCCGCGCAAGGACAGATCATGGCCGCCGCGCGACCGTTCGCGCGCGCCGTGCTCGACGTGTCGCTGCCCGGCGAGCACGTGCTCGACGACGTGCAGCGGCTCGTGCGCAACCTGATCGCGCTGCACGAGATCCTCAGCGACCGCGAGCACGTCAGCGTGCGCTTGGTGCTCAATCCCGACCGCATGGTGATCGACGAGGCACGCCGCACGTTCACCTACCTGAACCTGTACGGCTACCTGACCGATGCGGTCGTGGTCAACCGCATGTTCCCCGCCGACGTCGGCGCGTACTTCGACGGCTGGCGCACGCTCCAGCAGGAGCACCTGCAGGACGTGCGCGACGCGTTCGCCCCCGTGCCCGTGCTGTGCGCGCCGTACTTCGACCAGGAAGTGCTCGGGGAGTCGATGCTCGGGCGCCTCGGCGACGAGCTGTTCGACGGGCGTGACGTCGCCGCGCTGCTGCACGATCGTCTCGCATACGAGCTGACCGCCACCCGCGAGCACGCCACGCTGCGCCTGGAGCTGCCGTTCGCCGAGCGCGAGCACATCTCGCTGAAGAAGCTCGGCCTCGAGCTGATCATCGGCGTCGACGGCCACAAGCGCACGATCATGCTCCCGCCGGCGCTCGCCGAGCACCGCGCCGAGCAGGCGCGCTTCGCCGACGGCGCGCTGCTGGTGAGCTTCCTCGCCCCCGACCCCGTGGCTGATGCCTGATGCCTGAGCCAAGCCAGGACAAGCGTGAGGCCCGCGAGAACCGCGAGGACCCACTGGCGGCGCTGCGCGAGCACGTGCACAGCGCACGTCAAGCCGCTGAGCGCCTGGCACGCGACGCATCCGCTGGCAATGCCCACGACGCCACGCGCGCGCCCGGCGAAGGATCGGCGCACGCAACTCCGCCGAACGGCTGGGCCTCGCCCGAGGAGGATCAGGCGCGTGCGGCCAGCGACGAGCTGCAGGCGCTCGTCGAGCTGGTGCGCTCCTTACGCGAGCTGCTGCCCGACGAGCTGCGCGCGCAGCTGATCGACCTGATCCGCCAGCTGCTGGTGGTCGCACGCGCGCTCGTCGACGTGCTGATCGCGCGCCTGGAGCACTCCGCCCAGCACGCGCCCGCCGACGTCGAGCTCGAGGACATCACGATCGACTGAGCCTACGGCGAGTCGGCGTGCTCGACCGCTGTGACGATCTCCATCATGCTCACGTCGAGCGCCCGGGCGATCTGCCGGACGGTCATCCAGCTCGGGTTCGCATAGCCGAGCTCGATCCGCCCGAGCGTCGAGTAGGTGACGCCGGCATGGAACGCGACCACCTCGAGCGTTACGTCGCGTTCCTCGCGCAGCCGTCGCAGCACGGGCCCCAGCGAGGGGTCGGTCTTTGGCGAGATCCTGGGCACGACACCCGGAACATCCCACGCCGTATATGGACAAGTCCATATGGTTTATCGCCCATGATCTAACGCGTAGCGTTTACGCCTGGTAGCCTGCGCGCGGGCAGCGCCCAGCTCATCCCCTGAGAAGGCGCTGCCCGAGCATCCCTCGCAGTGGTGCCCAGGCACCGGCCTCACGGGCGCCCTTGGCCAAGGTCGGAGAGCGGCCAAGGGCGCTCCGAGGCTGCCGGCGGGCACTGGCAGCTGGGGGCGCGCGTACAATCGAGCTGTGCCGAGCGAAGCGCATCGAACCTGGGTCCTGACCGGCTCGCCCGAGAACTATGAGGCGACCCGTGAGCACGGCTTCGAGGTGATCGGCGTCAAGGAGCGCAACCGCGCCCGCGCGCTGCAGATGGAGCCCGGCGACCGGATCGTGCTCTACCTGACGAAGGTGATGGCGTTCGCCGCGAGCATCGTGATCACCGGCGAGCTGTACGAGGATCGCACGAAGCTGTGGCCCGGCAAGCCGGGCAACCCCGACGCGTACCCGTGGCGCTTCGCCACGCGCCCGGAGCTCGTGCTCGACGAGCAGCAGTGGCTGGCAGCCGAGTTGCTCGCCGACGAGCTCGAGCACGTCCGCAAGTGGCCGCGCGAGCACTGGAAGCTCGCGTTCCAGGGTCAGCTGCGCGTGTTCTCCGCGGCCGACTCCGAGCTGCTGCTGGAGCGCATGGGGGCCGCTGCCGGCGTACGCGCATGACGCGGCTGACACGCGTCTGGGGGGGCCTCGGGTCCGAGCAGCGACTGGCGGCCACCGCGGCGCTGCTGATGTTCGTCGCGATGTTCCTGCCGTGGTACCAGCAGAACGCGGTCGTCACCGGCGCCAAGCTGCAGCCGCTCGTGAGCCGCAATCTGAGCGCGTTCGGCGTGTTCTCGTTCGTCGAGGCCGCCGACCTGCTGGTCGCGCTGGCGGTGCTCGCGCTGCTGTTCGCGCGCGCCGAGGGCCGCACGTTCTACCTGCCTGGCAGCGACGGCACGATGCTGTTCCTCGCCGGCGTCTGGACCGCGCTGCTGCTCGTCTGGCGGCTGTTCGACAAGCCGGGGATCACGCGCAACGGGATCGCCGCCAACGTCGGCATCCAGTGGGGCATCTTCTTCGCGCTCGCGGCTGCCGGGCTGCTCACGTACGCCGGCTCGCGCATGCGCGCCGGCCAGCGCCCGGCCGCGCCGCTGCGTCGCAGCCGCCCGCGGCCGGAGGAGCAGCGCCCCAGCTTCCCGCCCGAGCCGGTCGTGGTGGCGCCAGCGGCACGCGCGCGTCCCAACCGCCCGCGCAGGCCGGCCCCACCCGCCGCGGGCGAGTCCTCAGCGGTGACCGAGCAGCTGTCGTTCGACGACCCCGAGGAGTGACCGCAGGCGCGAGCCTGGGAACAGGTGACCGCGGGCGTCAGCCTGAGAACACGTTGCCGGTCAGCAGCGCGGAGGTGACGAACATCATCAGGATCCCCAGCAGGATCACGGGCGTGGACTTGATCAGGTGCCCGAACACGCCGATCAGGAAGCCGATGCCCATCACCACCAGATAGAACGAGATCCGGGGGTTGTCGCTGACCGCGAGCGTCGTGAGCAAGCCGAGCACCGCCTGAGTCCTATCATTCCCGTGACGATGCCGAGCTCACCTGGACCGCAGACCGCCGCCGACGTCGCCCAGGGTCTGCGCTCAGCGGGCTATCTGCCGGGCGAATCGACGGCGCTCGTGTCGTTCCTGGCGACCAAGCTCGGCAAGCCTGTGCTGGTCGAGGGGCCGGCGGGCGTCGGCAAGACCGAGCTCGCCAAGGCGCTCGCGCGCTACCTCGGGCGCGAGCTCGTGCGGCTGCAGTGCTACGAGGGCCTCGACGAGGCCAAGGCGCTGTACGAGTGGAACTACCGCAAGCAGCTGTTGCGCATCCAGGCCGAAGCCGACGGCGCCGGCTGGAGCGAGGTGCAGCAGGACATCTTCGGCGAGGAGTTCCTGCTCGCGCGCCCGCTGATGACCGCGATCTCCTCTGAAGAGCCGGTGGTGCTGCTGATCGACGAGATCGACAAGACCGACCAGGAGTTCGAGGCGATGCTGCTGGAGGTGCTGTCGGACTTCCAGATCTCGATCCCCGAGCTCGGGCGCGTGGAGTCGCGCACGCACCCGGTGGTGCTGCTGACGTCGAACAACTCGCGCGAGCTGACCGAGGCGCTCAAGCGCCGCTGCCTGTACCTGTGGCTCGACTACCCCGAGCTCGAGCACGAGCTGGAGATCGTGCGCCTGCACACGCCCGACCTGTCCGAGACGGTCGCGCGGCGGCTGGTCGAGGTGATCGGGATGGTGCGCGACCTCGACCTGAAGAAGCCGCCGTCGATCGCAGAGTCGATCGACTGGGCGCGCGCGCTGCTGCTGCTCGGCGTCAAGGACATCGACGCGACCGTGTTCAACGACACGATGTCGGTGATCGTCAAGCACCGCACCGACATGGATCTCGTGGCCGAGCGCGTCGGGGTCAAGCTCGGCGCCGCCGCGACCGTCGAGCAGTGAGCGCGCAGCCACCGCGGCCGGGCGGCGCGAGCGACGGCGAAGCCGCCGCGGGCGTGCCGGAGGGGCTTGCGGCGCGCCTGCTCGAGTTCGGCGAGGAGCTGCGCGGCGAGAGCGTGGCCGTCGGCACCTCCGAGCTGCTGGATGCGTTCGCGGTGCTGCGCGAGATCGACTGGACCTCCCAGCAGGACTTCCGCGAGGCGCTCGCCACGACGCTGGCCAAGAGCCAGGAGGACCGGCGCGTGTTCGAGCTCGTGTTCGACCGCTTCTTCTTCCGCGCCAGCGAGCTGGCGGCAGCGCGCGAGGGCGTGCGCGAGGACGGCGAGTCCACGATCGGGGAGCTGTCCGAGCAGGATCTGGAAGCGCTGCGCCAGCAGATCGCCGCCGCGCTGCGCGACGGCTCCGAAGGCGCGATGCGCGACCTCGCGCGCCTGGCGATCGCCGCGTTCGGGCGCCCCGGCGACGGCTCGGGGGTGATCGGGGTCGACGTGCAGCGCATCCGCCGCTCGCTCGGGCTGCGCTCCGAGCCGCAGCCGCAGCTGCCGGCGGATGACCCGCGCCGCGAAGGACTGCCGCGCGAAGCGCTGCGCCGCTTCGAGGCGCTGATGCGCCGGGAGCTCGAGCGCGGGCAGATCGAGCGCACCGGCAGCCTGCCGCCGGCGCGTCCGCTCGGCGACCTCGATCGCGCGCTGCCGTCCGGCCCGCTGGCCGACCTGGCGGCGGTGCACCGCGTGGTGGCGCAGCTGCGCCGGCGCCTGGCCACGCAGGGCAAGCAGGCGCGCGGGCACCGCCACCACGCGCACGTCGACGTGCGCCGCACGATGCGCGCGTCGCTGCAGACCGGCGGCGTGCCGGTCGAGCTGAAGTTCCGCCCGCGCCGCCCGCGCCGCCCCGAGATCTACGTGCTGTGCGACGTCTCCACGAGCGTCACGTCGGCGTCGGTGTTCTTCCTGTCGGTGCTGCACGCGCTGCACGACACGTTCCGCAAGATGCGCTCGTTCGTGTTCATCGAGCGCATCAGCGAGGTCACCGACATCTTCGCGCACGAGCGCAACTTCAAGACCGTCAGCGAGCGCATCGGCAACGACGCGGGCGTGGCGGACATCTCCGGGTACACCGACTACGGGCGCGTGTGGACCGAGTTCCTGGAGCAGGTGCAGGACGATCTGCACCCGCGCGCCACGGTGATCGTGCTCGGCGACGCGCGCACCAACGGGCGCGACCCACGCGCGGACATCTTCGCCCAGATCGCCGCGCGCGCCGGGCGCACGTTCTGGCTGAACCCCGAGCCGCACCTGTACTGGAACTACGGCGACTCGGTGATCGCCGCGTACGAGCAGCACTGCACGGCGTTCGAGTGCTGGACGACCGCGCAGCTGGAGGACTTCGTCAAGGCGCTGACGCGCCCGGGGCTGCAGGTGCGCTAGCAGCGCACCCTAGGTCGCCTTACTGAAGCCGCCTGCGCGAGCGACCACGCTAGCGAGCACCACTTCGAGATGTTCCCGCGCCTGCGCTGGCAGCGGCAGATCCGGGACGCGCCGCAGCAACTCCGCGGATTCCACGATGCCGTGGCGCAGCGCTTCTTCGGCGAACTCCCAGTCGCGCTGTCTGCCGGCAACGCATTTGGCGAGCACGAGGTCGTGAGCCTCCAGACACCAGCCTGTCGCGTCCTCGCCCTTGCCGATGGCTGCTGACACGCGCACAGGGACGAGCCGCGTCTGCCAACCCAAAGGCGCTTTCGCCGTCTCTGGACCCACGCCGTGTGCGTAGTAGCCAAAGGTCGCGTGAAATTGCGATCCGTCGCCCAGCGCCCCATCGATCTCGACAGCCTTCTCGGGGTGATCGCGGGGGTAGAGATCTGCTTCCTGCGAGAACAGCAGCACGGCGGGCGCATCCGGATACTGGCCCAGAATCGCCTGGCTTCCGACGACCACGAGATCGCTGTGTCCAGCGACAATCGCTGCCGCGCGGATGATGTGCTCGAGCTCGTCACGCCTCACAGCAGAGCCTCACCAACCGCCGCCAACACGCGCTGACGTTCAGGCTCACTCAGCGCACCAGCAAAGGGAGAGCTCTGACGTAGGTCACGGGCCCGCTCGGTGTCCTCACCCATCAGCACGGCAATTCGCTGCAGCGGTGAGCATAGGACCTCCTCCCAGGCATCCGCATACCGCGGGGCGATCCGCCCCTCTACCCGCCAGCTGTGAACACGTACACGCGCATCGCGCACGAGCTGCTCGTCGAGCCGCTGCGCGACCGCGCGATGAAACGCAAGCCCGTGCAACTCCGCCGCACCGTGATCACGTCCACGACGGCGGCCACGCAGAACACTCCGCAGGTCCAAGAGCCGTGCCTCGGCGCGACGCTCACGCAGAACCTGGGCAAGCGGGTGTCGAGCATCACCATCAGCGGTGTTCTTTTGATCTTCCACGGCCAGCACAAGCTCGATCAGAGCGTGCAATGGCACCTCATGACGTCCCGTACGAGCCACTACGACGGGAACATCCCCAGACGCGATCCAGCGATCGAGCGCCGTCTGACTGACACCCAAGAGCCTCGCCGCCATCGCCCGGCCCACCGTCGATCCAGCCATGCGTTCGAGATCCGCTCGGACCGTTGTGATCTCATCGTGCGCGGACGACATGCGCTCGGCGCGGCGAAGCCGAATGACGTTCCTGACCAGTCGCTCTTTCTCGGCGACGATACCTTGACTCATGTTCAGCATTTTAGCAAAAATCCTCAATATAATGCCCTCCGCACGAGCAGGACGTCGAGCACGTGACCATCGGCGGGTTTGCGGTCAACGCCAGACTTGAAGACCCGCGCAAATAGTCTCGACGCGTCGGTCCTGGCTGACTTCCTGCTCGGCCGCCCCCAGGCGATCAGCTTGCTGGGGCAGGCGATGAGCGGACATGAGCATGAGCTGATCCACGCTCCCGAGCTGTTCGAGCTCGAAGTTCTCAATGCCATGCGCCGTCTCGCGTACGGCAAGACGATCAGCGATCGCCAAGCGGGCATGGCGATCGAAGATCTCGCCAGCGTGCGCATCGCGCATCATCCCCATGCGCCGCTGCGCGCGCGGATCTGGGAGCTGCGTGACAACCTCACCGCGTATGACGCCGCGTACCTCGCGCTCGCGGAAGTCCTCGACGACCCCGTCCTGCTCACAGGCGACGACGGGCTAGCCAGTGTCGCGCGCACGTCTCTCGGCAGCGACAGAGTGCTTCAAATGGAGATATAGCACGAGATGGCAAGCCGCTCTGGGCGCTAGCATCACCGGCGTATCTGCAGGTGCGCTAGCCGCGCATGAAGCCGAGCGACCTTGCGCCTAGAATCCAGACACGATGAGCAGCGAACAGAAAGCCAGGCCGCGCGGCCCATGGACGGCGGCAGAGACGGCGCGCCAGGAGCGGGCCAACCGCGCCCAGGTCGCTCACGATCGCAAGCGCGGTGTTAGCGCCAATCTCGAAGAGGCCGCCGCCCTGGCCCGCTTCGCAAATCGCTTCGCGGAGGTGTTCCGCGGTGTCCGAGGCGCTTGACCCACTGCCGCTGCTGAGGCTCCTGCACGAGCAGGACGTCGAGCACGTGATCATCGGCGGTTTTGCCGTCAATGCCCATGGGTTCATTCGCGTTACAAAGGACCTGGACATTGTTCCTTGTGCCACCGTCGAGAACCTTCGGAGACTCGCCGGCGCGTTGCGGGATCTCGATGCCAAGGTATTGGAGACCGAGGACTTCGAAGCGGATGAGCTGCCGATAGATCCGCTGCGGATCGACGACCTCGCACAGGGCGGAAACGTCTGCTTGTACACACGCCTTGGCCGACTGGACATCATGCAGTGGATCAGCGGCATTGATGTCGACGACCTCTATGCGGAGCTCGAGCCACAGGCTCTTATCGGCGACCTCGACGGAGTGACCGTCCGCGTTTGTGGCCTCGAACACCTGCGTACGATGAAGAGCGCCGCCGGCCGGCCACAAGACATAGAAGATCTCGAGCGCCTCAGCGAAAACTGACGCGCTAGCATCACGACACAGCAGACACCAGGGGTGCTGGCGGGCAAGCCGGCTGAGATGGCGCACGGGAAGCAAACGATTCCCCCGGCGCCGACCCTTTGAACCTGTGGGGTAATGCCCGCGGAGGGAGCGGAGTGCGCAGTGACTGATGTTTTCACCGGGCTGGCGCCAAGCCAGCCCCCAGCGACCGAGACGAGCACTCACGAGCGCGCGCGCCCAGACGCCGAGCCGAGCGTGCGCGTCGAGCGGGTCAGCCGCGCGTACCGCGACGCGCGCGGCGCCTCCGTGCCGGCGCTCAGCGACGTGTCGCTCACGGCCGCGCACGGCGAGGTGCTGGCGGTGGTCGGCCCGAGCGGCTGTGGCAAGACGACGCTGCTGGAGCTGATCTGCGGCCTGCAGGCGCCCGACGCCGGCACGGTCATATCCGCGCCGGCTGCGCTGATGCCCCAACAGGATCTGCTGCTGCCGTGGCTGAGCGCGATCGACAACGCGGCGCTCGCGCTGCGGATCGCGCGCCGCTCACGTGCGCAGGCGCGCGCGCAGGCGGCCGCGCTGTTCGCCGAGCTCGGGCTCGGCGGGTTCGAGCATGCGCACCCGCACGAGCTGTCCGGCGGGATGCGCCAGCGCGTGGCGTTCCTGCGCACACTGCTGTCCGGCAAGCCGGTGGTGTGCCTGGACGAGCCGTTCGGCGCGCTCGACGCGATCACGCGTCATGAGATGCAGGGCTGGCTGGCGCAGGCGCTCGCACGCGCGCCGCGAACGGTGGTGCTCGTCACGCACGACGTCGAAGAAGCGGTGCTGCTGGCCGATCGGGTCGCGGTGCTGTCGCCGCGCCCCGGGCACGTGTCAGCGCAGATCGCGGTAAGTGTGGCGCGCCCGCGCACGCGCATGGATCAGCACGTGATCGCATTGCGCGAGCAGGCCCTCGACGCGCTGGGGCTGGACGCACACACGGACGGCGCACAGCCATCGGACCCACGGATGAGCACATGAGCATGTGCTCATTGCGCGAGCGGATCGTGCGCGCGCTGCCGGCGGGGCTGCTCGTGCTGGCGCTGCTCGGCGTGTGGGAGCTGTACGTCGAGCTCGGGTCGGCCAACGCGTTCGTGCTGCCCGCGCCGCATGCGATCGCGGCCGCGTTGTGGAACAACGCGAGCCTGCTGTCGTCGAACCTGGCGGTGACGGCCGAGGAGGTCGGGCTGGGGATCCTGCTGGCGCTGCTCAGCGGGTTCGTGCTGGCTGTGCTGATCCACTTCTCCCCGACGCTGCGCCGCGCCGTGTACCCGCTGGCGGTCGGCTCGCAGGCGGTGCCGATCGCGGTGATCGCGCCGCTGCTGGTGTTCTGGTGGGGGTTCGGGGTGTGGCCGAAGCTCGCGGTGATCGTGCTGATCTGCTTCTTCCCCGTGCTTGTCACGACCGTCGACGGGCTGCGCGCGGTCGATCCCGATCAGCTCAAGCTGCTGCGCACGCTCGACGCGTCGCGCTGGCAGGCGTTCCGCTTCGCCGAGCTGCCGGCGGCGCTGCCGGCGGCCATCAGCGGCGCGCGGATCGCGCTGGCGGTGGGGGTGATCGGCGCGTACATCGCCGAATCCCAAACAACCACGTCAGGTTCGTTCGCTGGGCTCGGACACGAGATCAACGCGGATCTGACCGCGCTGCAGACGCCGCGCGCGTACGCGGCCGCCGTGCTGCTGTTCGTGTTCGCGATTTTCTGCTTTCAAACTCTCACGCTGGCCGAGCGCAGGCTCGCGCCGTGGGCCAACCGACCAAGAGGAGCACACCGTTGAAAGGCACTCGCCCCGTCCGTCTCCGCGCGCCGCTGGCCGCGCTCGCCGTGCTGTGCGTCCTGGCGCTCGGCGCGTGCGGGCAGAAGCAGGACGCGATCACGACCGCGGGAGTGAAGGTGTTCTCGGTGATGCTCGACTTCTTCCCCAACGCGGACCACGCGGCGCTGTACTCGGCGATCGCGCACGGCGACTTCCGCACGGCGGGGCTCGACGTGCGCCCACAGGCGCCGTCCGACCCGGCGGCGCCGCTGAAGCTGCTGGCGGCGGGCAAGGTGGACATGGCGATCTCCTACGAGCCCGAGCTGCTGCTCGCGCGCGATCAGGGGCTGAAGCTGGTGTCGGTCGGCGCGCTCGTGCAGCGCCCGCTGACGTCGATCATCGCGCTGGGCGGCAAGCACGTGGCGCGCGTCGCCGACCTGGCGGGCAAGCGCGTCGGCACGGCCGGCATCCCCTACCAGTCGGCGGAGCTGCGCACCGCGCTGCAGTCGGCGGGCGTGGCGAGCTCCAGCGTGCAGGAGACGAACGTCGGGTTCAACCTGGTACCGGCGATGCTGTCCGGCAAGGTGGCGGCGACGATCGGGGGGTTCTGGAACTACGAGGCGCTGCAGCTGGAGCAGCTGCACAAGCGCCCGGTGGTGATCCCGGTCGACCAGGCGGGCGTGCCGACGTACGACGAGCTCGTGCTGGTGGTGCGCCAGCAGGAGGCACGCACGCGCGGGCAGGAGCTGCGCGCGTTCCTGCAAGCGCTCACGCGCGGCGCGCGCGAGGTGCGCGCGGACCCAGCGGCTGCGGCGCGGCTCGTGGTGGCGGCCAACACGTCGCTCGACCCCAAGCTGCAGCTGACGTCGATCCAGCGCACGCTGCCGGCGATGCTGCCGGCCGACCGCGGCAAGCCGTTCGGCTACCAGGAGCCGTCGGCGTGGGCGGCGTTCGGGCGCTGGATGCTCGAGCACCAGCTGGTGCGCAACGACCCCAACGGCGGGCTGCCGCCGTTCACGAACGAGTTCCTACCGGGCCAGGGGATCTGAGCCGAGGAGCCGACGTCAAAGAGTTCAAAAACTCATCGCATCTGCATCTGCATCTGCATCAGGTGTATCATCTAAATCATGGCTGAGAGAAGAACTACGGTTGTCGCACGCGAAGAGGATCTCGCAACCCTCGCCCACGAGGCTCGAACCCGCGGGCTGTCGCTCGGAAGGATGCTGGGTGAGGTGGTGGCAGAGCGAGCCAACGATCTAAGGCAATACAGGCGACCACGTTTGGGGACCTTTCGCTCCGCTACAGGCATAGCCGAAGCTATGGAGGAAGGCCGCCCTGAAGCGCGGCCCTTTCGCTCGGAGTGACGCTGATCCTCGACACCGGACCGATCGTCGCGGCACTGAACGAGCAAGATCCCGATCACGAGCGCTGCGCGGCAATGATCGCCGCATCCGATGACCTGCTGATTCCAGGCGCAGTTCTCGTGGAGGTCGATTACTGGTTGATCAAACTGGGCGGGGTACGTGTGTGGACGGACTTCGTCGCGGACGTCACTCGAGGCGTTTACCGGGTCGCACACCCAACCGAGAGCGACCTGGCGCGTGCCGCCGAACTGGAGAGCACCTATCACGATCTCGACCTGGGACTAGTAGACGCCTCGGTCATCGCACTATGTGAGCGACTTGATCAGACCACGGTGGCCACTCTTGACAGACGGCACTTCTCAGTCGTGCAGCCGCGCCACTGCTCGCACCTCACCCTGCTTCCAGAAGCCACATAATCTGAGACGTCCGCGGCGTCAGCCCGGGGCGTATTCGAGCACCAGCGCGCGAACGGGAGCGCGCCCGGCTTCATACACATGCGGGACGTCAGCCGGGAATGAGGTGTAGTCACCGACAGCGAGCTCGCTGATCCGCTCGACCGGCCCGGCGATCAGCGTGCCCTCCAGCACGAGCACCTGACAACGTGAGCCGTCCGCGTGAGCGGCGACCTCCTGCACGCGCCGGGCCGGGAGCGCAAGCTCGAACAGCTCGACGTTCCCCTCCAGCGAAACGGCGTCCAACACGCGTCGCCCGACCTCATCCGCGGGGAGGGCAACCGCTTCGGAGGCACGCACGATCCGCATCTCCCCCAGCGGCGCCGGCTCGATCAGCTCGGCGATCGGCACGCCGAGGGCGCTCGCCAGCGACGCGAGCGTGTCAACCGTGGGATTGGCACGCCCGTGCTCGATGCCCGACAGCGTGGCCTTGCTCATCGCGGTCACGCGCGCAAGCTCTGACAGGGACAACCGGCGCGCGATCCGCAGCCGGCGCAGGTTCGCCGCGAGAGCCATTCGCACGTTCACGCTCGCACCCGCATCTGGTACCTTATAAGGAACGATCCGTTCATTATAGTAAACGTCCCCGACAGAGGCGCCATGCCGAAACCTACTTTCTACTTCGACCTCGGATCGCCGTTCGCATACCTCACCGCCGAGCGGTTGCACGAGGTCTTCCCCGAGCCGGTCAAATGGCAGCCGATCTCGCTTGGAGCGCTGTTCAAACTCAACGGCCGTTCGTCGTGGGCGCTTGGCGACCCCGAGCGGCGTCAGGGCGGCATGGCCGAGGTCGAGCGCCGCGCCAAGCTCTACGGCCTACCGCCGGTCCACTGGCCCGATCCCTGGCCTGGGAACTACCTGACGGCAATGCGCGCGGCGACGTTCGCCTTTCAGACCGGCAGCGGGCGCGAATTCACGCTGAGCGCGTTCCGCCTGGCCTTCCAGCAGGGGGCCGACCTCAGCCTGCTGGAGAACGTGCTCCACGCCGCGGAGGATGCCGGGCTGGACCGCGAGCTGACGCACTCCGCAGTCCAAGATCCTGCCGTCAAGCTCGCGCTGCGCGAGGCAACCGACGCGGCTGACCAGCGCGGGGTGTTCGGCGTGCCCACACTCGTGACCGCTGACGAGCTGTTCTGGGGAGACGATCGGCTGGAAGCTGCCGCGATCGATCAACGACGGTTGATCAGCTGAAAGATCCAAGCGGACACGCCAATGCATGCGAGTCCGACGAGCGCACCCCCTACACCAGCGCTCGCAGTAAAAGTCGAGACGACGAGCGCAACGCCAATAAGAGCTAGCCCGATGAGTAACAACCACAGCACTGGCGCTCCCAGAGTCGACTGGGCGTCGAGCCCTTGTGGAGCACGGCTACCACGATCTACCTCAGCCCGCAGAATCAGACGGGCAAGCAATCCGGCAGCGGCGCCAGCGCCGATGAGGCCTGATTGAATTGACGCAGGCGTGATGGCCGCCACCAGAAGACAGATCACAGCGAGGACATCCAGGCTCACGGCAAACCGAATCTTCCGGTCGCGCACGATGAGCGTGAGCAGATACTCGCGCAAGCCCGCGCTCAAGCGTCCGATAAACCGCCATGTGAAAACGGCCGGCACAACGAGCCACGCAACCGGAAGTAGACGGGCACCCGGTTCTCCAGGACTCCCTCCAACCCGGGTGATCAAGAAAGCTGCGATGAAGATGAAGTACGTGGTTCGAGCAAGAAACACTCGAAGCACCACTTCGAGATTGTGCCGGCTAACCTGTGCGTGCGGATCGATACGAACCGCGGTCGCAAACCCGTCCGCCGCTTGCGCGAGGCCGACAGCATTGGTGATTGTTCGTCCACTCATTTGAAGACGAGCGAGCTCATTGTGCGCAGCGCTGCTCTGTGGCTCTATCGTCAGGGCGCGCCGAAACGAAGCCTCCGCGTCCACTCGGCGACCGTCCGCGAGCGCTACAGCACCTGCGGTGATGTGCGCATCGACTTCTTCGGGGGCCAGGGCGAGAGCTCGATCTGCCGCCTGACGAGCCTCGACGAGATCACGCCGTTCGTGCGTCAGGGCTCGGGCCAAGCACACGTGGGCACGCCACTCGTGGGTATCGAGACGCACAGCTTCACGCGCACGCTCCAGCGCATCCGCATGGCGATGCAACCCCCTGAGCGCGAGGCTCGCCAGGCGGTGCGGAAACTCCGAATCCGGCGTCAGTGATATCGCTGTCTCAGCCGCTCTCAAAGCCGCCTCGAAGTCCTTGAGCTCCAGGCTTGCCGCTGCGAGCAGACACCAAGCCTCCGTGTTCTCCGGGTCCACCGCGATCACGGCACCGAGCAACGACGTTGCATCGTCAAGCCGCTGTAACTCGCAGAGCATCCGCGCACGACGCAGCTCGGACTCTACGTTTTCGAAGGACACCGTCACGCGAGCCCTCGCCGCCGCAAATAGACGAGCAAATCGTCGTAGGAACCGCCCTCGTTGGAGAATTGAGCAACATTACGAGCAGTCGCGAGCCACGCGTCGATCGACGGCTTGACCTCCCGAACGGCCTTCAGCAGGTCCTCCATCTCAATCATCCGCGGCGCCCCACTTCGCACCGAATCGAGGAGTGTGTGCTCGGCTGCCCCATCGCAGATGCAAGCGAGATCCGCGCCCGAGTAGCCGTCGGTCAACTCGGCCAACTTGTGAACGTCGACGTTGGCGATTGGCCGCCCACGCAGGTGGTATCGCAACACTGCTGCGCGAGCCGGTGCGTCTGGCGGCAGCACGAGCTGCATCCGGTCGAACCGACCAGGACGACGGAGCGCCACGTCGACGTCCCATGGGTGGTTGGTCGCGCCGATCACGTACACACCTTCGTTGCTGGACATTCCATCCATCTCGCTCAAGAGCTGGTTGACGGTGCCACGCGCCGAACCGCTGCGGAGATGACCGCGCTTCTGCCCGAGCGCATCGATCTCGTCCATGAAGACAACACACGGAGCTCTGCGACGAGCCAATTCGAAGATCTCTCGAATATTCCGCTCGCTCTGCCCCAGGTAGACGTCGAGCACGTCAGCCAACGAGACAGCTACAAAGCGAGCTTTCATCTCTCCCGCCAACGCCCTCGCTATGAACGTCTTGCCGCAGCCCGGCGGCCCGTACAGCAGGAGCCCTCCATTTAGCGATCTCCCGTATAGCCGCGTGAACTCCGGGTGCCTCATCGGCGCCAGGACGCCAGCCTCCAGCCGGGCCTTGACCTCGCCCATGCCCGCCACATCCGCCAACCGGAGGCCGGGAGACTCGACATCGCATGCCGCCGGACCGCCGGCCTCCGGGTCCACGTACATCGGAGGGAGCACGTCAGTCAACTCTGACTCCAGGCTGCGGAGGATCTCCACGTCGTCATTCTCAGCCCGGGGGCCATCCGGCATCGCCGATCCGGCTGCCACCGCCCCACCCGTGATCAGCCGCAACGCCCGCAAGTTCTCCGGGTCCCGCTGAAGGACCGCACCGGCCTGCCGAACGGCGTCAGCCCTGGCGCCAGCGGCGGCGAGCACCTCCGCGAAATGCAGTCGCAACGGTATATCCTCCGGGGTGGCCTCCACGGCGGCGCGGAGACTTGCCAGCACTGGGTCGGGTGTCACCTCGACAATATCGTCACGAGCTGTGCGAAACCTTAGTCAAGCTCCGCCGTACGTTCTATCAAGCGGCATCCTTTGAACTACTCGTCTCTGTAGGTCCTCGACCCGCAATATTTCGTCGAGCTGGGGCACACGCACTACACCGTCCGAAAGGCGGCCGCGCGACCGTATTACTCTTGGATGAACTCGGTGCTCAGACCCAGATGTGCTCCCATTTCGGCAATTAGCTGTAACTGTCTGTTACTTATCTCGATTTCAGTAGCCTCCTTTTTCGATTCAACATATAGCCAGAGACGGATCGCCGCCGTTCGCGGGTCTTCCAGATTCGCCTGCTCAGCAAAACTCCGAAGCGCCTCCGATGCAGGGCAAACCCGCTTCAACAGGTCATCCAGATGTTCGGCCCACGATGCCGTACGGGCAACCTGCGATTGGTATTGCGCGCCACTGTACTTGTGTATGTTGCCGGCCTCTCTTCCCCGAGAAGCGCCTCGCTGCCACATCTTGTCCGGCCGCGTGGGAATCAGTTGCATCAGCTCGTCGAGCGACCTAGTCCTACTAAGAACGACAAGGACCGCGAGTGTTCGATTGTGTGTCCCTCCTATCCATGGATTCATCCCTTGGCCGCTTTCTGTTGGACAGAGTCAAATTGCTCCCACTGCGCGAATATGACGCTCTTTGCTGTCCAGATGCTAATTAATAATAGTGAATAACGAGACGTACGGCCAACAGTACAACACAGCCCACCGCTAGTGAAAAGCGCCGCCGGTAGTCGAGCCGCTTAGCGGTATTTTCTGCGGCTCGCGGTGTCTTGACTATTAAGTACGCATATATCATACATATTACTGCAGCCATGCACCCGAGAGTTATTATTAGCGGTTTTGATCCCGCTGATGATCCTATTGGCAGGCCCGTGGTAACTAGATCAGCGTCACCCATCTCTCGTAGCCTCCGGTGGCCCAATCGAATGCGGACGACCCGAAGCGTCGTATCGGGAATGCCCGCCCACGACGACGCACCTAGACATTAATCTTCAGACTCCAGCTGATCATGAAGTCGCCTCAGCCGCTCATCGGCCGGGGTAACCCGAAGTGCTTGCTCAAGAATTGCGCGTGCTTCTATCGATCGGTCACGTTCCAGAAGAAAGGACGCCAAGTCACCACCAAAGTCTGACCGGTGAGGTTCAGCGTCAAGCGCGGCCCTCAGCGCCTCTTCGGCAACTGCGTCGTGACCCACAAGGGCCGCGAGCTTTCCGCCTAGGTTGGCCAGCTCTGGTCCAAACTCAAAATCTTCCGGGGCCAAATCCGCCGCCCGAGCTACGTATGCTCGTGCGGCTTCTAGTTCTCTCATGTGATAGAGGAGAGATGCCGCGCGCACTAGTCGCCACGGGTTGCCAGGGTCTAGATCTATCGCAGTCGCTGCTTGCCAAGGCGCCTCATCGGGACGAAATGGTAGGAGCGCGGTGGCATACTGAATTCGCACCTCAGGGTCGTCCGGAAAGCGGGTGATTGCGTCTTGCAGGAAGTGAAGGTTTTCCGCGTGGTCCCCTTCTGCCCGTAGTCGTTTCGCGTACTCCACGGTCTCGGCCTGATTGCGAATAGCCTCCATTGTACGTACTGGGTCAAGTTGAATGGCCGACCGGCCCAGCGCCTGACCGCTGAACGGATTCCAGCTACTGAGCCCAAAGGGATCGCCGCTCTTCACGAAGTCCTGTGTCCTCAACGTGAAATCAGCCCTCTTTGCTGCCGCACTGCTACACGCCTTCCCGCTCGTGCCTCAACAGCAGAGACGACTGCCTTCCAATCGAGGGATAACTGGTCGATGGATAGATCAATGCTTTCCTCGGATCCCATAGTTGATGTGGAGATAACACGTTTGCCTTGACACGCTTCCAGAGACCCTCCTTTGAGCGTGAACACAAGAGTGTGGTACTCCCCAAAAACCCCTTGCCGCTAGTGTAGTGCGATATTACTCACATCACTCCATCGAATCACACGACCGGATCGCAGATCGCTCAGTCGTTCAGGGTCGACGATCAACGCGGGACCCCGCTGAAGGAACCCGCGGGCATAAAAGACAAACAAGCCACCGAAGACCAAAACGATAAACAATACTCCTCCTATACTCCCTTTTGACACTTCACGGGATGTACCCACGACAACCAATACGGCAAAGAGAGCAGCAAAGGCGCCCAACAGCTTGCGATTCACACTAATGCGGAGAGTACTCTCCGCATTCGACTCACCAGGCAAAGCCAAAAGCCGCGTCGACTGCGCCAGCAACACCTGATGCACTTGTTCCCGGGAAGAGTCCGGTGGCGAACTCACCAAGCAGCCCACCCACCGCACCGTGGACTGCCACTGACGGAGATGGCGCACCTCCTGTCACCATGGTTTGTGTCGAGCCGCCCACGCTTCCACCGATGAGAGGCGCAACGATGGGAGCCAGCTTGACACTGCCCATGCGAAGAACTCCTAGCCTACTGATAAACGCCTCCGCTCCGTTCCCAGCGAGTGCTCCGACTTCGAGACTTACATCGAGTCTACCAATGTAGGACGCGACTTGATAGTCATTTGTGGTGTTATTGGGTGCTCGACAGTCATCTTGGCCGGTACATATACGCAGCCAAGCATCAGAATCCTGGCTTATCGTGCGTATTGCGGGCGCGTCTGTACTCTCGCTGTGGTTTGATCCCCGAGAGAACACATGCAAATGCCCATAGCACACAAACTCCCGCCATTATGTACAGCACATCAGCGACCTTGGGCAATCCGGCTGTACTAAGAATCACGCCTGGCAATACGAACATCCAAGGATACAGAGCGAAGGTCTGAGCGCACGCAACGCGCGCTGTCGCGTGCGGCCCTGACTCTTGTATCCATTTGGCGGTGCGGGGAACGTTCGTCCTAAACATTCGAACCACCGACCATCCGACGAGTAGCCTCTCTACTCGATTTAGATACTGGAGCGGATCAGGAGACTCTTCAGCCACGATTCCCACGCCTCGCTTCCGCAAGTGCCCCGTCAGCATCCGAGCACAAAAGAGAATAGGTCAGGGTCGCCGGTGACGAGATCTGCGACTGTCCCGTATGCTCCCAATCCAAGACCGGCTCCGGCGAGTACCCGAAATAGACTTGCATCCTCAATCAGCCCACGCGACGCGAGAAGCTCGGGGGCGCTAAGAGCCAGGCTCGCGAGACCTAGACCAGCGCCAACACATGCCCCAGCATCGCCGCTGAGGCAACTGGACGCATCTAGCGCAGTTGCTCCGCTGCCAGCTGCCGCGGACGCAGCACTCAAAGCGCCTGCCGCCAGGCCGCCCTCTACGGCGAGCGCGGCTCCGCCAGTGCCAACTGCGATCACGCCTAGTGTAATTCCACTGGCAACGGGATGTTCTTTAGCAAAGTGGACGCCCGCTTCGACTCCATCGGAGATGCAGCTGCTTGATGAGAGCGGGTTGATGCTGCAGAGTCCAGCCGAATCGCGTTCATTCAAGGGATTGTCGTGGGCGTAGATATAAGGTGCCCTGGTTAGAGACTCCATGGGGTCCATAGTAAGGAACTGCCCCGTCGCTGGCTCGTAGCTCCGAGCGCGAAGGTAGATGAGTCCAGTGTCCTGGTCGGTGAACTGCCCGTCATACCCAAGCGAAGTAGTCGCGGTGCCAGTGCTGCCCGTGGGATTCCCATACGCGTCGTAGCTCATCGTCGCCTGAACCACGCCCCCAGAGTCCGTCAGCATCCGCGTGGAGCCCTGCTGATCGTGATGCATGAACAGCACGTTGCCCTGCCCGTCGACCTGCTCGACCGGCAGACCCCCAGGCCCATATACATACCAGTGCTCACCATCTCCGAGTAGCAGCGGTAGACCCCCGCTCGCATCCCACGTCAGATGACTAGTCTGCGACCCGATCGTCTGCGTAGCACGCAGCCCGTCCCCGTCGAACGCATACGTGTCGCTGATCGCCCCCGCGCCCCCACCCGCCGGCCGCGACACCGACGTCATGTTCCCCGCCTGGTCATACCCGTAGCTCGTCACCGAGCCGCTGACAGGACTGCTCTGCGTACGCTCCCCCAACTGGTCGTAGGAGTACGTCACCCCGGTACCGCTCGTCAGCTCACCCGCGCTGTCATACGCGTTCGTGCTCGACCCCGTCTGAGTCACGTTGCCCGCGGCATCGTAGCCATAGCCAACGCTGCCGCGCTGCGTCAAACGGTTGTTGAGGTCATACACCTCGGTCTCGCTGCCCGCGCCCGGGAGCCCCACCGACGTGGTCTGCGTCACCTGCCCATCCGCGTCACGCGTGTACGCGAGCGACGCCAGCGTCCCGGACGTGGCGTTCATGCTCACGCTGCTCATCCCACCAGCCGCGTCGTAGCCATACTGGTCGCTCTCCCCCGTCGCCGCCGGGAACGTCGTCGCGGGGGTGATCGCCGGGCCTCCCAGGTGCGGGATCAGCCCGTCCGTGCTGGGGTTGTACGGCCGCTGCCCCTGCAGCTCGGCTGTGTCCACGTCGCCCTTCGGCGTGACGTATCCCGCGTCCGGCGCATTCACCGGGAGCACCCGTAGGTCGTCGGCTGGCCGGCCGCGGTCTTCTGGTACACGGGGTGACCGCCCGTCGCCTTCGCGATCTGATCAGTCACGACGGCCCGCTCGGGGACGCGTCTGGATCGCAGATAGCCATGTCTCCCTCTTTTTCGAGACATTTCGGCCGAGTCTTTCTTGAACTAGCGTGACTATCTCGCTCCAGGGCATCGACAACTGATCGATGGAGAACTCGACCGTTTCTATCGGTATACGCGAGGTAAGCAGGCCGACTGCATCCTCGACCTGCGGCTGATCTTCGCGTCTCACCGTGACGATAAGATGATGATAAATACCGAAGCTTCCCTGACGCTCCTTCAAGTGAATGTCACCGGCGCTCGTCCACCGAATCGCGCACCCGACTCGCGAACCCGAAAGTCCGTCAGCGTCGATGACAAGCACAGGTCCGCGACGCATGAAGCCCCGCACATAATAGGCAAAAAATCCCCCAAAGAGAGTAACAATAATTGCTGCTACGCCAACCGATCCGGCCGATATCTCTCGGGACACAATGCCGACACCTACCACCCCAAAACCCAAAGCCGCCAAGCCAAATAGCTTGCGATTGATATGGATACCAACAGTCTCATTCATCTTTGCTGTTACCAGACAAGCCCGAATGCGGTGTTGACTGCGCCAGCCACGCCGGAAGCGCTGGTGCCTGGCATCAAGCCTGTAGCCAGCTCCCCGAGCAATCCGCCCACCGCGCCCTTACCCAATGTGGATGAAGTAGGCGTATTCCCGGCGACGTAGCGTTGTGCTGCACCGCCAGCCACGCCACCTGCTAGAGGTGCAATGACCGGACCAAGCTTGAGCGCACCTACCCGAAGACCGCCGAGCACGTCGATGCCGGTCTCGACAGCACCGCCGAAGGCGGCTCCCGCCTCAAGGCTTGCGTCGAGATTCCCGCCCGGGTAGGTAACCCGCGTGAGCCCATCGGAAAGGTCATAGCCGTAACCGTCGTATCGCGATGCCCGTCCAGGGCCAGTGTGAGCCAGCCCAGCAAATCGTACGCGTACTACTCGACCCCGTCCCGTCGGACATGTTCACACGCCTGCCGTCCGCGTCATAGCTGTATGTCGTAGTGCGCCCAGCCGCGTCCACCGAAGTGCCTTGCATCAAGGATTTAGTAATAGTGAATAACCAGGCGTACGGCTAAAAGCACAACACAGCCGATCGCTAGTAAAAATCGTCGCCGATAGTCAAGAACCTTAGCCGTATTTTCTGCGGTTCGGGGTGTCTTGACTAGGAGATAGCCATAGATTATGCATATAGCAGATGCCGTGAACTCAAGAGCTATTATTAATGGTTTTGACCCCCCTGATGATCCTACTGGCATAGGAGTGCCCAGAGTGAGGTAGCCGCTGCACCATAGTCCATCTGCGCAGCATATCCGTCGTATTGTCGACTTGCCATTGTTAGCTCACGTATCGCTGAGCCACTTCGGCTAAGCGCAGCGTTCTCCCGCAATACATCCGCAGCATCCGCGTAGATTCTTGCCGCTCGCTGAGCCACTAGACCTCCACCACCTAGCAGTGTTCCACTGGCATCAACCACAGCGGCTGCATATTTGCCTTCGGCAATATCTTGTCCGGCGGCTATACCACCGGTTACGATCGCGATTGGCGCGGCAACCACGTCAAGACCGGGAATAAGGGCCGCAACACTAGCCGTCGCTGCTATGTCTGACCAAACGCCCTGGCCTGTTGGATCTCCGTTTGTGAGTGGATTGTCGTCAACATAGCCATATGGGGCACCTGTAAGTACTTGGAGTGGATCCAGACTGAGGAACTGTGCGGTAAGGGGATCGTAACTACGAGCGCGAAGGTAAAGGAGACCCGTATCCTTGTCGGTGTACTGGCCGTCGTACCCAAGCGCCGTAGTCGCGGTGCCAGTGCTCCCCGTGGGATTTCCATACGCGTCGTAGCTCAACGTCGCCTGAACCACACCCCCGGAGTCGGTCAGCATCCGCGTGGATCCCTGCTGATCGTGATGCATGAACAGCACGTTGCCCGCCGCGTCGACCTGCTCGACCGGCAGACCCCCAGGCCCATAGACATACCGGTGCCCACCATCTCCGAGTAGCAGCGGAAGACCCCCGCTCGCATCCCACGTCAGATAGCTCATCTGCGACCCGATCGTCTGCGCAGCACGCAGCCCATTACCATCGAACGCATACGTGTCGCTGATCGCCGCGGCGCCCCCACCCGCCGGCCGTGACACCGAGGTCATGTTCCCCGCCTGGTCATACCCGTAGCTCGTCACCGGGCCGCCGGCAGGACTGCTCTGCGTGCGCTCCCCCAGCTGGTCGTAGGAGTACGTCACCCCCGTGCCGCTCGTCAGCTCGCCCGCGCTGTCATACCCATTCGTGCTCGCCCCGGTCTGCGTCACGTTGCCCGCCGCGTCATAGCCATAGCCCACGCTGCCGCTCTGCGTCAAACGGTTGTTGAGGTCATACACCTCGGTCTCGCTGCCCGCACCCGGCAGCCCCACCGACGTGGTCTGCGTCACCTGCCCATCCGCGTCACGCGTGTACGCGAGCGACGCCAGCACCCCGGACGTAGCGTTCATGCTCACGCTGCTCATCCCACCAGCCGCGTCATAGCCATACTGGTCGCTCTCCCCCGTCGCCGCCGGAAACGTCGCCGCCGTCTGATCACCGTCCGCGTCGTAGGAGAACTGCGTCGAGTTGCCAAGCCAGTCCGCCACGCCCTGCAGCTGCCCGTCGCTGTCGAACGCGCGCGTGACGCTCGACCCGCCCGGGTAGGTCACGCGCGTGCGCTCATCCGCTATGTCATAGCCATAGCCAGTCGTATCGCCGTGCCCGTCCACGGCCTGGGTGAGCCGCCCCAGCACGTCATACGCGTACGTGCTCGACCCCGTCCCATCGCTCATGCTCACACGCCTGCCGTCCGCGTCATAGCCGTAGTGCACACTCGGAGTCGTTCCGTCCGAGTAGGAGATCTGCGTTAGCCGGCCCGCCGCGTCATAGCTATATGTCGTAGTACGCCCAGCCGCATCCGCCATGCTCAACAGATTGCCAGCCCGATCGTACGTCTTGGCCGTGTGACGCCCAAGCGGGTCGGCGACATCGACGACGTTGCCGACCGCATCGCGCGTGTACGTCGTCGCGTGGTTATTCCCATCCGTCTGGCTGGCCACGCCGCCGGCGCCGTCGTAGCTCGTGCGCAACGTCGACCCATCCGGCCGCGTCACCGTGATCGGCTCATCAGCGGCGTCGTAAGCGGTCGTCGTCTGGCTGCCCTTGGGATCGGTCTGGGTCACGACGTTGCCGTTCGCGTCATACGCCGAAGTGCTCTGCTGACCCAGCGCGTCCACCATCGCGACGGGGCGACCCTGCGCATCCCTGGCGATCGTCGAGGTGTACGAGCCCGGATTGCCACCCGCCACGTTGCCGCGCGGGCTGACCGAGGAGATCACCCGCGAGTCCACGTCATACGCCCAGGTCGTCTTCCGGCCCGCGGGGGTGCTCTGACTGACGCGGTCGCCCTGCGCGTCGTACGCGAACGTCGTTGAGTGCCCCAGCGGGTCGGTCGCGCTCGTGAGCTGCCCGTCCGCGTCGTACGCATAGGCCGTCGTCTGCGTCGCCCCCGCGGGCGCCGGGCGCGACACCGCGATCGCGTTGCCCGCCCCGTCGCGGTCGATCGTGGTGGTCTCCCCGCCGGGCGTGGTGGTGGAGATCACGTCGTGGGTGTTGTCGTACCCCACACTCGTGGTGTTGCCATCCGGGTCGGTCGTGCTGATCTTGTTGCCGTCCTGGTCGTACGCGTAGGTCGTCGTGTGCCCGTCGCCGTCGGTCTCGCTCACCGGGTTCTCGGAGACGTCATAGGAGATCGTGCGGGTGCTCGCGCCCGGCGTGCCATAGCCGTGCGTGATCGACGTCAGCAGATAGCTGTCGTTGAACTGCTCGTCGGTGACGCTCCCGGTCGCGTGGTTGGTGATCCTGGTGTCGAGGTCGTCGTAGGCGAACGTGAGCGTGTGCCCCAGCCGGTCGGTCTGCGAGCTCACCCTGTTGGAGCTGTCATACACGTTGGTCGTGGTGGCGCCGCGCCCGTCGGTCATCGTGGTGAGCTGGTTCGAGCCGTCGTATTGGAACTGCCACCTCGGGCTCGAGTCGCCGGGCAGCGTGACGCTCGTCAGATTCCCCGCCGTGTAGCCGTAGTGCACGGTGTGGCCCAGCGGGTCGGTGGCGCTGCTGACGAGCCCGCCGCTGTAGGCGAGCGTGATCTGCCGACCGGAGGGGTCCGTGATCGACGCCAGCTGACCGCTGCCGTCGTATCCGAGCGTCGTGGTGTTGCCGTTGCGATCGGTCTCGTTCAGGAGGCTGCCGTTGGGGTCGAACTCGAGGACCGTCTGATCGGGCTGCGTCAGCAGGTAGCCGCCCAGCGGGGTGCCCGTCAGCGTGGCCTGCACCCAGGCCGGAGCTGAGAAGCCGCCGTCACCGTCGGAGGCGAAGGAGACGGCGCTGCCGTTCGCCTCCTGCAGCGTCACCTGCTGCTCGTCCTGGTCGACCACGAGGCGATCGCTGAAGGAGCTGCTCCAGCCATAGCCGAACGGCCCGGGCGCGCTCGCACGCGCCGCCGCCTGCGAGTTGTACGTGCGGGTCAAGCCGAGACCCAGGCCGCGACCGCCGATCGCCAGGTCGGTCTGAGTCTCGTAGAAGTTGCCGGTGGCGCAGTCCACGGGGTCGCCGCACGCGCCGTGATGGATGTTCGGCGCGGCCGGGTTGGACGCTCCCTGCTGGGTGACGGGGTCGGGCGCCCACAGCCCGGGCGGCACCGACGCCAGCGGCGCCCCGCCCCCGCTGGCGTAGAGCTGCGCCGTCAGGCGCGCGGCCAGCTTTTTCCCGCCCGGACTGTCGAGCGCCTGCTTGATCGCCTTCAGGAGATTCACCTCGGCAGGGGTGATCGCCGGGCCTCCCAGGTGCGGGATCAGCCCGTCCGTGCTGGGGTTGTACGGCCGCTGCCCCTGCAGCTCGTACAGGTCGCTGCCGGTGATGCCGTACTGCCACAGCTCGTCGGGAGCGCTCTGGAGGTTGCCCGGGTCATACGGGGCGCCCCGGCCGCCGAGCTCGCCCGGGACCGTGGTCCAGAACGACCTGTCCGCGCCGTTGATCACGAGCAGCTCACTCGCGTCGTTTGGCCCCTCCCCCACTGACGAGTGATTGCTGAGCAGATGGAACAAGGCTTGATATCCCCAGCCGTAGGGGCCGAGCTTCTGCTGCGTGGTCGAGACGAGCCCGCCGCTGGACATGCCTACGCGGGAGAGGCCGTATGGCCGCGCTGGGTCGATGCACGAGAGCCTGCCGCAGGTGGTGGTCGCATTCCACCTGCCTCCCCATGTCTCGACGTAGTCGACGCCCTCGATCGATCGCACGACCTCGAAGGTCGGGAGCGTGTTCGAGCCTCTGTGCAGCTCGAAGTACAGCGGCGCGTAGGACTCGAGCGAGCCTTCGATCTGGGCGTCCGCGCCGACCTGCTCGGCCTGCCCGAGGCTCGCTAGATCCGCCGCGGAGGAGGCGCCCCCCAAGGGGTTCGTCGGGGGCGTCGCGCCGGGGTTGGCGGCGTCGAAGATCCCCGGGTGGTCGGCGTTCATGAAGCCGGCGAAGTACTGCTCGGCAGTATCTACGTCGCCGTTCGGCGCGACGTAGCGTGCGTCGGGCGCGTTCACCGGGAGCACCCCGTAGGTCGTCGGCTGCCCGGCCGCGGTCTTCTGGTAGACCGGGTGCCCGCCCGTCGCTTTTGCGATCTGATCGGTCACGACGGCCCGCTCGGCGGCCACGGCCTCCGGGGCGAGCCCGGCCGGCGCCGGGGATGCGAACAGCTGCCCGAGCGCCAGCGGGTACTGGGCCTTCACGGTCGCCGAGATCTGGCTGTGGTTGCCCGCGGTGTCGGTTACGTAGGCGGTGATCGTGTGCTGGCCGGCGTTGAGCCGCCCGACGGTGACGGCGTACCCCTTCGCCCTGCCGTTCGGGCAGGACACGAAGCAGGTCGAGACGTCCCACTGGATCGGCACGGGCGTCCCGTCGACCGTGACGATCGCCGTCGTGATCGGGGCGCTGATCGGGAACGCGTCCAGCTGCAGGCTGCCGCTGCGCAGGATGTGGTTGGAGCCGTGGCTGTAGGCGCTGCCGTCGAACTGCAGCGCCGGCGCGTGGTTGTCGATCGTGGTGGTGACCGCGGGCGTGGTGAAGCTGTTGCCGAGCGCGTCCGTCTCAAGCGCGCGCAGCTGGTAGTCGCCGTCGCCGTACGCGCTGGTGTCGACCGAGCAGCCGTACGTCGAGCCGCTCTGCGGTGCGCTCTGCGCGCCGCATGCGTTCTGCCACGAGGACTGCCCGGCGGGGGCGATCTGCAGCTGCCAGGAGGAGATGCTCGACACCGGATCGAACGCCGTGCCCTGCACGCTGATCGCGCCGGCCGACCACTGCGCCTGAGCCTGCAGCGCCCCGGACAGCTCGTTGTTGTCGACGGTCGTGGTGATCGCCGCGGTGGTGTAGGAGCCGCCGGCGTTGTTGGTGATCAGCGCGCGCAGCTGGTAGGCGACGTCGGGAAGCTGGGTGGTGTCGATCGTGCAGCTGGCCTGCGTGCCGAGCAGCGTCACCGGCGCGGGTGGACAGACCGGCTGCCACGAGGACTGCCCCACCGGGGCGATCTGCAGCTGCCAGCCCGCGATCCCCGAGACGGGGTCGCTGGCGCTGCCCGCGACCAGCACCGACGCGCCGCTGACGTACTGGCTCAACGGCGTCAGCGTGCCGCTGGGGAGCGCGTTCTCCACGATCACGGCGCTCGGCTGCGTGCCATAGGTCGAGCCGGCGCCGTTCGTGACGAGCGCACGCAGCTCGTAGCTGCCGTCCTGCAGGCTCGTCGTGTCGAACGCGCAGGAATACGTGGACCCGCTCGACGGCGCCGTCTGGATCGTGCACGCCGACTGCCAGCTGCCGCCGCCCGCCGGGCGGACCTGGGGCGCCCAGCTCGCCACGCCGGAGACGCCGCCGCCGGCGCTGCCGCTCAGCGTGACGCTCGCGTGCAGGTACTGGGCGAGCGCAGCGAGCGTGCCCGTCGGCGGCGCGTTGTCGACGATCGTGGTCGAGCTCGCGGTCGTGTAGCCGTTGCCGGCGTGGTCGAGGATCACTGCGCGCAGCTGGTAGGACCCGTCCTGGTAGGAGCCGGAGGCGACCGTGCAGCCGTACCCGCCTCCGGCCAGCGGCGTGGTCTGCGCGGAGCAGGCGTTCTGCCAGCTCGACTGGCCTGCCGGGGTGATCTGCGGCTGCCAGCTGGCGACTCCCGCGCCCGCGTCGGCGCCGCTGCCGCTGATCTGCGCGGCGCCGCGCAGATAGGAGGCGACCGTCAGCGAGCCGCTGGGAGCCGTGTTGTCGACCAGCACGCTGCTCGGCACGGTCGGCGCGACGCTGGCCGGAGTGGAGCTGTCGGCGAGCTGGGCGCGCAGCTGGTAGGCGCCGTCGGGATATGACCCCGACACGGTGTTCCAGGTGCAGCTGAACGCGCCGGCCAGATCCGGGCTGAGCGGTCCGCACAGCGTCTGCCAGCTCGACTGGCCGGCCGGAGTCAGCTCGATCGTCGCGCTGGCGAAGCCCGAGCCGGTGCTCGCGCCGGTCCCCGAGACGGTGGCCGATCCGGTCGCGTAGGTCAGCGCCTGCAGGCTGCCCGACGGCGCGCTCGTGCGCGTGACGGTGCCGCCGTTGTAGTAGATCGTGCCGCTCAGCGTCGCGGCGGAGCTGAGCAGGTAGGAGCCCTGGGTGAACGCCAGCGACGCGCCGGCGGAGGCCGTCCACGAGCCGTACGCCACGTGACCGGGATAGCTGCCGCCGTAGAACGCGAGCTGCCCGCTGCTCGCCAGCACGCTGCCCTGGTTGTCGAACGCGGCCAGAATCGCCGTCGTGCCGCTGCCGGACGCTTTCTTGAACGTGCCGGTGTCATGCACCCAGGCGCCCGAGCCGTCCTCGTCGAAGACCCCCGAGTTGGTCCAGTACGGCGACGTCGGGTACTGCGCGTTGGCGTTGAACGTGCCGCTGTTGTCGATCTCCGCGCCGTCGTACAGCGCCATCGACCCGCTGCTCCACGTCAGCGTGCCCTGGTTGCGCAGCGTGCGCTGGTCGAGCGTGACCTGGTTGTAGCTCCCCGGGTTGACCGTGCCCGTGGCTCCCGACGCCAGCGTCGTCACGCCGGCGCCGGACATCGTGCCGCCGGTCCACGTCAGCGTGTGCGCGGCGCTCAGCGTGCCGGCGCCCTGCAGCACGCCGCCGCTGAGCGTCAGCGCGTACACGCTCGACGCCGTCGACGTGCTCGTCAGCTCCAGCGAGCCGCCGGAGAGCGCGAGCGTGGCGGCGCTCGCGCCCTGCACATCGCCGGCCTGCACGCTCGCGCCCGCGAAGTTGATCGTGCCGGACAGCGCCACCGCCGCGCCAAGCGCGAACGAGCCACCGTTCAACGCGAGCGACGCAGTTCCGGTGCTCGACCACGCACCCGTCGCGGCCTGGCCCGGCTCGCCACCCGCGTAGAACCCGAGCTGCCCCGCGCTCGCGGACGTCGTGCCCTCGTTGTCATACGCGACCTGCACCGTCGTCGTGCCCGTGCCGGACGCCTTCTTGAAAGTTCCTGTGTTGTGCACCCACGGGCTGGAGGCGTCGCTGTTGAGGATCCCCGAGTACGTCCAGTAGGGCGACGTGGGGTACTGCGCGTTGGCGTTGAACGTCCCACTGTTGTCGATCTCCGCGCTCGAGCTCAGCGCGAGTGAGCCGCTGCTCCAACTCAGCGTGCCGTGATTGGCCAGCGTACGCCCGTCGAGCGTCACCTGGTTGGAGTTGCCCGGATTGACGGTGCCGGTGGCGCTCGACCCCAGCGCAGTCGAGCCTGTGCCCGCCATCGTGCCACCGGTCCAGGAGAACGTGCTGGACACGTTCAGCGTGCCCGCGCCCGTCAGCGTTCCGCCGCTCTGCAGCGTCAGCCCCGCGACGCTCGACGCGCTCGCCGCGCTCGTCAGCCCCAGCGACCCCGCGGAGATCACGAGCGTGGCGCCGGCGCCCTGCAGGTCGCCGGCCTGCACGCTCGCGCCCGTGAAGTCGATCGTGCCAGACAGCGCAGCCGCCGCGCCGAGCAGGAACGAGCCGCCGCTGAACGCCAGCGACGCGCTGCCGCTCGCGGACCACGACCCGGTGGCCGCCTGGGCGCCGTGGCTGCCGCCGTAGAACCCCAGCTGACCAGAGCTGCTGAGCGTCGTGCCCGCGTTGTCATACGCGACCTGCACCGTCGTGGCGCCGCTGCCCGACGTCTTCTTGAACGTCCCCGTGTTGTGCACCCACGACGCGGAAGCGTCCTCGTTGATGATCCCCGCATTCGTCCAATACGGCGACGTCGGGTACTGCGCGTTCGCGATCCACGTGCCGCTGTTGTCGATCTCAGCGCTGTCGTATACCACGATCGACCCGCTGCTCCAAGTCAACGTGCCCTGGTTGACGAGCGTGCGCTGATCGAGCGTCACCTGGTTGAGATTGCCCGGGTTGACAGTCCCCGTCGCACCTGACGCGAGCACCGTCGAGCCCGCGCCCGAAAGCGTGCCGCCCGTCCACGACAGCACGCTCGAGACCGTCAGCGCGCCCGCGCCCAGCATCGTGCCGCTCTGCACCGTCAACGACGCGACGCTCGACCCCGTCGAGGCGCTCGTCAACTCCAGCGAGCCGCCCGCGATCATCAGCGTGCCGGCGCTCGACAGCGACCCCACCCGGCTCACGCCGCTCGTGACCTTGACCGTCACCGCGGTCGTGACGCAGGCGCGGTCGCTCGAACTCGGCACGCTCCCGCTCGACCAGTTCCCCGCGCTCGTCCAGAGACTGTCGTGCACCCCGCCGGTCCAATTGACCGTGCACGTCGGATCGGCCGACGTGGCGCCCGACAGCGCCAGCAACCCCACCAACGCCAGGCACACGAGCACGACCGACCTCCGTCCCTGCGCACGCAGACCAGACACCCACGCCTCCCCGCCAGATAGATCGAGATAGCTGGCGTCACACACGCATCGAGCGCCGCCGCGCAGCCAACCTACCCACGCACTAGTTTCTTGTCAAGCAGAAAAAAGTGATTCAGTCGAACTTTCGACCGATCCGATTTCATCTGCTGGCAGTCATCCAACAAACGGGAGACAACTCGCCCCCACGAGCCGTCCGCCGGGTGAATTAGAGTCAGTGAGTATTTCTCAAGTCAGTGCAGATTCCAGCTTCGCGAGCACGACCTCGACGCCGGCTGCGACGCTCATCCCCGCGGTGAGCTCGAGCTCCGGCGCGAGCGGCGGCTCATACGGATCGTCGACCCCAGTCAGGCCGCGCAGCTCGCCGCTGTTGGCGCGCGCGTACAGCCCCTTGGGGTCACGCCGCGCGCACTCGCTCGCGGGCGTGTTGACGAACACCTCGAGGAACACGAGCCCGTCGTGCTCGTGCAGCTTGCGCACCTTGTCCCGACAGTCCGCGTACGGTGACACGAGCGACACCAGCGACACCATGCCGGCGTCGGCGAACATCCGTGCGAGCTCCCCCACTCTGCCGACGTTGATCTGACGATCCTCGCGACTGAAGCCGAGATCGCCGCACACGCTGTCGCGCAGGTTGTCGCCGTCCAGCCAATACGCGCCGCGCCCCGAGTCGACCAGCCGCGCCTCCACGGCGGCGGCGATCGTCGACTTGCCCGCCGCCGGCAGGCCGGTGAACCAGATCGTGGCGCCGCGCTGGCCCAGCGCGGCCCAGCGCCTGGCGCGGTCCAGCGTGTGCTGCTCGGTCAACTCGGCGCCCACGACTGCTGATTCTCCCCGCGCGTCAGCCGGCGAGCGCCGGCAGGCCCACCATCTCGCGGAAGGCGGCCTTGTCGTTCAGGCGCGGGAACGGCGTCTGCGGCTCGGGCACGCCGAGCATCTGCGCCAGCGGCTTCCAGCCGTCCTTGACCTCGTGCACGACCAGGCGCTCCGCGGGCACGGTGCGCTTGACCTCCTCGATGTGGCGGTTGAACACGTCGATCGCGTAGGCGCGGTCCTCGAAGCGCCCGTCGAACGTGCCCTCCCAGATCAGCTTGCCGATCATGCGGAACGCGTCGAGCGACGGCGGCGTCTCGCTGCCGCCCTGCAGCTCGCCCTTGCGCCCCGCGACGCCCGCCGCCCAGATCGAGCTCTCGACGCTCTCGTACCACTTGTCCGGGTCGCGCACCGTCAGCAGCACCTTGGCGTCCGGGAAGACCTCCATCAGCTGCTTGTAGAAGGTGCAGCCCGGCCAGTCCACGGTCGACTCGAAGCCGGCGAGCAGCGCACGCCAGTCGACCTGCTCGCCGTCAGCGGCCGCCTCCCAGATGGGAATCCGCGTCGTGTCGCCCCACAGCGCTTCGATCATGTGGTAGCAGGGTCCCACGCCGAGTTCCTCGAGCGCGGCTTTCAATGACATCGTTCCAGTCCGGCCGAAGCCGGCGCCGATAACCCTCATGTTCTGTTCGCTCCTCCGCGTCGCAAGGTCAGCTCGGGGCCTGCAGGCACATTCTGCTGGTCAGATTACCCGCCGATGTTAAGGTCTACGCCGTTGCCGGCTCTGGATCTACAGTCACATTCGCTTCACTCCGACGGCGACCTGCCGGTCGCCGGCGTGCTCGAGCACGCCGCGCGGGCTGGAGTCGCGCTGCTCGCGCTGAGCGACCACGACACCGTCGACGGCGTCGGCGAAGCGCTCACGGCCGGGCGCGCGCTCGGCATCGAGGTGCTCACCGCGACCGAGATCTCGGCGGTGGACGGCGGCTATGAGGATCTGCACGTGCTCGGCTACGACATCCGCCACGAGGACCCCGTCCTGCGCGACCGGCTCGCGGGCGCGCGCGACGACCGCCACGTGCGCGCCGAGGCCATGATCGAGCGCTTGCGCGCGCTCGGCTTCGAAGTCGACGAGCAGCCGCTGCAGGCCAGGCGCCGCGCGGGCAAGCCGCTCGGGCGCCCCCATCTGGCCGCGGCTGTGCTCGCGCACCCCGCCAACGCGCAGCGGCTGGCCGCGGAGCAGCACGGGGACGTGTCGTCGTTCATCCCCGCTTACCTGATCCCGGGCGCGCCCGCGTACGCGGCACGCACGCGACCCACCGTGAGCGAGGCGATCGGGTGGATCCACGATGCCGGCGGGATCGCCGTGTGGGCGCACCCGTTCTGGGACGTCAAGGACCCGGCGGAGGTGCTGGCGGCGATCGACCGCTACAAGGCCGCGGCGCTCGACGGCGTCGAGTGCTTCTACGTCGCCCATGACGAGCGCCAGACGCGGCTGCTGGCGGATCGCTGCGCCGAGCTCGGGCTGCTGAGTACCGCCTCCTCGGACTTCCACGGGCCCGGGCACCGGCTGTTCAGCCGCTTCCTCGCGTACGAGCTGCACGGGCGTACGCCGCAGCTGGGCGCGCTCAGCGCGGCGGGCGCCGTATGAGCCGGCGCGGGCTGATCATCCCAGCGGTGGCGATCGTCGCCTGGGTGACGATCGGGATCGTGCTCGGCACCGGCAGCTTCTCCAAGGCGCGCCCGCCGCTGGGGCCGAGTGGGGCGTCGCCGACGTGCCTGCCCGCGAGCTACGAGCACGACGCGACGCTGCCGGGCACGAGCGTCAGCGTGTCGCCCGCGCCCGGCACGGTCACCGCCAATCCGCGCACGCAGATCAGCTTCCAGGGCACGCCCGTCACGAGCATCCACGACGTGGCCGTCGTCGGCGGGCGCAGCGGCTACCACTACGGCCACCTCAGCGGCTACTTCCAGGGCGACGGCGGCAGCTTCGTCCCGTACAAGGCGTTCGCGGCCGGGGAGCGCGTGACGGTGCGCGCGGCGCTCGGCGCGGCCGGGAGCTCACAGCGTGTGAGCTTCGGCTTCCGCGTCGCCACGCCCTATTCGACCGCGGGCGTGGCGGGGTTCCCCAACCCGCCCGCGCCGGCCGCCAGCGTGCAGAGCTTCGTCACGCAGCCGGCCCTGCACCCGCCGCTGCTGAGCGTCACCACGCCCGACCGCGACCCCGGCGCGGGCGACGTGCTGATGACGGTGGGCCCCGGGCCGGGCCAGTACGGACCGCTGATCTTCACCGCGCAGGGGCGGCTCGTGTGGTTCGGGCGCCCCGCTGACGGCGCCAGCGCCGAGAACCTCAGCGTGCAGCGCTACGAGGGCGCGCCGCACCTCACCTGGTGGCAGGGCGAGGTGCTGCAGCTCGGGTTCGGCGAAGGCGAGAACATCGTGATGGATCGCAACTACCAGACGGTCGCGCGGGTGCGCGCGGGCAACGGCTTCCAGGCCGACCTGCACGACTTCCAGCTCGCCTCCGGCGAGGTCGCCTACCTGCCCGTGTACAACCTGATGCGCTGTGACCTCTCCGCTGTCGGCGGCAAGCGCAACGGCGTGATCGTCGACACCGCCGTGCAGGCGATCGACGTCAAGACCGGCCTCGTGCGCTCGGAGTGGCACAGCCTCGACCACGTCGACGTGCGCGAGTCCCACGCGCCCGTGCCTGACAGCGCGAGCCCGTGGGACTACTTCCACCTCAACTCGATCGACCCGGAGCCGAACGGCGACCTGCTGATCTCGGCGCGCAGCACGTGGGCGGCCTACCAGCTCCAGCGCGGCTCGGGCGAGGTGCTGTGGCGCCTGGGCGGCAAGCGCAGCAGCTTCACGCTGGGGCCGGGCGCGCAGACCGCGTGGCAGCACGACGCGCGGCTGCAGCCGGATGGGACGATCAGCCTGTTCGACAACGGCTCGGCGCCGCGCATCCACTACGAGTCGCGCGCGCTGCGCCTGGCGCTCGACACCAGACGTCACAGCGCGCGCGTGGTCAGCTCCCACACCCACCCCAGCCCGCTGCTGGCCGACAGCCAGGGCGACGCGCAGAACCTGCCCGGCGGCAGGGTCGTGATCGGGTGGGGCGCGGTGCCTACGGTCAGCGAGCACGCCGCCAGCGGCGGCCTGCTGTTCGACGCGCACCTGCCACCGGGCACGTCCTCCTACCGCGCGTTTCGCTTCCCGTGGTCGGGCCAGCCGCTGACCGCGCCCGCCGTCAGCGCAACCGTGCTGGGCGGCGACTCGACCGCCGTGTTCGCAAGCTGGAACGGCGCGACCGAGGTCGTCAGCTGGCGCGTGCTCGCGGGGTCCGACGCGAGCTCGCTGACCGCGCGCGCGAGCATGCCGGCGAGCGGCTTCGAGAGCTCGGTCACATTCCCCCATGCGTACGCGTACGTGGCGGTGCAGGCGCTCGACCACGCTGCGCGCGTGCTAAGCAGCTCCGCCGCGACGCGCGTGCGCGTGCCGCCGCCGCCAGCGAAGGCCGGATGATGGAGCCAGCCGAGACGACCGCCGCTGCCGCTCAGCCGAGCCCGGTGATCCCCGCCGTCCCCCAACCGGACGCGACGCCGCCCCAGACAGCCCAACCCGGGGGCGCGCCTGCGGCCGCCGCGGATGCGCCGGGCTCTCACCACGCGCTGCTGCTGGCCGTGTGCTGCGCGGCGCAGTTCATGGTGATCCTCGACGTGTCGATCGTCAACGTCGCGCTGCCAGCGATCCACGCGAGCCTCGACTTCACAACGTCTCAGCTGCAGTGGGTGATCAACGCCTACACGATCACGTTCGCCGGCTTTCTGATGCTCGGCGGGCGCGCCGCCGACCTGCTCGGCCAGCGGCGCGTGTTCATCGCGGGCATCGGGCTGTTCGCGCTCGCGTCGCTGATCGGCGGGGTCGCCGCCGGCAAGGAGATGCTGATCGGCGCCCGCGCGCTGCAGGGGCTCGGCGGGGCGGTGATGGCGCCCGCGTCGCTGTCGATCATCACCTCGTCGTTCGCCCCCGGCCCCGAGCGCCACCGCGCGGTCGGCCTCTGGGGCGCGATGAACGGCGCTGGCGGCGCCACCGGGGTGCTGCTCGGCGGGATCATCACCCAGGCGCTTACCTGGCGCTGGATCCTGTTGATCAACCTGCCGATCGGGGTCGCCGCGATGCTCGTAGCACGCGTGGCCGTGCAGGAGCACCGGCGCGCGGACGCGACGCGCAACTTCGACCTCGCCGGCGCGCTGTCGATCACCGGCGGGCTGCTGACGGTCGTGTACGGCGTGGTCAACGCCAGCACGCACGGCTGGGGCTCGCTCGCGGCGCTCGCGCCGATCGGCGGCGGTCTGGCGCTGCTCGCGCTGTTCGTGCTGATCGAGGCACGCTGGGCGAGCGTGCCGCTGGTGCCGCTGCGCGTGTTCTCCTCGCCGCTGCTGCGCGCGTCGAACATCGTGATGGTGCTGTTCAGCGCGTCGCTGTTCCCGATGTGGTTCTTCGCGTCGCTGTACCTGCAGGAGGTGCTGCACATGACGCCGATCGGCGCCGGCCTCGCGTTCCTGCCGATGGCGCTGACGATCATGGCGTGCGCCACGCGCGCGGGCGCGCTCGCGGCGCGCTTCGGCGCCGGGCGCGTGCTCGGCGCCGGGCTGACGCTGCTGGCGGTCGGGATGGCGCTGTTCGGGCGCATCGGCGCGAGCGGCGGGTACGTATCCGACGTGATGGCGCCGGGGCTGCTGGTGGCGGTCGGGATCGGCTGCTCGATGGTGCCGCTCACGATCGCCGCCACCACCGCGGTCAAGCCCGGCGAGGCGGGTCTCGCTTCCGGGCTGATCAACAGCTCGCGCCAGCTGGGCGGCGCGCTCGGCCTGGCGATCCTCGCTACGCTGGCTGCTCAGTACACCGGCCACCTGATCGACGCGGACTACCGCGCGCCGATCGTGGCGTTGACCGATGGCTTCCGGCTGGCCTTCCTGATCGGCGCCGGGCTCGCGGCGCTCGCCGCGATCCTGACGTTCACGCTGATCCCGCAGGTGCGCCCCGGCGGCCCCCCACCAGGCAGTCCCCCACCAGGCAGGTAAGACATGGCAGAGCACGCGATATCGCTCGAGGGCGTGGTGAAGCGCTACGACACGATCACGGCCGTCGACGGCCTCGATCTGGACGTGCCTACGGGCGTGTGCTTCGGCCTGCTGGGGCCCAACGGCGCCGGCAAGTCCACGACGATGCGGATGCTGACCGCGCAGACGCTCGCCGACGCCGGGGAGATCTCGGTGCTCGGGTACACGCTGCCGCGCGAGTCCAAGCAGGCGCGCATGGAGATGGGCGTCGTGCCGCAGCTCGACAACCTCGACACCGAGCTGACCGCGCGCCAGATCCTCGGCGTGTTCGCGCGTCTGTACCGCGTGGCGCGCGGCGAGCGTGCCGGCGCGATCGACCGCGCGCTCGATCTGGCGAACCTGCGCAACCGTGCGGACACCAAGGTGATGGAGCTCTCCGGCGGCATGCGCCGGCGGCTTTTGGTCGCGCGCGCGTTGATCCACCAGCCGCGGCTGGTGCTGCTCGACGAGCCGACGGTCGGCCTCGATCCGCAGATCCGCCAGGAGCTGTGGTCGCTGATCGACCGGCTGCGCAACGAGGGCGTGACGCTGCTGATGTCCACGCACTACATCGAGGAAGCCGAGCGCCTCGCGGATACCGTGGCGATCATGTCGGCCGGCAAGATCATCGCCCAGGGCACGCCGGCCGAGCTGGTGCGCGCCCATGCCGGCGAGCAGGTGATCGAGGTCTACGGACCGGCCGAGGAGCTTGCGGCACTCAGCCGCCGCGCCGAGGAGCGCGGCTGGAGCAGCCGCCGCAGCGGCGCCGCGGTGGCGATCATGCGCGCCGAGTCGCTCGACGGCGACGCGCCACAGGGCGTCGCGCGCCCGGCCAACCTCGAGGACGCGTTCGTCGCGCTGACCGGAGATGAGATCGAATGAGCACTGACCCCAACGCCGTCGCTGTCGCCGGCGCCCCAGCCCCCGCGCGCCCGACGGTGCGTCGCCTCGAGCCGGCCGCGCTGGCCGGCGTGATGAGCCGCGACGTCGTGATCTTCGGGCGCTACTGGAAAGCCACGACGTTCTCCTCGGTGGTGCAGCCGACGATCTACCTGCTCGCGTTCGGGCTCGGCTTCGGCTCGCTGGTGTCGCACGTCGGCCACGTCAAGTACGTGCAATACGTCGGCACCGGCACGGTCGCCACGGCCGTGCTGTTCTCCTCCGCGTTCCCGGGCATGTTCAACACGTTCGTGCGCTGGCAGTTCCAGCGCACCTACGACGCGATCCTGGCGGCGCCGGTCGACGTCGAGGAGCTGATCACCGCTGAGGTGCTGTGGATCTCGGTGCGCGCGGGCGTCTACTGCATGGCGCCGCTGATCGTGGCGATCGCGTTCGGCTTGGACCCGGCGTTTGGGATGCTGCTGGTGCCGGCGATCGGGTTCACGGCCGGCTTCGGGTTCGCCTGCTTCGGCGTGTGCATCGCCGCGGTGGCCAAGACGATCGACAACTTCAACTACGTGACGAGCGCCGTGCTGACGCCGATGTTCCTGGTCGCGGGCACGTTCTTCCCGGTCTCGGCGCTGCCGGGCGGCATCCGCACGGTCGCGCAGTTCAACCCGCTCTACCACTGCGTCGAGCTGGTGCGCCACGCCGCGCTCGGCGGGCTCGGCAGCTCCGATCTCGGCCACATGGCCGTGCTGATCGGCTTCGCGCTGCTGATGTGGCGACTGGCGATCTGGCGCCTGGGCAAGCGGCTGATCGACTAGCTTCACGCCGCCGGGGCAAGCGCCTGATCACCTAGTGACACGCCGCCGGGGCGCGAAGCTCGTGCCTCAGCCAGCGATGCGCAGGTATGCGAGCACCGCGAGCACGCGCCGGTGATCGCCCTCGCAGGCGGGCAGCTCGAGCTTGCCGAAGATGTTCGTGATGTGCTTCTCGATCGCTCCAGGTGTGACCACCAGGCTCTCCGCGATCGCGGCGTTCGAGCGGCCTTCGGCCATCAACGCGAGCACTTCGCGCTCACGCGGGGTCAGGTTGCCGAGCGGGTTGCCGCTGCCGTTGCGCGGCACGAGCAGCTGCGCGACCACCTGGCGGTCGAGCACGGTGCCGCCGTCGGCGACGCGCCGCAGCGCGTCGAGGAACGCGCGCACGTCGCCGATGCGCTCCTTCAGCAGATAGCCGATCCCAGCGGTGTTCTCACCGATCAGCTCGCTGGCGTAAGCGGTCTCGACGTACTGC
>DATINL010000046.1:0-46000 GCA_035474295.1 Solirubrobacteraceae bacterium
CCGATCGGGTACGGCACGCTCGTGGGGGTGTACGTGGCGGTCGGGTGTGGGGTGGTGTGGATCCTGCGCCGGCTCGCACGCACGCCGCTGGGCGGCGGGCCGTCCGACTCAAGCCCGCCATTGGACTCGAGCCGGCCGTCAGCTCCACCCGGGCCGCCGGAGCAGCCCGGCGGGGCGCTTCCACACGGCGCGGGGCGCTGAAGGCGGGCGATGCACCTGCACGTGCACCTGCACCTGTACACAGTGCCGCTGGTGTTCATCCTCGTGGGGCTGACGCTCTACACGGTGCTGGGTGGCGCGGATTTCGGCGCGGGGGTGTGGCAGCTGCTCGCGGGCGGGGGCAGCGACGGGGAGCGCATGCGCGATCACGCGCACGAGTCGATGGCGCCGGTGTGGGAGGCGAACCACGTGTGGTTGATCTTCGTGCTGACGGTCACCTGGACCGCGTATCCGACGGTGTTCGGGTCGATCGCGTCGACGCTGGCGATCCCGCTGTTCATCGCCGGGGTGGGGATCGTGCTGCGCGGGGCGGCGTACGCGCTGCGCGCCGGGGCTGTGTCGCGTCGCGAGCTGCGCACGGTGGATACGGTGTTCGCGCTGTCGTCGCTGCTGACGCCGTTCGCGCTTGGGGCGATCGTCGGGGCAATCGCGTCGCGGCGCGTGCCGGTGGGTAACGCGACCGGGCACGAGTTCTCCAGCTGGCTGAATCCCACGTCGGCGTTGATCGGGGGGCTGGCGGTTGCGAGTTGCGCGTATCTCGCGGCGGTGTACCTGGCGGCGGATGCGGCGCGCCACGGGGAAGAGCGCTTGCAGGAGCAGTTCCGAGCACGGGCGCTAGCGTCCGGACTGCTCGCGGGTGGGCTGGCGATCGCCGGGCTGGTGGTGCTGCGGGGCGACGCGCACGCGCTGTACGAGCAGCTGACGCGCGGCGACGGGCTGCCGGCGCTGGGGGTGTCGGCGGGCGCAGGGCTGACGACGCTCGCGCTCGTCCAGGGGAGACGTTTCGCACTGGCGCGCTACAGCGCGGCGCTGGCGGTGGCAGCGGTGATCGCGGGCTGGGCGCTCGCCCAGCAGCCGCTGCTGCTGCCCGGGCTGACGGCGAGTGAGGCAGCGGCAAGCCACGACACGCTGGTGGCGCTGACCGTGGCGGTGCTCGCGGGCGGGGCGATCCTGCTGCCGTCGCTGGGGCTGCTGTTCCGGCTCGTGCTGGGCGGGCGGCTCGACCACGCCGCGGACGACACGGTCTGATTCATGCGTCGTGGGCTGACGATCCGGTGTCTACTCTATAGGGACGTTGAGTACACGCCAGACACCCAGCGAAGCGCCGACGGCTGAATGGGTAGTGGGAGCGGGCGCTGCCGAGCCGTCCGGGTCGCCGCCCAGGCGGGGTTCCACAGCGCGCGCCGGTTCAGCGGGCGGGCCTAGCGCTGCATGGGCGCTGCGAGCGGCGCTGGCGTGCGTGCTGGGGTTGGGGCTCACCTGGGTGGTGGCGGCGCTGGTGCCGGTGACGCAGACGCGCGACGCGCGGGCGTTGTACGACTTCACGCAGCTCAGCCGGCCGCGGCTGGATTCGGCGGCGAACGCGCTGCTGCACGGGCTCGACCCGCTCGATTACACGATCTGGGCGTCGCTGCTGGTGGGGGTGGCGCTGCTGCGCATGCGCCCACGGCTGGCGCTCGCGGTGGCGTGTGTGCTGCCGCTGGCGCCGCTGACGGCGGAGACGCTCAAGCCGCTGCTGGCGCATTCGCATGACAAGATCGGCTGGACGAACGTCGTGGAGGCGTCATGGCCGAGCGGGCATTCGACGGCGGCGATGACGCTGGCGCTGTGCGCGGTGCTGGTGGTGCCCGCGCGGTTGCGGCCAACGGTGGCGGCGCTCGGGGCGTTGTTCGCGGTGGCAGTGGGGTTCTCGCTGCTGCTGCTGGCATGGCACATGCCGAGCGACGTGTTCGGGGGGTATCTCGTGGCGGCGCTGTGGGTGTCGCTGGCAGTCGCGGCGCTGCGCATGGCGGATGCGCGCTGGCCAAGACGCTCAGGCCGGCGCAGAGTCGGGCGCGCGGCACACGCGCTGCGGGCGGGCGAGGGCATGGCGATCCCCCTGATGCTTGCGGGCGGTATCGCGGCGCTGGGAGCAACGGCGGTGCTGCTGCGCCCGCACAGGGTGGAGGCGTTCGCGTCAGACCACCCATCGCTGCTAGTGGCGGCGCTCGGGATCGCGGCGCTGGCGGTGTTGATCAGCGGAGCGCTGACAGCGGCGCTGCGCCGGTGAACACCCACGGCGTTTCGGCCTGTTGACGGAGAGGTATAACCAAGTTATACTGACTCCTGTGAAGACAGCGATCTCGCTTCCGGATGACACTTTCAAGCGCGTGAACCGTGCTGCCAAGCAACTGGGAGTGTCGCGTAGTGAGTTCTTCGCGCGGGCGGCGGAGAATTGGTTGGATGCTCTCGAGGGTGATGACACCACAGAGGCGATCAACCGTGCCATCGACGGGGTTCAGGCTGATCACGGGTTCACAGATGCGGCTGCAGCGGCCTTGGGCGCGGGCGATTAGGGCTGGTGGTACGGGTGAGCTGTGGTGGGCCGATCTCGGCCTGCCCAGGGGTTCTGCGCCGGCGCTGAGGCGCCCGGTGCTCATCATCAGCGCAGACCAGTACAACCGCTCCAATCTTCGAACGGTCACCGTGGTGGTGCTCACAAGCAACGTCCGGCTTGCGGCGCTCCCGGGTAACGTGGCGATACCGGCGGATGTCGCCGATCTCGACTTTGATTCGGTCGTCAACGTCACTCAGATCGCGACGATCGACAGGGAAGCGCTCGAGATGCGTATCTGCGCGTTGCCAGACTGGCTTACGGTCGAGGTCGATGCGGGGCTGGTCAGAGCGCTTGCGATAACTCACGTCTGACCAGTAGCGCACGGAGCAACCACCGCTCCGCGGGGCCAACCCCCACCGCGTGCCAACCCGTGAGTCGGAGAGCGAGCTCAGGCGCCAGGCAGGCGCGCGACGGTGAGCAGGTATTCGCCCTGAAAGCGCAGCGTGCCGTCGGTGGCTTCGTTGAACCCTTCGTACAGAGCCAGGAGCTGGTCGCGCAGCTCCTCATAGCGGCCTTGCGGCTCGAGTGCGCGCTTGGCGAGCATGGCGGGGCCGAGCTTCTGCTCGCCGTACTCAAGCCAGCCTTCGATCGAGGGGTATTCGAAGGTGGCGTTGCGACGCTCGAACTCGAGCTGGGTGCCGTCGCGGCCGAGCAGCTGACGCATGTGGGTTTCGGTGCCCCACAGCACCGGCGGTTGCAGCTCCGGCGGCGGGGGTGGCATGAAGGAGCCGATCAGGCGGAACATCTCGCCGTTGACGCCTTCAGGGGTCCAGGCGCAGATGCCGATGGTGCCGCCGGGGCGGCAGACGCGCAGCAGCTCGTTCGCGGCTTGGGTGTGGCGCGGGGCGAACATCGCGCCGAAGCACGAGGTGACGCGGTCGAAGGAGTCGGGGTCGAAGGGGAGGGATTCGGCGTCGCCTTCCACCCAGGTGACGTCCAGGCCGGTTTCACGCGCGCGGGCGCGCGCGGCGTCGAGCAGTTCGGGGGTGAGGTCCAGGCCGGTGACTTCGGCGCCGAGCTGGGCGGCGGCGAGGGCGACGTTGCCGGAGCCGGTGGCGACGTCGAGTACGGCGTGGCCGGGTTGCACGCCGACGGCATCGGCCAGCCCGGTGGCGACGTTTTCGATGTGGCGTGCGATGTCGGGGTAGTCGCCGATCGACCACATCATGCGCTGGCCTTGCTTGAAGCCTTCAACGTCAAGTGTCATGGGGGCTCCCTGTGTCGGTTGGTCGAGTGCCGGCGGCGTGCGCGCCGGGTGCCCACAGCGATTCGTGCTCTTCATTGACGGCACGCGCGAGGATGAAGAGCAGGTCTGAGAGTCGATTCAGATAACGGATCGCTTCCGCGATGCCGTCCGCGTCGACGGCGATCGCACAGCGCTCGGCGCGGCGGCAGACGGTGCGGGCGACGTGCAGGTGGGCGGCGGCGGGGGTGCCGCCGGGGATGACGAACGTTTTCAGCGGCGCGAGCTTCGCGTTGATCTCATCGCAGGCGTGCTCGAGCCATTCGGTGTACTCGGGGGTGACGCGTAGGCGCGCGCGGTTGTCGTCATGGCCGAGGGGTACGGAGAGATCGGCGCCGACGTCGAGCAGGTCGTTCTGCACGCGGCGCAGCCATTCGGCGAAGCGGGGGGGCAGGCCGGGCGCGAGCAGCGCGACGCCGAGCGTGGCGTTGAGCTCGTCGACGGTGCCGTAGGCGTCGACGCGCGGGTGGGTTTTGGCGACGCGGCTCATGTCGCCGAGGTGCGTTTCCCCACTGTCGCCGAGCTTCGTGTAGATACGCGTCAGGTTGATGGTCACGCATGCGAGTTTCGCACACCGTCTGGCGACCAGCCGTCGCGCGTCGGCGCAATGGGATACGTTCTCGCACTTCATATGCGAGTAGGCGTTCCGAAGGAGACAGCGGCGGGCGAGCACAGGGTTGCGCTTGTGCCCGAGGTCGTGGGCAAGTTGCAGGCCAAGGGCCTGAAGGTGACCGTGCAGGCAGGGGCGGGCGCCGATGCGCTGCTGCCCGACGAGCAGTTCACGCAGGCGGGGGCTGACGTGAGCGCTGATGGGGCGAGCGCGTGGCAGGCGGATGTGGTGGTGAAGATCGCGCCGCCGAGTGCCGAGGAGATCGGGCGGCTCGGGTCGGGGTCGATCCTGATCGGGTTTCTCTCACCGTTGACGAGCCCCGAGACTACGCGTGCGCTGGCGGCGGCCGGGGCGACGGCGTTCGCGATGGAGGCGATCCCGCGGATCTCCCGGGCGCAGTCGATGGATGCGCTGTCGTCGCAGAGCAACGTGGCGGGGTACAAGGCGGCGCTGCTCGGGGCGGAGCAGATGGGGCGGTTCTACCCGATGCTGATGACTGCGGCGGGGACGATCCCGCCGGCGAAGGTGCTGGTGCTCGGCGCGGGTGTGGCGGGGTTGCAGGCGCTGGCGACCGCGAAGCGGCTCGGGGCGCGCGCGACGGGGTATGACGTGCGCCCGGAGGTGGCCGAGCAGGTGCAGTCGCTGGGTGCGGCGTTCCTCGATCTCGGTGTGCAGGCGAGCGGCGAGGGCGGGTATGCGCGTGAGTTGACGGCGGAGGAGCGCGCGACACAGCAGCAGGCGCTGACTGATGCGATCAAGGGGTTTGACGTGGTGATCACGACGGCGCTCGTGCCGGGGCGGCCGGCGCCGAAGCTCGTGACGGCAGAGGCGGTGCAGGGGATGAAGCCGGGGTCGGTGATCATCGATCTGGCGGGCGAGTCGGGGGGCAACTGCGAGCTGACCGAGCCGGGTCAGACGGTGGTGCGTCATCAGGTGAAGATCGTTTCACCGCTCAACTTGCCGGCGAGCATGCCCGAGCATTCTTCCCAGCTGTTCGCGCGCAACGTGCTGGCGCTGCTCGAGCTGTTCGTCGATGAGCAGGGTGAGCTGACGCTCGACTTCGAAGACGAGATCATCGCGGGGGCGTGCATCGTGCGCAACGGGGAGATCGTGCATGCGGGCGCCAAGGCGGCGGTTGACGCGGCAGGGGAGTCAGCGGTTGACGCGGCAGGGAAGCCGGCGGTGGATGCGGCAGGGCAACAGGGGGTGGGGCAGTGATCGTCGCAAGCGTGCTGGTGACCAACTTGGCGATTCTCGTGCTGGCGGGGTTCATCGGGTTCGTGGTGATCTCGAAGGTGCCGAACACGCTGCATACGCCGCTGATGTCAGGCACCAACGCGATCCACGGGATCGTGCTGCTGGGCGGGTTGCTGGTGGTCGGGTTCTCCGGCAACGACGCGTTCAGCAAGTTCATCCTCGTGATCGCGATCACGTTCGGGACGATCAACGTGGTTGGCGGGTTCCTCGTGACGGATCGCATGCTCGAGATGTTCAAGTCCAAGCCGAAGCCGCCGGCGGCGGCGCCCCCAGAAGTGAAGGATGAGGGGCCGGCTCAATGAGCCACCCGGTGATCGGCACTTTCTTGCAGGATCGGAGCTTCCTCGACCTGCTGTACATCATCGCGTTCGGGTTGTTCATCCAGGGGTTGCGCGGGCTGTCGGGGCCGACGACGGCGGTGCAGGGCAACCGCATCGCGGCGGTGGGTATGACGATCGCGGTGATCGCGACGCTGCTGCAGCCGGGGGCGGGCAACTGGGGGCTGATCGTGCTCGGCGTGGCGCTCGGCACGGTCGTGGGGATTCCGGCGGCGCGTCAGGTGAAGATGACGGCGATGCCGCAGATGGTGGCGTTGTTCAACGGGGTTGGCGGCGGGGCGGTGTTCCTGATCGCGTGGGCGGAGTTCCGCGATTACGGGGGCAGCTACGACGGCGTGCCGGCGTATATCGCGATCTTCTCGGTGTTCGCGGCGATCGTCGGGTCGGTGTCTTTCTGGGGGTCGAACATCGCGTTCGCGAAGCTGCAGGAGATCCTGCCGGGGCGGCCGATCTCGCTCGGGGGGGCGCAGCAGGCGGTCAACCTCGTGCTGCTGATCCTGGCGGTTGCGGCGGGGGTGGATCTGATCGCGGGGGCGCACAGTGAGGCGCTGTTCATCGGCATGCTGGTGGTGGCGGCGCTGCTCGGCAACGCGGTGGTGCTGCCGATCGGCGGCGCGGATATGCCGGTGGTGATCTCGTTGCTGAACGCGTTCACAGGGCTGTCGGCGGCGGCGACGGGGATCGCGCTCGACAACACGGCGTTGATCGTGGCGGGGATGATCGTGGGCGCGAGCGGCACGATCTTGACGAACTTGATGGCGGTGGCGATGAACCGCTCGATCCCGTCGATCGTGGCGGGTGGGTTCGGCGGCGGCGGTGTGGTGGAGGGCGCTGAGGGTGCGGGTGCGCACGGCGGCACGGTGCGTTCGACGAGCGCGGCGGATGCGGCGATCCAGCTGGCGTATGCGAGCCGCGTGGTGATCGTGCCGGGGTATGGCATGGCGGTGGCGCAGGCACAGCACGCGGTGCGCGAGCTGACCAAGGAGCTGGAGAAGCGCCAGGTCGAGGTGAGCTATGCGATCCACCCGGTGGCGGGGCGCATGCCGGGACACATGAACGTGTTGCTGGCCGAAGCTGATGTGCCGTACGATCAGCTCAAGGAGATGGAAGATGCGAACTCCGACTTCCCACGCACGGATGTGTCGCTGGTGATCGGCGCGAATGATGTGACCAACCCGGCGGCGAAGAACACGCCGTCGTCGCCGATCTACGGGATGCCGATCCTCGAGGTGGCGGACAGCCGCTCGGTGATCGTGATCAAGCGCTCGATGAACCCGGGGTTCGCGGGGATCGAGAACGAGCTGTACTTCGACCCGAAGACGGCGATGCTGTTCGGCGACGCCAAGTCGGCGGTTGCCGAGATAACCGCGGAGCTCGGGCAGCTCTGATGCGCGGCGCGCTCGCGGCGGTTGCGAGCGCAGTGCTGCTGGTTCTCACAGGCGCGCCGTTCGCGCACATGGTGTTCGCAGGCGTTGGCAGCGCCGAAGCGCGCATGGTGTTCGCGGGCGTTGGCAGTGCCGAAGCGCGCATGGTGTTCGCGGGCGTTGGCAGTGCCGAAGCGCGCATGGTGTTCGCGGGCGTTGGCAGTGCCGAAGCGCGCATGGCGTTCGCAGGCGCCGGGAGCGCCGACGCGCAGGTGCGGCCACGAATCGTCGGCGGCTCGCAGGCGAGCATCACCGAGTTTCCATTCCAGGTGGCGCTGTACGACCCGACGGTCGACCAGAACCCGCGCATGAGTCAGTTCTGTGGTGGGGTAATCATCGACGCGACGCACGTGGCGACGGCGGCGCATTGTGTGATCGACGGCGCTGGCGGGCAGGCGAGCGCGCCGCAGACGATCGCGGTGCTGGCGGGCACGGATGATCTCGACACGACCGGGCGCGACCCGGGTGGGTCCAACGGATTTCTGGAGGATCCGGTGCTCGTGACGTCGTTCGACCCGGCGTACGATCCGATCACGAACGACTACGACGCGGGCGTGCTGACGCTCCAGAACCCGCTGTGGACGGGCGCGACGCCTGCGCGTGACGGCGTCAGGACGATCGCGCCGCTGCCGGTCGACGCGGCGCGCGCAGCGGCCGTTGCCGATCCCAACGGCGCCGTGGTGACGGCGACGATCAGCGGCTGGGGCGATACGACAGCGGAGTTGCCGACGAGTGACGGCAGCGGCGCCGTGTACCCCGAGCAGCTGCAGGCGGCTCAGCTGCCGCTCGTGTCGGACGCCACGTGTGCGCAGGATTACGCGGGTGCGCAGCTTGCCGGTGGGTTGACCGCACGCATGTTGTGCGCGGGGGATGCACACGACGCGTGCTTCGGCGACAGCGGCGGCCCGCTCGTGGTGCAGGATCCCGGCGTGCCAGGGCCGGCGCCTGCCAACTATGTGCTGGCGGGGTTGGTGAGCTTCGGAGATGGGTGCGGCCAGCTCAACCACCCCGGGGTGTATACGAGGATCGCGAACCCTGAGATTGCCGGGTTCCTCGCGTCGAATCCCCCGCAGGGGCCGTTCGAGCCGGGCGGTGCTGCGCCGGTGCTCACAGGTGTGGCGCAGCCCGGGCAGACGCTTACGTGCGCGCCGGGCGCATGGGAGGGCGGGGCGGCGTCGTTCGCATACCGTTTCTACAGCGATCAGAGCAGCTTGACCAACCCCGGGGCGATCACGGCGCTGACGCCTGGGTTCTCGGCACAGAGCAGCTACACCGTGGGCGCGGCGGATGCGGGCATGCGCATCCTGTGCGTGGTGCTGGCGGTCAACGGCGGCGGTTACGGGTCCGCTGTGAGCGCCGATGTGACGGTCCTAGACGCGCCGGGTGCGTCGGCTGCGCTGACGACTGCCCAGCCGACCGTGGCAGCGCCGGCGCTCGGAGCGCCGGCGCTGAAGCTGCTGTCCAAGGTGTGCAAGCGCGCGAGCTGCACAGTGACGGTCAAGAGCGCGGGAGGCGAGACAGCCGCTGTGAGCAAGGTGCATGCAACCTTGGGGGAGCGCAAGACGGTTGCGTGTCGCAAACACGGCAAGCACGGCAAGCGCGCCAAGTGCGTGCGCACCGTGACGCGCGCTCTGCACGTGACGGCGAGCACTGGTGGGCGTTACACAATCGCGACCGGGGGGCTGAAGCATGGGTCGTACACACTGACGTTGACGGCTGTCAGTGCAACCGGCGTGCGTCAGTCGAAGCCGACGAAGCTCAAGCTGACGGTCTGACCGCCGGTCTGACCTCCGCGCTGGGCGCTTTGTGCTTCGCCCATTGTGGCGCATGGCGTGGTGCGCGCAAACACTGTTCGGCGCTGCGTTCCGGCCCATCGTGCTGCCGTGGATTGACCATTTGGTACATATTTGTTGTCGGCAGCACTCTATGTACCCTATGATCAACTGAAGGGAGTAGACGGGGTCTAGTCTGGAGTTCTAGTCTGCGGATGTTTCTGCTTGTACGTCAGACTTTGCGGTGGGCTTGCATCATGGGAGCGGTGCTGAGTGCGCTTGTGGCAATCGGGGTCGCTCCGGCAATCGGGGTCGCTCCGGCACCAGCGTTTGTTCCGGGTTCGATCACACCGCGCATCGTCGGCGGTGCGGGCGCTTCGATCTCGGCTTTCCCATTTCAGGTGGCGCTGTATGACACGCGCGCGGGCTCACCGTCAGCTGGGTTCTTCTGCGGCGGGGTGATCATCGACGCGACGCACGTGGCGACGGCAGCGCACTGCGTGATGAACGTCGGTGGGGGAGGGGTCAGCCCGCCGCAGAACATTGCGGTGCTCGCCGGCTCCACGTATCTGGAGCCGCTGGACGGCACGAGCGTCAGGGCGCCGGTTGCGGCGACTTCGTTCGATCCCGACTACGACCCCGTGTCGGGCGACTACGACGTGGGGGTGTTGACGCTTGCGCGGTCGCTGTGGTCGGGCTCGACCCCGGGTCTCGACGGGACGAGCCCGATCGCGCCGCTGACGCCGGATGCGGGGCGGGCGGCGCAGTACGCCAACCCGGCGCTCTCACCGGCTGCGCTGCTGACGGTCAGCGGCTGGGGGGATTTGAACCCAGAGCCGAGCTTGGTGCCCAACTATCCGGAGCGCTTGCAGTCGGCACGGGTGCCACTGGTGGAGGATGCGCTGTGTGCGAACGAGTATTCGAGCATCGAGGTGGCGATCACGCCGCGCATGCTCTGCGCGGGTGACTCGGGGCGTCGCACGGATTCCTGCTTCGGCGACAGCGGCGGGCCGTTGGTGGTGGATGCGGGGTCGCCTGCACGGCGCCCGCAGGACTATGTGCTGGCGGGGCTCGTGGGGTTCGGCAACGGGTGTGCTCAGCGCGGCTTCCCGGGCGTGTACGCGCGCATCGCCGACCCGGGGGTGGCTGGTTTCTTGAACTCCAGCCCACCACAGGCGCCGCTGGAGCGCGCGGGGTCGCTGCCGCGCTTGACGGGCACGCCGCGGCTCGGGAGAACGCTGAGTTGCAACCCAGGGTCATGGCGGGGGGGCCCGTCGTTCCAGTACCAGTTCTACGTCGGCAACGGCGCGTCGTCGGTGCCGGATGCGACGGTGCCAGACACGCCGACGCCTACTAGTCGCTCGACGTATACGGTGCAGCAAGAGGACGTGGGGATGCACATCTTCTGCCTGGTGGTGGCGAAGAATCGCGGGGGGTACAGCACCGATTTCAGCGGTGTGCTGGGGGTGCCGGGTGTTGCGGGGTCGGCGTCGCAGACGCCGTCGCACTCGACTCCGCCGAAGCTGGTGGTCGTGGCCAAGCGCTGTCGAGCCGGGCGCTGCACGGTCAACGTCGTTGCTTCCGGCCGACAAGGCGCGGCGAGGGTGCGCACGGTGCGAGCCGTGTTGAGCTTCCGCAAGCGCATGTCGTGTCGCAAGCACGGCAGGAGGGCAACGTGTCTACGTACGGTCTCCCGTGTGCCGCGCGTGGGCACGATGCCCAACGGTCATTTCCTGGTGGTGGTGGACAAGCTCCGGCCGGGCGCGTACACGCTGCGGCTGACGGCGATCGACCGAGCAGGGGTGCGCCAGGTGACGCCAACCAAAGTACGGCTGGTGGTCAATCGCTTCGCCCGGCGCTGAAGCGGCGGCTGGCCTGACCAGTCCGGGCTCAGCTCGGCGCCCGGATCGGATCGGCTCGGGCCGAACGGTCGCTGGGAGCGCCGGCGAATGGCGCTCTACCCGTGGGTGGACACCACTTTTTTGAAAAAGGAAGATTCTTTACTCCGAGGATGATTCTTCCTTTTCCATTTTTAAGTGGACCACCTCCGCGCCTCTTTATCTTTATGCGCGGATCCGCACAAGGCGGCACGCTCCATCCGCGAAGCCACTGGCTCCAGCGGATCTCAGTAGGGGATCGCTGGTGTCAGCGGATGTTCGAGGGGATCGCTGGTGTCAGCGGATGTTCGAGGGTTTCCCCGGTAGTAGGCGGGGTCGCTCAGTGGACGGGCTTGCCCGTCAGACGCGAGCCGTGGCGAGCGAGCCTTGCTGCTCCTCGCCCGGGGCTTCAGCCGTCGCACCGGACGGCGGCGTCTGATCGCGCCCGCCGACGAACAGCACAGCGATCACGACCCCGAGGATCGCGAAGCCGGCGCCGACGCCGAACGCGTGCGAGAAGCCGCTGGTCAGCGCGCTCGCCCGCTCACTCGGCGCCCCGTGAGCGGCGCTGAGCAGGTGGCTGGTGCGCGACGCGGCCACGGTTGAGAGGATCGCCAAGCCGATCGCACCGCCGACTTGCTGGGCGGTGTTGATCAGGCCAGATGCGAGCCCCGCCTCCTGGTGGCTGACGCCCGATACGGCGAGGATCGTCAGCGGCACGAACGACAACCCCAGGCCGACCGCGACGATCACCGACGGCGCCAGCACGTCGCCGGCGAAGCTGCCGTCGGCGCTGACCTGCGTGAACAGCACCAGCCCGATCGCGACGAGCACCAGGCCCGCGACCATCACGAGCTTCGCGCCGATGCGGTTGACGAGCACCGAAGCAGCGCCGGCCGACAGGATGATCCCGAGCGACAGCGGCAGGTAGGACACCCCCGACTTCAAAGCGGAGAAGCGCAGCACCTCCTGCAGGTACAGCGAGATGAAGAAGAACATCGAGAACAGCGATGCGCCGACGAGCAGCCCGACCGCGTTGGCGCTGCTGATCGAGCGCTTGCGGAAGATACCGAGCGGCATCAGTGGTGAGTGTGCGCGCGCCTCGATTACGACGAACGCCACGATCAACAACGCCGAGACGATCATCAGCACGATCGTCTGTGTGGCGCCCCAACCCACGCTCGTGGTCTTCACGAGCGTGTACACGAGCAGCATCAGCCCAGCCGTGATCGTCACCGCGCCCGCCACGTCATAGCCCTCGTTGGCGCCCTCGGCGCGGCTCTCGCGGATCAGCCGCGGCACCAGGATGATCGCGAGCACGCCGATCGGCACGTTCACGAACAGCACCCACTCCCAGCCGATGCCCGACGTCAGCAGGCCGCCGAGCAGCACGCCCGCGGCGCCGCCGCCGCCGGCCAGAGCGCCCCAGATGCCGAGCGCCTTGTTGCGCTCCTCGCCCTCGGTGAACGTCGTCGTGACGATCGACAGAGCGGCCGGGGAGAGGATCGCGGCGCCCAGACCCTGCACGCCGCGCGCGACGATCAGCCACGCTTCGGACTGCGCCAGGCCGCCGAGCAGCGACGCGAGCGAGAACACCCCCAGCCCGAACATGAACACGCGCCGTCGCCCGAGCAGATCCGCGGCTCTGCCGCCGAGCAGCAGGAAGCCGCCGAAAGTGAGCGTGTAGGCGTTCACGACCCACTGCAGGTCAGCCTGGGAGAAGCTCAGTGCCGTTTTAATCGACGGCAGCGCGACGTTCACGATCGACGCGTCGAGCACGACCATGAACTGCGCCGCGCACAGCAGGATCAGCGCGCGCCAGCGCCTTGGGTCGGGCGCGTCGGCAGACAGGGAGGCTGGGGAAGTGGTGCTCATCAAGGCCTCCTGAAAGGCGTGTGCGGTCGGCATCTAGCTACGGTCTTGACTCACCATAGAAAAGATCCGGCGACGCTACCCTTCAGGAGCGCCCGCGCCTCTGAAAGACTGCGCAGCGTGATCGAACGCGGCCAGGCGCTCACAGCGCTATCCGAGCAGGAGTTCGATGTCGTCGTGGTCGGCGGCGGCATCACCGGCGCCGGTGTCGCGCTCGACGCGGCTTCGCGCGGCTACAGCGTCGCGCTGCTCGAACGCGCCGACTTCGCGTCGGGCACGTCCAGCCGCTCCAGCAAGCTGGTGCACGGCGGCTTGCGCTACCTGCAGCACTTCGACATCGGGCTCGTGCGTGAAGCGCTGCTCGAACGCCAGCTGCTGGTTGCGCTCGCGCCGCACCTCGTACGACCGCTGCCGCTGGTCGTGCCCGCGTTCGACGGCGCCCGCCCCGATCGCCTCGTCGGCGTCGGGCTGAACCTCTACGACGTGATGTCCGTCGACCGCGACCGCCTGCGCTCGCGCCGTAGTCGGCGTGGCAAGTCCGCCGAACGCGAACGCGAACGCGATGCGCTGCCCGCCGGTTGGGAGGAGGGGCAGTCCTGGAGCCCCGAGCGCCACCGCGTGATCTCCGGGGACGAAGTCGTCGAGCTGCTGCCGGCGCTCGCCGAGCGCGCGCCCACCAGCGGCTACCTGTTCTACGACTGCCAAACGGACGACGTGCGCCTCGTGCTGACGGTGCTCGGCGAAGCCGAGCGCTTCGGCGCGGTCTGTGCCAACCGCCTCGACGCGGTGTCGCTGCTGGAAGAGAGCGGGCGTGCGCGCGGCGTGCGCGCGCACGATCTCGAAAGCGGCGAGCAGTTCGACATCCGCGCCGACAACGTGATCAACGCGACCGGCGTATGGGCCGGCGATCTGCGCCCGCAGGAGCTGCACGAAGAAGCCGAGCTGCCGCAGATCCGGCCCAGCCGCGGCACCCACATCATCCTGCGACACGAAGACCTGCCGATCATCGCCGGAGCGATCGTTCCCGCCGACGGCGGCCGCACGATCTTCGCGCTGCCGTGGCTCGGACGCACGCTGATCGGCACCACCGACAACGACTACGAAGGCGAGCTCGAGCACATCGAGCCGTCCGAGGAGGACGTCGACTACCTGCTGAAAGCGATCAACGAGTTCTTCGGCACCACGCTCGCGCACGAGCACCTCGCCGGCGCGTACGCCGGCGTGCGCCCGCTGATCTCCACCGGCGACCCCAAGAAGTCCGTTGACATCTCGCGCAAAGCCGAGCTGTACGAGACCTCGAGCGGCATGATCACTATCACCGGCGGCAAGCTCACGACCTTCCGGCGCATGGCAAAGCTCACAGTCGACCGGCTGGTGGAGCGCGAAGCACGCGACGCGCCCTGTCACACCCACGAGATCCCGCTCGGCCAGGCGATCACAGCCGAGGAGCTGCCGCGCATCGAAGGCGTGCCGGAGGAGTCCTACGCCGCGCTCAGCGCGCGCTACGGCCACGCCGCGCACGACGTGCTCGCGCTCGCAAGCGAGCGCGGCGAGCTGGCTCAGCCGATCGTCGCCGGCCTGCCCGACCTGCTGGCCGAAGTCGTGCTCGCCGCCCGCCGTGAGCAGGCGCGCAGCATCGGCGACGTGCTGCTGCGGCGCACGCGGCTGGGGCTGCTCGCGGCGCACGAGCTCGAGCACGGCGAGGGAGAAGGCCCGGTGCGGCTTGTCGCTGACGTGCTCGCGCGCGAGCTCGGTTGGGACGCCACCCGCGTCGGCGCAGAGCTGAAGGGCTTCCACGAGGAGGCACGCGCGGAGGGGATCGACCTCGCGTGAGCGCCCAGCGGGCGACCGCATGCCGCGTGCGGGCAGTCGACCGCGTGCTCGAGCTAGGCACGCGCCCGCTGCTGATGGGGATCGTCAACGCGTCACCGGACTCGTTCAGCGACGGCGGCCGCTACGCGACGCTCGACGCACGTGTCGAACGCGCAGCCGAACTGCTTGCTGGCGGAGCCGACGTGCTCGACATCGGCGGTGAGTCAGCCAGCACGCGCCGGCCGCCAGTCGACGCTCAGGAGGAGATCGAGCGCGTCGTGCCGCTGATCGAGCGCGTCGTGGGCGAGCTCGGCGCAACCGTGTCGGTGGACACCTACAAGCCAGCGGTGGCGCGCGCGGCGATCGATGCGGGCGCGGTGATCGTCAACGACGTCAGCGGGCTGCGCGACCCGGAGCTCGCAAGCATCTGCGCGCGCACGGGCGCGGCGCTCGTGATCATGCACACGCGCGCGGCACCGAAGCAGCGCCTGCAGGATCCCGAGCTGTACGACGACGTGACCGCGGACGTGCTCGCGTTCCTGCGCGAGCGCATCGACGTCGCGCTCGGCGCAGGCGTCGACCGCGAGCAGCTGATCCTCGACCCCGGGCCCGACTTCGCCAAAACCCCGGCGCAAACGATCGAGCTGCTTGCGCACGTGCGCCGTCTGCACAAGCTCGAGCACCCGCTGCTGATGGCGATCTCGCGCAAGGACTTCATCGGCGCGCTCACCGGGCGCGCTCCGCGCGAGCGGCTGGCGGGCACGCTCGCGGCGCTGGCATACGGCGTTGACGCCGGCGCACACATGTTCCGCGTGCACGACGTCGTCGCCGCCTCGGACTTCCTGACGGTGCGCGCGGCGCTCGCGGGTGAGCTCCAGCCGAAGAGGGATCTGGCGCTCGCGGAGGAACTTAGGCACGACCCACCGACCGTCCGGCAACCCCTCGGGGAGCCGGGTCCGTCGCAGCGCTAAGCGGGCGAGTCGCGCGGGTCGCTAGGCTTGACATGCATACGGGGGTGCCGCGCGCTGTCCAACGCGCGCGGGCGCCAACCGCCCTGAACAGAACGAAAGAGAGAAAGACATGGCTGTACTTGAACGCTCCGAGCTGGAGGCCAGCCCGCTGGCCGATCTGCACGCGATCGCCAACCAACTCGGGCTCGACGGCTTCCGCAGGCTCCGCAAGGCGGACCTGATCGACTCGATCCTCGGCGACCCAGGCGACTCCGCCGGCGCTGAGGACAGCGCGAGCGATAACGCGGAGGAGCCCGAAGAGGAGCGCAAGCCGCGCTCCCGCTCACGCGGCGGCCGCGGCGTGCGCTCACGCTCGCGCTCCGCATCGACGGCGACCGACGATGACGACGACGAGCAGGACAAGAAAACCGACGACGACGCGGACGCGGACGCGGACGTGGATACGCCCCGTCCCGCGGCTGCCCGCCGTGGGCGCGGGCGCGCCCGCGGCGCCGACAGCGAGCGCGCAGACGAGCCCGCCGAGGAGGAGCCCACGCCGAGGGCATCCAGCTCACGCCGCGGGCGGGGACGCAGCGACGACAGCCGCCGCGGCGCCCGCGAGGGCAGCCGCGATCGTGATCGTGACGGTGGCCGTGAAGGCGGCCGCGAGCGCGACGGTGGCCGTGACCGCGACCGCGACGGCACGAGCGAGCGCTCCGAGCGCGCGCCGCGGGCGTCGAGCGAAGAGCAGGCGGTCGAAGGCGTGGTCGAGCTGCTTGGCAACGGCTCCGCGTTCCTGCGCGTCGATCCGCCCGAGCCGTCCGACAACGACGTGTACATCAGCGCCGCACAGGTACGTCGCTGCGAGCTCGTATCCGGGGATCGCGTAGCCGGGCCGATGCGAACGCCGCGCCGCTCCGAGCGCTACCCGTCGCTGGTGCGCATCGACACCATCAACGGCGCGTCAGCCGACTCGGTGGCCGAGGGCACGCGCTATGACGATCTGCCGGTGGCGTACGCCAGCGAGCGGCTCGCGCTCGACTCCGACGATCCGACGCTGAAAGCGATCGAGTGGCTGACCCCACTGGGACGCGGCTCGCGTGCGGTGATCGCCGGGGCATCGCGCGCCGGCAAGACCGAGACGCTGCGCCTGCTGCTCGGCGCAGTCGCCGGCCAGGAGGATCTCGAAGTGACGCTCGTGCTGACAGGCGTGCGCCCGGAGGAGGTCGCCGAGTGGCAGGCCGGACCGGTCGCGCCAGCGAGCTCGCTCAGCTTCGCCGCGTCAGCCGACGCCCAGGGCCAGGCGGTCGAGCGCGTGATCGAAACGGCCAAGCGCGTAGCCGCGCGCGGCGGGCACGCGCTCGTTGCGATCGACTGTCTCGACGGGCTGCACCCGCACGCGGCGCGCAAAGCGCTTGCTGCGGCGCGCAACCTCACAGGCGGCGGGTCGCTGACGGTGATCGGCACGGCGAGCAAGGCGTTCGGGGGGGAGACGACGGTGATCTCCCTCGACGTGGCGCTCACCAGCGCGGGGCGCCTGCCGGCGCTCGACCTCGTCAGCAGCGGCACGCTGCGCCCGGAGCTGCTCGTCGGAGACGAAGGCGCGCAAGCGATCGCGCAAGCGCGCGGCGCGGCGATCGATCAGCGTCTGTAGGCGACCCGGCCCCAGGAGGGCTCGGGCGCGAGCTCGATCGGCTCGTCGCTGCGATCGGGCTGCACGTAGATGAACGTGCACGAGTCCTCCAGGAAAGCCACGCTGAGCTCGCCTTCGTTGACGCGCTGGTCGAGCCACGCGCCGCGGAACACCAGGCGACGCAGCCAGTGGACGAGCGAGCGCTCGGCCGGTCCGACGAGCTCGGGCCAGCACTCGTTGACGTGCTCGCCGAGCGCGGACGCGGGGTCCTGGATATCGCCGTTGACGGCGAGGTTGACGAGATCCTCGAGCTCGTCCTCGCCGAGCCGGCCGCCGACGAATCCGAGCTTCAGCGCGGCCTGCTCGCAGCGCTCACTGAAGTCGTGCTCGTTGAACGTGAACCGAAGTTCCCCGTATTCGAGGACGAAGTCCTCTCCAGAGTTGTAATTTCCGCGGCGCGCCTGTTCCATGGTGCAAACCGGGAAATCGATTGTTCGACCCGGACCGTCGGCATCATAAGCTCGCTTCCTGCTCTGCCGCTCCTGGTGAATGGGAATTTGCAACGCCAGCCGGGGCCGCGCGCGAAGGCGATCGGGCTGCGCCGGTCCCGGCCCGTGCCTGGGCTGAGCGGCGCGCGGCCCGCGCTCCCGGCCCGCGCGCGGGAGGCGCCTTATACGCTGCGCGGACATGGCGCGACTGACAGAACACGGCTTGCGACGAGTGCTGGGCGTCAGCGCGCTGTCCTCGACGGCGTACGGCAACGTCGGCTCGTCGATCTACTACGCGCTCGGGCTGGTGGCGTCCTACGCGCTCGGGTTGACGCCGATCGTGTTCCTGATCACCGGGGTGATCTTCTATCTGACGGCCGCGACGTACGCGGAGGCAACGGCGATGTACCCCGAAGCGGGCGGGTCTTCCAGCTTCGCGCGCCACGCGTTCAACGAGTTCTGGTCGTTCTTCGCGGCGTGGGCGCAGATGCTCAACTACACGATCACGATCGCGATCTCGGCGTTCTTCGTGCCGCACTACGTCGGCGGGCTGTTCTGGCCCGCGCTGGAGCACGGGCCCGGCGACGTCGTGTGCGGGATCGCCGTGGTGATCGCGCTGTCGCTGCTGAACGTGGTGGGGGTGAAGGAGGCGGCGCGCCTGAACGTGGTGCTGGCGGTGACCGACTTCGCCACGCAGCTACTGCTGGTGGCGGGCGGGATCGTGCTGGTGCTATCGCCGGATGTGCTGATCCACAACGTGCACCTCGGGGTGGCGCCGACATGGAAGGACTTCCTGATCGCGATCCCGGTCGGGATGATCGCGTACACGGGCATCGAGACGATCTCGAACATGGCCGAGGAGGCGCGTGACGAGACCAAGACGATCCCGCAGGCGATCAACTTCGTGGTGATCGCGGTGTTCGCGATCTACGCGGCGCTGCCGATCGTGGCGCTGTCGGCGCTGCCGGTGACCAAGCAGCCCGACGGGTCGTTCAGGACGCTGCTCGGCACGAGCGAAGCGCAGGGCGGGTTCGCGGGCGATCCGGTGCTGGGGATCGTCAAGCACCTGCACCTCGGCGCGCTGCAGGCGGCGGGGGAGATCTACGTCGGCGTGCTGGCAGCGACGATCCTGTTCATCGCCGCGAACGCGGGCATCCTCGGGGTGTCGCGGCTGGTGTACTCGATGGGGCTGCATCGGCAGATGCCGAACAAGCTGGGGGAGCTGCACCCGCGCTTTCGCACGCCGTGGATCGGGATCCTGCTGTTCGGGGCGATCGCGTGCCTGACGATCATCCCCGGCAAGGCGGCGTTCCTGGGCAACATGTACGCGTTCGGCGCGATGCTGTCGTTCACGATCGCCCACCTGTCGGTGATCAGGCTGCGCGTCAAGGAGCCCGACCGCGTGCGCCCGTACCGCGGGCCGGGGGTGGTGCGCGTCGCCGGGCGCGAGCTGCCGCTGTTCGCGCTGCTTGGGATTCTCGGCACGGGGCTGGCGTTCGTGACGGTCACGATCCTGCACCTCGACGTCGCGGCGGCCGGCGTCGCGTGGCTGGCGCTCGGGATCGGCGTGTACGTGGTGTACCGCCGCCAGCAGGGGCTCGATTTGCGCACGACCACGCGCATCCAGGGCAGCGAGCGCCCGCCGGACTTCGAGGAGCTCGGCTACCGCACCGCGCTGGTGCCGATCTTCGGCGAGGACATCAGCGCGAGCGCGCTCTCCAGCGCGGCCAAGCTCGTCGGCGAGGATGGGGTGCTGTACGCGGTGTTCGTGCTGCCTGTGCCCAGCCAGTTGTCGCTGGAGGTTGGGCTCGAGGATCAGGAAGCGCAGGGTCGCTCGGTGCTCGAGAGCGCGCGCATCCAGGCGCGGCGCGCGGGCATCAAGATCCACACTGGGCTGATCCGCACGCGCAACCCGGGGGCGGCGCTCGTCGATGAGGCGCAGCGCGTCGGGTGCGACGTGATCTATTGGTCCACGCTGCATGCGCCGCGCGGCGAGCAGCGGATCGGGCCGACCGCGGTGTACCTCCTGAGCAAGCGCCCGTGCCGGGTGATCATCGAGACGCAGAACCGCCCGCCGGTGCAGCGCGTGGCCGCGGCGCCGTTGAGCGACGCCGCGGCCTGAGCCGGGCTACTGCGTCTGCTGCAGCCCGACCACCACGCGCGCGCGCTTGACGCCGTTGCCGAGATCCTGCACGCCGCCGGCTGTGAGCGCGGTGATCGCCTGCAGGTACGGGAACAGCGTGGCGATCGTCGGCTGGTTGTTGAGGCCGAGCGTGTCGAGCAGTCCGACGACGGTCGGCAAGTCGACCAGCAGGCTCGGCTCGATGCCGTGGCCAAGCGCGCCCGTGGCTGAGCTGTACGCGGCTGAGCTGGCGAGCGTGCTCGACGGGTTCAGCGCCTCCGTGACGGACGTCGGGCCCAGGCCGAGCACGAGCTTGTTGTTGCCGGCAGCGATGTCGAGCACGAGCGGCAGGCCCTGCACGCGCGCCATCACAGCGGTGTCGGCGCCGGGGATCACGACAGGGCTGACGGTGCCGCCGGCCTTGCGGTAGGCGTTGGACAGCACCGATACGGCTGCACGCGGGCCTTCGGAGCTCTTCGCGCCGATCACGACGCCCGCTTGCAGGTTCAGCAGGCCGCTGCCGCCGGCGAAGATCGCCGCCGAGTCGATCCAGCTGAGGTCGTGGTGGATCACGTCCTTGGAGACCAGCGGCGTGAGCGCGCCCTTCAGGCTGATCGGGCCGATGCTGAGCTGGCTGCCGAGCGACACCAGCGCGCGCAGACCCGCTGCGCCGGTGCCGAGCGTGCGATCGACGTTGCCGATGCCGAGCGCCAGCCAAGCGTCGCCCGGCAGCTGGCCGAGCACTTGCGCGGAGGTCGCGTGCGCGCCGTCACTCGACTTGCCCGAGCCGGAGGATCCACTGGAAGCCTTCGCGGTGCTCGTGCCGGTGGACGTGCTCGTGCTCGTGGACGTGCTCGCGCTGGAGGAGGCGCTCGTGCTCGCCGAGCTCGTGCCGGGCAGCGTGTCGATGTCGACCGCGATGCGGTTGGGTGTCGGGACGACTGAGAGGTACGCCTGTCCGGCGCCGCCGAGCACCTTGCGCAGCAGGTTCACCAGCGATGCGCTGTTGTCAGAGCCCTTGGTCTGCCCCAGCAGCGTGTCGAGGCTGAGATACGCGTTGGCGATCGCGCCGGTTTCAGCGCTAGCGGACAGCTTCGTGTAGTTGGGCGCGCTGGCGATCGACGCGCCGCCCTTGCTGGTGTCGATCACGCTCTTCACGCCCGCTTCGCTGCCGACGACGGCGAAGTCGCCGACGATGCCGGAGGCTAGGCTCTTGGTGTTGACCTTGTACGCGACGCCCTTGTAGCTGGTCGCGTGCGCGTTCTCCTTGTGGGCCTGGTCGTCGAGGAACGAGCGGGCTTTGCCGAGGTCGGAGGCGTCGAGCACCAACGCGCCCTGTACGGCGTCAGCGCCGGAGCCGTCGCTGGAGCTCTCGAACAGATCCTTGGAGAGCAGCTTGGTCAGACCGCCGCCGAGCAGGTCGCTGGATGCGCTGCTGAGGTCGATCGAGCTGATGAACACGCCCGCGCGATCCCCCAGCCACGGCTGGATGTCGCGCTTGAAGTTGATGCTGGTGCCGCTCGCGCTCTGCAGCTCGCCGATCAAAGACCCGATCGGGTCGGTCTGATGGGTGAGCTTCTGTGCTGCTGCCAGCTCGTCTGCTTTCAGCTTGCCGCTCGGGTTCGTCACGGCGCTCGCGTAGAACGCGGCGGATGCCGGCACGATGCTCGCCGGGTTCGCGTTGCCGGTGCTGCTGGAGCCCGATGAGCCACACCCGCCGATGGCTACGGCGGAAGCTGTCAGGAGCAGTGCGATGGTTCGCAGGCGGACCAGCTGGGTTTGAACTGAGCGCAACGCGTCGTTCCTTTCCACGGCGCAGGGCCGAAGAGGCGGCGGGGGATGGAGACGACGATCGTATGACCACGGCGTGCGTCGGCGCAAGTGCCTTCGGTCACGAGGCGTTGGAGCGACCCGTCACGAGGCTTTCGGCGAGCCGGGTACAAGGCGTTAGAGCAGCCGCTCACGAGGAGTTCGAGCAGCCCGACGCGAGGCTGCAAAGACCTTCCGTATACGGACCAGGATGGGAGCCGGTTTGCAAGAGCCGTCGCAAGATTGCCGCGTGCACGCGTGCTTGCGCTCTTAGGAGTCTCGCGGCGCTCGCCGGCACGCTCCTAGCACCCCGTTGCAGAGCCAATTTTCCGCGTTTGAACGGCGATGTGGGCAAGAAGTGGGTAATTGTGTGCAATTGGGGTTGCGTTGTGGGGGAAAGTGGGATACCTTCGCTGCAGCGAGCCGGGGTGGAGGGGCTCCTCCCACTCCTCCACCCCGGCTCGGTAATTACTTCTGGAGTCATCGACCTTGGCCTTTCGTGGCACCTTCGACCACACGCTCGACGCGAAGAACCGCCTGACGGTTCCAGCTCGCTATCGCGCGACTCTGGCCGACGGCGTGGTGATCGCGATGCCCGTCGACCTCAAGCCGTGCGTAGGCGTGTGGCGGCCCGAGGAGTACGAGCGTTACACCGAGCGCGCGCTGGCCGAGCTGCCGCCGCTGTCGCCGCGGCTGAACGAGCTCGAGCGGTTCTTCTACGGCAGCTCCCAGGACGCTGATCTCGACTCGGCCGGGCGCATCATGCTGCCCGGCTTCCTCAGCGAGCACGCGGGATTGCAGAAGGACGTGGTGGTTGTCGGCGCCGGCGATCGCCTCGAGCTGTGGGATCGTCGCCGCTGGGATGAGTACCGACCCGAGCTGTTGAGCGGTGTGGCCCAGATCACCGCGCGTGTTGACGACAATGCTGCTTGACATGACAAGCACCCACATCCCGGTGCTGGCCGGTGAGCTGACCGAGCTGCTGCACCCGCACCCGGGACAGACCGCGATCGACTGCACGTTCGGCGGCGGCGGCCACGCGCGGCTGGTGGCCGAGCGACTGGGCGCATCCGGCACGCTGATCGCGATCGACCGCGACCCGCTGGCGCGCGAGCGCTTCGAGGAGCTGGACGAGCAGGTGGCGTGCTCGATGCGGTTCATCCACGCTGGCTACGCCGAGGCGCTACAAGCGCTGGCCGAAGAGGGCGTGCGCGCGGATCTCGTGTACTTCGACCTCGGTATGAGCTCGATGCAGGTGGATACGCGCGAGCGCGGGTTCTCCTACTCCTACGACGCACCGCTCGATATGCGCATGAACCCCGAGCAGGAGCTGAGCGCGCTTGAGCTGATCGCTACGTGGGATCAGCGGCGCATCGCGGGCGTGCTGCGCGACTTCGGCGAGGAGCGCCACGCGAGCGCAATCGCGCGCATGATCGTGCGCCGTCGCGTCCTCACGCCGATCGAGACGACACAGGAGCTCGTCGACGTGATCAACTCGGCGATCCCCACACCGGCGCGCTTCGCCGCGGGGCACCCCGCCAAGCGCGTGTTCCAGGCGCTGCGGATCGCGGTCAACGACGAGCTCGGGCAGCTCGACCGCGGGCTGCCGCTCGCGTGGGGGCTGCTGCGCGACGGTGGAGTGCTGGCCGGGATCTCCTTCCACTCACTCGAGGATCGGCGCGTGAAGCAGTTCCTCGCGGCGCGCGCGCAGGGGTGCATCTGCCCGCCCGACCTGCCGGTGTGCGGCTGCGGGCGCGAGCCCGAAGCGGCGCTGCTCACGCGTCGCTCGATCGTTCCGTCGAGCGACGAGACGGCGCACAACCCGCGCGCGGCGTCCGCCCGGCTGCGCGCCGCGACCAAGCTCTCCGGCACGCCGTTCGCAGCGGGCGACGAGCGCGTCGGCGGCGGCGGCGCATGACCCCGCCCGCGACAGCGCGTGCACCCGCGGCTGCGCCCGGCGTTGCGCTGCCGCGCAAGCGGCCCACGCGCGCGCGGCCGGCGGCGCCCGCAAGACGTCGCGCGACCGGGCCGGGCGGCGCACGCGCGCAGCAAACGGGCGGGCTCGTGCTCGGCGTGCTCGGGCTGGTTACACGCGTGTCCGAGCACCGGCTGTTCGACCGCCTCGTACGCGGTCGCGCGTGGATCGGGATCGTGGCGTTCGCGCTGATCGGGATCGTGTCGATGCAGCTCGTGCTGCTCAAGCTCAACGGCGGCATCGGTCGCGCGCTCCAGCACGAAGCGCTGTTGCAACGGGAGAACGCGGCGCTCAGCGTCGCGGATTCGGCAGCGTCGGCCGGCGACCTGGTGGAGTCTCAGGCGGCGCAGCAGCTTGGGATGATCATCACCCCGTCGGGCGGCGTGCGCTTCCTGTCGCGGCGCCACGGCGACGCGACGCACGCGGCGGAGAACCTGAACAAGCTGGTGACGCCGGGCGCCTCGGCGGTGACGCCCGCGAGCAGTGGCTCACCGGCCGCGAGTACGACGTCGACGGCCGGCACGACATCGACTTCGACGGCCACCGGGCAGAGCGCCACGGGCACGGCGACCGGGCAGAGCGGCACGGGTGCGGCGACCGGGCAGAGCGGCACGGGCGCGGCGTCATCGGGCACGACGGCTACCACGGCGCCCACGGCCGCAGCGCCGAGCACGACCGGGGGTGCTCAGCAGGGCACGGCGAGCACGCCGGTCACGGGTGCGGGCACGCCGGCCGGCGGCGTGCAGGCTGCCGGGCCGCGGGAGTAGCGGGGTGCTTGCGGCGGGGCGCGGGGGTGGCGGGTGCTTGTAGTTCAGCGCCGGATCGGGGTGCTGTTTGCGGTGTTCTTCCTGCTGCTCGTGCTGGCGGCTGGGCGCACGATGTACTTGGGGGGGATTCACAGCGGGACGCTGCGCAAGGCGGCGCGCACGCAGCAGCTGACGCACGAGGTGGTGCCGGCGCAGCGCGGGACGATCACCGATCGCAACGGCGTTGATCTGGCGATCTCCGAGCCGGCGTATGACGTGTCGGCGACGCCGTACCAGGTGACGCAGGCGCTGAGCGCGGCGCAGAAGCTGGCGCCGCTGCTCGGGCAGACGCAGGCACAGGTGCTGAAGAAGCTGAGCGGGGGAGGCGGGTTCGTATATCTGGCGCGCGCGCTGCCGGCGAAGCAGGCGCGGGCGCTGCTGGCGCTGCACATCCCCGGGGTGGATGGGACGCCGGTGATGCGGCGCGTGTATCCGCGCGACGATCTCGCGGCGCAGGTGCTGGGGATTGTGGGCACCGATGGCAACGGGCTGGCGGGGCTCGAGTATTCGCGCAACAAGCTGCTGCACGGGCGGGCGGGCGAGCGGCGTGTGGTGAGCGACGCGCTTGGACGGCCGATCTCGATCACCGATCCGCGCTCGGAGCAGCCGGGGGCGGCGCTGGGGCTGACGCTCGACGCGAACATTCAGCAGCGCACGGAGGATGTGCTCGGGGCGGTGGGGCGTGTGTTCCACCCCAAGGATGCGACGGCGATCGTGATGGATCCGCGCAGCGGGGCGCTGCTGGCGGTGGCGAACTGGCCGCAGGTGAACGCGAACGAGCCCGGGGCGGCGTCACAGCTGGAGCTGCAGAACCACGCGGTCGGGCTCGACTACGAGCCGGGGTCGACGTTCAAGGCGTTCACGGTGTCGGGGGCGCTGCAGGGCGGGTTCATCACGCCGCAGACGTCGTTTGACATCCCCGACCAGCTGCAGGTGTCCGACCGGCTGATCCACGACGACGCGCCGCATCCGGAGGAGATGTTGAGCACCGGGCAGATCCTCGCGCAGTCGAGCAACGTCGGGGCGATCAAGATCGGGTTGCGCGAAGGCGCGACGCAGTTCAGCAAGTGGGTCGATCGTTTCGGGTTCGGCGCGCCGACAGGGGTCGATCTGCCGGGCGAGGAGCGCGGGCAGGTGCTGCCGCTGAAGCGCTACTCGGGGTCGTCGATGGGCAACTTGCCGATCGGCCAGGGCATCTCGGTGACGCCGATCCAGATGGCGACGGCGTACGCGGCGATCGCCAACGGCGGGGTGCTGCGCCCGACGCACTTGGTGCGGACGGTGGACGGCCGGCCGGCGAAGCAGCCGGCGGGGCGCAGAGTGATCTCGACGGCGACAGCGGCGGCGCTGCGGGAGATGTTGAAGGGGGTGCTGGCGCCGGGCGGCACGGCGAGCGAAGTGTCGATCCCGGGGTACACGCTGGCGGGCAAGACGGGGACGGCGAACAAGATCGATCCGGCGACCGGGCAGTACTCGAACAGCGCGTACGTAGCGTCGTTCATGGGGTTCGCGCCGGCGGCCGACCCGAAGCTGCTGTGTGCGGTGATCATCGACGAGCCGCAGACGGGGTCGATCTACGGCGGCGTGGTGGCGGCGCCGGCGTTCGGGCAGATCATGTCGTTCGCGCTGCCATACCTCGGGATCCCCCCGGACAGCGGGTCCGGCGGGCACTGAAACTAAACTGGGCTTCGTGTGGTTGCGATGAGACTCGCTGAGCTGGCGCCCGCGAGCGCGCTCGGCGCGGGCGGGGAGACTGAGATCACGGCGCTCGCGTACGACAGCCGCGCGGTGCGCGCCGGGGGGCTGTTCTTCTGCGTGAGCGGGTACGAGCGCGACGGGCACGACTACGCGCGGCAGGCGCTCGCGGCGGGCGCGGCGGCGCTGGTGGTGGAGCGTGAGCTTGCGCTTGACGTGCCGCAGGTGCTGGTCGAGTCGGTGCGCGCCGCGATGGGGCCGATCGCGGCGCGGTTCAACGGCGACCCGACGGCGCGGTTGCGCGTGGTCGGGGTTACGGGGACGAACGGCAAAACGACGACGGCGTTCCTCGTGCGGGCGCTGGTGCAAGCGGCGGGGGAGCAGTGCGGGCTGATGGGGACTGTCAAGTCGATCGTGGGCGGGGAGGAGCGCGCGGTGACGCACACAACGCCCGAAGCGATCGATCTGCAGGCGGAGTTCCGGGCGATGCTCGACGGCGGCGACCGGGCGTGTGCGATGGAGGTGTCGTCGCACGCGCTGGAGCTCGCGCGCGTTGACGGGGTGCGGTTCGCGGCAGCGATGTTCACGAACCTGACGCAGGATCACCTCGACTTCCACGAAACGATGGAGGACTACTTCCAAGCGAAGCGCAAGCTGTTCGCGGGAGCGGGGGAGCAGCTCAACGTGATCAACACGGGCGACCCTTACGGTCGCCGACTCGCGTCCGAGCTGGGTGGGGCGGTGACGTTCGCCGTGGACGAACCGGCTGACTATCGCGCGACGGATGTGCAGGAGAGCTTCGAGGGGTGTCGCTTCACGCTGCACACGCCCGGCGCGCAAGCGCGCGAGCTGGCGCTGCCGATGCCGGGGCGGTTCAACGTGGCCAACGCGCTCGGCGCGCTGGCAGCGGTGCACGCGCTCGGCGTCGCCGAGCTCGACGTGCTCGTCGGGGCGCTGGAGCACGGGGTGCGCGTGCCGGGGCGGTTCGAGCCGGTCGAGGAGGGCCAGGCGTTCGCGGTGCTCGTCGACTACGCACACACACCCGATTCGCTGGAGAACGTGCTGCGTGCGGCGCGTGAGCTGACGCGCGACGAGGACCATCACTCGGGCAGGCTGCTGTGCGTGTTCGGCGCGGGCGGCGATCGTGACCGGGCCAAGCGCCCGCTGATGGGCGAGATCGGCGCGCGCCTCGCGGATGTGCTGATCGTCACATCCGACAACCCGCGCTCGGAGGATCCGCAGCTGATCATCGACCAGATCATGGAGGGCTGCGCGCGCGCGACGCGCGCGCACGCAGCGCCACCCGTGAGAGCACTGGCGGACCGGCGCGCGGCGATCGAGCAGGCAGTTGGATACGCACGCGCCGGCGACGTGCTGGTGATCGCCGGCAAGGGTCACGAGCAGGGTCAGGAGCTCGCCGGCGGGGTGAAGGTGGCGTTCGACGACGTGACGGTCGCACGCGACGCGCTGCGCGCGCGCATGGCCGCGGCGAAGCTGGCACCGTGAGCGGCACGCCCCCGGTGGGTTGCTCGTGAGGAGCTGGGACGCACAGCGCGTTGCGGCGGCGGCCGGCGCGCAGCTGCTCCCGGCGACGCTGACGCCGCCCGCGACGCCGGCGACATCGGCCACGGCCACGCCGTCGACATCGGCCACGCCGTCGACATCGGCCGCGCCGTCGACATCGGCCACCGCCACGCCGCCGGCAGCGCATCCGACGACATCGGCCGCGCCGGCGACGATGCCCGCTGGCCCCGGCCCGACACGCGTGACGATTGACTCGCGCGCCGTGCAGCCGGGCGACCTGTTCGTGGGGCTCCCGGGGGCGCACGTCGACGGCGGGGCATACGCCGCCCAGGCGCTCGCCGACGGCGCCTGGGGGGTGCTCGTCGCGCCGGCGCACGCCGAGCGCGTCGCACGCGCGGCGCCGGAGGCGCCTTTATCGGGATCATCAGTGGCGCTCGCCGCGACGGGGAAGCGGGTTGCATCCCAGCCGGCAGCATCCCAGCGCGGTGTCGTGCTCGCCCACTCCGACCCGCTCGCAGCGCTGCAATCGCTCGCGCGCGCCTGGCGGCGTGAGCTGGGCGCACACGGCGCGAAAGTCGTAGCGATCACCGGGTCGACCGGCAAGACCTCGACGAAGGACATCCTCGCGGCGCTGCTTGCGCAGGAGCTGCGCACTGCTTCCAGCCCGCGCAACCTCAACACCGAGATCGGCTTGCCGCTGGCCGTGCTCGCTGCGCCGCCCGACACGCAAGCGCTCGTGCTCGAGCTCGCGATGCGCGGCGCCGGCCAGATCGCCGAGCTCGTCGACATCGCCGAGCCGGACGTCGGTGTGATCGTCAACATCGGTCCCGTCCATCTCGAGCTGCTCGGCTCGCTCGAAGCGATCGCCGCAGCCAAAGCCGAGCTGATCGCCGGCATGCAGCCAGGCGCGACCGTGATCATCCCGGCTGACGAGCCGCTGCTGGACGCCCACCGGCGTGCGGATCTGCACACGATCACGTTTGGCAGCGGCGGCGACGTGGTGCTCGGCGAGCGCCGTCAGCACGGCGAGATCATGATCCAAGCCGGCCCCCGCAGCATCACGTTGAAGCCGTCGTTCGCGCAACCGCATAATCTGCTCAACCTGCTGGCCGCCGTGGCTGCCGCGCGCGTGCTCGGCGTCACTCCGGCAGGCGAGCTGCACGTCGAGTTCTCCGCGCTGCGCGGTGAGCGTGTGCAGCTCCAACACGGGATCACTCTCATCAACGACTGCTACAACGCCAACCCGATGTCGATGCGCGCCGCGATCGATGACCTCGCGGCCAGCGCCCCGGGGCGTCGCGTCGCGGTGCTCGGCGACATGCTCGAGCTTGGGCCTGAGCAGCAGCGGTTCCACCGCGACGTTGCCCAGCACGCGGGTGCGCGTGGTGTCGAGCTGCTGCTCACCGTCGGCCCGCTCGCCGCTGAGATGCGCAGCGCGTTCGCCGGCGAGTCGCACGCCGCGCCCGACGCGAGCACTGCCGCCGCGCTGCTGCCTACGCTGCTGCGCGATGGAGACACGGTGCTGGTGAAAGGTTCGCGCGGGGTCGGCCTCGAGCTGATCGCCCAAACGCTGCAGGGAGCGAGCTGATGGGGCGCGTGCTGTTCGGCGGCACGGCCGCGCTGCTGATCTGCATCTTCCTGAGCCCGAAGTTCATCGAGTTCCTGCGCGCGCGCGAGTTCGGCCAGCACATCCGTGAGGACGGCCCCAAGGGCCACCACCTAAAAGCCGGCACGCCGACGATGGGCGGCATCATCATCTTCATCGCCATCTCCGTGCCGTTCCTGATCCTGAGCGACTACGACTGGCGTTCGGTGGGGGTGTTCGGCGCGGCGCTCGCATGCGCGCTGCTCGGGTTCGCCGACGACTACACCAAGCTCGTCAAGCGCCGCTCGCTCGGGTTGCGCGCGCGCACCAAGCTCGGCATCACGATCGCGATCTCGATCGGTCTGTGGTGGGTTGCGAGCCACGAGGCGCACCTGGCGAGCACGCTGCGCTTGCGCTTCATCGACTACCAGATCGACCTGGGGCCGTTCTACCCAGTGCTGATCTACTTCGTCGTCGCGGGCACCACCAGCGCGGTCAACCTCACCGACGGCCTCGACGGTCTGGCGGCGGGCTGCACCGCGATCGTGCTGCTCGCGTACATCGGCATCACGTTCATCGCTGCCGACTACGACCTCTCGATGCTCACCGGCTGCCTCGTCGGAGCGTGCATCGGGTTCCTCTGGTTCAACGCGTTCCCCGCAACCATCTTCATGGGCGACACGGGGTCGCTCGGGCTCGGCGGCGCGCTCGCCGGGCTCGCCGTGATGACCAAGACCGAAGTGCTGCTGATCCTGCTCGGCGGCATCTTCGTGATCGAAGCGCTGTCCGTTGTGATCCAGGTGATCTCCTTCCAAACCACGCGCAAACGCGTGTTCCTGATGGCGCCGATCCACCACCACTTCGAGCTGCGCGCATGGTCGGAGACCAAGATCATCCTGCGCTTCTGGATCGTCGCAGCGATCTGCTGCGCGATCGGGTTCACGATCTACCGCCAGAGCATCACTTGAGCGCTCGCCCCGCGCTGCCTGGAGGCCCATATCTGGTGGTCGGCCTGGCCCGCTCGGGCGTCGCTGCCGCGCTGACGCTGAAACGCCTGGGGGAGGACGTGCTCGGCGTGGACGCCGGCGCGCTCGCCGCTGCGGACGCCGACGCGCTACGCGACGCCGGCGTGGAAGCACACCCGCGCGCCGACGGCGCCGAACTGCTCGAACGCGCGCGCACCGTGGTCAAGAGCCCCGGCGTGCCCGCCGACGCGCCGCTGATCACCGCTGCGCGCGACGCCGGGCTGCCGGTGCTCGGTGAGCTGGAGCTCGCCTGGCGCATGCTGGCGAACGAGTTCATCGCGGTAACCGGCACCAACGGCAAAACCACCACGGTCGAGCTGATCGGTCACATCCACCGCGCCGCCGGCCTGCCCGTCGCCGTCGCCGGCAACGTCGGCGTGGCGCTCAGCGGTCTCGTCGGCCAGCTCGACCCGAGCGCCACCGTGGTGTGCGAAGCCTCCTCCTTCCAACTCGAAGACACAAGCGCGTTCGCACCCGAAGCCGCCGTGCTGCTCAACCTCACGCCCGACCACATCGACCGGCACGGCACGATCGACGCGTATCTGCTGGCCAAGCTGGAAGCGTTTACGCGCCAGACGAGCGAGGATCTAGCCGTCGCGCCGCTCGACTTCGCCGCGAGCGTGGCGCCGCTCGGGTTGACCACCAGCGGCGTGCCGCTCGGCTCAAGCAGCGGCGGCGTGCCGCCCACCTTCACCTCCAGCGGCGAGCGCACAGGGGGTGCGCCGCGCAGCGATGTGCTCCCCGGCGCCGCGCGTCGCGTGTGCTTCGGCCGCGACCCCCGTGCCGAGCTCAGCGAGCATGACGGCCGGCTGTGGTGGGCCGGCGAGCACCTGCTCGCGCTCGACGAGCTGCGCTTGCGCGGCGCTCACAACGTCGACAACGCGATGGCCGCCGCCGCCGTGTGCCTGGCGCGCGGGATCGACATCGACGCCGTGCGCGCGGGCTTGCGCAGCTTCGCCGGCGTTGCACACCGTCTGGAGGAAGTCGCCACGCGCGACGACGTGCTGTACGTCAACGACTCGAAAGCGACGAACGTAGCCAGCACGCTCGTTGCGCTGCAGGCGTTTGCGCACGCCGACCCCGAGTCACAGGCGCTCGCTGCGCACGGCGATTCCACGCCGCGCGTACACCTGATCCTCGGCGGCCAGGGCAAGGGCCAGGATTTCACTCCCTTGCGTGAGCCCGTTAGCTTCGGCTGCCGTGCGGTGTATCTGATTGGCGAAGACACCCCGGTGATCGCTGCCGCGCTCGCGGGCGCGCCTACCCCCGTGCATGAGTGTGGCGACCTGTCGAACGCCGTCGCACACGCCGCCGCCGCAGCTGACGCGGGCGAGGTCGTGCTGCTCTCGCCGGGCTGCGCCAGCTTCGACCAGTTCACCGATTTCGAAGCCCGCGGCGACGCGTTTCGCGAGCTCGTATTGGAATAGCATCTATGACTATTGGTTGGAATGCTTTGGTGATTGGGGAACCTCAAGACTTACATTTAGACTGGCTATATGAGGCCGCTCCTGAAACCGTCTTTTTTATGCGGTGCTGGATTAATACAGTTTCTTCGAGATCGACGAGGTATCCACCCCCATTGGCTAGCAATCTGTTCAAGGTGGCTTATCAATATGAGGAACACCGACCGGCGCTTGGCATCATGGCAGAAGCGGACGAGCTGTTGCAGTGGCTAAGCGTGTATTTTCGTCTAACGACTATCGATCTTCAAAAGCGCTCTGACATTCAAGGAATAGTTCCCGCTGCCTTTTCTGCACGACGTAACCCCGACCCGAATCAGCCTCCAAGTGCTTTTTCCGTCGCGGGGACGAGACACGACCTCTCAAGCTATGAGCAACCGCTTGCCTATGGCTTCTGCTTTGACGAAATCAGACCTAATCAGCCCTCCACGCAAGGGCCCCCAATTTTAGACAGAAGCTACTACGACAGGCACGCGCGAGGACTATATCGGCGCCCCATCATCAAACTGCACGGGTCACTCAACTGGCTTACCGATGACCCCACGGCAAAGCGACCCACGGTGCGGCTGGAGAAGAACATGGGTATGGGGTCGGCAAGTCCATTGATAATTACCCCGCTGCTATATAAGAGCTACCGGCAGTGGCCCTTTCCTCGGTTATGGGAGCAAGCGGCTGAGCTGTTAAGGGAATGCAGGCGTCTGGTTATCGTGGGCTACTCCTTTCCCGCTACTGATTTCGAAGCACGGGCTCTTCTCAGGAAGAGTCGCGCTGAGAATCCGCTGGAGTCGCTAATTGTTGTTAACCCGTCATCCCGTGACAGGAAAAGAGCGGCTGAGATTGTCAACCATCGAGAAATGACGCACTTCGACCACATCGAAGACTTTCTCGTGAGCGAAGGGCTACTTGGGCAGCCTGACTCAGACATCTGAGCTGAGGATCGAGGGCGCTGCTTTCCGGACCGGTAGGTCCTCTGTGCTTCCTCGCCACGCGGTCTTGCCACCTAAGCAGGGTCTACTACATCGGTGGACGATCTGCCTGGCAAAGCACACAACGATCGATCCCCGAGCTGATCAATCTCCAAGCGGTGAGAGGCCAAGCCAAGCCGTACCAGATCCGCCAGTTGATACGACTGGTCAAGCGCTACGATCTGAAGCCGGAGAACGACTGATGAGCGACTACTACATCAACGTGTTCTACAGCGAAGAGGATGGCGGCTATGTTGCCGACATCCCGGATCTCGAGGCCTGCTCGGCGTTCGGATCGAGTCCCGAAGAGGCCTTGGCTGAGGTCGATCGAGCCAAAGATGCGTGGCTCGCTGCTGCTCGGGGTGCCGGCAAGCCGATCCCCACACCGAGGTATCGCCCGCCGGTCCACACGCGCTAGCGAGCACGCTGCGCGGGGGCGGGTCGATCGCCCTGAGCAGATCCAGCGAAATCGTTGGAGGAGGTGGCGCCCCGGCGTCGAAGTCTGGCTGGATGCCAGCAGCGACACGAGGCGCCGCGGCGAAGCCACGCAAAGCCGGCGCAAGCGGTGCTCGCAAAGCGGCCGCGGCCCGTCAGCGGCCGCTCGAATACCACGTGCTGCTGACCGCCACGCTGTGTCTGCTGGCGTTCGGTGCGGTCATGGTTTACAGCTCCTCCTCGGCGCGCACGCTGCTGCAGGGTCAGGGCAACGGCAGCGGGTATCTCATCAAGTACGTGATGTACGGCGCGGTCGGACTCGTGATCATGCATGTGCTGGCGCGCGACGGCGTGTCGCGCGTACACGGCATCACCGGCCCGCTGCTGGTGATCTCGTTCGTGCTGCTGGTTGCCGTTCACATCCCGCACGTCGGCGTGCGCGTCAACGGCGCGAACCGCTGGATCGGCAGCGGCCCGCTGCAGTTCCAGCCGTCCGAGCTGATGAAGCTCGCGCTCGTGCTCTACACCGCGACGCTGCTTGCGAAGAACCCCAAGCGCATGAACGATCTGCGCGAGCTGGCCAGGCCGCTGCTGCTGGTCGTCGGCGCGGCGTGTCTGCTGGTGCTTTCCCAGCCCGACCTCGGCACGGCGATGGTGATCGGGTTCACCACTTGCGCGCTGCTGGTGGCGGCCGGCATTCCGCTGCGCAACCTGGCGATCCTCGGCGCCGGGGCGTTCGTGCTGATCGCGTTCTACGGGATCGTGCGCCCCTATGCGCGCGCTCGCCTGACTTCGTTCCTCGACCCCTGGGGGCACGCCGCCGGCAGCGGCTTCCAGGCCGTGCAGGGCCAGATCGCGATCGGCTCCGGCGGGCTGTTCGGTGTCGGCCCGGGTCAGTCGGTGCAGAAGGTGTTCTACCTGCCCGAAGCGCACACTGACTTCATCCTCGCGGTGATCGGCGAGGAGCTGGGCGTTGTCGGCGTGTGCGCGCTGCTGTTCCTCTACGGCTTGATCGCATACGCCGGCCTGCGCGCAGCCAAGGCCGCGCGCAGTCTCTACAGCGCGCTGATCGCCGTGGGTGCGACCGCGCTGATCCTCTCCGAAGCGGTGCTCAACGTGTTCGCCGTGCTCGGGCTCGCGCCGCTCACTGGCGTGCCGCTGCCGTTCGTGTCCTACGGCTCCAGCAGCCTGATCGTGATGCTCGCGTCGATGGGGCTGCTACTGAACGTCGCGGCCGGCGGCACCGCCCACGTACGCGCCGTGGCGCCTGCGCGCGCCCCGCGCAAGCGCAGCGCGAACGCAACGGGCAAGCGCACAGTCGAGAGCGCACGCAAACCCGCGGCTGTGGCTCAGCGCAAGCGCGCAGCCGACGCGGCGCCGCGCGAAGCGGCACGATGGGACCGTGAACGGAGCGCCGAGCAAGATCGTGATCGCCGCCGGCGGGACCGCGGGGCACGTGGTGCCGGCGCTCGCGGTGGCCGCCGCGCTGCGGGCTGAGCACGCCGAGGTCACGTTCATCGGTGGCGAGCGCGCCGAGGCGCAGCTGGTGCCGGCTGCCGGCTTTCCGCTGCGCCAGATCTCCGTCGAAGGCCTGAGCCGCACCAACCCGCTGCGCGCGCTGCGTGCCGTGGCGCGCGCTGCCGCCGCGTTCCTGCGCGCCCGTGCGCTGCTGGGCGAGCTCGCGCCGGACGCTGTCATGGGCGGCGGCGGCTACGTCGCCGGCCCCGTCGGCCTGGCAGCGCTCAGCCGGCGCATCCCGCTCGTGCTGACCGAGGCGGACAGCCACCTAGGCCTCACCAACCGCGCGCTCGCGCCGTTCGCACGGCGTGTGTGCCTGGCGTTCGCGCTGCCCGGCCGCACGGCGCCGCGCTACCGCGTCACCGGCCGGCCGATCCCGGCGCCGCAAGAGGACCGCGCCGCGGCACGCGCGCGCTTTGGCATTGCACCCGAGCAGACTTGCGTGCTCGTATTCGGCGGGTCGCTCGGCGCGCGCTCGATCAACCACGCCGCGATCGACGCGTTCACCGGCGCGGCGTTCGACGCGCCGGGGGTGCGCGTGCTGCACGTGAGCGGGCGCCGTGACTACGCCGAGCTGGGCGAGCGCGCGCGGCCGCAGTGGTATGACTTGCGCGAATACCTCGAGCTCGAGCAGTTCGCTGCTGCGCTCGCGGCAGCCGACCTCGTGGTGGCGCGCGCCGGCGGGTCGATCTTCGAGGTCGCGGCGCACGGCGCGCCGGCGATTCTCGTGCCCTACCCGCACGCGGCAGCTGACCACCAGACGTCCAACGCGCGCTGGATGGCCGACGCCGGCGCGGCGCTCGTGATCGACGACGGCGAGCTGACGGCGCCGCGCCTGGCGCAGGCAGTCGGCGCGCTGTTAGCCGATCGCGCGCGCCTGGCCGCGATGGCAGCCGCGGCGCGCGAGCTGGCGCGGCCGCACGCCGCGCGCGACGTGGCCGGCGAGCTGTTGCAGGCGGCCGGCGCATGAGCGCTCGCCGGGATCCGACTCCCTGGAGCGGACGGCGCCTGCACTTCATCGGGGTCGGCGGCGCGGGGATGAGCGGGTATGCGCGCGCGGCACACGCGCTCGGCGCGAGCGTCAGCGGGTCTGATCGCGCCGACTCGCCCTACCTGGAGCGGCTGCGGCGCGACGGCGTGCTGGATGCGAGCATCGGCCACGCCGCGGCCAACGTGCCGGGCGGCGCTGCACGCGCGGGCACAGGTGGCCGCGCGGGCGCTGGCAGCGCGAGCGGCGCCAGCGGGGACGTCGAGGTGGTGTATTCCAGCGCGGTGCCGCCGGATAACCCTGAGCGCGTGGCGGCGCGCGAGCGCGGGTTGCGCGAACGGCCGCGCGCGGAGCTGCTGGGCGAGCTGACGGCGCTGCGGCGCACGATTGCGGTGGCGGGGGCGCACGGCAAGACGACGACTACGAGCATGCTCGTGCATGCGCTGCTCGGCGCGGGCGTGGAGCCGGGCTGGCTGGTCGGCGGGTCGGTCGGCGGTGGGCTGCCGAACGCGCGCTGGAGCGATGGGGAGTGGTTGATAGTCGAGGCGGACGAGTCCGATCGCTCGATGCTGAGTCTCGACGTGGAGATCGCGGTGCTGACGAACGTCGAGCTCGATCACCACGCGACGTACGGGTCGCTGGCGGAGCTGGGCGACGCGTTCCGCGCGTTCCTCGCGGGTGCTGCCAGGGTGGTGGTGTGGGATCGGCCGCAGCTGCTGGCGCTGTGCGACGGCGGCGCGGCGGGCGCAGCGGCGGTGTTCGATGTGCGCGAGTCCACGCTCACGCTCGAGCATGGCTGCTCGCGCTTTGATTGGCACGGCGCGGAGGTGCGTCTGCAGGTGCCGGGGGCGCACAACGCGCTGAACGCGGCGGCTGCGCTGGAGGCGGTGCGGCTGGCGGGGGTCGACGAGCGCGGGGCGATCCAAGGGCTCGCGGGGTTCGACGGCGCGGGCAGGCGTTTCCAGCGGTTGGGGTCCAGCGCGCGCGGGGCGGTGGTGTACGACGATTACGCCCACCATCCGACGGAGGTGGAGGCGACGCTGAGCGCGGCGCGCACGCTCGAGCACGGCCGGCTGGTGGCGGTGTTCCAGCCGCATTTGTTCTCTCGCACGGCGCTGCTCGCTCGCGAGTTCGGCGCGGCGCTGGCGCGCGCGGACGTGGTGGTTGTGCTGGATGTGTACCCGGCGCGCGAGCGCCAGCAGGATCACCCGGGGGTGAGCGGTCGCCTGATCGCCCAGGCGGCGGCTGATGCGGCGCACGGCAGGCCGGTGTACTGGCTGCCGGCGTTCGCGGATGCGCAGCACGTGCTGAACGAGCTGCTGGGGGAGGGCGACGTGTGTGTGGTGATGGGTGCGGGTGACGTCGACGCGCTCGCGCGCGCGCTCGTGGAGGCAGGCTCATGAACTCCGCTGCGCATCCGCAAGCGGTCAAATCCGATTACCCGCTGGAGCGCTTGACCACAGTGCGCACGGGAGGACCGGCGCAGTATTTCGCGCGGGCCGGGAAGGGTGAGGAATTGAACGAACTGCTCACGTGGGCTGCGGCGAACGACCTGGGAGTCAACGTCGTCGGCTCGGGGTCGAACCTGCTCGTGGCGGACGACGGCGTGAGCGGGCTGGTGGTCAAGCTCGACCGCGAGCTCGCGGCGATCGAGCCGTCCGGGGGCCGGCTCGTGTGCGGCGGCGGCGCGCGGCTGCCGGCGGTGGCGGCGCGCGCGGCGCAGCTCGGGCTGTCGGGGATCGAGTTCGGGGTGAACATCCCTGGCACGGTGGGCGGTGCGGTGCGGATGAACGCGAACGCGTATGGCGGGCAGCTCGCGCGCGTGCTGGAGTGGGTGGAGCTGACCAGCGCTGCCGGGGTCGAGCGCCGCGAGCCAGCGCAGCTGGGTTTCGCGTACCGCCGCTCGAGTGTCATCGACGGCGAGATCGTGACGCGCGCGTCGTTCCTGCTCGAGCAGGCTGAGGTGGAGGCGGTCAAAGCGACGCTGGCGGAGATGCGCGAGCGGCGTCACGAAGCACAGCCACAGGGGATCAAAACGTTCGGGTCGACGTTCAAGAACCCCGACGACGCGCGCGCGCAGGGGCGCAGCGCCGGGGTGCTGCTGTCCGAGGCAGGGTGCAACGGCCTGACGGTCGGCGGCGCGCGCTTCGCGCTGAAGCACGCGAATTTCATCGAGAACACGGGCGCGGCGAGCACAGCGGATGTGCTCGCGGTGATGGCTGAGGGCCGCCGGCGCGTGCAAGAGCGCTTCGGGGTCGAGTTGGAGCCGGAGGTGCAAACGCTCGGGTGCGTGCGCTTCCCGTGGGTGTCGTAGCCGGCGGCGCGGGCGTCCCACGCACACGATCTCGGCGGGTGCGATGCGCGGCGCCGGAGTTCTGCTGCACATGGGCCGGCTGGCTCGATCCGGTGGCGCCAAGTGTCGCCGCCCATGGGCCGCTCGATCCGGTGGCGCCGAGTGTCGCCGCCCCATGGGCCGGCAGCGTCTGCTGGTAGGGGATCTCGCGCAGAGGTCGAAGATTCCTGCAATGGATCGTTCGCTAGTCGCTCGCCGCTGGCCCCTGGTCTTTCCAGGGGTACCCCGTGGCCGCGGCGGCGGCGTCCGCCGCAGCGGGGGCGGCGGGGCGAGCAGGAGTAGTGGCAGCGGCAGCGCCAGCCGCGCGACCACGCGCGCGGGCGAGCTCGTGCGCGACGTGTTCACAGCTGTGTGGCAGCGCCCGCGAGCGCGCATGGTGCTGATCGCGGTGATGGCTACGCTGCTCTTGTTCGGCGGCGGCTGGGTGCTGGCGCGCAACTCGTCGCTGAGCTCGGTCGAGCACGTGCGTGTGAGCGGTGTACACGGAGCGCAGGCCGGCGCGGTTGAGGCTGCGCTGACCCAGGCTGCGCGTCGGATGAGCACGATGCACGTGGATGTCGGTCGGCTGCGCGCCGCGGTGGTGCCGTTGCGCGTCGTGAGCGACATCCGCGTGAAAGCGCACTTTCCCCACACTTTGCAGATCAGCGTGATCGAGCAGCTGCCGGTGGCGGCGCTGGTGACGGTCGGTGGTCAGACGGCGGTGGCGGGCAACGGCGTGGTGCTCGGCCCCGGGTTGCTTTCCAGCGGGCTGCCGGTCGTGCACGGCGCGACGCTGCCCGCGTCTGGGCGCATCGGCGAGGCGAAGGTGCGCGCGGAGCTGGCCGTGCTCGGTGCTGTGCCGGGGCCGCTCGCGAGTCACGTGTTGCGCGCGTTCATCGGTCAGCAGGGGGTGACGGTGTTGATGCGCAACGGGTTGCGCATCTACTTCGGCGACGCGAGCCGGGCGCACGCGAAATGGGTGTCCGCGGCACGCGTGCTCGCCGACCCCAGTTCCGCGGGCGCGTGGTACGTGGATGTGCGGCTGCCGGAGCGCCCGGCGGCGGGGATCGCTGGCCTGACGAGCTCGAGCACGGCGCAGGTGGGTGCGTCCGATCCGAGCGCTGCGGCGATCGCGGCGAGCCTCGCGGGAGCTGTGGCTGGCGCCGGCGAGGGCGCGAGCGGCGGTTTGCCGCCGGTGGATGCGAACGTGACTCAGGGCGCGAGCCAGGCGACGGGCACGAGCGGCGCGACGACGGGCTCGCCGACGAATTCAACGAGCGGCGCGACGACGGGGTCCACCACAAGTTCGCCGAGCGGCGCGACGGCCAACCCGACGACGGGTGCGACGGGCAATCCAACGAGCGGCGCGACGACGAGTCCGACGATGCGATCGACGAACACGACTGGTGCGGTGAACGGCGGCGCTGTGACCGGGACTTCCACTTCCGCGGGGACGACCGGAGCGGGTGCGACCGGGGGTGCGAGCTCGCCGTCGGGCGGCACGGTTCCGCCTGCACCGGGCGGATAAACAGCAGTCTCAACCTAAACTGGAGGTATACCCAATGAGAAGATCAATTCTCGGGTAGTGGTTGAGAGTTCAGCGTTCTGCAACTAATGTTGCGTGACTCCGGGTTCTCGTTGACAGGGCGAACATCCCTGCATAACGTGCTCAACTCGCGGTTTCGTTGGGGAGTCTCCAGCGAACCCTAAATTGCTACTGAAGGCTTCGGACGGAACATGGAGAGCGGCGGCAGCTATCTCGCGGTCATCAAGGTTGTAGGAGTCGGCGGCGGCGGAACCAACGCGGTTAGCCGCATGGTTGACGCCGGGTTGCGCGGCGTGGAGTTCATCGCGGCGAACACCGACGCACAGGCGCTCGCGATGTGCGACGCGGACATCAAGCTGAACATCGGGCACGAGTCCACCAAGGGCCTGGGCGCTGGCGCCAACCCGGATGTCGGGTTCGCGGCGGCAGCGGAGTCGCGCGATGACATCAAGGAGGCGCTGAAGGGTGCTGACATGGTGTTCGTGACGGCGGGCGAGGGCGGCGGCACGGGCACCGGCGCGGCGCCGGTGATAGCGGAGATCGCGAAGAACGAGATCGGCGCGCTCACGGTCGGTGTGGTGACGCGGCCGTTCGACTTCGAAGGCACCCAGCGCGGACGCCAGGCGACCGAGGGCGTGGAGCGGTTGCGCGAGGTGGTGGATACGCTGATCGTGATCCCCAACGAGAAGCTGCTCGCGGTGGTCGAGAAGCGCACGTCGATGCTCGACGCGTTCCGCGAGGCTGACAATGTGCTGCGCCAGGGCGTGCAGGGCATCACCGACCTGATCACGATCCCCGGGTTGATCAACCTCGATTTCGCTGACGTGCGCACGATCATGCACGACGCCGGGTCCGCGCTGATGGGCATCGGCACGGCCGGTGGCGAGACGCGTTGCGCTGACGCTGCGAAGGCTGCGATCTCCTCGCCGCTGCTCGAGGAGGCGGTCGACGGCGCGACGGGCATCCTGCTGAACATCACCGGCGGCAAGGATCTCGGACTGTTCGAGGTAAACGACGCGGCGGAGATCATCCAGAACGCGGCCGATCCCAACGCCAACATCATCTTCGGCGCGGTGATCGACGAGGGCATGGGCGACGAAGTGCGGGTGACCGTGATCGGCACCGGGTTCGACCATCGCAGCGGGCGCGGCACACGCGGCAGCCGCGAAGGGCGCAGCCGTCGTCCCGACCGCGGGCCGCGCATCGACGATCGTCAGCGCTCGTCGCTGGAGATCTCCGAAGACGACATCGACGTGCCGCCGTTCCTGCGCTAGCGCGCTCGGCACATACATAGGAAGCACCGGCGCTCGCAGCGGTAGAAAGCGATCGTCGCTCGTGGCGACGGATAGCGATCGCCGCTCGTGGCGACGGACAGCGATCGGCGCTGGCGGCGACGGATAGCGATCGGCGCTGGCGGCGACGGACAGCGATCGGCGCTGGCGGCGGCGTGGGGCTCGCGGGGCGGGCACCTTCGCTAGCCTGCGGCGGGTGTCGAGCACCCTGCAAGTCACCCCGCTGCACGAGCGCCATTTGGCGGCTGGCGCCAAGCTCGTGCCGTTCGCCGGGTGGGAGATGCCGGTGCAATATGAGGGCATTCGCGCCGAGCACATGGCGGTGCGCCAGGCGGCGGGGATCTTCGACGTGTCGCATATGGGCGAGATCGAGACGAGCGGGGCACAGGCGCTCGAGCTGTTGCAGCTGCTGCTGTCCAACGACGTTTCCACGATCCCGGTCGGCGGGGCTCAGTACAGCGTGCTGTGCCGCGCGGACGGCGGGGTGCTCGACGATCTGTTCACCTATCGCCTGGAGTCGCACCGCTACCTGACGGTGACCAACGCGGCCAACCACGAGCGCGACCTGCAGTGGTTCCGCGACCATGCGCGCAGCTCCGGGTTCGACGTGCAGGTCGAGGATCGGATCGCGGATTACGCGATGCTGGCGGTGCAGGGGCCGCGCGCGCGGGAGATCGTGCAGGCGATCTCCGATGGGCTGCTGCCGGCGCGCATGACGGCTGGCGAGCGCCGGCTGGCGGGCGCGCAGGTGCTGGTGTGCGGCACCGGGTACACCGGCGAAGATGGGGTCGAGCTGCTCGCGGCGCCTGCCGACGCGCCGTTGCTGTGGGATGAGCTAGTGCGCCGCGGCGCCACGCCTGTGGGGCTGGCGGCACGCGACACGCTGCGCCTGGAGGCGTGCTTTCACCTGTATGGCAACGACCTCGGCGAGCAGCGCGGCCCGATCGAGGCTGGGCTCGGCTGGTGCTGTCGCGAGCAGACGCAGTTCATCGGGTCGGACGCGGTGCGCGGAGTGCGCGAGGCGGGCGCGGCGGAGAAGCTCGTGGCGTTCACCGTCGACGGCGGGGGGATCGCGCGACAGGGCAACCAGATCGTCGGCGGTGGGGAGGTGACGAGCGGGACGCTGTCGCCGTGCTTGGAGATCGGGGTCGGGCTCGCGTACGTGCCAGCCGAGCGTGCCGCGGTGGGCACGCCGCTGGAGATCGACGTGCGCGGGCGCGTGCGTGCTGCGAAGATCGTGGCCAAGCCATTCGTGGCGAAGAAGAGTTGAATACCGTCACGTCGCATCCCGGGACCACCGACGAACTCAGGAACGGAGCCAATGGCTGACGCTAGCTACCCAGCGGAGCTGCTGTACCACGCCGAGCACGACTGGGCGCGGATCGATCCCGCCGATCCCGAGCACGCCACCTTGGGGATCACCTGGTACGCGCAGGATGCGCTGGGCGAAGTAGTGTTCTGCGAGCCGCCGACGGTCGGTGCGCAGGTGGTCAAGGATGAGCCGTACGCGGAGGTCGAGTCAGTGAAGGCGGTGTCGGATGTGATCGCACCGCTGTCCGGGGAGATCGTCGAGGTCAACGAGGGGCTGTCGAGCAGTCCCGAGACGATCAACAACGACCCGTACGGGGACGGCTGGCTCGTCAAGATCCGGCTCAGCGACCCGGCTGAGACAGCGACGCTGATGGATGCCGCGACTTACACAGCCACGCTCGGTGGGTAGTCGGTGGGTGTGACTGTGATCGACGGTGCGACCAGTAGCGCCGCATTTGGTGGCTAGGCTCAGACGATGAGTCGTTACACGTCCACCACGCCTGAAGACCTGAGCGCGATGCTCGCCGCGATCGGCGTGGGGTCGATCGCGGAGATCTTCGACCGCCAGATCCCTGAGCCGGTGCGGTTGCGCCGCGCGCTGGCGCTGCCGGCGGGTATGCCGGAACAGGACGTGTACGCGCATTTGCGCGCGCTCGCGCAGCGCAACGTCAGCGCGGAGGACGAGCTGACGTTCCTGGGAGCGGGCATGTACGACCACTACGTGCCCGCGATCATCGACATGCTGATGGGGCGGTCGGAGTTCCTGACGCCGTACACGCCCTACCAGCCGGAGATCTCCCAGGGCGGGTTGCAGGTGATGTTCGAGTACCAGACGGCGATCAGCGAGCTGACAGGGCTGCCGGTGTCGAACGCGTCGGTGTACGAGGGGCCGAGCGCGGTGGCGGCGGCCGGGTACATGGCGAAGCTGCACAACGGCAAGGGCAAGTTCGTGGTGAGCGCGGGGGTGCATCCGCACACGCTCGAGACGCTGCGCACGTACGCGCACGGGTACGGCGTGCAGGTGGTTGAGGTGGGGCTGCGCGACGGTGTCACCGACCCGGAAGAATGGGCAGGCGCGATCGACGACGACACCAGCGCGGCGATCTTCGCGCAGCCAAACTTCTATGGGGCGGTCGAGGATGCGAGCGCGCTGGCGGCGGCGGCCAAGGCGGGAGCCGAGAGTGCGCGGGCTGTTGTGATCGCGCAGGTTGATCCGCTGACGCTCGGCGTGCTTGCGCCGCCCGGCGAGTGCGGCGTGGATGTGGCTGTGGGGGAGGGCCAGTCGCTGGGCAATCGCCTGGACTTCGGGGGGCCGTCGTTCGGGTTCTTCGCGGCGCGCGAGGAGTATCTACGGCGCATGCCGGGGCGGATCGCGGGGGAGACGCGCGACGTCGACGGGCGGCGCGGGTTCGTGCTGACACTGCAGACGCGCGAGCAGCACATTCGGCGTGAGAAAGCGACTTCGAACATCTGCACCGCGCAGGCGCTGAACGCGCTCGGCGGAGTGGTGTACCTGGCGTGGCTCGGGCGCCACGGGCTCGTCGAGCTCGGCGAGCTGCTGCTGGCGCGCACCCACTACGCACGCGAAACGCTGGCGAGCATCGACGGAGTCGAGCGGATGCACTCCCAGCCAGCGGTGCGCGAGTTCGCGCTACGGCTCGATGCGGATGTGGCGGCGGTCAGGCGCGAGTGTGCTGCGCGCGGGGTGAACCCGGGCGCTGATCTGCACGCTCTGACCGGGCGCGAGCAGGATCGCGGCGGGTTGCTGGTGGCGCTCACCGAGCAGCGGTCGCGCGGCGACATCGACCGGCTGGCGCAGACGCTGGCAGCGGCGATCGCCGCACAGCGCGGTGGGGCGGTCGAGCGCGGTGGGGCGGCCGAAGGTGGTGGGGCGGCCGGGGGTGGCGGGGTGGCCGCGAGCGGTGGGGCGGCTGAGTGCGGCGAAGCGAGCGCTGCCGATCCGGCTGCGACCGGGTCGGAGCGGGGCGCGGATAAGGCTGCGACCGGGTCGGAGCGGGGCGCGGACAAGGCGGTGGCGGTATGAGCGAGACGGTGACGACGGCTGAGCGGAGGCCGACTGCGGTGGCGTCGCGTGCGGAGACCGAGACTGCGTTGCAGCGCGAGCGGGCGGCGACGATCTACGAGCGCGGCGCGCCGGGGCGGCGTGCGTTCACGTGTCCGCCGCTTGACGTGCCCGCGGTGGACCCCGAGCTGCTGCTGCCCGCGCGTTTGCGCCGCGCTGAGCCGGCACGGTTGCCGGAGGTATCAGAGCCGGAGATCGTGCGCCACTACGTGCGGCTATCCAAGCGCAATTTCGACCTGGACTCCGGCTTCTACCCGCTCGGGTCGTGCACGATGAAGCACAACCCGCGGCTGCACGAGCGCGTGGCGGCGCTGCCGGGCCATGCGCGGCTGCACCCGTTGCAGGATTCCGAGAAGGCTCAGGGGGCGCTCGAGCTGATGTGGAACCTCGAGCGTGCGCTGGCGGAGATTTCGGGGTTGCCGCACGTGTCGCTGCAGCCTTCCGCGGGGTCGCACGGGGAGCTGGCGGGCGTGCTGCTGACGCGTGCGTACCACGAGGATCGCGGCGAGACGCGCCACAAGGTGCTGACGCCGGACACCGCGCACGGCACCAACCCGGCGACGGTGACGATGGCGGGGCTCGAGGTGGTGAAGATCGCAACCAACGCGGACGGCGGGATCGACCTCGGCGACCTGCGCGCGAAGGCGGATACGGATGTGGCGTGTCTGATGCTCACCAACCCGAACACGCTCGGGCTGTTCGACGCGAACATCCAGGAGATCGCCAAGATCGTGCATCAGGTCGGGGCGACGCTCTACTACGACGGGGCGAACCTCAACGCGGTGATGGGGCTGTCACGGCCGGGGGATATGGGCTTTGACATCGTGCATTTCAACCTGCACAAGTCGTTCACCCAGCCGCATGGCGGCGGCGGCCCGGGGGCCGGTCCGATCGCGGTGTCCGACCGCATCGAGCCGTATCTGACCGCGCCGGTGATCGTGCGCAACGGCGAGCAGTTCGAGTTCGACTACGAGCGCCCCAAGTCGATCGGCCGGCTGCGTGGGTTCCAGGGCAACTACGGCTGCTTCGTGCGCTCGTACGCGTACATCTGCTCGCTGGGCGCGGAGGGCTTGAAGGATGCGTCGGAGACCGCGGTGCTGAACGCCAACTACCTGCTGGCGCGGTTGAAGCAGCACGGGGTGGCCGAGTATCTGCCGCTGGCGTACGGCGAGCTGTGCCTGCACGAGTTCGTGCTGTCCGGCGGCCCAATGAAGCGCGAGCTGCAGATCAAGACACTGGATCTCGCCAAGCGGCTGCTGGACTTCGGTTACCACCCACCGACGGTGTACTTCCCGCTGCTCGTGGAGGAGGCGCTGATGGTGGAGCCGACGGAGACGGAGACCAAGGAGACGCTCGACGCGTTCGCCGACGCGGTTGCGGAGATCCTGCGCGAAGCAGCCGCAGACCCCGAGATCGCGCGCAACGCGCCGTACACGACGCCGGTGCGGCGCCTCGACGAGGTTGGCGCCGCCAAGCAGCCGGTCATTCGCCAGGCGCTCTAGCGAGCACGGATCGAGTGACGCAGGTGGACTGGCTGACGCCGTCCGGCGGGACTGGCTGACGCCGTCCGGCGGGACTGGCTGACGCCGTCCGGCGGGACTGGCTGACGCCGTCCGGCGGGACTGGCTGACGCCGTCCGGCGGGACTGGCTGACGCC
>DATINL010000047.1:0-20613 GCA_035474295.1 Solirubrobacteraceae bacterium
ACGACGAGCTCACGCTACACGTGTGGCCGGGAGAGCTCAAACGGCAGGCCGAGCACCTGTACGCCGCCGGCCACGCCGAGCGCCTGAGCGAGCTGGCCGGACAAGACGACGGCGCCTGGCGAGTCGCGCCGCAGCCGCTGCTCGGCTTCCGCAACGCGCCGGTGCGCACGCGGGTCTACCTCGACTGCACGCTCGAGCCCGCCGTCTACGCACGGCGCTGGCAGGGCGAGGACTGGGAGTGGGTCGGCGCGCACCACAGCAATCGCATCCGCTCCGAGCTGTGGCCATGGCTGCTGGATCGCGGGTACGCGTCACCCGCGGACGAGGCTCAGCTCGATCCGTTCCTGAAAGCCCTCGGACGGCGCTTCGCGCATCTGCGCCCAGGCATGCACGTGACGCGCTCCTGGCCGCTGGAGCTGGCGATCGAGCTCGACGAGGAGGGGCTGCTCGCCGAGGAGGTGCGCGGGGCGCTCAACCAGGTGCTCGACATCCTCGAGGAGCCGCTTGTGCACGCTGGCCCGATCAGGGCCGCTCCGGGTTAGGGAGCCGCGGGGAGGCGACCAGCGCCGTACGTCGCTCACGCCGGCGCTAGGACACGGGCGCGCGGCCGCGCGCCATCGCGTCCATCAACAGACGGTGCACGCGATCGTCACCGCCCAGCTCGGGATGGAACGCCACCGCGATCAGCGAACCCTCGCGCACGGCGATCGGGTGGCCGTCCAGCTGCGCCAGGACCTCCACGTCCGGCCCGTGCTCGGCAACCCACGGGGCGCGGATGAACACAGCCCGCAATGGCCCCTCCCCACCCACACCAGCCAGCTCGACATCAGCCTCGAAGCTCTTGACCTGGCGGCCGAACGCATTGCGCTCGGCACGGACGTCCAGCAGCCGGAGATGGTCGCGATCGAGCATGATCAGCCCGGCGCAGGTGCCGAGCACCGGCGTGCCCCGCGCAGCGAGCGCGCGCAGCGGCTCAGCCAGACCCTCGCGCTCGATCCCCAGCGTCATCGTGGTCGACTCGCCGCCCGGGATCACGAGGCCGTCGAGATCCCGTAGATCGTCCGGCACACGCACCTCCCGCACCTGCGCATCCAGCGCGCGCAGCATCCGCGCGTGCGCTTCGAACCCGCCCTGCAGGGCGAGCACACCGACCGTCGGCGGCGCTGTCATCTCGCGGGCGCCATCCCCGACGCGAACCGCCGTCATTCGAGCGAGCGCGAGCTACCAGCCGCGCTGGGCCAGCAGCTGCTCGTCCTGCAGCTTTGAGCTCTCGAGGCTCGCCATCGCGGCGCCGAGGCCGTGCGACGCCTGCGCGACGCGCTCGGGGTCCTGCCAGTGCGTCGTAGCCTCCACGATCGCGCGAGCACGCGTCGACGGATCCTCCGACTTGAAGATGCCCGAGCCCACGAACACGCCTTCGGCGCCGAGCGCCATCATCAGCGCGGCATCCGCGGGCGTCGCGATGCCGCCAGCGCAGAACAGCACGACCGGCAGCCTGCCGGAGCTCGCGACCTGACGCACCAGCTCCAGCGGCGACTGCAGCTCCTTCGCGGCACTCGCCAGCTCCTCCTCTCCAAGCACCGCCAGCCGACGGATCTGGCCGGTGATCTGACGCATGTGACGCACCGCTTCGACGATGTCGCCGGTGCCAGCCTCGCCCTTGGAGCGGATCATCGCGGCGCCCTCGCCGATGCGCCTGAGCGCCTCGCCGAGGTTGGTCGCGCCACACACGAACGGCGCCTTGAACGCCCACTTGTCGATGTGGTGAGCCTCGTCGGCCGGCGTCAGCACCTCCGACTCGTCGATGTAGTCGACCTCCAGCGCCTGCAGCACCTGCGCCTCGACGAAATGGCCGATGCGCGCCTTGGCCATCACGGGGATGCTGACGGCCGCTTGAATCCCCGTGATCATCTCCGGGTCGGACATGCGCGCGACGCCGCCATCACGACGAATGTCGGCTGGCACGCGCTCGAGCGCCATCACGGCAGCGGCGCCCGCCTGCTCGGCGATCACCGCCTGCTCGGGGGTCACAACGTCCATGATCACCCCGCCCTTGAGCATCTCGGCCAGGCCGGTTTTGACCCGGAAGGTCGCTTCGTCACGCATGTAGAGCAGTTTACTGCGGGCGCTGCTACTTCAGCCTGAACGCCTTGATGCGGTCGTCGTACTGCGCGCTGTCGCGCGCGTACACGCCATAGGCGAGCGCCTGGATCAGACTCAGCAGAGCGGTGTGCGAGCGCACGTACGCCGGGCTGTTGGACGAGTAGTAGAGCTTGATCTGCGCGAGCTTCGCGACTTCTGAGAGCGTCGCGTCAGTGACGGCCGCGGTGCGCGCCTTGCGATGACGCGCGAGCTTCATCGCGCGCACTACCAAGGGATGCGGGCGACCCGCCGACAGCCCGATCACGAGCGTGGTCTGGTCGATGCGCCCGAGCCGGCTCAGCGCCTCCTGGGAGGGGCTGGCGACGACGTCGACGCGCAAGTCGAGCAGCATCAGCAGGTGGCGCAGGTAGCTGGCGAAGAACGCCATCTGGTCGGTGCCCGCCACGAGCACCTTCTCGGCGCTGACGATCGCGTCGATCAGCTCGTCGACCGCGGCCCTCGAGACCTTGCGCGCCGTGTCCTCGACGTTCAGGTGATCAGCCGCGAGCGACGTCTCGAACTCGTTCTGGTCGAGCGAGAACAGCGGCGCGGAGCTCGCGGGAGCGCCCGTCGTCACAGCCTGGGCGTGTACGCGGCGGTATTCCTCACGCGCCGCGGCCTGCAGCTCGGGGAAGCCGTCGAAGCCGAGCGCCTGCGAGAAGCGCACGACCGTCGAGCTCGAGGTGTTGGCGCGGCGCGCCAGCTCCTCGGCCGTCTGGAAGGCAGCCTCGTCGAGATGGTCGACTATGTACTGCGCGACGTCCTTCTGGGAGCGGGAGCACTCGTCGAAGCGGGACTGGATGTAGCGGGACAGGCTCTGGTGCTCGCTGGTGCCATTGACCGGCGGCTCATGTGGAGGAGAAGCAACACGTTTCATCGGCGCTCTTGTTCGACGCCGGAGGCGCGCACTCCTTCCCCCGAGAGCTCATACGCGTTCAGATTCCCTCCGGCTCGCGGCGCCCGCCGATGATCCGGACTCCCGCGCAGGACGCACTTAGACACACCTATGCGACCGTGCCGCCCCAAGCGGGGAACCAGATGAGAATCGCCATCGTGGGCGCGGGCGTGTCTGGGCTCGTGGCCGCACACCTGCTCCACCGCGAGCATCAGATCACCCTCTACGAGGCCGCGGCCTACGCCGGCGGGCACACCAACACCGTGCGGGTCGACACCGAGCGGCACACCTACCACGTCGACACCGGGTTCATTGTGATGAATGACCGCACCTACCCCAACTTCAGCCGTCTGCTGGAGCAGCTCGGGGTGCTCACCCAGCCGACGCACATGAGCTTCTCGGTCAAGAGCGAAGACGAGGACTTCGAGTACGCGGGCACCCCGCGCGGGCTGTTCGCCCAGCCGCGTAACCTGCTCAGCCCGAAGTTCCTGCGCATGATCGCCGAGCTGCTGCGCTTCAACCGCGAGCTGCGCACGCTGCTGCGGCGCGAGGAGACGGGCCAATCGCTCGACGCGTTCCTCGCCGAGCGCGGCTTCTCTGACACGTTCGTGCGCAAGCTGATCGTGCCGCAGGTCTCGGCCGTGTGGTCGGCGGACCCACACCAGAGCACGTCCTTCCCGGTCAGGTTCATGGCGGAGTTCTTCGCCAACCACGGGATGCTCGGCTTTCGCGACCGCCCCAACTGGTCGACAGTGACCGGCGGCTCGGCCCGCTACGTGGAGGCGCTTACCCGGCCGTTCCACGATCGCATCCGCCTGCGCCAGCCGGTGCACTCGGTCACTCGTGCCGGCAGCCACGTCGAGATCCGCACCGCCAGCGGCGAGCCGGAGCACTATGACCACGTCGTGATGGCAACCCACTCCGATCAGGCGCTCGCGCTGCTGAGCGACCCCTCCCAGCGCGAGTCGCGGGTGCTCGACGCGATCCGCTACCAGCGCAACGAAGCGGTACTGCACACCGACAGCACGCTGCTGCCGCGGCGGCGAGCCGCGCGCGCCGCCTGGAACTACCACCTGTTGCGCGAGCCCAAGCCGCTGAGCACGGTCACCTACTACATGAACCATCTGCAAGCGCTGCAAGCAGATCGTGATTTCTGTGTCACGCTCAATCGCACCGAGGCGATCGACCCGAGCAAGATCATCCGCAAGCTCTCCTATGCCCATCCGGTGTACACCCCGCGAGCGCTGGCCGCCCAGTCCCAGCACGCCGCGATCAGCGGCCTGGCGACCCGCACGCACTACTGCGGCGCCTACTGGGGCTGGGGCTTCCACGAGGACGGCGTACGCAGCGCGCTACAGGCCTGCGCGGCCTTCGGGGTGAAGCTGTGACTGCGACCGCGAACAGCTGTCTCTACGAGGGGTATGTGCGCCACCGCCGGATGGGCGCTGTGCCCAACGAGTTCCGCCACCGCCTGTTCATGACCTACCTGGACCTCGACGAGCTGCCCGAGCTGTTCGACCGGCGCTGGCTGTGGTCCGCGCGCCGCCCGGCGCTCGCGTGGTTCCGGCGCTCAGACCACCTCGGCGACGCTCGCACGCCGCTCAAGGACGCCGTGCGCGAGCTCGTATGCGAGCGCACCGGTAGGACCCCGTGCGGGCCGATCCGGCTGCTCACGCACCTGCGTTACTTCGGCCACTGCTTCAACCCGGTCAGCTTCTACTACTGCTTCGACGCGCAGGACGAGCGCGTGCAGGCGGTGGTGGCGCACGTCAGCAACACCCCCTGGGGCGAGAGCCACTCCTATGTGATGCCCGTGAGCGAGACAACCGACCGGGGCACCGTGACGCTGATGCGCGAGCAGTTCGACAAGCAGCTGCACGTGTCGCCGTTCATGGGCATGGACCACGTGTACGACTGGCGCCTGAGCACGCCCTCTGAGCAGCTGCTCGTTCACATCGAGTCGACGCGCGCCGGTGAGAAGGTGTTCGACGCGACGCTGTCACTGCGGCGCACCGAGCTGAGCGCAGCCGCCGCACGGCGCGTGCTCGTCCGCAACCCGCTGCTGACACTGCGCATCCAGGCGCGGATCTACACGCACGCGCTCGGCCTGAAGCTGCGCGGCGCGAAGTACTTCCCCCACCCCGGTCGCGGGACGGTCTCGACGTGAGCGCCCTCCGCCCCGCCGACCCGGGGCGCCTCGGCGAGCGGCTGCATACGGTCGAACTCGCCCAAGCCGCCCAGGAGCTGACGAAGCCGCCGCCATTCACATCCGGTTCACTCGACCGCGCCGCGCGCCGGATCGTGCTGCGCCTGTTGGCGAAGCTCCGCGGCGGCGAGCTGGTGCTGATCGAGCCCGGCGCCCGCCTGTGTTTCGGTGAGAGCGGCGCCGAGCATCCGCTGCGCGTGACCGTGCACGTGAGCTCGCCCCGCTTCTACCGCGTGCTGCTGCGCGGCAGCGTCGGACTGTGCGAGTCCTACATGGACGGCCTGTGGGACTGTGAGGATCTCGTCGGGCTGACCCAGATCGCCGCGCTCAACGTGCGCTCCTTCGACCGGCTGCGGCATGTGCTGAGTCCGGTGCTCGTGCCCTTCCAGCGCTCGGTGCGCTGGCTGGCACGCAACACTCCGACCCGTTCGCGCAAGCAGATCGCGGCGCACTACGACCTCGGCAACGAACTGTTCTCGCTGTTCCTGGACCCGACGATGATGTACTCCTGCGCGATCTTCGACACGCCCGCCGCGACACTCGAGCAGGCGTCGCTCGCAAAGCTCGAGCGGGTGTGCGCCAAGCTCAACCTCTCACCAGCCGATCACGTGTTGGAGATCGGCACCGGCTGGGGCGGGTTCGCCGTGTACGCGGCCGAGCGCTACGGCTGCCGGGTGACCACCACCACGATCTCCACCGAGCAGCACGCTTACGCGACCGAGCGGGTGCTCGCCGCTGGGCTGCAGGAGCGCGTGACGGTGCTGCTCGAGGACTACCGCGCCCTCCTGGGGCGCTACGACAAGCTCGTCTCGATCGAGATGATCGAAGCGGTCGGCTGGCAGTACTTCCAAGCGTTCTTCCGTCGCTGCTCGCAGCTGCTGAGCGACGACGGCGCGATGCTGCTGCAAGCGATCGTGATCGACGACCGTGCCTACGAGGTCGAGAAGGCGTCGAAGAGCTTCATCAACACCTATATCTTCCCCGGCGGCTGCCTGCCGTCGATGGAGGTCATCTCGCGCTCGGTCGCCCGCGTCACCGACATGCGCCCGGTGCATCTGGAGGACATCACCGCGCACTACGCCGAGACGCTGAGGCGCTGGCGCGAGCGTTTCCTCGCCTCGACCGACAGCGTGGCCGCGCTCGGGTACGACGAGCGCTTCCGGCGGCTTTGGGAGCTGTATCTGGCCTACTGCGAAGGCGGCTTCCGCGAGCGCCGCATCCGGGACGTGCAGCTGCTGCTCGCCAAGCCGGGGTTCCGCGACGAGCCGCGTGCCTCGGAGCCCCTGCGCGCCGAACGGCCCCCGCTCGTCGCCTGAGACCCCAGCTACCCTGCGGGCGCCCTCGAGCAGCCGCCCGGCAGGTAGTGTCTGCGCACGATGTTGCGCACGCTGTTCGATGATGTCCACGAGGACTTCCGCGCGAGCTTCCGCACGTTCCTGGAGCGGGAAGTGCTCGGCGACGAGGGCCGCTATGGCGAGTGGGAACGCGACGGGCTGGTGCCTCGTGAGGTCTTCGCGCGCGCCGGCGCCGGCGGCTTCACCGGCATGTCCGTGCCGGAGCGGTACGGCGGCGCGGGCGCGGCTGACTTCCGCTTCAACCTCGTCATCGGCGAGGAGGTGCAACGCGCCGCAGTTGGCAGCTTCGGGCTCGGGATCACGCTGCACAACGACATCTGCCTGCCGTACTTCCTGAGCTACTGCGACGAGCCGCAGCGTGAGCGCTGGCTAGGAGGGATCGCCGCAGGTGAGCTGATCACGGCGATCGCGATGACCGAGCCGGGCATCGGATCCGATCTGGCCGGCATGTCGACCCGCGCGATCCGCGACGGCGACCATTACGTGGTCAACGGCTCGAAGACGTTCATCACCAACGGCATCAACGGCGACCTCGTGATCACCGCCGTCAAGACCGACCCGTCCGAGCGCCATCGCGGGATCAGCCTGCTCGTGCTCGAGCGCGGCATGGAGGGCTTCGAGCGCGGGCGCAACCTCGAGAAGATCGGCCAGCACGCGCAGGACACCGCCGAGCTGTCGTTCAGCGACGTGCGCGTGCCCGTCGAGAACCTGCTCGGCGAGGAAGGCCAGGGGTTCCGCTACCTGGTGTCCAACCTGCCGCAGGAGCGCCTGTCGATCGCAGCTTCAGCGGTCGCCGCGGCCGCGGCCGCGCTCGGCTGGACGCTCGAGTATGTACGCGAGCGCAAGGCCTTCGGCCAGCCGATCGGCTCGTTTCAGAGCGCGCGCTTCGCGCTCGCGGAGATGCGCACCGAGGTGGACATCGCGCAGGTGTTCGTCGACCGCTGTGTGCAGGCGCTCGACGCGGGCGAGCTCTCGCCCGAGGACGCCGCGATGGCGAAGTGGTGGTGCACCGAGCTGCAGGGGCGCGTGGTGGACCGTTGTGTGCAGCTGTACGGCGGATACGGCTACATGCTCGAGTACCCGATCGCGCGGGCGTTCGTCGACGCGCGCGTCACCCGTATCTACGGCGGCACGAACGAGATCATGAAGGAGATCGTTGGCCGCTCCTTGGGCGTCTAGCCAGACCGGTCGCGGGTACCGGGCTTGACGGGTCGCGGGCAGCGCGGCTCATCGGGCTTGGCTCGGGTGCTGCGGCTACAGCTGCTTGGCCAGCTCGACGAAGTAGTCGAGCGCGCGCGGGTCCACGAGCGAGTCGCGGCTCGCGGCCTGCTCGGGATCGCCGCCCATCAGGATCTTCTTGACAGGCACCTCCAGCAACTTGCCCGACAGCGTGCGCGGCACCTGCTCGATCTGCAGGATCTCGTTGGGCACGTGACGTGGTGAGCAGTCCTCGCGGATCCGCCGCTTGATAGCGGCGGTCAACTCGTCATCGAGACTCACGCCGTCGCTCAGCACGACGAACAGCAGCATCGACAGCTCGCCGTCCGCTCCGCGCGGGATATCCACCACGAGCGTGTCGAGCACGTCCTTCACCGCTCCCGCCGCGCGGTAGATCTCGCTCGTGCCCATGCGCACGCCCTGGCGGTTGATCGTCGAATCCGAGCGGCCGTAGATGACCGCGCCGCCGCGTGGCGTGATGCGGATCCAGTCGCCATGACGCCAGCTGCCGGGATACATCGAGAAGTAGCTGTCGCGGTAGCGCTCGCCGCTCGGATCGCCCCAGAAGAACACCGGCATCGACGGCATCGGCTCCGCCAGCACCAGCTCACCGACCTCGTCGATCAGGCTGGCGCCCTGCTCGTCCCAGGCTTCGACGGCACAGCCGAGCACGCGCGCCTGCAGCTCGCCGCGATACACCGGCAGCAGCGGGCAGCCGCCGACGAACGCCGTGCAGACGTCGGTGCCGCCGCTGGTCGAGAACAGCCAGACGTCGGGCTTGACGTGCTCGTAGACCCACGCGAAGCTCTCCGGCGCCAGCGGCGAGCCGGTCGAGCCGATGCTGCGCAGCGCGCTCAGATCATGGTCGCGGGCCGGCTCGATACCGGCCTTCTGCGAGCTCGCCAACAGGCCCGCGCTGACGCCCATGCAGGTGATCCCGGCGCGCTCGGCCAGCCGCCACAGCACGCCCAGGTCGGGGTGGCCGGGACTCCCGTCGTACAACACGATCGCCGCGTCGCTGAACAGCGCGCCGATCAGGAAGTTCCACATCATCCAGCCGGTGGTGGTGAACCAGAACATGCGGTCGCCCGCGCGCAGGTCGAGATGCAGATGGCTCTTCTTCAGCTGCTCCAGCAGGATGCCGCCGTGGCCGTGCACGATCGCCTTCGGCAGCCCGGTGGTGCCGGAGGAGTAGAGCACCCACAGCGGGTGCTCGAACGGCACCTGCTCGAAGCTCAGCGGCACGCCCTCGCCATGTGCGCTCAGCTGATCCCAGGTCAGCCCGCCGGGCCAGCCCGCCGGCGTCGCGTCGGGCGAGAGGTACGGCAGCAGCACCGCGTGCTCCACCGTCGGCAGCTCCGCGAGGATCCCCTCGATCACCGCCATGCGGTCGAAGTCCTTGCCGCCGTGACGATACCCGTCGACGCTCAGCAGCACCTTCGGCTCGATCTGAGCGAAGCGGTCGATCACGCTGCGCGCGCCGAACTCCGGCGCCGCGCTCGACCAGATCGCGCCGATGCTCGCCACCGCCAGCAGCGCGACGACCGTCTCGGGGATGTTCGGCATGTACGCGACGACGCGATCGCCGCGCTCCACGCCCAGCGCGCGCAACCCGCCGGCGACGCTCGCCACCTGCGCCGACAGCTCCTCCCAGGTGAGCGCGTCCAGCTCGCGCAGCTCAGAGCTGTGCAGGATCGCGACGTCCAGCGGGTCGCGTTTACGCGTCAGCATGTTCTCGGCGTAGTTCAGCTCGGCGCCCGCGAACCAGCGCGTGCCGGGCATCTCGCGTGATTGGAGCACCTGCTCGTAAGGCTTGGAAGCGCGCACCCCGCAGTACTCCCAGATACCGCCCCAGAACTGCTCAAGCTCCGCCACCGACCACTCCCACAGCTCGGCGTAGTCAGCGAACGCCCGCCCGCGCCGCGCCCCGGCCCAGCGCATGAAGTCGGTCATGCGCGACTGCTCGAGGTCGGCCGCGGAGGGCTCCCACAGCAGCGTCGGAGCACCCGGTGTACTGGACGTCATCCGGCCCATCTTCCCTTATCCTCGCTCGCCGTGAGCATGTCGCAACTACGGGGGGAGTTCCCCGTCCTCGGCCGATTCGCGTATCTCAACGCCGGCACGGACGGCCCGCTCGCCACCAGCGCGGTGCGAGCCAGCGCGCTGGAGCTCGAGCGCGAGGCCGCCGAAGGCCGTTTCCAATCTCACTTCGAGCGCCGCGCCGAGCTGAACGGCGCTTTGCGCAACGCATACGCCGCGGCCCTTGGCTGCGATGCCGCCGATCTCGCGCTGACCACGTGTACGACCGACGGCATCTCGCAGGTGATCGACGGGCTCGCGCTCGCCCCGGGCGATGAGATCCTCACCAGCGACGAGGAGCACCCGGGCCTGCTCGGCCCGCTGGCCGCGGCGCGCGAGCTGCGCGGCGTGAGCATCCGCATGGCGCCGCTCGCGGAGATCGCCGCGGCGGTCTCCTCCGCGACCCGGCTCGTGGCGTGCTCGCACGTCGGCTGGACGAGCGGGCGGCTCGCGCCCGCGGAGCTCGCTGACGTGGAGCCGCCGGTGCTGCTCGACGGCGCCCAGGGCGTCGGCGCGATCGCCGTCGACGTGCGCGCGCTCGGCTGCGACGCGTACGCAGGCGCCGGACAGAAATGGATGTGCGGGCCGGACGGCACCGGGATGCTCTATGTCAGCCCAGCGCTGCGCGCGCGGCTCGCCGTCAGCCGCCGCGGCTACCCGACGCTCGCCGATCCGGGCGCTGGACTTGATGCGCGCCTGCACGAGGACAGCCGCCGCTTCGACACGTTGGCGCTCAGCGCCGAGACGGTCGCGTGCGCGCTGGCCGGCGTGCGCGTGCTCGAGCAGGCGGGCTGGTCCGCGATCCACGAGCGCGCGCGCTCGCTGGCGGAGCGTCTGGCCGAGCTGCTGGCCGAACACGGCCGCGAGCTGGCCCCGCGCGGACCCACCACGCTGGTGTCGTTCGTCAGCGAAGACCCGGGGGCGGAGCGGGTTCGGCTGGCCGAGGCCGGAGTCATCCTGCGCGACCTGCCGGGACGGCCGTGGCTGCGAGCGTCCGTCGGCGCTTGGAACGACGAGTCGGACCTCGAGCGCCTGATCGCAGCACTGCGTTCTTGAGCGCCGCAGCCAAGCCGTTGCGGCTGACGGCGCTGGCCGCGATACTCGCGCTGGCGGCCGTGCTCGACACCCACCGGCTCGCCCAGAACGGGTACGCCAACATCTTCTACTCGGCCGGCGTGAAGTCGATGCTCGGCTCGCTGCACAACTTTGTGTTCGTGTCGTTCGACCCCGGCGGGCTGATCACGATCGACAAGCCGCCGTTCGGCCTGTGGGTGCAGGTGCTCAGCGCGAAGCTGTTCGGGTTCTCGCCGTTGAGCCTGCTGCTGCCGGAGGCCATCGCCGGGGTGCTTGCGGTGGCGGCGCTCTACTGGGCCACCACGCGTACGTTCGGCCCGCCCGCCGCGCTGGCGAGCGCGCTCGCGCTCGCCGCGTTCCCGTCGTTCGTGGCGGTGTCGCGCGACAACAACCTCGACGCGGTGCTGATCCTGCTGATGGTGCTCGCCTGCGGCGCCGCGCTGCGCGCGATCGAGAGCGGTCGCTGGCGCTGGCTGCTGGGCAGCGCGCTGCTGATCGGCATCGCGTTCAACACGAAGACGCTCGCCGCGTACCTCGTCGTCCCGGGAATCGCGCTCGCGTACGCGGTGTGCGCTCCCGGCACATTGTCGCGCCGGCTGACTCAGCTGGCGCTCGCCGGCCTGCTGACGGCTGCCGTCTCGGCGTCCTGGATCGCATTCGTCGAGCTCACGCCGGCGGCGCAGCGGCCGTACGTCGGCGGCTCAACCGACAACTCCGAGCTCGGCTTGACGTTCAGCTACAACGGCTTCGGGCGCGTCGACGGTCAGGTCGGCGGCCCTGGCCAGATCCCCGTCGGCACGGGCGCGGTGGCCCCGTCCGGCACACATGAGCGCAAGCCCCGCGAGCGCCACTCCGCGCGCTCCCGTCCCACGAGCGCTCTCCCGCGCCCCACGAGCGCTCCCCCACGGCCTGCGAGCGGTTCCCCGCGGCCCAAGCGCCCTCCACCACTACCCACGAGCGGTTCGCCGCCCACCGGTCGCGCGCTACATCCAGTCGCGTTCGGCGGTCCCACAGGACCGTTCAGGCTGCTCGGCCTCAATCTCGGCGACCAGGGCGGCTGGCTGCTGCCGCTGGCGTTCATCGGCTCGCTCACGCTGGCCCTCCTCACCATCGTGCAGCGCCGCGAACGACGCGATCCACGGCTGGCGGGGCTGCTCGTGCTCGGCGGCTGGTTCGTCGTGGAAGGCTGCGTGCTGAGCTTGTCCAAAGGCATCGTCCACCCCTACTACGTATCGGCGCTCGGACCCGGGCTCGCCGCGATGGCGGGCGCGGGCAGCGCGGCGCTGGGCGAGCGCACGCGTCGTCTCGACTGGCGCATGGCGCTGCTCACGCTCGCGGTGGCAGCCACCGTGGTCGTGCAGATCCTGCTGCTGCGCCGCGTCCACTACATGCACTGGCTCGCGCCGCTGCTGATCGCCGGCGCCACCCTGGGCTTGGTCGGCTGCGTGGCGCTAGGGCCACGGCGCGCCCCGGCCGTCGCGCTCACGTTCGCGCTGCTGTTGATCGCGCCCACGGCGTACGCGGCCACCACCTGGCAGGTGCCCGTACAGGGCACGTTCCCGGCCGCCGGACCACGCCAGACCGCCGGATACGGCGGGCTCGGTGTCAGCCCCACAAGCGTCGCGCGGAACAAGAGCCTGCTGCGTTACGTGAGCACGCACCGTCCCGCCACGCGCTGGGCGGTGCTCGCGGATGCGTCGAACTCCGCATCCCCGTTGATCCTGCTAGGCCTGCACGCCGGCGCGCTCGGCGGCTTCAGCGGCACCGACCCGGCGCTCGACGGGCCCAGCCTCGCGCGTCTGGTGGCTCGCGGCGAAGCGCGCTACGTGGTGCTCGGCGGGGCGTACTCGAGCCGCGGGGGCAACCGCGCGACCAGCGCGGTGTTGCGCGCGTGCGCAGAGATCCCCTCGCGCGCGTGGCGCGCGCGCCGGTACAGCCGCTTCAACCTCGTGTTGTACGACTGCGCCGGGCGCGAGCGCCAGCTGCGCTCACGCCGCGACTGACAGCGCGCGGTCGAATGCACGCGCGAACAGCTCACGCTCGCGGCTGGCCGCCCAGCGCGGCACCGCCGGCTCGCGCGCGGCGAGCAGCCGCAGCTCGACCTCGCCGCCGTGCAGCGCGATGCTCGTGCCGCGCACCGTCTGATCGCGCGAGCGCTCGAGATCCTCGGCGAGGCGCAGCAGCACCGCGCAGCGGTCCAGGCGCGCGCGTTGGGGCTCGTCGAACAGCGCCGCGAGCGGCCCCGGGTCGGGCATGCCCTTGCGGTGGTAGCGCGCCGCCTGGGCGATCAGCGCGACCTCGGCCGGCGTGAACCCCGGCAGGCCCGCGCTGAGGATCAAATAACGGGAGTGCTTGTGGTGGTCGTCGTAGTCGACGGACATGCCGATGTCGTGCAGCATGCACGCCGCCCACAGCAGCTCGCGCTCGAGCGCGTCGCCGCCGTGCAGCCCGAGGCGGGCGAGCTCGTCGAACATCCCCAGCGCGAGCTTGGCGACATGGTCGGAGTGACGCGCGTCCACGTCGTAGCGCGCAGCCAGGTTCAGCACGCTCGCACGCCTGACGTCCTCGAACAGCGGCGGGTCGCGGGGATGCAGGTGACGCTCGAAGAACACGCCCTCGCGCAGACCCGCCTCGGTCGTCTCGAGACCTTCGAAGCCGCCGGCTTCCAGCACTCCTTGCACGACCACTGCACCGGCCAGGATCAGATCGGCTCGCGCGGGCTTGATACCGGCGATGCTGCTGCGCTCGGCTGCCGGCAGCTCCGCCAGCCGCTGCACCAGCTCGTCGAGCGCGTCGCGCTCGATCACCATCCCCTGCACGCCATTCGACGGCAGCCCGGCGGCGCGCTGAGTCGCGGCCGCGAGGTTGCGCACCGTGCCGCCGATGCCCACCAGCCGCCCACCCGTGGCTTGCAGCCACGGCGCATCGGCAAGCTGGCGCGTGACCTCGGTGCGCAGCTCCTTCAAAGCGCGGCGCCCGACCGGGTCGCCGCCGGGCAGGAAGCGCTCGGTCATCCGCACCGCGCCCAGCGGCCAGGAGCCGAGCTCCCGAGCGCCGCGCTCTGACACGCGCACGAGCTGCATCGAGCCGCCGCCGAGATCGAGCACGCTGCCGTCGCGTAGGGTGGTCGAGTTGACGGCAGCCAGATACCCGTAGCGCGCCTCGGCTTCACGGCTGAGCACCCGGATCGGCAGCCCTGTGCGCGCATGGGCGCGCTGCAGGAACTCCGCTGCGTTCTCCGCATCGCGGATCGCGCTGGTCGCGACAGCGTCGACGTCCTCGCCGGTGAGCGCCGCTGCCTCGCAGAAGTGCGCGAACACCTCCAGCGTGGCCAGCGCCCGCTCGATCGGCTGCTCGCCGAGCCTACCGGTCGCCGCCAGGCCCTCGCCGATGCGCACCGGCTCGTAGATCTCGTCGGTGCGCTTCCACCAACCGCCCGCTGCGGTGAACACCACCAGCCGAAACGAGTTCGAGCCGAGATCCATGACCGCAAGGCGTGCCTTTCCATCGATGCCCGGAGCGGTCTGCAGATGCATGCTCGCAGCGTATTGCCCGCGGCGGATCTCGCCCGCGGCCCAATGCCAACGCGGCGCCTGGCGGTGAGCGTCAGTCCTGGCCTAGTGCACGGCGCGCATGGCGCACTTCGGAGAACACTTGCGCGTGAACCACGAGACCGTCTCTGAACTTGAGCACCCAGGTGGTTGACACGCCGTCGAGCGTTCCCGCCGGGCCGCGCCCGTCGACTTCGCCGAGCGCCACCACCGCTTCCCCGGCCGCGCGCACCTGCAGCGGGCGTACGGTCAGCTCGAACCAGTGCGTGGCGACGTCGGCCATGTACTGACGCATGCCGTCGCGCCCGCGATACGGCTCCCCGTTGGCTACCACCGCGCCGGAGACCGTCTCGAAGACCATGTCGGGATGGATCAGCGCGAGCACCTTCTCGAGGTCACGCTGGTTGAACGCGTCGAACAGGTGCCGTGCCATCCACTCGCGGCTGCGCGGCGTGCTGCCGAGCACCTCGACGTCTGGTGGGTAGGGCGTGGCGAGCCCACCGACGCCTGGCGTGAGCACGCTCATGAACGTGGATCCCCCAAGCGGCGAGCCACTCATCGGGTCTCCTCCGACAGTCGCGTCTGGTCGGCTTCGCCGTACTCCGCCCCAGCCAGGTCGGATTCGACCTCCGGCTTGTAGGCATCGTTGCGGGGGCTGTGGCCGAGGTCGCCGTGCTCGGCGTGGTCGATCAGCGCGAACTCGGCCTCCTCGAACCCCTCTGAGACCCCGCCGCCGGCCTCGAGCACGGCCCGGTCGGCCGGATCCTCGCCGGCCGGGCGACCGGAGTCGCCGCCGATATGAGCGGCTTCTGTCGCAGCGAGCTGCGTCTCGCTCACGATCAGGTCGTCGTCGCTGTCAGGCATGTTCAGGACCTCGTCACAGTAGATGGCCAGATCAGCTCCGATGCGCTGTCCAGCCAGGCTCGGAATACCCGTCACGCGGACTGCCCAAACGGACGGGCACATCTGCGATGCTCGCAAGCGATGTCGCGCACGCGTGCCCTGCCGATGCTGTGTCTCGGGTCCCTGATCGCGGTGGTGCTCGCCAGCAGCTGCTCCAGCTCGAGCTCGGCAGGCACTGGCGCAGGCGCGAGCGCGAGCACCACCGTCGGCGCCGGCCAGGCAGACGCACCGAATGCGTCCAGCTCACGCGCCGCGGCCTCCAGCCCACACACCGCGCGTGCGGGCACGCGGCTCGTGAGGGTCGGCAGCTTCGCGCAGCCCACGTACGTCGCCGGCCCACCCGGTGATCGCCGGCGCGTGTTCGTCGTGGAGCAGGCGGGTCGTATCCAGCTCGTGCTCGACGGGCGCAAGCTCGCGGCGCCGTTCTTGGACATCACCGCGAAGGTGGGCGTCGACCAGGGGGAGCGCGGACTGCTGTCGGTCGCGTTCGCGCCCGACTACGCGAGCAGCGGGGTGTTCTACGTGTACTACACCGATCACAACGGGGACATCCAGATCGAGCGCCGTCAGCGCTCCGCGAGCAACCCGAACATGGCCGACGCGGACATGGCCCAGAGGGTGCTGAGCATCCCTCATCATCTCTACGCCAATCACAACGGCGGCCAGCTGCAGTTCGGGCCGGACGGCGATCTGTACGTGGGCGTCGGCGATGGCGGCAGCGCGAACGATCCGCTTGACAACGGTGAGAACACCGGCGTGCTGCTCGGCAAGCTGTTGCGGATCGCGCCCAAGCCAGGCGGCGGATACGCGATCCCAGCGGGCAACCCGTTCGCCGCCAGACGCGGCGCGCGCCCGGAGATCTGGGCGTATGGGCTGCGCAATCCGTGGCGATACTCGTTCGACCGCAGCACCGGCGCGCTCGTGATTGGGGATGTCGGGCAGGACCAGCAGGAGGAGATCGACTTCGCGGCGGCGGGAGCCGCCGGGGGCGCGAACTACGGCTGGAGCATCTTCGAGGGCGACCGGCGCAACAAGCCCGGCGCCGCGGCCCACGCCGTGGCGCCGGTGCTCGTGACGCGCCATAGCGACGGCAACTGCGCGATCATCGGCGGGTACGTCGTGCGCGACCGGGCGCTGCGCGCGCTGTACGGTCGCTATCTGTACAGCGACTCGTGCAACCCACGGCTGCGCACGGTCAGGCTGAGTCCCGGACATGCGCGCGGCGATCACGCGATCGGGCTGTCCGTCAAGGACATCTCCTCGTTCGGACAGGACACGTCTGGGCGCATTTACGCCGCGTCGCTCGATGGGCCGGTTTACCGGCTTGCGGCGAAGTAGCTGCACCAGAGGTCGAGCAGCACGCCTCAGCAAAGCACTGAGGGGTGACGTGTGTATCGTCTTGACAATGACCTCGATCACGAGGATGCGCTGATGGCCACGCTCCGCTCCACTTCCGCAGAAACCCTCTCCGAAGGGCACGCAGTCGACCACCCCTGCGTGGAGATCACACCCGGCGAGGCACGCTACCTGCTCGCGCTGCAGGATCTGGAGCGCGACAGTCCCAAGATCACCCAGGCGGCGCTCGCGCGCAGGCTCGCGGTCTCGCGCCCGACCGTGCTCGAGATGATCCGCCGCCTGCGCCAGCTGGAGCTGATCGAGCCCGACCGGGTCAAGCTGAGCGTCGCGGGCACCAGCGCGGCGCTGGTGCTTACCTCCCGCCGCCACGCCGCCCAGCTGCTGACACACGACGTGCTCGGCATCGACCAGAAGCAGGCCGACATCGAAGCCGAGCGGCTGACGTTCAGCGTGTCGCCGCAGCTGGGGCGCCGACTGGCGGCCTGGCGCGACTCGAACGAGCAGTAGCAGCCGAGATTTGCGTTCCCACGCCGCTTAGAGCACATGCCGCGGGCGCAACTCGCCGAGCACCCAACGTTTATAGGCTCGTGACTGCATGCCATGCCGGGCGCGCTTCGCTGATCGGCTCGCTGGCTCTGCTGGGACTCGGGTTGGGGCTGGCGCCCACAAGCGCGGCTGCAGCCCATCAGACGGCGCCTAGCTGCGTGCCGTCGAAGCTGAACCAATCCGCGGCGCTCGCCGGCGGGCGCGTGACGGTGTCGCCGGGCCCGGGCACGAGCGACGCGTCCGGCGCGTCCCAGATCAGCCTGCTCGGCGTGCCCGCCGGCGAGCTGGCGAGCGTCGCGGTCAAGGGCTCTCACAGCGGGGCGCACCCCGGCCGGCTCGTCGCGTACTCCCAGGGCAACGGCGCGAGCTTCCTGCCTCGGCGACGCTTCAACGCGGGCGAGCTCGTCACGGGGCGGGCGGTGCTGAGCCAAGCCGGGCAGACGACGCCGTTCACGTGGAGCTTCAGAGTGGCTGTGCCGGACACCGAGCACGCGGCGAGCCCCGGCACTCGCCCACGCGCGCCCAAGACCGGCGATCTTCAGAGCTTCGCCTCGCGCCCGGATCTGCGTCCACCGAGCGCGACCGTCACGACGCAGTTGCCCGGCGCAGCGCCGGGCAAGCTGTTCCTGGCGCCCTACTCCGGCCCAGGCCAGTACGGGCCGATGATCCTCGACGAAAGCGGCCGGCTCGTGTAGTTCAAGCCGCTGGCGTATGGCACCCGCGCGGCGGATTTCCGCGTGCAGCGGTACGAGGGACAGCGGGTGCTGACATGGTGGCAGAGCCCACTCGTTGTCGGCAAGCGGCGCGGCGCGGGCGTGGTGATCGTCAACAGCGCTTTCCAGAACGTGGCGATCGTGCGCGCCGGGAACGGCTACCAGCCTGACCTGCACGAGTTCCAGCTCACACCGCAGGGAACCGCGCTGATCACGGTCTACAGCGCGATCAGATGCGGCACATCCGCGGTCGGCGGGCCGCGCGCGGGCGCCGGTCGCCGGTCGCCGGTCGCCGGTCGCCGACTCGATCGTGCAGCAGCTCGACCTGAAGACCGGTCTGGTGACGTTCGAATGGCACAGCGTCGATCACGTGCCGCTGAGCGCGTCCTACTCCTCGGCGCATCCGACCGGCGCGGAGATCCGTTCGACTTCTTCCACATCAACTCGATCGACGTCGAGCTGAACGGCCATCTGCTGGTGGATTCGCGCGACACGTGGGCCGCGTACGACGTGGACCCGGTCACCGGTCAGGTGGACATGCAGCAGAGGACCGCGACGCTTGTGCGTCGCAACGAGCATCCAGCGCGACCCGTGGCCGGCAGCCAGGCAATACGCAGGTGCTGCCGAACGGCGACTGGCTCAGCGGCTGGGGACAGGCGCCATACCTCTCCGAGTTCAGCCCGTCCGGTGAGCTGCTGTTCGACGCACATCTGCCGTCGGGCTACGAGTCCTACCGCGCGTACCGATTCGCCTGGTCCAGCCAGCCCACGAGCCCGCCGGCACTAGACCATATATGGACGGTCGGTCTCCGTCCGTTGGTGGTGTGAGGGTCGGCACCCGCCCATGAGGTGCGCGGGTTGAGCGTCGAGGGTTGGCCTGGGCGCCGACCGCAATCATGGAGGTGCCGACCATGGCAAAGGTTCGCAGCTGGCTGGGTTGGATGTGCATGCGGCGAAGACAGTCGCGGTGATGGTCGATAGTGAGTCGGGTGAGTTGCGCTCGCGTCGGCTGTAGGGTCGCACGAGTGAGGTGGTGGAGTTCTGGGCTTCGCTGCCGGGGCCGACCCGCGTGGCGTATGAGGCCGGGCCTACGGGGTTCACGCTCGCGAGGGCGCTGGAGCGCGCTGGTGTCGGGTGTGTGGTCGCGGCACCGGGAAGATCGAGCGTCCGGCGCAGGATCGCGTGAAGACGGATCGTCGCGACGCGGAGCGGCTCGTGAGGCTGTTGATGGTTGATGGTCTGTACCCGGTGAAGGTCCCAAGCAGCGAGGAAGAGGCGCTGCGTGACCTGGTCAGGGCTCGCGAGGATGTGCGGGGACCTGATGCGCGCCCGCCACCGTACGAGCAAGCTGCTGTTGCGTCAAGACATCACGTTCCAGGGGCCAGATAAGAACTGGAGCGTTAAGCATCGCGAATGGCTCGGGCGTGTGCAGTTCCCTGACCGTGGTGTTCAGCTCACGCTGCTTGACTATCTCGGCGCGATCGACGCGCTGCTCGTGCGCCGCGACACCCTGGAGAGCGCGATCGGCGAACTGGTGCCCGGCTCGCCGTGGGCACAGACCGTCACGCGGCTGCGGTGTCTGCGCGGGATCGACACGCTCTCCGCGGTCGGGTTGTGCGCGGAGATCGGCGACTGGGAGCGCTTCTCTCGGCCCAGGCAGCTGATGAGCTTCCTCGGTGTCGTGCCAAGCGAGAGCAGCAGCGGACAGACGCGCCGGCAGGGAGCGATCACGAAGTCCGGGTCCCGACACGCCCGGCTGCTCGTCGAGGCAGCCTGGCACTACCGCAGGGCGCCCGCGAACGGGCTCGCGCTGCGCCGCCGCCAGGAAGACCAGCCGCCGCACGTGATCGCGCTCTCCTGGTAGGCCCAACAGCGCCTTCACCGCACCTGGCGCCGCCTGGACAGGGAACGCGGCAAGCGCCGCACGATCGTCGCGGTCGCTGTCGCCCGGGAGCTCGCCGGGTTCTGCTGGGCGATCGCCAACGCCGACTGACCCACCCTGCACCACGTCGGTCAAAGAGGCGGCGGGAGAAACATGGCCACCACGCGCGAGAGCATCCGCGATACGGCGATGAGCAACCCTCTCAAGGGCCACGCTCGATCCTAGACAGCGGGCTCTCACGACGAAACCCGGTCCCTGCGGTACCCAACCCGCGCATATCAGCCTGACCGCGCGTCGCGCACCAGCCAGGCCCGCCGCCCCCTTGACCGACAAGAATGCCCGCCCAGCCGCGGACATCCGGTGCTGCACACTTGACAAAACACCATCCATATCAGCCGTGCGCCGCGGAGCGCACGCAGGAATCGTGGCATACGCGAGCTGGAACGGCGCCACCCAGGTGGCCGCCTGGCAGCTGCTGCAAGACTCCGGGCCAGCGAACCTCACACCTGTTGCCGAGGTGCCGCGCGCTGGCTTTGAGACGACTATCGCAAGTCTAAGAGCGCCTAACAAAAAGAGGTTTTGGGATGCTGTTGTCGTAGAAGGTGTCTATGGCGAAACCTTTGGTTAGTGATGGGTTGTGGGCTCGTATTGAGCCGTTGTTGCCGCGGGTGGAGCGGCGGTATCGGTATCCGGG
>DATINL010000048.1:0-132100 GCA_035474295.1 Solirubrobacteraceae bacterium
CCGCCACGCGCGCGCTGCGCGTGCCGCGGCCCGAGCTGCTGGGGCTGCTCGTGCTGGCCGGCGTGCTGAACCTGTGGGCGCTCAGCCGCAACGGCTGGGCCAACGACTACTACAGCGCCGCCGTGCGCTCGATGAGCTCAAGCTGGCACAACTTCCTGTTCGCGTCGGCGGACCCGAGCGGCGTGATGACCGTCGACAAGCCGCCGCTCGCGCTCTGGGTGCAGGCATTGTCGGTGCGCGTGTTCGGTTACCACTCGCTGAGCATGCTCGTGCCGCAGGCGCTGATGGGCGTGGCGAGCGTCGCGCTCGTGTACGACCTCGTGCGCCGCCATTTCGGGCGTCTAGGTGGGTTCGTCGGCGGGCTGGCGTTCGCGATCACCCCGATCACGGTCGCCGTGTCGCGTCACAACAACCCGGACGCGCTGCTCGTGCTCTGCTGCGTGGCTGCGCTGTGGTTCGCGCTGCGTGCGCTGCAGGACGGGCGCACCCGCTGGCTGGTGGGCAGCGGCGTGGCCGTCGGGCTCGCGTTCGAAACGAAGATGGCCGTCGCGCTGATGGTGGTGCCCGGGATCGTGACCGCGTACCTGTGGGTCGCGCCGCGCGGGCGCGCTCGCGCGCTCAGCCAGCTGCTCGCCGGCGGCGGCGCGATGGCGCTTGTCGGCGGCGCGTGGCCCGCGCTGGTCGCGCTCACCCCGGCCGCGGATCGCCCGTGGATCTCCGGCACGAGCGACAACAGCATCTTCTCGCTGATCTTCGGCTACAACGGCGTGGGTCGTCTCGACGGTCAGACCGGCGGTCCCGGTGGCGGCGCCGGGGGCGGTCCGGGCGGCACGCTGTTCGGCGGCAGCACCGGGCCGCTGCGGCTGTTCAACGACGCGCTCGGTGGCCAGGACGGTTGGCTGCTCGGCTTCGCGCTGGTATGCGCCGCCGGCATCCTGATCGCGAGTCGCGGCCGACGCTCGGACCCACGCACCGGCTGGGTGCTGGCGGTGGGCGGCGCGTTTCTCACGACGGCGGTCGTGTTCAGCACGGCCCAGGGCATCTTCCATCCCTACTACGTGTCGCTGCTCGCGCCGTTCGCGGCCGCGCTCACCGGCGCGGGCGCCGCGCAACTGATCCGCGGCGGCAGCAGCGCACGTGTGCTCGCGCCGTTCGCGATCGCCGCGGGAGTGGCCGGCGAGCTGATGGTGCTGCACGAGTACCCGGGACAGCTCACGTGGCTGCGCCCGCTGCTGGTGCTCGCCGGAGTGCTCACAGCCGTCGCGCTCGTCACGCTCGGCGGTAAGCGCACACGCCTGGTCGGGGTCGCCGCGGTGCTCGCCGTGCTGTTCGTCGCACCCGCCACCTGGGCGGTCGACACGCTCGGGTACGCAACCAGCGGCACGTTCCCCGCTGGCGGTCCGGCCAGCGCCGGTGTCGGTGGACCGGGCGGTGGCCCTGGCGGCGCCGGCGGTCCAGGCCGGGGGTTCGGCGGCCCGGGCGGCGGCGCTCGCGGCTTCCGCGGCGGCGTCCCAGGCGGCGCCCCGCCAGCGGGCTCGGCTGGCCCCGGCGCCAGCCAGGGCGCCCCACCCGCGCTCTTTGGTCCCGGTGGGTCCGCGGCGAGGGGTGCCCAGAGCAGAGCGGGTCTGGGCGCGGGCGGCGCGCCGGGCGCGGCTGGCGCTGGCCGCGCCGGTGCTGGCCCCGGCAGCCCGTTCGGCGACAGCGCGTCGATCACCCGCATCGCGAGCTACGTGCGCCAGCACGGCGGCGGCACGCTCGCGGTGTCCAGCCAATCCAGCGCGGCCGCGGCGATCATCAGCAAGCAGGCGAACGTCGCCGGCATCGGCGGCTTCTCCGGTCGCGAGAGCCAGGTCAGCATCGCCTGGCTGGCGCAGGAGGTCAGCTCGGGGCACATCCGCTGGGTGCTTGCCGATCAGAGCGGCGCCGGCGGGATGAGCCTGCCGGGTGACACGCGCACCGGGGCGACCACTGCGATGGCAGCTGTGGCGAAGGTGTGCCGCCAGGTGACGCTCCCTGCGTCTACGTCCACCTCCGGGTCAACGTCCACGACAGCCGGTTCCACGTTCACGTCCGGGTCCGGGTCAACTTCCACCACAACCGGTTCCAGATCCACGTCCGGGTCAGCCGTCGCCACCAGCGGCGCGAACTCGGGCTCAACCAGCACGCTCTACGACTGCCAGGGTCTTGGCGACCGGCTGTTGAGCGTGTCCTAGATCAGAAGGAGCCATGGCGATGCCGCTGCTCAGTGAAACCAGCACAAGGCCGAATGCCCCGATCAAAGTCGTACGTGTGGCGCGCACGCAACAATCCACCTCATGAAGATCCTCGTCGTCGACGATGATCGCGCCGTGCGCGACGCGCTGCGGCGCGCGCTGACGCTCGGCGGCTACGAGGTGCAGACCGCCGAAGACGGCATGCAGGCGATCGAAGCCGTGGTGCAGAGCGTGCCCGACGCGGTTGTGCTCGACATTGGGATGCCAGGCATCGACGGCCTGGAGGTGTGCCGGCGGCTGCGCCAGCTCGGCAATCGCGTGCCGATCCTGATCGTGACCGCGCGCGACGCCGTCGCCGACCGCATCGACGGCCTCGATGTCGGCGCTGACGATTACATGGTCAAGCCGTTCGATGTCGGCGAGCTGAAAGCGCGGCTGCGCGCGCTGCTGCGTCGCAGCGGCTCTGAAGCCAACCCCGACTCGCTCGCGTTCGCCGAGGTGCGCCTGGATAGCTCGCGTCATGGGGCGGCCGTCGAGGAGCGCTTCGTCGAGCTCACGCGCACCGAGTACCAGCTGCTGGAGCTGCTGATGCTGAACCCACGGCGGGTGTTGTCGCACAGCCTGATCTATGACCGCGTGTGGGGGTATGACTTCGGTCCCGCATCCAACGCGCTGCGCGTGTACGTCGGCTATCTGCGCCGCAAGCTCGAGGATGCCGGTGCGCGCCAGCTGATCCACACCGTGCGCGGCGTCGGCTACGTGTTGCGTGAGCCATGACGCCGCGTGAGCCATGACGCTGCGCGCGCGCATCGCCGCCGTGGCGAGTCTGTCGGTCGCCTTGGCTGTGCTCGTCGTCGCAGTCAGCTTGTATCTCGCGGTGCGCTCGGACCTGCGCGGGGAGATCGATCGCGCGCTCTCCCAGCGCGCGCGCATCTTTCACACCCCGACACCCGACCGAGGATTTCCGCCCGATACGTCACCCGACCGCTTCGGCCCGCAGCTGCAGGTCAATCCCGGCAGGGGCGCGCCCGGCGGGTTCCCCTCCAACGTGCAGCCGGTGCCGTTCGGCGCGGCATCGGGGTACATCCAGTTCATTTCGCGCGCCGGCACGATCGACGTGCCGGGCGGCCAGGGCTCCTCGCCGCGGATCCGCGTCACCGCGCTCGACAAGGCGATCGCCAAGCGCGGCAGCGGCCGCGCGCTGACCGACAGGACCGTGGGGGGGACGCAGCTGCGCGTGCTCACCACCGGCACCGGCACGCGCGGCGCCGTGCTGATCGCGCGCCCGCTCACCGAGGTCAACCACGAGCTCAGCCGGATCCTGCTGCTGCTCGTGATCGTCGGCATCGGCGGCATCCTGCTCGCCGCCGCGCTCGGCGCGCTCGTGGCGCGTACCGCGCTCGCGCCGATCGCGCGCTTCACCAAGCGCACCGAGACGCTCACTGGCAACCTCGACCTGACGCGCCGTCTGGAGGTCGACGGCCGCGACGAGCTGGCGCGGCTCGCTGAGAGCTTCAACACGACGCTCGACGCGCTCGAGCGCTCGGTGCAGGCGCAGCGCCACCTGATCGCCGACGCCAGCCACGAGCTGCGCACGCCGATCGCGAGCCTGCGCGCGAACATCCAGGTGCTGCAGGACGCCGAGCGCCTGCCGCCGCATGAGCAGGCGGCGCTGCGCCAAGACATCATCGACGAGCTCGACGAGCTGACGGCGCTCGTCGCCGACGTGGTGGAGCTGGCGCGCGGCGCCAAGCCGGACACGCAGCCCGACGATCTGCGCCTGGACGAGGTGGTGCTCGACGTCGTCGAGCGCACGCGCCGGCGTGGCGACCTCGAGTTCCAGACGCGCCTGGAGCCAACGGTCGTCAGCGGCCAGGCGAACCGCATCGACCGGGCGGTGTCGAACCTGCTCGACAACGCGCGCAAGTGGAGTCCCGCGCAGGGTGTCGTCGAGGTCGAGCTGCACGACGGCGTGCTCACCGTGCGCGATCATGGCCCGGGCTTTGAAGAAGGCGACCTGCCGTTCGTGTTCGACCGCTTCTACCGCGCCGACCGCGCGCGCAACCTACCCGGCTCGGGCCTGGGGCTCGCGATCGTGCGTCAGGCAGCCGAAGCGGGGGACGGGTATGTGCAGGCTGAGAACGCGCCCGGCGGGGGCGCCCTGCTGCGCGTCAGCTTCGGCGCGCCGGTGGTGTGAGGGTGCCCGCCCGCCCGCATACGCCCGCGCAACTGCGCTATGCGCTGATCCCGAGCCCGATCGACGAGCTGCTGCTCGTGGCTGACGAGCAGGGGCTCTGTGGGGTGTACATGCGCGAGCACAAACGCGGGCGCGACCCCGAGCCGGACTGGGCCCGCGACGAGCAGGGTCTCGCCGGCGTGCGCACGCAGCTCGATCAGTACTTCGCCGGACTCCGTGAGCGTTTCGACGTGTGCGTGTCGCTGCACGGCACGCCGTTCCAGCAGAGCGTGTGGGCCGCGCTCGCGGAGATCCCGTTCGGTGAGACCGTCAGCTATAGCGAGATCGCGCAGCGCATCGGGCGCCCGCGGGCGGTGCGTGCCGTCGGCGCTGCCAACGCGCGCAACCCGATCTCGCTGATCCTGCCGTGTCACCGCGTGGTCGGCGCGGGCGCCCGCGCAGCGCTCACCGGCTACGCGGGCGGTCTGGAGCGTAAGCGCTGGCTGCTGGACCATGAGCGGCGCGTGGGCTCTGCCGGCGCTGGAGCAGCGGGCTAGCGCTTTCGGGGAGCAGTCTCGATCACGCGCTGTTATCCCGCACATCGACTTGGGTACTGCGTACGGTGTGCGCGATAATCGTCAGGTGGGCGGCAGGGAGAACGTAGAGCTGGTGCGCGTCACGTGGGATGCGATCGCGCGCGGTGATCTGGACACGTTCGCGCGTTTGCTCGCGCCGGATGCGCAGTGGCGTGCGGTCGACGACGGCGAGTGGAACTGCGACAGCCGCGAGGACGTGTTGGCGGTGATGGAGCGCAACCTCGCTGAGGGCCTTGGCGGCCGGATCGAGGAGACGTTCGAGTTCGGCGAGCGCGTGATGGTGGCGTTTCGCCCGTACGAGGACACACCACTGCAGCGGCCGCTGGACAACGGCATCGCGTACGTCGTCGTCACGATGCGCGACGGCGTCATCCGTGAGGTGAAGGGCTGCGTGGATCGGGTGGCCGCGCTCACATACGCGAGCGTCGGCGAGCTGCCGGACGCCTGACCGCGTCAGCGGTGTGCTGGCGCGTCGACGATTCTCGCGCCGGTCCGAGGCTAGGGCTTGACAGCAATCTATGTTTATGATTATTGTTGTTCAGGCCATGGCAACCCTCTGTGGGTCTGTCGGGCACGATAGGTCTGGTTGGGGATCAGCCGCTTGGGTCGGTCTTTCAGCGCTGTCAAGGGTTTGTGTGGAGAGGAGCCGGGTCGGAGTTATGGGAGCTGGTGTTCACGTGAGTCAATGTGTGACAGACGTGTCAGATGTCGTTGGGGTTGTCGACCCTGCGGTAACTAGATGCGTCAGCAACGCTGACGCATCTCTCTCTCTCTCTCTCTCTCTTATCCGGGTGGGCTAGCTTCTAGCCCTCGCCGCGGGGCTAGCGCCGCCCGCGTCGCCGGCCCGCACGGCCGGTCAGGTTTCACCCGCGCCGATCTGGGCGCTTTCAGTTCTTCGCAGGTCGTGCCCGCCGGGCGCGGCCTCAGCAGTCGTTCCCCGGGCTCACCTGGGGACGGCGTCCTGTGGATCTCTGAGGAGGGGTTGGGTCACTTGTATATGTCTGGAAAGCACGGCGCGCGCTCGCACGCGCACAGCGCTGGACCTGCCGGTACGTCGAGCTCGCAAGAGCCACCCGCCACACGCGTGCTCTCGCGCGCGCTGTCGTTCGCGCTTGCGCTCGTCGTCGCTGTGGGGTTGACGGGTGTCATTGGCGTCGGCGCGGCATCGGCGGGCAAGCCCATCGCGGGCAGCTTCGACGGCTCCGCGACCCCTGACGGCGCTTTCCAGGGAGTCGCCGGCGTCGCCGTCGACCAGGCTACCCATGACGTGCTGGTCGTCGATCCGGGCGCTGGTCACGTCGATCGCTTCGATGCCCAAGGCAACTACCTCTCCCAGTTCGGCGCGTTCGGCTCGGGTCCAGGAGAGCTGGCCTCGCCCAACCAGATCGCGATTGCCCCCGACGGCTCGATCTACGTGGCGGACACTGCCAACAACCGGATCGAGAAGTTCACCGCGGCTGGTGTCTTCGTCGACGAGCTCGGCGAAGCCGGCTCGGGACTGGGCGAGCTCTCCTCCCCGACGGGCGTCGCGGTCGGTCCTGACGGCTCCGTCTACGCCGCCGACTTCGCCAACTTCCGGATCGTCAAGTTCGATGGCGCGTCGGGCGGCTTTCAGTCGCTGATCGCCGAGCCCGGCTCGGGCGCCGGTGAGCTCGCGTTCCTCGCGCGCGTCGCCGTCGACTCGACCGGGCGCGTGTATGCGATCGGAACGGACCCGATCTCGAGTCAGAGCGTGATCAAGCGCTACGACAGCTCCGGGGCTTTCACCGACGTGCTCGTTGGCGTCGGCACGCCGCTGAGCACCGGCCAGGGCCCCGCGGAGCTCACGATCGACCGCACCGACAACCACATCTTCGTGGCGGCCGGCGCTGCTGACGCGTCTGAGCAGCAGGTGCTCGAGCTCAACCCGGACGGCACGATCGCGGACGTCCACGGTGAAGGCAACGCCTTTGCCTTCCAGGCAGCCGGGGTCGCCGTGAGCGACGGTGGCGGACCGATCTACGTCAGCAACGCAAACGCCGGCAACGTCTTCATCCTCGACAACCGAGCGCCGACGGTGACGTCTCCCGGCGTGGCTGCCTTGACCCGCACCAGCGTCAGGCTGCAGGCGCAGGTGAACCCGTTCGGCTTGCCAACCTCCTATCACTTCGAATACGGCGCCGCCGACTGCGCGAGCAGCGCGTGCGCCACCCAGCCGATCCCCGACGCCTCGGCCGGCGACGGCCAGCGCACGCTCAGCGTCGCCAAGCTGGTCTCCGGCTTGAGCCCCGCCACGCTGTACCACTCGCGGCTGGTCGCGACCAACGCGCGGGGGACCACGGCGGGGCCGGACGTGAGCTTCCGGACGCTCCCACTCGACACGCCCCCAGCCGGCGAGACACGCACGTATGAACGGGTCTCGCCCGAGGACAAGGGCGGCGCGGGCATCGATTTCGATGGACCCGCACAAGCCGCGGTCTCCGGCGACGCGGTCACCTACCGCTCGCTGGGCTCGTTTGCCCAGGACAGCTCGGCCGTGGTCTACAACCAGCTCCTGAGCCGGCGCACGACCACGGGCTGGACGACCACAGGCATCAACGCCCCGGTCGACCCCTACGACGGCGTTGGGGCTTTCCTGTCGACCTACCAGGGGTTCTCCGCCGACCTCAGCAAGGGCGTCGCCTGGTCGTGGGCCTTCCGTGACTACGGGGGCGCGCAGATGTTCAACATCTTCCGCCGCGACAACACAACCGGCGCGTTCGATCTGCTCTCGCGCCCCGCGAGTCCGCTCCCACCCCAGAACCCGGCTGTGACGAGCACGACCGCGTCGACTCTGTTTGGCGGCGCCTCGGCGGACTTCACCCACGTCGTGTTCCAATCCAATCGAGCGCTCACCGCAGACGCGCCGCCGGAAGCTGGCACCCAGCCGCGCGTCTACGAGTGGGTGGGCGGTGAGGTCAGATTGGTCAGCGTGCTCCCCGACGGAACATCGATTGCGGGGATGTCGTTCCCGGGCGGCGGCGAAGGGCAGCTCAACCTGTTCGTCGGCGGCCACCCGGTATCCGCCGACGGGCAGCGGATCTTCTTCACCGGCGCCGCGCTCGGCCCCCAGCAAGGCCCGCTCTACGTCCGCGAGCACGGCGCTCAGACGCTGCCAGTGAGCGTCGATGAACGGGCGGGATCGCCGCCCGCTGGCACCACGGTTCCGGCAGCGGCGAAATTCCAGTTCGCCACGGTCGACGGCTCGGCCGCGTTCTTCATCAGCGACGTCAGGTTGACCGACGACGCCAGCGCGAGCGGCCCCGATCTGTATCGCTGGATCGCCGACGCTCCCAGCGGCCATCACATCACCGACCTCACGACAGCGAATCCCGCTGGGGCCCAGGTTCTGGGCAGCGTTGGCGCTGCCGCGGACGGCTCGCGGCTCTATTTCGTCGCGACCGGCGTGCTGGACACCGGCGCGGTCGACGGCGAGCCAAACCTCTACCTCTGGGACCAGGCGACGGGGGTGAAGCTGATCGCCACGCTGGCGTTCGCCGACGTCGGCGTCTGGGCGACCGATCTGAGCAGTCAGGGCACCACCAACGGGTATCGCAGCGCGCGTGTCACGCCCGACGGCCGTCACGTGCTGTTCGCGTCGAGCAACCGGCTGACCGGGTATGACAACGCCGGGCACGCTCAGCTCTACCTCTACGACGCCGACCACGCCGGGCTGACCTGCGTGTCGTGTAACCCGCGCGGCGCCGCAGCCACAGCCGACGTCGGCCTCGTCAACGCGCGTGCGGGACGCTTTCCGCAGGCTCGCTTGACGGACAACCTCGCGGATGACGGCAGCCGCGTCTTCTTCAACTCCACCGAAGCGCTCGTGGGCGCGGACACCAACGCCAAACAGGACGTGTACGAGTGGAGCGCCGGCTCGCTGCGGCTGGTCTCCACCGGCAAGAGCGCGGACGCGTCGAACTTCGTCGACGCCAGCCCGAGTGGAGACGATGTCTTCTTCACCACGCGTCAGCAGCTCACGGGCTCCGATCGGGATGACGTCGTCGATCTGTACGACGCCCGTGTGGGCGGAGGCTTTCCCGATCAGCCGCCGGCGAGCGACTGCTTCGGGGACGTATGTCAGGGGCCGGCGACCGCGGCTGCGAACCTGCCAAGCGCGGCCTCGATCACTTTCACCGGCGCCGGAAACGCGGTGCCGGCCACACCCGTGGCGCCCGCCGCGCGGGTCGCCGTCTCCAAGACGAGAGCCGTTCGCGGTGTCAGGGGCGTCTTGAGCGTCAAGGTTACGGGCAACGGCAGCTTGACCGTCTCGGGCGTGCGCGTGAAGACGGTCACACGCATAACCACGCGAGCCGCGACCTATCACATCAAAGTCGCGCTCACGCCGGCAGGCATACGGCTGTTGGCAAAGCGCAAGACCGTCAGAACGAGGGTCAGGGTCGTGTTCAAGCGACCTGGGACGCAAACGGTGACAGCCGTCGTGTCACTCACATTCCGTACCGCTTCGACCAGCAAGGGCCGGTAAACGATGAGGACAGCAACGAGCAGCTCGACCGTCACTCCCACCAGGATCGGCAAGGAGACTCCGATGAGACGCGCACTCGCATCAGCCGTCTGTGTGATCGCCGTCTCGGCGCTGCTCGCCGGCGTCTGGGCAAGCGTCGCGACGGCGGCCTTTGGAGTTGCCACATTCGACGGACAGGTGGTTGCCAACCCCGCCGGCGACCCCTTCACTCAAGCGGGAGGTCATCCCGAGGCGGCAACCGTGAGCATCGACCTCAACGCGCGCCGTGACACCTACGGCAACCTCACGCCCGACGGGTCGCTGCGCAACGTGCTGGTCGACCTGCCAGCGGGCTTCATCGGAAATCCCACCGCCACCCCGGCCTGCGCCACGTTCCTGGACAACTATGGAACTGGCAACGGCGTCAACTGCCCCGGCTCCACGCAGGTGGGCGTCGCACGCACGACGTACGACGCGAACGGCGGCGTCGGCACGTTCAGCGCTCCCGTCTACTCGTTGCTGCCCGCCGCGGGCTATCCCGCCAGCTTCGGCTTCGACGTGGCGGGCAACACGCCGATCACGCTCAACGGGCAGATCCGCAGTGACGGCGACTACGGGCTGCGCGTGTCGGTGGTCAACATCCCCCAGGCCCTGGCGGTCGTAAGAACCGTCGTCACCTTCTGGGGTGTGCCTGCCGACCCCTCGCACGACGACGAGCGTGGGTATTTCGGCAACTCGATCGTGTCGTGCGCACAGATAAAGAGCACCGGCGGCGGCATCCCCTGCTCGAGCTCCGCCCAAGGCCAGGTCAAGCCGTTTCTGACGAACCCGACAGGGTGTACAGCGGCGGGCGTCGGCCTGCAGACGCGCCTGCACGTGGATTCTTGGGATCACCCGACACAGAGCGCCGACGCGAGCTTCGTCAGTCACGATCCGCCGGGCTTCCCGCTGGCGCGCGCGCTGTGGGGCGAGCCTCAGGGCCCGACGGGGTGCGATCAGGTTTCGTTCCAGCCAGCGGTTGGGATCGCTCCGACCACAACCGCGGCCGGTGCTCCGACGGGTCTCGATGTGAGCATCGGGTTTCCCACCGACGGGCTGCTGAACCCGACGGGCGTTGCTCAGTCGAACCTCAAGCGCGCCGTGGTGACGCTGCCCGCCGGCATGAGCGTCAACGCTGCGTCCGCCGACGGCCTGGGTGGCTGCGCACCAGGTGAGTACGCCGCCGAGACGGCGAGCTCCGCGCCGGGCGCGGGCTGTCCCGACGCCTCGAAGATCGGAACCGTGGCGATTGACACGCCGCTGCTCGGCGAGCAGGTGAGAGGCTCGATCTTCCTGGCCAAGCAGAACGACAACCCGTTCCACTCGCTGCTGGCGCTGTACATCGTCGCGAAGGTTCCGGCCAGGGGCGTGCTCGTCAAGCTTGCGGGCACGGTGACCCCCGATCCGGCCAGCGGCCAGTTGACGGCGACTTTTGACGATAACCCGCAGCTGCCGTTCGGCCTGCTCTCGCTGCACTTCAAGGAAGGCCCTCGCGGGGTGCTCGTCAACCCCTCCAGCTGCGGCACAGTCAGCTCACACGCCGAGCTGACGTCGTACTCCGCCCCGGATGGGGCGCCGGCTGTGTCGGAGAGCCCGCTCGCGGTCGGTGGGGACTGTGATGCGGCCGCCCGCTTCACCCCCGCGCTGCAGGCGGGCGTGGTCGATCCGCGGGCGGGCGCGTCATCGACGTTCACGCTCGATCTGTCACGTCCGGACGGCCAGCAGAACGTGGTCGGGATCGACGTGACGCTGCCGCGAGGTCAGCTGGCGAAGCTGCGCGGCCTGCCGCTGTGCACGGGTGACGCCGCGGCGAGTGGCGACTGCCCGGCCGGATCCCAGATCGGCACGACCACGGTAGCCGTCGGCGCGGGGTCCTCGCCGGTGTACATCCCGCAGCCGGGCAAGACTCCGACAGCGGTGTTCATGGGCGGCCCGTACAACGGCGCGCCGTTCAGTCTCGTGATCCGGGTGCCGGCGCAGGCCGGCCCATTCGACCTCGGCACGGTCGTAGTTCGAGCAGCGGTGTTCGTCGACCCGGTCGACGCGCATGTGAGGGTCGTGAGTGACCCACTGCCGCAGATCCTGCAGGGCATTCCACTGCGCTACCAGCGCATCGCCATCACGATCGATCGCCCCGGGTTCATGGTCAACCCCACGAATTGCGGTGTGATGAGCGTCGGCGGCACGGTGACGTCCAGCCAAGGCGCCCGTGCGGGAGTTGGCAGCCGCTTCCAGGTCGGAGACTGCGCGCGCCTGCCGTTCAGCCCGCGCTTGACAGCATCGACGACAGCGCACGCATCGCGGGCGACTGGAGCGGGATTGGACGTGAAGATCGTCGAGGGCGTCGAAGGCGAGGCGAACGTTCACTCGGTGCGAGTCGAGCTGCCCAAGCAGTTGCCCTCGCGCCTGACGACGCTCCAGAAGGCGTGCGTCGACAGCGTGTTCAACGCCAACCCCGCGGCGTGCCCGGCAGCGTCGGTCGTCGGCAGCGGGACGGCGCTCACGCCGATCCTCGACGTCCCGCTGACAGGCCCGGCGTACTTCGTCTCGCACGGCGGCGCGGCATTCCCCGATCTCGAGGTGGTGCTCCAAGGTCAGGGCGTCACGATCGTGCTCGACGGCGCCACGTTCATCTCCAAGCAGGGGGTGACGAGCAGCACATTCGGCAATGTCCCGGATGCGCCGATCGTGTCGTTCGACCTGAGCCTCCCAGCCGGTCCACACTCCGCGCTCACCGCGAACGGCAGCCTGTGCTCCAAGGCGCTGCAGATGCCGACGTCCATCGTGGCGCAGAACGGCGCTCAGATCAGGCAGCAGACGAGGATCAAGGTCAGCGGCTGCCCCAAGGCCAAGAAAGCTAAGAAGCACAAGGCGAAGAAGCACAAGCAGAAGATGAAGAAGCGTGGAAAGGACAAGCGCTAGCGGTGTGTCTGTCGATGGGCTATCTCCAGGGGGCGCCGGCACGTCGACTGCCGGCGCCCGTGCGCGCGCCGGCACGCACGGGCGCAAGGATTGGTCGCGCCAGCGCGTGAGCGAGATCCAGCGCGCGCGCCTGTTGGTCGCGACCGGCGAGTTGGTGAGCGCGCGCGGCGTCACAGCGGTCACGGTCGCGCACATCGTCGCCAGAGCTGGCGTGTCGAGGCGCACGTTCTACGATCTGTTCGACGACCGCGCGGACTGCCTGCTCGCGACCTTGGACGGTGCGCTGGCGCGCGTGTCCCGCAGTGCGCGGCAGGCGTATGACAGGGAGCTGGAGTGGCGTGATCGGACCCGCGCCGGCTTGGCCGCCGTGCTGTGGTTCTTCGATGCGGAGCCTGAGCTGGGGGCATTGTGCGTGGTGCACGCGCTCGGCGCCGGCCCGCGCGCGCTGGAGCGCCGCGCGCAAGTGCTCGACGACCTGATCGCCGTGGTCGACGAGGGTCGCGAGACCGTGCGCGGCGCCCAGCCGCCGCCGTTAACCGCGGAAGGCGTGGTCGGCGCGGTGTTCGCCGTCGTACACGCTCGCATGCTCGATCCGGCCACGACGGCGCTGATCGAGCTGCTGGGATCGTTGATGGGCATCATCGTGCTGCCATACCAAGGGCGCGCCGCAGCTGCCAGAGAGCTCACGCGCCCCGCTCCCGCGGCGCCCAGTCTTCCCGGTGCGCACGGCGCCGATCCGCTGGATGGGCTCGGTATGCGCTTGACCTACCGCACGTTGCGCGTGCTGAACGTGATCTTCGAGCACCCGGGCGCGAGCAACCGCGAGATCGGTAAGCGTGCCGGCATCAGTGACCAGGGGCAGACGTCGAAGCTGCTCGCGCGCCTGCAGAAGCTCCAGCTGATTCAGAACAGCGGTGGGGGGCCTTCCCGCGGGGCGCCGAACGTCTGGACGCTGACCTCCAAGAGCCGCCAGGCGATGGACGCCCTCGCCGGTCAGGAAGCCTCGACGGCCGCCTTGATCGATTGAGCGAACTCATCCGCGCTCTTGCGCGCGGAGCGCAATGCGAAGCCGGTGATCAAGGTTCCCAGGCCGCGGCCTTCCAGCACGTTGTAGAAAGTCAGCTGCGTACCGGCGCTCGCCGGCTCGAGGTCGTAGCCGCCTTCGGTTGCCACCACGGGGTTCTTCGAACGCTCTGCCCAGCGAATCCGGGTCGGCTGCACGAACTCTGTGAGCTCGAACTCGCGCTTAGTCTTGACGCCGGCGTCCTTGACGGTGCTGGCATAGATCGTCCCCACGCCGGGAGGCCCGTCGGTGGTCTTGGCGATCTCGAGCACCCGCGAGCTGAACTTCGGGTCGTTCTCACCGTCGGCGAGGAATGCGAACACTTCCTCGATCGACCGATCGATCACCACCGTTGCTCCGAACCGTCCTGCCATGTTGCCTCCCTTGGTGGGCTTGCGCCACAGCATCGGCGCGCGGAACCATCTTACGCCGGGGGCGGGCGCTGGAGTAAGAGCGTGTTGGCGCCGAGTCTGCGAACCGAGGCGGTCTGCCACTCTCCGCGCTCGATCCGCCAGGATGCAGACTGGATGGCGTCGCCGCGGAATCTCATCAACCTGAAGTCCGTCGAGAAGGGCTACGGCAGCCGCTCGGTGCTGCACGATGTCACGCTCGGGATCTCAGCCGGCGATCGCGTCGGCGTCGTCGGGCGCAACGGCGACGGCAAGTCGACGCTGCTGCGCCTGATCGCAGGTGTGGAGCTGCCTGACGCCGGAGCGCTCACCCGCGCGAACGACCTGCAGCTCGCGCTGCTCGATCAGGGCGACGGTCTCGATGGGCGCCACACGATCCGGGAAGAGCTCGTCGGGGGGCTGGCCGATCACGAGTGGGCGCGCGACAGCGCGTTTCGCGGCGTGCTCGACGGTCTGCTGGGCGGTGTCGGCATCAGTCGCTTTCCCCAGGGTCTCGACACTCCAATCGCGCAGATGTCGGGCGGCGAACGCCGGCGTGTCGCGCTGGCGCGCCTGCTGCTCGACGGCCCCGAGCTGCTGCTGCTCGACGAGCCGACCAACCATCTCGACGTCGAAGGCGTCGACTGGCTCGCCCGCCACCTGGCAGCGCGCCGCGGGTCGCTGCTGGTGGTCACCCACGACCGCTGGTTCCTCGATGCGGTGTGCACCGCGACCTGGGAGGTGTCCGACACGGCGATCCATCAGTACGACGGCGGGTATGCGGCCTACGTGCTGGCGCGCGCCGAGCGTGACCGGCTGGAGGCGGTGCGCGACGACCGGCGCCGGCAGCTGCTGCGCAAGGAGCTGGCGTGGCTGCGGCGTGGGCCGCCGGCGCGCACGACCAAGCCGAAGTTCCGCATCGACGCTGCCAACGCGCTGATCGCGGATGAGCCCGACGTGCGCGATCGCGCCGAGCTACTGCGGTTCGCGTCCACCCGGCTGGGCGACAAGGTGCTCGATGCCGTCAACGTCTCGCTCTCGTTTGGCGAGCAGCGGTTGCTGAGTGGGGTCACCTGGCGCCTGGGGCCTGGCGATCGCGTCGCGCTCGTCGGTGTCAACGGATCCGGCAAGACGTCGCTCGTAAGACTGCTCGCGGCCGAGCTGCAACCGGCGTCCGGGATGGTTGAGCGCGGCGCCACGGTGCGGTTGGCTCATCTGTCGCAGGACACGATCGAGATCCCCGGACACCTGCGCGTGCTCGAATCGCTGGAGCAGGTGCGCGGCCGCGTGACGCTCGGCGACGGGCGCGAGCTGACCGCGGGCATGCTGTGCGATCGCTTCGGCTTCCGCGGCGCACGCGCGCGTACGTTGGTGAGAGATCTATCCGGCGGAGAACGCCGCCGGCTGCAGCTAATGCGTCTGCTGATGGACGAGCCCAACGTGCTGCTGCTCGACGAGCCGACCAACGACCTCGACATCGACACGCTCACCGCGCTCGAGGATCTGCTCGACGAGTGGCCGGGCACGCTTGTGGTGGTCAGCCACGATCGCTACTTCGTGGAGCGTGTGTGCGACGACGTATACGCGCTCTTCGGGGACGGCGCGATCCGCCACCTCACGGGCGGCATCGACCAGTATGTAGAGCTGCGCAAGGCGGCGGCTGAGCCTACGGCGGCGCGCTCATCTGACGCTCCACGCGATCCAGCCATCAAGCCCGGGTTGGCGCTGCGAGCGGCGCGCAAGGAGCTCCAGCGCCTCGAGCGTGCGCTCGAGCGGCTCGGCGAGCGTGAGATCGAACTGCACGCGGAGATGGTCACGAGCGCCACCGACCACACTCGGCTGGGCGAGCTGCAAAGCGAACTCCAGGCCAGTGCCGGCGAGCGCGAACAGCTAGAGACAGCGTGGTTGCAAACGTCGGATGCGCTGGATTCCTCTGAGACTCGTCCAAAGCCGGAGAGCGACTCGAACCCCTGATCCTTTTTTGCAAAACATGCGCTCCGCCCGGCTGAGCTGCTGTGGAGACGCGGAGGACCCTTGCGGTGGCCGGCGTCGGCTTGGCTAACAGATCGCTCTGGGTTTGGTCGTGCCTGGCGGGAGGCAGGCAATGTGGATCCGCGGTGTGTGGTGGTTGAGGATCGTGAAGCTGTAGTACTTGCCGACCCATCCGCGTTTGGTGATCGCGACGGTGATCTGCACATGGGGTGCGAGGCGATGGCCATGGAACGACGCCGCGAGGTTGATCGTAGCCGTGTGGGGTTTGGCTTGGCAGTGACCCGTCTTGCAGCGCTTCGCGGCCGCGGCAGCCAGGTGCTTGGTAAACGGGCAGCCGTGGCCGTGGCAAGTCACCGACACCTTCGCCTGCGCTGGCGCGCCGTGTACGTTCAGCGTCGTCACGCTTGTGTAGCTCCCGTTCAGGCTGAACGCCCATTGCATCGTGGCGGTCATGCGCGGCGGCGGAGGTGGCGGTGCGACCGTGGTGAAGCGCGCGTCCGCGCCGGTGCTGGTGCCAGCTGGAGTTATCGCCGTCAGCCGGTAGTGGTAAGTCGTTCCGGCCGCGAGCCCCGTCAGGCGCGCGGATACTGCCACAGGGGATGAGCCCGAGCCAGGCTGGGGCGTGCAGGGCACGCGACTTCCGTATGTGTTTGCCGGGCCGTAGTCGAAGTGGCAGTCCAGCACGCGCAAGCCGTTCGGGTTCACGCTCCCGGACACCGTCGCGGCGGTAACCGTGATGGCGCTTGCGCCGACGGTGCTCGTCGCGGGCGGGAGCTGTGTCGTGAACGTCTGGTCGTCGCCGTATGCGGAGCCGGCGACGTTCGTGGCCACGAGTCGGTAGTGGTAAGTCGTGCCGGGCCTCAAGGCGGCGAGTTGCGCGGATACTGCGACGGGCGACGCGCCCGCGCCTGGCTGTTGAGCACATGGCGCTTGCGCTCCGTAGCCGTCGGTCGGGCCGTAGTCGAAATAGCAGCCGGACTCGGGGAGACCCTGTGGGTTCGTGCTCCCCGCGAGCGTCACCGTTGTCTGTGTGACGTCGCTGGCGCCTGCCGTGCCGGCGGTTGGCGGCCTGTATGTGGTGAACGTCGCGTCCGCTCCGTAGCTGGTGTCCACTTCGCTTGTCGCGGCAATCCGGTAGTGGTAGGTCGTGCCTGCTGTCAGGTTGCCGAGCTGCGCTGAGACGGTGACAGGCGAGTCGCCGGCGCCAACCTGCCCCAAGCACTGCGCCTGGTTGCCATAAGCGCTGGTTGTGCCGTAGTCGAAGTGACAGTCGGACAGGGCAGCAACGCCCTGCGGGTTCACGCTGGCGGTCAGCGAGGCGGTTTCGACCGATGCAGCGGCGTTACCTGTGGTGGTTAGAGGTGAGATCAGAAACACGGATGCCGTGCCCCGCCCATAGAACGACACGTTGTTAGGGTCTCCATAGGCGATCGTGCTCCCCGAGAGCGCCACAGTCGAGTTGGCGTGGTTGTAATAGGAGGGGTCTGTGGTGGTGAGCCTGACGGTCTCGGTCGCGCTGCTCCAGCCGGAAGCCGGCTTGACGAAGACCAGCGCGGCATAGGCGCTCGCGTATGTGCCCGTGATGATGGTGTTTGCGGAAATCCCGACCGTGATACCTAGATCGATGTTCGGCTGAGCGTCTGATGCGGTGAGCTTGGCGGCCTCGGTGATGTTGGCTGGGTCGCTGTGGCTTTGCACGAACACGTACGCTGCGCCCCGCGACTGGCCGTTGACGGTGTCGCTGGGCGCGCCGGCGACGATCGTGTCGCCGGCGATGGCGATCGAAGTGCCGAGCAAGCTGCCAGCTGTGGCGTCTGTGGCGGTGAGTTTGGTTGTTGCGGTGGTGTTCGTCCAGCCTGAGGCGGGTTTGACGAAGGCGTACGCGGCGCCTTCGTAGCTTTGGTTGTTGACTGTCGCGCCGGGCGCGCCGGCGACGATCGTGTCGCCGGAGATGGCGACTGAAGCGCCGGTTGCGCCGTCTGTGGCGGTGAGTTTGGCTGTTGCGGTGGCGTTGGTCCAGCCTGAGGGAGGTTTGACGAACACGTACGCTGCGCCTTGGTAGCTCTGGTTGTCGGCTGCGCCGGGCGCGCCGGCGACGATCGTGTCGCCGGCGATGGCGACTGAAGTGCCGAGCAGGTTGCCGGCTGTGGCGTCTGTGGCGGTGAGCTTGGCTGTCTCGGTGGTGCTCGTCCAACCGCCGTCGGGTTTGACGAACACGTATGCGACGCCCGGCCCGGCGTGTGGGTCGAACTGGATGTCATTGGGCGCTCCCACCACGATCGTGTCGTTGGAGACAGCCACCGACGCGCCAAAGCGAGCGTTCGGAGGGTTACTCGTCGTCGTGAGCTTGGCGGTCTGGGTCACGGTCGCCCAGCCGGAAACCGGCTTGGTGAACACGTACGCGGTTCCGGGGGAGCACACGACGATGGTGTCGCCCGCGGCTGCGACCGACACGCCGAACCTATCGAGTGGCGAGCTATCCGTGGATGTGAGCTTGGCGGTTTCGATGATCGGGTCAACCCGCAGTGGGTAGCGCGCGGTGGCGTCGTTCGCTTTTATCAGCAGCTCGTTGTGGCCCAGCTCGAGCCACGAGTGGAGCTCCTGGCCGCGTGCGTCGGTCACGCGCAGGCCGTGGTAGCGAAACGCGCTGGTGCCGTCGGCGCGGGTGAGCGTCAGCGAATGACGACCGCTGTCGAGTTTGGGCAGCAGCCCCGCGGCGAGCAGCCCGACGCTGAGTGTCAGTGGGCCGCCGCGCAGTTGGCGCTGCGGCGGGGTGCGCAGCGTGAAGCCCTGCTCGAGCCCCAGCGGGCCGTTGACATACCACTCGAGCAGCTTCCCGTCGTGTGTGTAGGAGACACGGTTGCGCTTTGCCGTCGGGGCCGTCGCCGGCAGCCGCCGCAGCCGCTTGCCGCGGCCGACAGCGTGCAGCCTGAGCTGGAGGCGAGCGTGACCGGCTGACATCAGCGGTCCGCTGGACAGAAAACGCACCGCGAGCGCTCGCTCCGTGCTCAGCATCTCGATGCGTCCGTGATCCTGGGCTGCCCAGTATTTGCTCTGATCGGCGCCGAGACTCCGCGAGACAGCTTCGGTTGCGAGCAGCGGCAGGCTCGTCAACGCGCCTGCGTGGACCGGCTGGTGAGCAGCTGTGCGTGGATGAGAGTCGCCGATCGGAGTCGCCCAGCGCGCGATCATCAGCGCAAGCAGAGCGCTGAGCGCCAGCCAGCGCCACCCTTTGCGCAGCTCGCCGGGCTGACCGGTCGGCGCTCCTGAACGGGCGGGTGCGCGCTTCCACGTCTGTGCGGGCGATGTCGTCGAGAGCTCCACAGCGGGTGTCTGGCTCAACAGTTGTGGCTGGGTTTGGACGTATCGGGCAGCAGGCAGGCGATCCGGACCTGCGGCGCGCGGCGGTTGAGGGTTCTGAAGCTGTAGTACTTGCCGATCCAGCCCGCTTTGGTGATCTCAACCGTGATCTGCGCGTGGGGTGCGAGGCGGCGCCCGTGGAACGGCGCCGCGAGGTTGACGAGGATCACGCGTGCAGCGCTCCGCTTGCGGCAGCGGCTGCTGCTGCAACGAGGGTACGCCGCGCTGATCACGCGTTTCGCGTAGGGACACCCGTGGCCGTGGCAGGCGACTGTGATGGCCGCTTGCGGTGGCGCGCCGCGGACGGTCAGCGCTGCCACCTTCGTGAAGCTCCCGTCGAGCTGAAACGCCCATTGCATCGTGGCTGTGGTCTCTTGCGGTGGGGGCGGCGGCGCCACGGTGGTGAAAGACATGTCCGCACCCGCGCCGGTGTCCGCCTGGGTGGAGGCCGCGAGTCGGTAGTGGTAGGTGACACCCGGCGCCAGCCCCGCGAGATTCGCGGACACCGCCAGCGGGGAGGAGCCTGAATCGGGCTGCGGCCGGCAGACAGCTTGACCGCCGTACGCGGCAGTGGTGCCGTAGTCGAAGTGACAGTCGAGCAAGGCCAGGTTATTCGGGTTGACAGTGCCGGTGATGGTGGCGGAGGTGCGAGTCACATCCCTCGCCGGAGCCGTCGTGACCGCAGGCGCGAGCAGTGTCGTGAATGCGCGATCCTCGCCATAGGCGGGCCCCGCGGCGTTGGTTGCGACGATGCGGTAGTGATACGTGCTGCCGGGGCTCAATGCGGTGAGCTGCGCGAACACCGCGACCGGCGCTGGGCCGGACCCCGCCTGTTGAGCGCAGGGCGCTTGACTGCCGTAGCTATCAGTGGTGCCGTAGTCGAAATAGCACCTCAGCACCGGAAGGTTCCGTGGGTTCACGCTGCCGGACAGCTCACCTGAGGTCTGTGTTGGATTGCTCACATCGCCGGTCATCACCACGGGCCGCTCGAGCGTGGTGAAAGTCCGATCGAGCCCCCGGCCGCTCCCGACGGCGTTCGTCGCGAGCAGTCTGTAGTGGTAGGTGGTGCCTGGGAGCAGGCCGCCCAGCTGTGCGGATACGGTGACTGGGGAAGCTGCATCCCCAACCTGACCCGCGCACGGCGCTTGCTGGCCGTATGCGTTCGTCACGCCGTAGTCGAAATGACAATCGGACACCGCCGCGAGAGCCTGTGGGTTGACGCTGCCCACGAGTGACGCGCTGCTTGACGAGACGTCGCTGGGGCGACCTGAGTCGACCACGGGGAGGATCGCAAACGCATATGCCCTGCCCTGAGGCGTGAAGTCGGTGTAGAGGAGCAGGTTGGGCGTGCCGCTGACAACGGCGTCATCGGAGATCGCGACGCTGGCGCCCTCCTTGTCGTTCGGGATGCCGTCCGATGCGGTGAGCTTCGCTGTCTGGGTGGCCGTCGTCCAGTTCCCGGCGGACTTGACGAAGAGGTACGCCGTCCCCGGGCCGACGCCGAAGGACGGTGAGCCGGCGACGATGACGTTGTTGGAGATCGCTACAGATGCCCCCATGCGGGAGTTCTGCAAACCGTCAGATGCGGTGAGCTTGGCGGTTTCGGTGCTGCTCGTCCAGGCTGACGAGGGTCTGACGAAAACATATGCCGCACCCTGCAGCGGATTGCCGTCGGTGGTCGCGAAGGGTGCGCCACTCACAACCGTGTTGTCGGAGATCGCTACGGAGCTCCCCAGCGAGTCGGCGGCGGCGCCGTCCGCTGCGGTGAGTTTGGCCGTCGCGGTGGTGTTCGACCAAGTCGAGGAGGGTTTGCTGAAAACGTAAACCGCGCCCTGGCCAGGCTGGCCGTTGATCGACGCGTTGCTCGCGCCGCTGACGATCGTGTCGCCGGAGATCGCGACTGCAGCGCCGAGGGAGTCGCCGGCGGCGCCGTCTGCTGCGGTGAGCTTGGCGGTTTCGGTGGTGCTCTTCCAGCCTGAGGCTGGTTTGACGAACACGTACGCCGCGCCCTGGTAGAGCTTGTTGGCGATAGTCGCGCCTGAGTCGCCGCTGACGATCGTGTCGCCGGAGATCGCGACCGAGGAGCTGAAGGAGTCGTTGGCGGCGCCGTCTGCTGCGGTGAGCTTGGCGGTTTCGGTGGTGTTCCTCCAGCCTGAGGCTGGTTTGACGAACACGTACACGGCGCCTTGGTTGACCTGGCTGCCGATGGTGGCGCGGGGAGCGCTGCTGACGATCGTGTCGCCGGAGATCGCCACCGAGGAGCCGAGCCAGTCTTGGCGCTCGCCGTCGGACGCTGTGAGCTCGGCGACCTGGGTCGCGGTGGCCCAGCCGGTGGCAGGTTTGACGAACACATAAACCGCCCCCTTGTACAGCGGCGAGTGATCGGTGTTGCCGGTCGCGTCGGGCGCGCCGGCGACGATCGTGTCGCCTGAGGCGGCGACGGATATCCCCAGTCCGTCAGTGTTCTCTCCGTCGGAGGCCGTGAGCTCCGCGGTTTCGACGAGCGGGTCGATGCGCAGCGGATAGCGCGCGTTGGCGTCGTTGGTCCTGATGAGCAGATCGTTGTCGTCGAGCTCGAGCCATGAGTGGAGTTGACGCCCGCGTGCGTCGGTAACGGTCAGGCCGTGGTAGCGGAGGGCGACCGCGCCGTCGTAGCGGGTGAGCGTCAGGTCGTGCTTGTCGTGCGCGAGCCGCGCCCGCAAGCCGCGCGTGTTCAACGCGAGGCTGAGCGTAAGCAGCCCGGCGCGGCGCTGTCGCTGCGGCGCCGTCGGCAGGGTGAAGCCCTGTTCGAGCCCGAGTGGCCCATTGGCGTACCACTCGACCACATGATCCCCGTGGCGGTATGAAACGTTGTTGCGCGTCGCGGTCGGAGTCACAGGCGCCACCGCTCGCATGCGTGTGCCGCGTCCGATCGCGCGCAGCCCCAGGCCAAGTCGCGCGCGTCGCACCCCGATCACGACTCCGCTGGGCAGGAAGCGCGCGGTGAAGCGCTGGGGCGCGTTGCGTGCGTGCAGCGACCCGCGTTCGCTCGTCGCCCAGTAGCCACGATGGCTGGCGCCGAGGCCACGCGAAACAGCTGCGCCAGCCGCCGGCGGGAGGCTCGCCAACGCGCCTGCGCCTGCGCGCGCGCTGCTGTGAGCGCTGCTGCGCGGGTCGACTTCCACGGCGATCCCGACGCACCGCAACGCGAGCACCGCAAGCAGCGCTAGCACAAACGCCCAGCATCCCAGGCGTAGGTCGAAGCGCATCGATATCAGACGGCCGGCGAGAAGCGACATGGTGTGGCGCGCAAGCCTATTCCAAATCGGCCCCAGAATCGACTAGGTGGGACTGCTGGCCGCGTGAACCCTCGACTGCCGCGGGCGCCAGCAAGCCGGAGAGGGGACTCGAACCCCTGACCCCCTGTTTACAAGACAGGTGCTCTACCAGCTGAGCTACTCCGGCGTGCGACGGCCGAGATTAGCGCGGCGGAGGCGCCGCGTGCCGATGCACGCCAAACGGGCGCCGGTCGGCAGCCTCGGATCGCTCTGCGCTCGACAGCGCGCGCGCTGTCAGCCGGTGGAGACGGCGTGCTCCAGATTGCCGTGGCCGTTGGTCAGCCGGTGGAGACTGCGTGCTCCAGATTGCCGTGGCCGTTGGAGGAGATGATGTGCTCGTAGGACGGCACATCGATCGGGTCCGGTGCGTTCAAGCGTCGTTCGAGCTCGCCGAGCACCACCCCGAACAGCAGGTGGCGCCAGGTGGATTGGGCTAGCGCTCGCGGGTTGGCGAACAGCCGCGGCAGCTCCTTGCGGGCAGGATGGGCGCGATCGACCAACAAACCGAGTGGCCAGGTGCCGAAGTTCTCACTCAGCGCGACAGCCGGTCCGCGCGCCCACGACGGCAGCGGCACGCGCGGCGCCAGCTGCGCGTACACCGCACCGAACAGCGCGCCGTTCTGGATGTGCAGTGCCCAGCCCACCAGCGGCCAGGCGCGCTTGCGCGTAAACGCTTTGCCGAGCAGCTCGACGTCGTCGAAGTCCGAGCCGAACAGGTGCTTGTCCAACGGCATCTGCGCCGCCCAGACACCTGCAGCCAGCGCGCCGGCCAGCGCACCTCGCAGGGATTTGCCGCGATCGATCGACATCGTGGGTCCACTGTAACGGCGATGGCGCAAACGGGTATCCAATCGTATGGGCGAGCAATCGGATCAGCGTCGGGCAGCACAAGCGAATGGGCATCACAGCGAGCGGTCTGATGCCGATCTCGACGCTGCCAAAGGCGCAGCGCTCGATGAGTTCCGCCAGCGCACCCTGCGGCGCGGGGTCAACCCGGTCGTGTATTGGGTAGCGCGCGCGCTGCTCGTGCCGTTCTTCCTCGTGTACTTCCGCCTGGAGCGGATCGGACGCGATCACATTCCGCGCTCCGGGCCGCTGCTGCTGGCGGCCAACCACCGCAGCTTTCTCGACCCGTTCGTGATCGGCGCGTGTGCGCGGCGCCCGGTGTACTACATGGCCAAGCGTGAGCTGTTCGAGAAGCGCTGGCAGGCATGGGTGCTCGGCAGCCTCGGCGCGTTTCCGGTCGACCGCGGGGCGAGCGATCAGGATGCGATGGCCACCGCACGCGCGATCCTCGCGCGCGGCGACTGCGTGGTGATCTTCCCCGAGGGCACGCGCGTGCGCGGCGGCCCGCTGGGCGACGCGCGCCGCGGCGTGGGACGGCTGGCGCTCGAGACGGGCACGCGCGTGGTGCCGATCGCGGTGATCGGCAGCGACCACGTGCGCAAAGGCTGGCGCATCCGCCCGCGCAAGGTGCGCATCCGCTGTGGGCGCCCGCTGGCGTACCCGACGGTCCAGCAGCCGTCGCCGGCGCTCGCCGCAGGCGTGGCGAACAGGATCTGGGCGTGCATCAGCCTGCAATGGCAGTGGCTGGGCGGCGCGACCGCCGCCGGGGAGCGGCTCGATCGACCTCGGAAAGGCGCGCCGCGCGAGGTTCAGCGCGCGGCCTGAGCTCCCGCAGCGGGGCGAAGGGTAGGGTTGCGATGAGTGAGCGAACCGGTCACGCAGAAGTCCAAGGCGCAGCTGGATGCGGAGTTCTCCGATCTGTACCGCGCGCATCTGCGCGACGTATACAGCTATGCGTACTACCGCGTCGGCGATCATCACGACGCCGAGGACCTGACCGAGCAGACGTTCCTGCAGGCGTATCGACACTTCGAACGCGCGCAGCGCGAATCTCACGGCCGGCCGCTGCGGCCGTGGCTGATCCGGATCGCGCACAACCTCGCGGCGAACCTGTACCGCGATCGCTCGCGCAAGCCGGCGTCGCCGATCGACGACACCACCGCGCTGGCGGCGCTGCACACCACCGAGGAGCTGGTCGAAGGGCGCGACGAGCTCAGCCGGGTGCTCGCCGGCGTACAGCAGCTGCCGGAGGATCGGCGCGAAGCGCTGATCATGCGCTTCGCGCTCGGCATGGACAACCGCGAGATCGCGCGCGCGCTGGGACGCTCCGACGGCGCCACCAAGGTGCTGATCCATCGCGCGATCAAGCAGCTGGAGGGGTTCGTGTCCGATCCGCCCGCCGACGGAGACTCGACGTGAGCGCTGCGCTTCGTGGCGGTGTTGCACGATGAGCGAAGCGACGCCCAACTTCGAGCGTCTGCTGCATCAGGCGCTCGCGCCGGTCGAGCCGCCTGAGGATCTGACGCAGCGGCTGGAAGGCACGCTGCGCAGTCTCACGGAGATCGCGGCGGGTGAGCTGGAGGCGTGGGAGCTGTCGGCGATGCGCGACCCGCGCAACTGGCCGCGACCCGCAGCCGCGCTGGTGGTGGGCGGCACGGCCGGTGTGGCGCTCGTGCTGCTGCGTGCCCGCCAGCGCCAGCACGCGTCCGGTGCTTTGCACGGCGCGCGCACGAGCGCCGAGCGCGCGCTTCAGGATCTGGAGCGTGAAACGCGCCGGCTGTTCGGCAATGGCTGAACCACCCGACCGAGGGAATGATTCGGCTTAGCGGACCGTCTGTCCGCGATCGGTGCTTCAATATTCCGGCTATGCGCAGTACGCCGATTTGCGGATCTTGATCCGCCGCTCCAGCTCCTCGCGTATCAATGTCCGACATGGCCCTATATAAACGCTCCACTGAGGCGGCGTCTGTCGCGCTGCAGCGTCTGGCGGACGAGGATCTGATGCAGCTCGTGCGCGAGAACGACGCATCCGCGTTCGCGATCGTCTATGAGCGCCACTCGACCGCCGCTTTCTCACTCGCCTATCGCATGTGCGGCAAGCGCGCGATCGCCGAGGAGGTGGTGCAGGAATCCTTCCTATCGCTGTGGCGCAGCGGCGCGCGCTATGACCGCACTCGTGGCAGCGTGCGCAGCTGGGTGCTCGGGATCGTTCACAACCGCTCGATCGACGCGCTGCGCCGAGGTCTCGTGCATGACCGCGGCAGGGTCAGCGACGAAGGCATCGAGGAGCGCCTGGAAGCGCCGGAGCGAACCGACCTCGAGGTCGGTCGTCTCGACGAGGCGCGTGAAATTCGTGCGGCGCTGGAAGAACTGCCGGCCGAACAGAGTCGTGTAATTGAGCTTGCCTACTATGGCGGTTTCACCCACACCGAGATCGCGGCGATGCTGGATACGCCCGTCGGGACGGTCAAGGGTCGGATGCGCCTCGGCTTGCAGAAGATGCGCTCGCAGCTCCAGACGACGCAGGTGATCTCATGAGCATGCCCGATCACAATCGAGAGTGCGAGCAGAGCGCCAACGCGGCGGTGTACGTGCTGGGCGCGCTCGAAGTCCACGAGCTCGAGCCCTACCGCGCGCATCTCGCGGACTGCGCCGTCTGCCGCCGCGAGGTATCCCAGCTGCAGGCAGTCGCCGACTCGCTGCAATCCGGTGTCCCGCGCTTGGAAGCATCCGACGATCTGCGTGTGCGTCTGATGGGCACCGTGTTCGGCGAAGCCGAGCTGCTGAAAGCCGCCGGCCACGAAGCCGACCGCGCCGAGCCGGCGCGCACGCGCTGGCGCTGGCGCCCGCTGCCGGCGTTCGCCTCGGCCGCTGCTCTCGGTCTGGGCGTGCTCTTCGGAGCGCTCGTGCTCAACGGCGGCTCGAGCTCGGTCAATCAGTCCACACGCGTCACACCAGCGACCGTCGCTTCCGCTGATCATCGCGCGAACGTAGTGCTGCGCCAGGTCGGCGCGCGCTCCGAGCTGCGCGTGATCAACCTGCCGGCGCCTCCGCCCGGACGGATCTACGAAGTGTGGCTGGTGCTGAAGGGCGCCAAGGCGCCGGAGCCCACGTACGCGCTGTTCTCGGTCACGCGACAGGGGAAGGGCTCGGTCGGCGTGCCCGGCAATCTGCATGGCGTCGACAAGGTCCTCGTCACCGACGAACCGCTCGGCGGCAGCCTCGTTCCGACGAAGACTCCAGTGATCGCCGTGCAGGTGCCGTCGAACACATAGCGGCGCGCAGCGGCGCTGCTGGTAGCGTCCTTACGATGGCCACCTGCTATCGCCACCCAACGCGTGAGACCGGCGTGTCCTGCTCGTCGTGCGGACGCTCGATCTGTCCTGACTGCATGACCACCACCGCGGTGGGCATGCGCTGTCCCGAGTGCTCCCGACAGCGCACGAAAGTACACACCATGCGCAACACGATCCGCCAGCCACAGGTCACCTATGCGCTGATCGCGATCAATCTGGTGGCGTTCCTGGCCGAAGGCAACCTGAGCTTCTCGAGCACCACTGCCGGCAACAGCCTCTACCAGAAGGGTGCGCTGCTGGGCAGCTCGCCGGCGGGTGACGGCGTGGCGTATGGAGAGTGGTGGCGCGTGGTTACCGGCGGCTTCCTGCACGCCAACGTGCTGCACATCGCGTTCAACATGTACCTGCTCTACGTGCTCGGGCAGATGCTCGAGCCGGCGATCGGCAGCTTGAAGTTCGGGCTCGTGTACGCAGCGTCGCTGCTGTCGGGCTCGTTCGGCGCGCTGCTGGTCACGCCGCACGCGTTCACCGTCGGCGCGTCTGGCGCGGTGTTCGGCCTGATGGGCGCCGTGGCGATGGAGATGCGCGCGCGCCAGGTGAGCATCATGGAGTCCGGGATCGGTGGCCTGATCCTGATCAACCTGGCATTCAGCTTCGTGCTGTCGGGCATCTCGATCGGCGGGCACATCGGCGGTCTGATTGGCGGCGGGCTGGCAGCGCTGGCGATCCAAACCGCGGATCGCTACCGCTCACAGGCGCTGGCGCTGATCGGGTGTGTCGTGATCGCCGCAGCCGCGTTCGCCGGAGCGATCGCCGCGTCGAAGTCCAGCGAGGACGCCGTGCCGGCGACGGGCCAGTCGATCTTCATCACCCCCGGCCAGTAGCCGAGCGCCGGCCGGGCGGGGACTCAGTCCGGCCGGTAGTCGAGCGCCGGCCGAGCGCACCGCACCGGACCCCACCGCACCGCACCGCGCCGCGCCGCGCCGCTGCCAGCGGCGTCAGGGCGAGGGCGGCAGCAGCTCTACCGTCAGCGCTTGCGCGGGCGCCTGCGGCACGAGCTCGGGGTGCAGGATGTGCGCAAGCAGCTCCAGCCCGTCGACCAGCCGCGGGCCGGGGCGCGAGAAGTACGCCGACGCGTTGACCGCAACCACGCGCTCGGCGCCGAGCGTCGCGAGCTTGCCGGCGTACTCCAGCGCCTCCTCGTGCGCGCGCGGCGCGTCATACCCGCACGGCATCACCACGACCACTTCCGGCTCGGCAGCGGCGAGCAGCTCCCAGGTCACCGTCTCCGACGGCTCGCCGGGCAGCCCGATCGGATCCTCGCCGCCGGCCAGGTCGATCAGCTGCGGCGTCCAGTGGCCGGCGACGAACACCGGGTCGAGCCACTCCACCGCGACCACACGCTGGCGCGGCTGGGCGCGCACCGCCAGCTTTACGCGATCGATGCGCGCCGAGATCTGGCGTACCAGCTCGACGCCCTGCTCGCGCCGATCGGTCGCCTGCGCGAGCGTGCGAACGTCGCCGAGCGTTTCGCCGAGCGTCTTTGGATCCAACGACACCACCTTGGGCTTGGACGGCAGCTTGCGCGCGAGCTTCGCCACATCCTCGTAGGAGACCGCGCACACCGGGCACAGCGCTTGCGTAACGAGCAGATCGGGCGCGAGTTCTGCCAGCGCCTGCTCGTCGAGCTCGTAGATCGAGTCGCCGTTCAGCGTGCGCTCGCGCACGGCCGCGTCGATCTCTGCGGCGCTCAGCCCGGCGGGCAGCGCGTCGCGGGTGACGCGCCGGATGCCGAGCGCCTCCAGCGGGTGGTCGCACTCGTGCGTCACCGCGATAACCTCTGCTCCCAACCCGAGCGCGAACAGCAGCTCCGTGGCGTGGGGGACGAGACTGACGATGCGCATGCCTCGACTTTAATGCCAACACTCACAGACGAGCAGATTCAGACACGCCTGGCGCTCAGCAGCTGGAGTCGGGAGGACCAGGCGATCGTGCGCGAGTGGAAGCTCACGAACTTCGAGCGTGCGATCGAGTTCGTCAACCAGGTGGCGCGGCTCGCGCAAGCAGCCGATCACCACCCGGACATCCTCGTCCACGGCTGGAACAAGGTGCGGCTCGCGCTTTCGACCCACTCGGCGGGCGGCCTGACGGCAGCCGACTTCGAGCTGGCGGCGCAGATCGACGCGCTTGTCTGAGCGGGTGTGCGGCTGCGGATGCCGACCAGATGCCCTGCTACGGTTACGCGGTCGGTAACCGATGAGCGACGACGAACCTCCCCGAAGTAGCGCGGCCCTTCCCGGCACGCTTGCCAGCACGGGCCGCCCCCCCGTCTACCCGCGTCATTTGATGCGGAAGACCCACGCCCGGCGCTTTGACGCCGATGCTCAGATGGCGGCTGTTCAGCCGGCTGCTGCTCAGACGCCTGCTGGGTTAGCGTGAACGGACTCAAGCTGGGTTTCGCGATCGTGCTGATCGCGGCTAACGCGTTCTTCGTGATCGCGGAGTACGCGCTCGTGCGCTCGCGTCGCTCGCGGCTGGAAGTGATGCGCGAGGCCGGCGCACGCGGCGCGGCGCTAGCAATCGAGCAGCTGGAGAACATCAACCGCTACATCTCCGCGGTGCAGATCGGCGTGACGATGACGTCGATCGGAATCGGCGCTGTCGGCGAGCCCGCGCTCGCGCACATCCTGCGCGACGCGCTCGGCAACACGCTCAGCCACGGGGTGGCGATCGCGATCGCGGCGGTGATCTCCTATCTGCTGGTCACCGCCGGCCTGCTGATCGGCGGCGAGATCGTGCCGAAGTTCTACGCGATCAGGAACGCCGAGTCGGTTGCGCGCCGCGTGGCGCGGCCGCTGCAGGCGTTCAGTGTGCTGTTCCACCCGCTGATCGTCGGCGTCACCGCGATCTCCGATCGGCTGCTCGTGCTACTCGGCGTCGACCTCAGTAGCAAGGAGGACGGCGGCTCACCGGACGAGCTCAAGCGCCTGATCGCGGAATCTCACGCCGGCGGTCACATCGACCCCGGCGAGGCGGGGATGCTGACCGGCGTGTTCCACTTGCATGAGCAGGAAGCGCGCCAGGTGATGACCCCGATCCCGGCGGTCATCACGGTTGACATCTCTCAGGATGTGCAGAGCGCGCTGGAGCTGTGCATCTCATCGGGCCACACTCGGCTGATCGTGACCGAGGAGGACAATCGCGATCGCGTGCGCGGCCTCGTACACGCCAACTCGCTGGCGCGCCAGCTGATGCGCGAAGGCGCGCACGCGTCGATCGAGTCGCTCGTGCATGACGCCCCGATCGTGCCCGAAACCAAGCCGCTCGACGACCTGCTCGCTGACCTGCAGCGCCAGCGCACGTCGATGGCGGTGGTCGTCGACGAGTACGGCCGCGTGGTGGGGATCGTCACGGTCGAAGACATCATCGAGGAGGTTGTCGGTGAGATCACCGACGAAACCGACCCGGCAGCTGGCGAGGTGCGGCGCTTGGCTAACGGCGATTGGTTCGTGCGCGGCCACGTAGCAGTCACGGATCTGGCCAACTATGGGCTGGATCTACCGGTCGACAGCGACGCGTACAACTCGATCGGCGGCTTCGTTTTCGCCGAGCTCGGGCGGCTGCCGCGCCGCGGCGACACGGTCAGCACGGATGGGTTCTCGATTCGCGTCGAGTCGGTGCAGGACAACCGCATCGAAGCCGTGCGCATACGCGAGCGTCGGCGCGTGCCGGCGCGTGAGGACGAGCCCGGCTCCTGAGGTTGCGCGCGTGTGGGGCCGCACGCGTGTCGACGTCGTGTGTGTGCGTGTCGATCGGCCTTGGGTGTGGACGGGCTGCGGCCGTTAAACACGTCCGGCCCGCGGGGGGAGCGGGCCGGAGCGTGTGTACTGGGAGGAGGCGGGTGTGCGATTGCGACCTACGTCGCATGAACAAGTATGCCGCGCTCGATGAAGCTGACTTAAAAGTCACCTGAGCGTAGATAAATCCTCGCGTTGCGACTCGGTCGGGCGGCCATCCCTGGATCAGCACCGCCTGATTGTCCGGATCTGGAAAATAAGCTCCTGCAGGGACATTGCACGATCAGCAAATTCGCGCAAATAGCGAGGTTGGCCTGCCGTTCCATTCTTCAGAAGCTAAAGTCCAAGATGCGGAACCCGCGTCAGAGGCCCGGAGGTTTCCCCCAGACGCGCGTGGCATCCCGGGGAGGCTCCGGGCCTCGCGTTCGGACTTGCGCAGCCTCGCGTTCAAGGCTTGCCCAGCGCCTGATCGGATGAGCGTGCCCAGCCTCCGTTCGGGGTGACGCGCTCGCTAGTAGGAGTGAAAACCGCGCCCGCTCTTGCGCCCGAGCGCGCCAGCCGCGATCAGCTCGTCGATGCGCGCCGGCACTGGCTCGCCGAGCGTGTCGCCGATCGCGCGCGACACGTCCAGCCCGACCAGGTCGAGCAGCGCGAGCGGCCCCAACGGGTGGCCCGCGCCGAGGCGCATGCACGTGTCGACGTCGGCCGGCTCCATGCCCGTCTCCTGCAGCAGGCGCACGGCGCTGAACAGATACGGGAACAGCAGTCGGTTGACGACGAACCCCGGCACATCAGGCACTTCGACAGCTGTTTTCTCGAACATCTCGCACAGCGCGCTCGCGCGGCGGCGGGTCTCGGCGCTCGCGGCACGCGGGAACACCAGCTCGACGAGCTTCATCTTGGTGACCGGGTTGAACACGTGCAGCCCGAGGAACTGCTCGGGGCGCCCGCTATCCTGGCCGAGCTGCTCGATCGACAGCGACGAGGTGGTGGTGGCGAGCACCGTCTCCGCCGGGCTGCGGCGCGCAAGGTCGGCCAGCAGCGCGGCTTTGACCGCGTGATCCTCGACCACCGCTTCGACCACGAACGTGGCCGGTCCGAGCGCGTCGACGTCGGTGATCACCTCGACCGTAGCGGGGTCGAGCTCGGTACCCGCGCCCACGCCCGCGCGCGCGCAGAGCTTGGCGATCGTCGCGCGTGCGCGCCCCGCGGAGCGCTCCGAGCGCGCCAGCAGCTGTACCTCGTCGTGGCGTGCGGCCACGGTCGCCAGGCCACAGGCGATTGCTCCACTCCCGATGATGGCGAGCCGTTCGTTCACGTGTTTCTCCACTCTGACAATCCGCCGGGCTGTCGCGCAAGACATCGACCACAGCGGCGGGAACAGATTGACTGACCAGTCAATCTAGGGGGGGTGAGGCGGTAGAATAAGGGTTGGAGACGCCGGGCACGGTTCAGAAGCGCTTCCGGGCTCTCCCTCCCCAACGCCGCGTAACCACGGAGGACTTCCACCATGAGGCAACCAGAAGGCCGCGAGGTCGTGATCGTCGAAGCGGTGCGCACACCGATCGGTCGTGGGCATCGCGAGAAGGGTTACTACAAGGACACCCACCCCAACGAGCTGCTCGCCAAGGTCTACACCGAGGTGATCGAGCGCGCCGGCATCGACGCGTCCGAGGTCGAAGACGTGATCGCCGGCTGCGTGCAGCAGTTCGGCGAGCAGGGCTTCAACATCGCGCGCAACGCCTGGCTGCAGGCCGGGCTGCCGATCGAAACGCCCGGCACCACGATCGACCGCCAGTGCGGCTCCGCCCAGCAGGCGGTCAACTTCTCCGCTGCGCTGATCGCCGCGGGCGTGCATGACGCGATGATCGGCTCGGGCGTGGAGCACATGGGCCACTTCCCGTTCGCCGCCGGCATGAAGACCCAGGAGGACTTCGGGTTCGCGTTCACCCCGGAGCTGATGGCCAAGCACAACATCGTCGGCCAGGGCCTCGGCGCCGAGATGATCGCCGATCAATGGGAGATCCCCCGCTCAGAACTCGACGAGCTGGCGGTGCGCTCGCACCGACTCGCCCACCAGGCCACCGAGGAAGGCCGCTTCGAGCGCGAGATCGTGCCGTTCCAGGTCAACGGCGACACGTTCGTCACCGACCAGGGCATCCGGCCCGACACCAACCTCGAGTCGCTATCGCAGCTGAAGCCCGCGTTCAAGCCGGACGGCAAGATCACAGCCGGCAACGCGTCGCAGATCTCCGACGGCGCAGCTGCCGTGCTGCTGATGTCAGCCGACAAGGCGAAGCAGCTCGGGCTCACCGCGCGTGCGCGGATCGTCGACCAGACGACCGTCGGCTGTGACCCGGTGAAGATGCTCGAAGGCCCGATCCCCGCGACGCGCAAGATCCTCGATCGCAACGGCATGAAGATCGACGACATCGACCTGATCGAGATCAACGAGGCGTTCGCCCCGGTTGTGGCCGCGTGGAAGCGCGAGCACAACCCGGACATGGATCGCGTCAACGTCAACGGCGGCGCGATGGCGCTCGGCCACCCGCTCGGGTCGACCGGCGCACGCCTGATCACCACGCTGCTGCACGAGCTCGAGCGCTCCGACAAGGAGATCGGGTTCGTCACGATGTGCTGCGGCGGCGGGCTCGGCACCGGCACGCTGATCCAGCGCGTCTAACCAGCACGTCTGAACCCTGGCTCTAGCTCTGCGGTCCCCCGCCGGTCCAGTCGACTGCGACCGGCGGGAGGGCCAGCAGCGCCTGCCAGGTAGCCGGGTCGCTCTGGCCCGTCGCGGGCAGCCCATGTGACGTCTGGAACGCGCGCAAGTTCGTGTCGGTCTGGCTGACGAAGTTGCCGGTCGTCTGCTGGCCCGCGATCGCGCTCGCGAGGTGCTCCTGCAGCCACAGCACCTGATCGCCCTTGCTGCCGAGCTTCAGCAGCGGACTGCCCGCGGCCGGCGCGGCCCCGACGAACGGCGTCAGCGGCGCGCCGAGCGCTGCCCAGCCAGCGCTCGTGGTTTCCTGCCAATCCCAGTAGGACACGCCGGTCGCGCCGTACGCGCCGGCGAGCGTGCGGAAGCGCGCCAGGTCAGCCGCGGACACGCTGTCGTAAGTCTGGCCCAGCGGGAAGATCGGCCGGCCGTAGATCGTGTTCTGCTGGTAGGTGTGCGCGAACACGGTGTCGACGCTCGTGCCGATCTCCTTCCAGTACATCTGCGGCGCGTTGTACTGCGCTCCGCCCGGCCCCAGGAACACCGAGTAGGGCATCGACTCGTGGTAGTCGACGTACGGGAACGACGCCAGCCCGAGCGGGTAGTCGGGGCCGACCTGCGCGCGCAATTGCGTGATGTACGTCTGCGCGGACGCATAGTGGCCTTCGTACTCCGACTCGGCGTCGATCACCAGGCAGTCGGCGCCGGCCGCGACCGCCTGGGCGCCGAGCGTAGCTTCGCCGGTCGGGTTGGTGCCGTACACGTACTGCCACGCGCACACCTTCAGCCCGCTGGCGTGCAGCTGCTGCACGAGCGCTGCGGAGAACTGGCTCCAGTAGTTGCTCGACCCGTCAGAGCTCTTGACGAACACGCTACTGATCCCCGCGGCCTGCGCCTGTGCCACGAGCGCCGGCAGGTTGCCGCCGTTGGAGCGGCTCAAGTACCAGACCCACATGCCGTTGCCGTCGAACGCGGTGCCGCTGGCTGCTGTGCCAACCGTGCTCACTGCGCGCTTGGGCGCCGGCGGGTGCAGCGCGTGGCGCACGACGTAGATCGGTCCGTACCCGTTCGAGCGCTTGCCGTGGCTGAGCAGCACCAGGATGTGCCCGGAGTGCGCGCTGCTCGGCACGCTCACCACCATCCCGAGCACCGAGTGATGCAGATGCGCGACCGGCGAGCGTCGGTTGATGCGCGCGCCCGCCGCGCGCGGAAACGCGACGCGCATGCCGGACTTCAAGCCGGCTCCCTGCAGCAGCAGCCGTCCGCGCGTCGACACCTGGCGGGCATTGGCGCTGCAGTTGTTCACTGGCACGCAGCGCGCCACGGAGATGCGCACCCCCTTGGACGCCGGCCGCTTCTTCGCCGTGCTGGAGTGGCTGCTCGACGGCGCCGCGCCGCCGGGGTTGGCCGCGGCGGACGCGAACGCAGGGTGACCGAACAGGCAGGCGCACAGCGCTAACAGCGGGAGAGCTGCCGCGGCCGTCAACGTCGCTCGCTTGTGGGCGCCTCTGCTTGCCACGAAAACCTTTCGGGCCGAAAATCGCTTGCGGTTCGGATCGCGTCGCGGATCAGGTCGCGATCAACGACCGTAGCGGCTATGCGATCTCAAACCGACGGGCGGCAGAGAAGTTGCGTCCCTGCGACCGTATGTATCGGTCCCGCGGGCTGGATGGACGGTCCCCGGGCTATGCGGCGAGCTGCGCTAAGCCGTCCTAGCGGGGCTGCGCTAGACAGATCGAGCGGCCGGGTGGTTCCGGGTGCTCGGTGAGGATGGCCGTGGCCTACGTATCGATGTGGGTGTCCGGTACGACTTTGCGAGAGACTGTGTGTGGTGGAACGGTTCCCGTCGCTCAAGGCACGAAAGCTCCTGTCGATACTAAAAGCAGCGCCGCTGAATTATCAGGTGATCCGCCAAAAAGGCTCCCATCGCCACATGGAAGCGGAGGGGCGGGGAAGGGTTCTATTCGCATTTCACGACCGAGAAACCATCCCCGGCGGGATGGTAAGGAAGATCCTTGTCGACCAGGTCGGGCTCGACGAAGAGGATGCTCGCAAGCTAATCTAGGAGATGCCATGGAGATCATTCCAGTCGTCTATCACAGCGAACCAGAAGGCTGGTGGGCTGATTCTCCTAAGATTCCGGAGTGGACGGCAGCCGCATCCAGCCTCGATGAGCTGCGCCGTCTGGTTGAGGAAGGCGTTCGCTTTGCCCTTGACCGAGACGACGTTTTCGTCGAGCACTATCTACTCGGGTACGGGACAGCTGTATACGCCGAACTGGTCTTCGACTTCGTCAGCGATCAGACGGTCGTGAACCAGGGACCTAACGCGGCCCATCGAGCACACCTCACGCTAGCCGCCTGAGATCGGGCTACGTGAAGGTCGACTGGGCCATACCCTGCCGTTACGCCGAGGCTTATCCTCAGGGCGGCACGACGATTATCGGAGCTGGGAGCGACGCGGTGTTAGCGCCACATGTTCCGATGCCCGCCCAGGTGCTGTTCGCAGTGAGGTACGTTGGGGCTCCGGATGAGCTTGATGGGGAGATGGTCCATGCGATTGCCTGTCGGATATTCGATCCAGATGGGACGTGCGTGGGCGAGCAAAAGGCGAACCTCACCGGAGGCGTAACGCAGCTCGTCCCAGGCTACACGGCGGAGCTCACAGTCCCCACAGCGATCGTGATTGATGCGCGGCAGTACGGGACGTACTCCGTTGAGTTTGAGATCGACGGTCACACCGAACGGGTCCCCATCCACATAATCGAGCCTCCGAACGATTAGGTCGTCAATCGCTCTCGGTCCAAGTTGGCCTGGCTATCCTGCTTGCGGATCGGTGAACGCCTGGAGGGCTGTCCTAGCCCCAGCGGAAGCCGCGCGAAGACGGCGCCGGCGCCAGTGGGCTGCTCGGCAGCCCCGCGACCGGCTCGGGCAGGTTGAACCCGGTCGGCGCGACGTCGTTGGGCGCGTCGCCGTGAAACAGCGACGCCAGGTACTGGATCTGACCGCGCCCGACGCCCAGCTCGAACTGGCCGCCGCCGTAGTTGCCGATGCCGCGCGCATCGCAGTAGTCGAACGCGTCGAGCAGGTTGCGCACCCCGCCCAGGCGCGACGGCTTGATGTTGACCATCTTTGGCGGGTACTTCAGCGCTTCGATGTCCGCGATCGAATGGATCGGCGCATCCCAGGAGAAGCGCGCGCGGTGGGCCGCGAGCACGGGCTCGGTCTCATCGTTGAGCGCTGGATCCTCGATCCAAGCGTGCGGCAGAGCTTCCACCACCCGTCTGTAGAGCACAGGGTCCGGCGGCTGGTCGACGATCGAGCCGGAGTAGTACGCCTTGAAGTCGACCGAGTCGACCGCGCCGGTGTCCACCAGCCGCGCGATCAGCTCTTCGTCCCATGAGCTGGTCGGGTCGAGCTTGAAGCGCAGCCCCGGATATAGCTCCGTACGGTGCAGCAGCGGCTCCAGGCTCGGCGGCTCGCCGAGGCGCAGCGACACGACGAAGCGCACCGGCGCCGGCTCACGCCCGAGCGCCGCATGCAGCGTCGTGCCGGCCTGGCGCAGCCCGAGATCCAGCGCCGCCGCTTCGAACGCCCACACGCGGTAGCGCTGGGACACTTCGCGCTGGGGCGGCTCGGGGAAGAGCTGCAGGTGAGACAGGTGCTCGCAGAACGATGCGAGCGTCCAGCTGCCTGCCAGCGCGAGCGCCGGGCCGGCTGCCTGCAGCACGTCGTGGTCGACCGCGTCGTAGGTGACATCCTCGCCCAGCCCCTCCTCGCCGGCGCCGCGCACGTGGATCACGGTCGACTTGCGCTCGAACTCGCTGGACACGAGCGCGCTGAGCGGCTCGAGCGTGTAATCCTCGATCTCGACCGCCAGCCCGGCCAGCCGCTCCCAGGTGGCGCTCACTTGGGCACGTCGCTCTCCAGGCGCGCCACCAGATCCTCCAGGCGCAGCTCCTCGAGCGCGCTGCCGACGGCTTCCAGCTCGCGTGCGCACAGCTCGATCATCGTCTTGCCCTCCTTCACCAGCTCGAGCGTCTCGTTCAAGCTCGCCTCGCCGGAGTCGAGGCGTCGGATGATCTCCTCCACGCGCGCCGCGGCAGTCTCGTACGTCTGCGGCGGCGTCTGCGTCTGCGGCTGCTGCGGCGGCGGCGGCTGCTGCTGCTGCTGCTGCTGCTGCGGTTGTGATTGCGCTTGCGCTTGCGCTTGCGCTGCGCCCTGGTCGGATACGTCGCTGGTCATCCTCGGCTCATCCTTCCACGATCTGCGCCGGCGTCTCGCCGTCGGCGAAGCGCACGCGCACTTCGCCTGCATCGCGCGCTTGTGCCGCTGTCGTGAGCGGTTCGTCGCGGCTGTCTCCGTCACGCCGCCACACCAGCGCATACCCGCGCTCGAGCGTGCGCTGCGGGTCGTGCCCGGCGAGCACCGCTGCCAGCTGCTCGAGCTCGCGCGGTCGGCGCGTGCGGCAATCCAGCAGCGCCGCTTGCGCTTTGCGCTGCAGCACGAGCGCACGGCGCTCGGTCAGGTGGTGCTCCGCCTCGACGCGCCGCCGTGCGCCGGCGCGCGCTTCGCGCAGCTGCTGGTGCAAGCGCCCGCGCTGGCGCGCCAGATGCTCGTTCGGCGCGCGTGAGAGCGCCGCCAGCGCGCGCGCTCGCTGCAGCAGCGCCCGGCGTCCGTGGTCGTGCAGCCGGACGGCGCTGTGCGCGAGCGCCGTGCGAGCCTGCTCGCAGTCCACCCCGACCGCGACCTCCGCTGCGTGTGTCGGCGTGGAGCAGCTCGCCGCCGCGACGTCGTCGAGCAGCGTGCGATCGGTGTGGTGCCCGACCGACGCGATCACCGGCACGCTGAGCAGTGCCACGGTGCGGCACAGCGTTTCCTCGCAGAAGCACAGCAGGTCCGCCAGCGACCCGCCGCCGCGCGCGACGATCACCACCTCGACACCGCCGATCGCCGCCAGATCCTGCAGCGCGCGTGTGATCAGCGGCGCGGCGTGGCGATCCTGCACCGGCGCGAACCCCCACACCACGCGCCCGGCCCAGCCGCGCCGCGCAAGCGCCGCCAGCACGTCGTCGCGTGCCTTGCCGGTCTCGCCGGTCACCACTCCGATCGTGCGCGGCAGCAGCGGCAGCTCCAGGCGCTGCTGGCGCTGGAGCAGACCCTCGGCGTCGAGCACCTTGCGCAGGCGGTCGATCCGCGCGAGCAGGTCGCCCTCGCCGGCTACGCGCAAGTCGCTGACCGCGAACGAGAACGATGGGGAGGAGGTGGCGCTGCCGGCGTAGTAGTCACACCCGCCAGCCACCACCACCTGCATGCCCTCGGCGACGGCGACGTTGCCGGCGCGGTTCAGCAGCGCTTCCCAGTCGTTGCGCCACACCGCGCACGCGATCGCGCCACTGCCGTCGCGCAGCTCGAAGTACACACGCGTGCGCGCCGCGCGCAGGTTGACCAGCTCGCCGACGAGCTGCACGCGCGTGAACGCGCGCAGCTGGGTGCGCAGCGCCGCCGCGTACTCGCCCACAGGGAACGGACCGGCCAGCTGGCTCCCGGGAATGCCCGTGCGCTCGGGCCGTGAGACGATGGACACTGGATCTAGCATAGGCGCTAGGATCGACGGCAAATGTCGGTGCGCAGCGAACCACGGCCGTCCACGTAGAGCAAGCCTTGGCGAACCGCAAGCAGGACCGGCGCGCACGCTCGCGCAAGCGCCGCCCGAGTGCTCCCGCGCAGTCCGGCGAGGAGCTGCCGTCGGTGGCTGCCGCGCCGAAGTCCCAACCGTCGGTACGGGTGAAGTCCCAGCCGTCCGCGCGGGAGAAGTCGCATGCCAGGGAAGCGTCGCAAGCCAGACAGGCGCGTGACGCGCGAGCCAGCAGCGCCCGTGACGCCGGCTCACGCGCGCGCGTCCAGATTGCGCCCACCGCCGGGGAGCGCCCGCAGGCGCCGTGGCACCCGCTGCCGCTGTCGGAGCTGCTGATCCTGTTCGGCGCGATCGGCACCGTGGTGGGGCTGGGCCGCGGCGTGTCGCAGGGCGGGCCGCCGCTGTTCGCCGGGATCGTCGCGGTGCTGCTCGGCACCGTGGAAGTGACCCTGCGCGAGCACTCGAGCGGCTACCGCTCGCACACGATCCTGCTGTCGGTGCTGCCGGTGATCGTGTTCCACTCGCTGGTGGTGCTGGCCGTAGCCGCGTTCACGCGCCCACCGCAGGCGCTGAACCTCGGCCTGCTGGCGATCGATTTCGCGCTGTTCCTGGCGCTCTTCCGGCTGCTGCGCGCACGCTTCGTCGACGCACGCCGCAAGCGCGCATTCGGCGGCCGCTGATCAGGCGCGGCTGAGCGAGGGCAGCGCGCGCTCGCCCTCGTGAGCGCCTTCGCCGCGCGTCTCACCGTCGAGCCCGAGCTGCTCCAGGCGCGCGATCTCCCGCTCTCCCAGCACGCGCGCGGGATGATCCCCGGGCAGCGGCGCGATCAGCTTCGCGATGCGGTTGCGCAGCTGCAGCGCGAAATGCGGCGTGGATGCGCCCATCAGCTGGCGCACATCCTCGACCGTCACCTGCTGGGAGTGCTGTGCGCGTGAGACGCGGCGGGGATCTTCGGCTTCGCTCATCGGTGTTCGCTCGATCTCATTCAGGGGGAAGGGGTGGCTGCGGCGGCGGAGCTGCGCGGAGAGATCTCGAGCAGCGCGTCGAGCTGCGCCTGGGCGGTCGCTGAGATCGCCTGCTCGTCGCCGATCAGCCAGCCGTGATTGTAGACCCCGCGCACCGGCCGGAAGCGCGGAGCGTCGGTGTAGCCCGGTTGGATGTTGCTGAGGTACTGCGCCAGCGCAGGCGTCAGCCGGTCGCTGCGGTCGAGCAGCAGCAGCGGTCCGTACTCGCCGCTGGCCGACAGCGATGCGGCCGCGGCAGCGTCGGCTGGGCGCTGCTGGTTGACGAACACGAGCCCGTGGCCGGGGTCGTTCACGTTCCAGCCGAACGCCCCGTCGCTGAACCGCGCCACCGCGATCGCGTTGCTCACCGGGTCCGCGGCGCCGATGCGGATGACCGGGCCGTAGCGGCGCAGCCCGGCCAGCACTTTGTCGCTGACCGCAGCGCTCGGTCCCACGACGTACATCGTGGGGCGCTTCAGATGCGCCAGCACCGCGCCCGTGGCTCGCGGCACGCCGGCGGCGCTGACGAGCAGGATCGGCGCACCGCTCTCCGCGGCCAGCCCGGCCGCTGGCATCGCGAACGCGGGGGGTCCGTCGGCGCCGACGACGAGCACCTGTCGAGGCGTCGTGCCGCTCAGCTTGCTCAGCAGCCCCGCGATCGCGCCCGCGAGCGCGAAGCGATCTCCGCCGGGCAGCAGCGCGTGCGTGGCGTAGCCGGGGGGTGCGCTGACGCGCCCGACCGTGATCACCTGCGCCTTACCGAGACTCGGGGAGCCGCTGGGAGCGATCGCGCGCAGCGCCTGTGCGCCCGCAGCGCGCATCGCGCCGGGCGTGGCGTACAGCAATGGCGCGCGCAGCGGCGCGCCGGCGAGCGCTGATGCCGCCAGCGCAGTCGCCCAGTCCTGCTCGCTCACGAGCGTGACGGCAGCTGGGCGCGTGTCCACGGTGAGCCCCGGGTACACGGCGCGGGCGACCGCCGCAGCATCGTCGACCGGGTCGGCCCCGCCGAGCCTGGTCGTGTTCTTGGTGGACAAGCTGGGCGCGCCTGCAGCCGGCGCGGACCCGACGCCGCCCGCGGTCGGTGTGTCGTGGCGCCCGTCGGAGCCGCCGCAGCCGCCGAGCAGCGCTGTGAGCAGGGCGAACGCGACCAGCGCCGCGACGACGGCCGGTCGGATCGGATGAGCGCTCATGGACAGCACACTAACGATCGCCTCAGAGGTCTCTTTTGGGTCTCCAAGCCGCATTTTGGGGCCATACACAACGCAGCGACGCGTGCATGTCGTGCAACCGTCATTGCACTTTGCTAGCCTGCCGCATCGAACGCCGAATCCTTGGCCAGAAGTCAAGGAACGGGGGACCCAGGTTGTTGGGGCGAATCTCACGGTAATCCGTGGGGAGCGCAGGCTCTTTCAGCGCTAGCCCGTCAGCTAACCCCGCAGGCCGACGAAAGAGGTTGTTGTTTTGCGGGTGCGAACCCTCAGCACGACGTTGCTTCCATCTATCCTGCTGGCCTTCGGGGCTACGCCTGCGCTGGCTGCCCCGACCGGCGGCACAGCCCCCGGATCGCCTGCTGCTTCTACCCAGTCTCCGGCGCTTTCAACCCCGCCCGTGGTGCACGCGCCGATCACGGCGCGCTCCTCGAGCGTCGCTTACAGAGGCCCTGTCTTCCAGAAGACCGCCACTGGCGCGGTCGTTCCCTACACGCCTGCCGCCCCAGCCGGCCAGGTCAGCTCGTCGACCGGCGGCAGCCCCGTCGGCGTGGCGGCCGACACCAAGCCGCAGCTGCTGGTGCCCGGCTCCACCACTCGGCTGGTGAACGGGCTCGCCGCTGCGCCGATGTCGGCGCCGGCCGCCATCCAGGCGATCGTCTGGGCCGGCAACCAGATCGTCGGGTTGCCGTACGTCTACGGCGGCGGCCACAACACGTCGTTCACCTCCCGCGGCTATGACTGCTCGGGAACCGTGTCCTTCGCGCTGCACGGCGCTTCGCTGCTGAGCTCGCCCGATGACTCCTCGCAGTTCATGAAGTGGGGCTCGGGCGGCATCGGGCAGTGGGTCACGATCTTCTCCAACCCGGGTCACGCCTACATGGACGTCGCCGGACTGCGTCTGGACACCAGCGCCGCCGACGACCCGGCCGCCCAGCAGGGTCCGCGCTGGCGCCCGCTGCGCCACGACAATCACGGCTTCAAGATCCGCCACCCCGTCGCGCTGTAGCAGCGCGCCGGGGGCCGGCGGATCTCGGCTACGCTTGAGCCTCCCCTGAATCGCCCCCCTGCAACTAGGAGGATCAGATGGCCGGCTTGACCGGGCGCATGTCCACTGTCGTGAAGGCGAAGGTCTCGAAGCTCCTCGACCGAGCCGAGGACCCTGCCGAGACGCTCGACTACAGCTACCAGAAGCAGCTCGAGCAGCTGCAGAACGTCAAGAAGGGCATCGCCGACGTGGTGACCGCCAAGAAGCGCCTGCAGATGCAGGAGTCGACGCTGCAGCAGCAGCTCGTCAAGCTCGACACGCAGGCACGTCAGGCGCTTTCCTCCGGCCAGGAGGACCTCGCGCGGGTCGCGCTGGAGCGCAAGAACGTCGCCCAGACCGAGCTGCAGTCGCTCGATCAGCAGGTCTCAGAGCTCGAGGGCCAGCAGCAGAAGCTGATCGACTCCGAGCAGAAGCTGCGCGCCAAGATCGAAGCGTTCCGCACCAAGAAGGAAGTCATCAAGGCGCAGTACTCCGCCGCCGAAGCTCAGGTGCGGATCTCCGAGGCTGCCACCGGCGTGGGCGAGCAGATGGCCGACGTCGGCCTTGCGATGCAGCGCGCGGTCGACAAGACCGAGAACATGAAAGCGCGCGCGGACGCCGTCTCCGAGCTGGAGGCCGCCGGCACGTTCGAGGATCTCACGGCGCTCGGCTCGGGCGAGGACGACATCGATCGTCAGCTCAAGCAGCTCTCCAGCCAGTCGGCCGTCGATGACGAGCTGGCCAAGATGAAGAGCGAGCTGGGCCAGGGAGGCGTACCCTCGGGGCAGCTGCCCGCGGGCGCGGACGCCCCGGCTGAGCAGCAGTCCGGCTCGACGGAGCAGTCGGCATGATCGTGCGCATCTCCGGCGAGGATCAATATCGCGTCGACGACAGTCATCGCACGCGTCTGAATGAGCTCGACAACGCGGTCGTGGCGGTGGTGGACAACGGGGCGCAGGACGGCTTCGAGGCCTCCTACAAGGAGCTGCTGGAGTTCGTGCGCGCGAACGGGGAGCGGCTCGGCGAGGATGAGCTCGCGGGCTCCGACCTGATCCTGCCGCCCGCCGACATCAGCTTCGAGGAAGCCGGTCAGGAGTTCACCGGCGAAGGCCTGATCCCGGACTGACCTCGGCCGCGAGGGCGGGCCGGGAGGACCGCAAACGCCGTGCGCGAGTGAACCGGCACGGCGTTCCCGTGGGCTAGATCGGGATCCCCCACAGCGGGAACCAGCGTTCCAGCTCCGGCTCCATCGGCAGCTCGCCGGAGAGCTGTGCCTTGAGCTGCAGCTCGCGCTCGGTCGAGCGCTGCTGCTCGCCTCCGGCAGGCACGAACGGGTACCACGAGCCGCGCTTGTAGTTGTAGATGAAGTACACCGGCTGCTTGCGCGCATCCCTGAAGGCGAACACCGCGCACAGCAGGCGCTCGCCGTGCCCGGACGTCTCGATCGAGCTGGACACGGCGTTGATGCCGACCGCGAGATCCTCGACCTCGGGGTCGCGCAGCACCATCCAGCGGTAGCCGTAGCTGTCATCCGTGGTGCTCACCTGTGTGCCGGTCTCACCGCCGGTGGCCTTGACGACCTCTTCCATGTCGCGGATCGTGGCCTCGAACTCGCTCGTGGCGAGCGGCTGGAACACGATCGCCGCCGACCCGTCGGGGTCGATCTGGTGCTCGGATTGCAGCGCGATGTACGCGGTGGAGATCGCGAACAGGCGGTCGGGCGCCGGGCCTTTGATCTTGCTGCGCCCCGTCAGAACGTCGAACAGTCCCATCGCGTCGTGTCGCCCTGCCGCGCGTGCCGCTCTGGAGCAGCCGCTTACGCGGCGACGCCCTGGAGCTGGGTCTCCAGACGACCGAGCGCCGCGACCCGCTGCTCGATCGGCGGGTGGTCGGCGAACAGGTTGTACAGCGACCGCTTGGTGCGCGCCGGGAAGATGAAGAACGCGCTCATGCCCTCAGCCGCGCGCAGATCCTGCTGGGGCACGCGCTCCATCGTGCCGCCGATCTTCAGCAGCGCCGACGCCAGCGCGCTCGGGCGGCCGGTGATCACCGCGGCGCCGCGATCCGCCGCGAACTCGCGGTAGCGCGACAGCGCCTGCATCAGCACGAACGACACCGCGTACACGACGACCGAGACGAGGATCACGTACATGATGCTGTTGTCCTCGTCATCGTCGCCGCCACCGCCGAAGCCGCCGCCGAAGAAGAACCCGAACTGCACGATCATCGAGGCGACCGACGCGAAGAAGCTCGCGATCGTCATCACCATCACGTCGCGGTTGATCACATGCGTCAGCTCGTGCGCCAGCACTCCCTCGAGCTCGGCGGGCGACAGCAGCTGCTGGATGCCCGTCGTCAGGCACACCGTCGCCGACTTCTGTGAGCGCCCCATCGCGCACGCGTTCGGCATCGAGGTCTCGATGATCGCCAGCCGCGGCTTGGGCAGGTTCGCTTGCACGCACAGCCGCTCGACGATCGCGTGGAACTCTGGCTCGTCCTGCGGGGACACCTCGTGGGCGCCCATCACGCGCAGCCCGATCTTGTCCGACGTCGTGAGCTGCAGCACGAACAGCGCGCCCGCGATGATCGCGATCGTCACGCCGCCGGCGCCTGATGCGACCAGCACTCCGATCAGCACCGCGTAGACGAGCCCGAGCAGGAACATCGTCGCGACCATGCGCGTCTGCAGCCCGGTGTCCCTGCCGAAGTTCGAGCTTCGTGAAGCCATGTGCATGATTGTGGCAGAAGCGCTGCGCGTTACCGTGCAGTCGGTCGATTGTTGCGTTGCCATACAGTCCCTCGGCGACCTCATGTTCTGCAGACCGGCGCGATGAAACCCGAGATCCACCTCCTCGGCCTCTCGATCAAGACGTTCGGCGTGATGTTCGCGCTGGGGTTCCTGGCCTGCGGCGCGATCGTCGCGCGCCGGCTGCGCGAACTCGGCCGGCCGGTCGACTGGGCGTATGAGATCGTCTTCGCCGCGCTGTTCGGCGGCGTGGTCGGCGCGCGCCTGTACTACCTGATCGAGAACTACGACGACGTCAAGCACGACCTGCTCGGCAGCATCTTCTCCGGCTCGGGGCTGGTCTGGTACGGCGGGGCGATCGGCGGGGCGATCGGCGTGCTCGCGTGGGCGCGCTGGCGGCGGGTGCTCGAGCTGCGCACGATCGACATGTGCGCGACCGCGCTCGCGCTCGGCTACGCGATCGGGCGGATCGGCTGCCAGCTCTCCGGCGACGGCGACTACGGGATCCGCTCGCACCTACCGTGGGCGATGGGCTATCCGCACGGCACCGTGCCGACGCCGCCGGGAGTGCGCGTGCAGCCGACGCCGATCTACGAGACCGTCGCGATGTGCCTGGTGGCCTACCTGCTGTGGCGCCTGCGCGATCGGGTGCGCCCGGGCGTGGTGTTCGCGCTGTACCTGGCGCTGAGCGGCCTCGAGCGCCTGCTCGTCGAGTTCGTACGCCGCAACGAGGAGGTGTTCCTGGGTCTCACCACGCCGCAGCTGGAGAGCATCGGGCTGCTCGCGATCGGTCTGACCTGGCTGGCGTTGATGGCGCGGCGCGGCGGCATCGCCGGCCTGCGCGTGCCCGGGGGGCGCTCAGCGCGCCCGACCCCAGCCTGACCCGCCTGGGCGTCCTGCTCGCGCGCCAGCGATAATCCCCAGCCATGGCGATCGAGACGAGTCTCTCAGCAGTATTTCCGCTCGGCAGCCGGCTGAACGAACGCGGGCGCCTGGAGGTCGGCGGCTGCGACGCGATCGAGCTGGCGCGCGAGTTCGGTACGCCGGCATACGTGGTCGCCGAAGACGATCTGCGCATGCGCGCACGCGCGTTCCTCACAGCGGGCGCGCAGACCGGCCACGAGGACTTCCACGTCGTGTTCGCCTCCAAGGCATTCCCCTGCACGCCGGTGCTCGAGCTGTTCGCGCAGGAAGGCCTGTGGTGCGATGTCGCCTCCGCGGGCGAGCTGTACCTGGCGCTGAACGCCGGCTTTCCGGCCGAGCGGATCGTGCTGCACGGCAACGCGAAGTCCGTCGCGGAGCTGCAGATGGCGCTGGATCAGGGCGTGGGCCTGATCGTGGTCGACAACCTCGACGAGCTGGAGCGTCTGGAGGGACTCGTCAAAAGAGATGGTGCTGCGCGCGCGCGCGTCGCGCGCGCGCAGCACCTACTTATTCGGGTGACCCCCAACGTCAAGGGCGACACGCACGAGAAGATCTCCACCGGCCAGGCGAACTCGAAGTTCGGCTTCGGCATGGAGGAGGTTCCCGCGGTGATCGAGCGGATCGAGCGCGCCGAGGGGCTGCAGCTGCGCGGGATCCACGCGCACATCGGCTCGCAGCTGCTCGACCTCGACCCGTTCCGCCGCGCAGCAGCCGAGCTGGCGAAGCTCGGCGACTTCCCCGTCTGGGATCTCGGCGGCGGGCTCGGCGTTGCCTACACCGAGTCCCAGGCCCCGCCGCCGTCGATCGAGGCGTACGTCGAAGCCGTCGTGGGAGCAGCGCGCGCCCACGGCATGCCGCCCACGCGGCGGCTGCTGATCGAGCCCGGCCGTGCGCTCGCAGCCAACGGCTGCGTGACGCTGTACACGGTCGAGAGCGTCAAGCGCAACGTCTCGACGTGGGTGGCCGTAGACGGCGGCATGTCCGACAACCTGAGGCCGATGCTGTACAGCGCCACCTACGAAGCGCACGTGGCCGACCGCTTCGGCGCCGGCAGCCCATACGTGCTCGCCGGCAAGCACTGCGAATCCGGCGATGTGATCGTGCGCGAAGCGCTGCTCGAGAACCCCAGGCCGGGCGACGTGATCGTGACGCCTGCCACCGGCGCGTACGGGCACGCGATGGCGAGCAACTACAACGGCGTGCCGCGTCCGCCGATCGTGTTCTGCAAGGACGGCGACGCGCGCGTAGTGGTGCGGCGTGAGACGCTGCAGGAGCTGACGGCGCGCGATGTCTGCTAGCCGCTTCAACGTCGGTCTGCTCGGCTTTGGCACGGTCGGCTCGGCGTTCGCCCAGCTGCTGTCAGAGCGCGCCGAGCACATCGCACGGCTGACCGGCTCCGAGCCAGTGCTGAGCGGTGTGCTGCGCCGCGATCAAGGCGACTTCGGGGAGCTCTTGGAGCGCTCGGACCTGATCGTGGAGCTGATCGGCGGCATCGATCCGGCGCGCGCGTACGTGCTCGCCGCGCTGAGTGCCGGCAAGCACGTCGTGACGGCCAACAAGCAGCTGCTCTCCCAGCACGGCGAGGAGCTGTTCGACGTGGCGCGCGCCCACGACGTGCAGCTGCGCTTCGAAGCCGCCGTCGCCGGCGTCGTGCCCGTGATCCGCGTGCTCGCCGAATCGCTCGCCGGCGCGCACGTGGAGCGCATCCACGGAATCGTCAACGGCACCACCAACTTCATCCTCACCGAGATGGAGCGCGGCCTCACCTATGAGGACGCGCTGGCTGAGGCCCAGCGCCAGGGCTTTGCCGAAGCCGACCCCAGCGAGGACGTCAGCGGCAAGGACGCGGCCGCCAAGATGGCGATCCTCGCACGCCTCGCGTTCGGCACGTCGGTGCATCTCGACCAGGTCGCCTATGAGGGCATCGAGCACCTGCAGGCCGACGACCTGCAGTACGCCCGCGAGCTCGGGCTCGGGCTGAAGCTGATCGGCGCCGCCGAGCGCAGGGGGGAGGGGCTGTCGGTGCGCGTGCACCCCGCGTTCCTGTATGCCGGCCACCCGCTCGCCTCGGTGAGCGGTCCGTTCAATGCCGTCACGGTCGAATCCGACGCGATCACCGAGATCACGATGTCAGGGCCCGGCGCCGGGGGGCGTCAGACGGCGAGCGCCGTGCTCGGGGACATGGTCAGCGTGATGTTCCCGCCGGCCACCCCGCCGCCGCCACAGACGCCGCTGGAGCTCGTGGAGGACGTCATCAGCGCGTTCTACATCCACATGGAGGTCGCCGATCGTCCCGGCGTGCTGGCCGCCGTCGCCCACATCTTGGGCGAGCAAGGCGCCTCGATCAAGTCGGTCGTGCAGCGCGGCCTCGGCGCGAACGCGCGCCTGGTGATGGTGATCCACCCGCTCGCCGAGTCGCGCCTGCGCACAGCCGTGCGCCAGATCGCCGGCCTCGACTTCATGCGCTCGGCGCCGCGCGCGATCCGCGTGATCGAAGAGGAGTTCGTATGAGCCGGGAGCCCAAGTGAGCGCGCACGGCCTGATCGAGCGCTATCGCGAGCGCCTGCCGTTCGAGCCGGGCGACCCGGTCGTGAGCCTGGGGGAGGGCTCCACGCCGCTGGTGAGCGCCCCGCTGCTGTCCGAGCGCGTCGGCGCCGAGGTGTACCTCAAGTTCGAAGGCGCCAACCCCACCGGCTCGTTCAAGGACCGCGGCATGACCTGTGCCGTGTCCGCTGCCGTGCGTGAAGGCGCCAAGGCCGTGATCTGCGCCTCGACTGGCAACACCGCCGCCAGCGCCGCCGCGTACGCCGCCAGGGGCGGCCTCACCTGCGCCGTGATCGTCCCCGACGGGAAGATCGCCACCGGCAAGCTCGCGCAGGCGCTCGTGCACGGCGCGCGCGTGATCGCGCTCGCGGGCAACTTCGACCAGGCGCTGACGCTCGTGCGCGCGCTGGCCGACAAGCACCCGATCGCGCTCGTCAACTCCGTCAACGAGTTCCGCCTGCAGGGTCAGAAGACCGCCGCGTTCGAGCTGCTCGAAGACCTCGACGGCGAGCTCGACGCGCTCTGCATCCCCGTCGGCAACGCCGGCAACGTCACCGCTTACTGGAAAGGGTTCGTCGAGGCTGGCGCCGCGCCGCGCCTGTATGGCTTCCAGGCACAGGGCGCAGCGCCGCTCGTGCTCGGCCGCCCGGTCGAGCACCCCGAGACGGTCGCCAGCGCGATCCGCATCGGCAACCCCGCCCGCTGGGAGGAGGCGATGACCGCCATGACCCAGTCGCGCGGCGCGATCCGCGCCGTCAGCGACGCGGAGATCATGTCCGCCTACAGCCTGCTCGCCGCCGGCGAAGGCGTGTTCTGCGAGCCCGCCTCAGCCGCGTCGGTGGCCGGGCTGCTGAAGTACGGCGCCGACGGCGCTGCCAGGGTCGTGTGCGTGCTCACCGGCCACGGTCTGAAGGACCCACAGGCGGCGCTCGACCGCGACCTCGCCGTGATCCCCTGCCAGGCGGAGCTCGCGGCGCTCGAGGCCGCGGTGCTGGGGTGATGGCGGTGCTGGGGTGATTCGCCGGCGCCTGGTGCGTGTGCCCGCGTCCTCGGCGAACCTCGGCCCGGGCTTCGACTGCCTCGCGGCGGCGCTGACGCTGCATCTGGAACTCGAGGTGATCGAGACCGGCACGTTCGCCGTGGAAACCGAGCTGCCGGTCGCCAAGGGGCGGGAGAACCTGTGCGTGCGCGCGTTCGAACGCCTGCACCCCGCGGACGACTTCACCTTCAGGATCCGCTCGGAGATCCCGCTGTCGGGTGGGCTCGGCTCGAGCGCGGCCGCGACGATCGCCGGTCTGATGGCAGCCGACCACCTGTTCGAGCTCGACGCCGACGTCTCCGCGCTGGCGAGCGAGATGGAGGGCCACGTCGACAACGTCGGCGCCGCTCTGCAGGGCGGCTTCGTGGTGTGTGCCGACGGCGACACCATGCGCTTCGACCCGCCGACGGGCCTGGAAGCGCTGGCGGTGGTGCCGTTCGAAGCAGTGCGCACGCGCGCCGCGCGCGCCGCGCTGCCGGCGCAGGTGCCGCTGGCGGACGCCGTGTTCAACGTCGCCCACGCCGCGCTGCTGATGCTCGGCCTGGCCAAGGGCGACTGGGACCTGCTCGCACGCGGCCTGCAGGACCGCCTGCACGAGCCCCACCGTGCGCCGCTGTTCCCGCGCTCCTACGAGCTCGTCCAGAGCGCGCGCGAGCTGGGCGCGCTCGGAGCGACGATCTCCGGCGCCGGCCCGACCGTGTTGATCTGGTGCTTCTACGAGCAGACCGGCGCGGTCGTCGAAGCGCTGCGCGGCGAGCTCGACGGCTGGGCGACGCTGATGCGCGCGCCGTTCGAGCCGCAGGGCGCCTACGTCGGCGAGCTCTAGGCCGCCCGCAGGCGCTTGCGCGCCGGCTCGAAGCCGCCGATGCGCTTCAGGATCTCGCCTGTCAGGGCGACGTAGTCGGCGCCGAGGTCGGGCCGGTGCTCGATGATCGACACAGCCCGCTCAGCCGACTCGGCGTACGCGATCGACGCGCGCACGACCGTGTCGAACACCTTCGCGCCGAAGTGCTCGCGCAGCGAAGCCAGCGCCTCGCGCGAATGCACCGTGCGCATGTCGGCGAGCGCCATCAGGATGCCCAGCAGCTGCAGGTCGGGGTTCAGGCTCTCACGCGCCAGCTCGACCACGTGCATCGCCTGCTCGACGCCCTGCAGCGCGAAGTACTGCGCCTCGGCGGTGATCAGCGCGAAGTCGGCCGCCACCAGCGCGTTGACGGTCAACAGTCCCAGCGACGGCGGGCAGTCGATCAGGATCAGCTCGTACTCGGCGGGCGCCTTGGCGAGCGCCCGGCGCAGCGTCAGCTCGCGGCCCATCTTGCCGCCGAGCATCAGCTCCGCCTCGGCCAGGCTGAGGTTGGCCGGCACGATGTCCTCGTGGATCGCCTTCGCCACGCTCGCGCGTCCACTGAGCACATCCGCGATCGTCGGCTCGGCGTCCGGCGGCACGTCGAAGTACTCCGACAGGTTGCCCTGCGGGTCGAGGTCCACCACCAGCGTGCTCACGCCAACTGCGCGCAGCGCGTCGGCGAGGGTGCGCACGGTCGTCGTCTTGCCGGTGCCGCCCTTCTGGGAGAGCACCGCGATCGTCTGCGTCATGGCGCCGATACTACGAGAGCTGGCCGTCACAGGTCCGCTGGCGCGCCCGCCGGCCAGCCGACGCGCCCCACAACCGCTGGAACGGGGCTCTACGCGTGGGTTTGCAGCGGCGCGTCCGCAGCTGACACGCGCTCGGCGTACGTGCTGATGAAGCTCAACCGATAGCGCCCGATCAGGATCTCGTCGCCATCCTCCAGCACCTTCCACTCGACGCGCTCGTCGTTGACGAACACCCCGTTGAGGCTGCGATCGTCGAGCACGCGCACGCCGTCCGGCTGGCGCACCACCAGCGCATGACGGCGCGAGACGGTGGGGTCGTCGAAGCGCACATCGGCAGCGAGGCTGCGCCCCACGCGCGTCCACTCACGCGTGAGCGGCACCGTCACGAGCTCGTCGCTCTCCTCGAACACGAGGTACTCGCCGGGGCCGTCGAGCCGATCCCTGACCCCCTCCAGCCAGAGCATGCGCTCCTCGTCGCTGTGGGCGCCCTCGGTGGTGTGCTCGGCCGAGACGGGTATGCGGCCGGTGCTGAACAGCGACGCGCGCGCGTAATCGTGTCCCCCGCAGCCGGGGCAGTCAGAAAGCATGTCGGACGCGGCGAGCCTCAGCACGTAGCCGCACTGCTGGCAGCGAAACGAGCCGGCCCCGGCCAGCGTCCCTGAGGTCAGTGATTCCATCCTGCATCTCCCTTCCCCACCGGCGATGCACCGGGATCGACGACTTGTCGACGGACCTTTGTAGCGATCATAACGAGATTCCCGTTGCGGATGATCGAACCGGTCAGCATCTTGGCAATCCGGCCCGCGGACAGGGCCCTGCGGAGATGGGCCCGATAGCTACAGCGACACGTACTCATTCCTACCCAACCGTGGATCACTCCAAACTGGCGAGTGACGCTCGGGGCCGTCCTGCGGGCCCGCCCCCGATCCGTCGAGGCTCGACCGCGACTTGCTCGTGAGGGCGCAGGAAGCCGCTAGCTCGTGGCGAAGTCCAAGGGCAACCATGTCCATGTCTTCGTTCGCCAATCACGTCGAGCTGTTCGAGCGGGTGCTGCTGCGCCGCAGCGTCGGTGAGCTGACGGCCGATCGGCTGCGCTGCGCCGACTGTGGACGCACGCCGCTCGTGGGAGAGCACGTACACCTCTACCAGCAGGGCCGCGGCGTCGTGTGCGAGCTATGCAAGGATCAGCGCCGCGAGGCGCCCGCCGCGTCCGAGCGCGTGCGCCACAGCGAGCACGGGCAGACCGTACGACTAGCCGCTCACGCGGCGTAGCAGCCCAGCCGCCGGCCAGGACTCTGAAAGCCGAGCCGCCCGCCCGGGCTCTAAACTGGCGCCGCCGTGGATCCCGTAACCGTCTCGATCGTCATCGACGCGCCGCGCGAGCAGGTGTTCGACTATCTGCAGGACATCGCCAACCACGCGGAGTTCACCGACCACTACCTGGTTGACTGGCACCTGACGCGCGAGAACCCCGTAGGACTGGGCGCCGGCGCGCGCTTTCGCGTGAAAGCGCCGGGCAATCGCTTCAGCTGGGCGGACGTCACGTTCGCTGAGGTAGAGCGGCCTTCGCGCATCGTGGAGATCGGCCGCACCGGCAAGACCAACCGCATCCGCTCACTCGGCGTGTACGAGCTGTCGAAGGTCGCGCCCGACGCCACCCGCGTGCAGTTCACGCTGGAGACCGAGCCCGGGAAGCTGTCCGACCGCATCATGGAGTCCTTCGGTCAGCGCAGCTGGTGCAAGCGCAAGAACGCCCGTGCGATGCGCCGTCTGCGCTCGATCATCGAGCGCGGCGAAGGCCGCGGCACGCGTGTGACAGTCGCCGGAGGGTGAGCGATGGGTAGACTGCCCGCCCGCATGCTCAGAGTTCTTCCTTCGCACCGCCGCGCCCGTGTGTACCGCCGCGCGCCGCGCACGGCGGCGGCGCTCGTGCTGGCGCTCGTCCTGATCCTCGCGCTCAGCGCCTGCGGGGATTCGCACACGCGCGTCAGCACCGGCACGTACGCCGGCGAGTCGGGCGAGAACGCGCCCTACCTCGACGTGGGGCCGCTCGTATACGAGGTGCAGCTCTCCCGGCAGCTGAACCCGGTCGACTCCGAGGATGCCACCTACCTGCGCGGGCTCACGGCCGACGAGCGCAAGCTGGGTCCCAAGCAGGAGTGGTTCGCGGTGTTCCTGCAGGTGTTCAACCACTCCGACCAGGCGCACCCGGCCGCCACGAACATCTCGATCAGCGACACCCAGGGCACGAGCTACATCCCGGTGATTCCCGATCAAACCAACCCGTTCGCCTACCAGGGGGGCAGCGTGCCGTCCGCCGGGCGGATCCCGCCGCTGAACTCGGTCGCCTCCTCCGGACCCACCCAGGGAGCCCTGCTGCTGTTCAAGATCAACGTCGTCTCGCTGGACAACCGGCCGCTGGAGCTGAAGCTCGTCGATCCGGAGAACCCCGGCGAGAGCGCCACCGCCGAGCTCGACGTCTAGCCGCGATCCCGGCCCAGCGCCGGCGGGCGAGCGTTGCAGTGGGGTCAGACCCTCGCGTGTGCCCTAGAAGCGCAGCTGAAGCCCGGCTTGAAGCACCTGGCGGGCCACAGGCGCGGCCGTATCGCCGCCCGCGCCGTCCTTCACCAGCAGCACGCCGACGACGATCCGTGGGCGCAGCGCAGGCGCGAACGCGGTGAACCAGGCGTCGGTGTTCGACGGATCGTCCGCCGCTGGGCAGTCCTGGGAGCCGTCCGTGCCCGAGCCGGCCGCACCGCCCGAGCTGTCCGTGCCAGTGCCCGCGCCTGCGCCCGTGCCGCTGTCGGCACACGCGCTCGCCAGCTCTGCCGTGCCGGTCTTGCCGGCCACCACCACCCCCGGGATCGCGGCCGCGCGGCCCGTGCCGAAGCGCACCACGCCGGTCATCATGCGCCGCACGGCGTGCGCTACGTCGGTGCTCGTAACGCGCACGCGCGACGCCTGAGCCGCCGCGAGGGCGGTCGGGGTGAACGTCGGCGCCGGCCGGCGACCGCCGTCGGCGATCGTCGCGGCGACGGTCGCCATCTGCAGCACGCTCGCCTGCACCATCCCCTGCCCGATCGCCGTGGACCCGATGCCAAGGTCGCCCTGGATCTGGTCCGCCGGCGGCAGCGTGCTCTGAAGCGCGCCGGGGATGCCGGGGTCGCGGTTGAAGCCGAAGCGCTCCGCGGTGGCCACCAGCCGTGCCGCGCCCAGCTTTGCTCCCAGCGGAGCGAACACCGAGTTGCACGACACCGCAAACGCGAGCGCGAGCGAGCCGCCGCAGGATTCGCCGCCGGCGTTGCGCAGCAGCACCCCGTCCAGGGTGGCGGCGGTCTGGTAGGGGAAAGTGCTCTGCGAGTGCGCGATCCCCGCCTGCAGCACGCCCGTCAGCGTCACGAGCTTGAACGTCGAGCCCGGCGGCTGCAGATCGTTGAGGCCGATGCCGGCGACCGCCAGGATCTCGCCGCTGGCGGGGCGCATCGCGACGACCCCGCCGAACTGGCCGCCGAGCGCGCTGACCGCGGCTCGCTGCAGCACCGGGGAGATCGTCGTGCGCACCGCTGGCGCGGCGCGCGTGGCTACGCTCGCGAGCGTGCGCGTGCCCGCCAGCAGCTCGCCGCCCGCGGTTCCGCGCAGGCGGTCGTCGAGCGCCCGCTCCAGGCCCGTGAGGCCGACGATCGCGTCGCTCGGCACCCCTTGGGACTCGAGCGCCGCCGTGCGGCTCGGAGGGGTCGGGCCGATCGTCCCCAGTAGGGCGCTGGCGACCGCCCCCAGCGGCGAGGAGCGCTGGCCCGCCGCCAAGCCCGGGCCGCTCGCCAGCAGCGAGCCGTCGCGCGCGAGCAGCGCGGCGCGCGCCGGCAGCGTGGTGTGGCGGATCAGCTGCTCGCCGGCGCGCAACCCGGGGAACGCCAGCGCACGCGACCACACCACGTGCGCGCGCTCGCCGCTGCCGAGCACCGTCAGCCTGAAGCTGCTCGAGAGCGTCCCGAACAGGCGCGTGTACACGCGCACGGGCACGACCTCCACGCCACCCGCGCCATCCTTGGGCTTGCCGGCGACCTCCAGCCGCGTGGCCGTGGCCGTCAGCGCCGCCTCCTCATAGACGGCGGCGAAATCGCTCGCCGACAGCGTGCGCCGCGACCCGTCGTCGATGTCCGCGTACATCGCGGCGTAGTCGCCATGCGCCCACGCCGTCGTGAACTGGGCCGCGAGCGTGTGCATCGAAGTGGTGTGGTTCGCGCCCACGATCGCCCCCACCGCGAACGCCGCAGCGCCCAGCGCGATCACGGGGCGGGCGCGCCGCAGGCGCCTAGCGCGGCGGTCCACAGTCCCGGAACGGTAGAACATGGCTGGTGACACAGCTCGATTGGATCATCGTCGGCGTCGCGACGCTGCTCGCGCTGTTCGGCTCCCGGCAGGGCTTCATCGTGGGCGTGCTCTCTTTTGGCGGGTTCGCACTGGGAGCATTCCTCGGAACCCGCCTGGGTCCTCTTCTGCTGCCCCAGGGAGCCGCCTCGCCGTACGCGCCCGCGTTCGGCCTGGTGGGCGCGCTGCTGGCCGGCGCGGTGCTCGCCTCGGGCCTGGAGGGCATCGGGCTGCGGCTGCGCCGCCTGCTGATGATCCCCGGCTTCGGGCTGCTCGACGGCGCGCTCGGAGCGCTGCTCAGCGCCGCCGTCGGCCTCGGCGTGGTGTGGATCGCCGCGGCCGTGGCGGCGCAGGCGCCCGGCGCGGCCCAGCTGCGCTCCGACGTGCAGCGCTCGTTGATCCTGCGCGAGCTCAACGAGCTGCTGCCGCCCTCCGGCCCGATCCTGAACGCGCTGGCGCGGCTCGACCCGCTGCCTTCCATCGCCGGCCCGCTGCCGGCCCTATCGCCGCCGCCGTCGTCGAAGATCGCCCGCGCCGCGGGTGTGCAGCGCGCCTCGCGCAGCGTCGTGCGCGTGCTCGGCACCGCCTGCGGCCTGGCGATCGAAGGCTCGGGCTGGGTGGCCGAGCCCGGCATCGTGGTGACGAACGCACACGTGGTAGCCGGCGAGCGCGACACGACCGTGCAGGTGGGCGGCGTCTCGCCGAGCCTGCCGGTGCGGACGATCGCGTTCGACCCGACCGACGACGTCGCGGTGCTGCGCGTCCCCGACCTCGGCGTGAGCGCGCTGAGCTTCGCGCCCGAGCCGCACAACGGCGACCCCGGCGCGATCGTCGGCTACCCGCAGAACGGGCCGCTCGACATCCGTCCCGGGCGCATCGGGCGCACGCAGCGGGTGCTCACCAAGGACGTATACGGGCAGCGCTCGGTGCAGCGCCTGCTAACACCGCTGCGCGGGGTCGTGCGCCCCGGCAACTCGGGCGGTCCGCTGCTCGACAGCGACGGGCGCGTGCTCACCACGGTGTTTGCCGGCACCACCGGCAGCGGGCCGCGCGGCGGCTATGGCGTCGCCAACGCCACGGTCGCGCATGTGCTCGAGCACGCGACAGGCCCGGTCAGCACAGGCGCATGCACGAGTGGCTGACCAACCGCTACGCTGACCGCACATGTCCAGAACTCTCGTGATCGCCGAGAAGCCGTCCGTCGGGCGCGACCTCGCCCGTGTGCTGCCCGGCCCCTTCAAGAAGCAGGAAGGCTGGCTGGAAGCTGACGAGTACGTGATCAGCTGGGCGGTCGGGCACCTGGTGCAGCTGGCCGAGCCGGACGAGTACGACCCCAAGTACAAGCGCTGGCGGATGCCGGACCTGCCGATCGTGCCGGAGAAGTTCAAGCTCGTGGTGCGCGACGAGCGCTCGCGCAAGCAGATGTCGGTCGTCGCGGCGCAGCTCAAGCGCGATGACATCACCGACGTCGTCAACGCCTGCGACGCCGGGCGCGAAGGCGAGCTGATCTTCGCGTTCCTGTACGAGAAGGCGAAAGCGGACAAGCCGGTGCAGCGCCTGTGGCTGAACTCGATGACCAACGCGGCCATGAAGGACGCCTTCCAGCGGCTGCGCCCCGCCGAGGAGTACGCGCTGCTGGAGCAAGCCGCGCGCTCGCGCGCCGAAGCGGACTGGATCGTGGGCATGAACGCCACGCGCGCCGCCACGATCCGCCTGCGCACGTCCTTCGACGGCGCCGTCTCGCTGGGGCGGGTGCAGACGCCGACGCTCGCGATCATCGCCCGCCGCGAGGAGGAGATCCGTGCGTTCAAGCCCGAGCCCTATTGGCTGGTCGACGCGACCTTCGCCGCCGATCCGCTCGACGGCGACGGCGCCGACAGCGGCGCCGAGCGCACCTACGGCGGACGCTTCCACGCCGGCGCCAAGCCGCGGATCGCCACCGAGCAGGAAGCGCTCGCGATCGTCGAGGCGTGCCGCGGCCAGCAGGGCACGATCACCAAGCTCGAGAAGAAAGAGCAGCGCGAGCGCGCCCCGATGCTCTACGACCTCACGTCGCTGCAGCGCGACGCGAACACGCGCTACGGGTTCTCCGCGCGGCGTACGCTCGCGGCGGGGCAGCGCCTATATGAAGAGCACAAGGCGCTCACCTATCCGCGAACCAACTCGCGCTACCTCACGACCGACATGGTCGAGGAGATCAAGCCCACAGCCGAGCTGGTGGGCTCCAACCCCGAGTACAGGCAGGGCGCCGAGTACGTCGTGGGTCTCGATCTGCTGCCGCTGGGGCGCGTGGTCGACGACAGCAAGGTGACCGACCACCACGCCATCATCCCGACGCGCTCAGAGCACGCGACCGACCGCATGAGCGACGACGACAAGCGCATCTACGACATGGTCGTGCGCCGCTTCCTCGCCGTGTTCCACCCCGAGGCCGTGTTCGAGAACACGCGCGTCGACACCACCGTGCTGGCTGACGGCGACGGCTCGACCGGCTACGTCTTCCGCACCCGCGGCAAGCTGCTGATCATCCCCGGCTGGCGCGGCGTGTACGGCGAGATCTCAGCCGACTCGAAGGGCGGCAGCGACAGCGCTGGCGACGACGATGACGACACCGATCAGCAGCTGCCGCGCCTGATCGAGCACGAGCAGGTGCAGACACGCGAGATCGAGAGCGCGCGCAAGGAAACCAAGCCGCCGCGGCGCTACTCCGACGCGTCGCTGCTCGGCGCGATGGAGACGGCTGGCAAGCTGGTCGACGACGACGAGCTGCGTGAGGCGATGAAGGACTCCGGAATCGGCACGCCCGCCACACGCGCCGCGATCATCGAGCGCGTGATCCAGGTCGGCTACGTCGAGCGTGACGGGCGCGCGCTGGTGGCCACCGAGAAAGGCTTGAACGTGATCCGCCTGCTCAACGAGCACGCGCTCACATCCCCGGATCTCACCGGCCAGTGGGAGCACCGGCTCGGCAAGATCGAGCGCGGCGAGGACTCACGCGAGAAGTTCATGAGCGACATCGCGGGCTTCGCCGAAAGCACCGTGCAAGAGCTCGACGAGAAGCTCAAGGACGTACGCATCCCGCGCGCCAGCCTCGGGCCCTGCCCGGTCTGCGGCCATGAGATCATCGAGAACCGCAAGGGCTACTCCTGCTGGGCGCGCGAGGACCCGGGCTGCGGCTTCGTGATCTGGAAGGGCAAGGCTGGCAAGCAGCTGCCCGTGTCGATCGCGCGTGAGCTGATCAAGACCGGTTACACCTCACGCCCGGTCACCGGCTTTCGCGGTCGCAGCGGTCGCAGCTTCCGCGCGCACCTGGCGCTCAGCCAGACCAAGGACGGCAAGTGGCGCGTCGAGTTCAATGAAGCTTGGGCCAAGGAGGGCGCCAAGCCACCCGACGCGGAGACGGTCACGACCGACGTCAAGGCTGCCGAGCCCGTCGGCGCGAGCAGCGCCGCAGCTTAGGTCAGCGGCGCGCGCCGGCCACGAGCTGGCGCTGGCGCGGCGCCGAGCGCAGCGCCGGCGGGGACAGCGAGCCGAGCATCCCCGTCCCCGTCGCCTCGGAGCCGTAGCCGGGCGGGGGGCTGAGCGGCCGGGCGATGCGCTCACGCAGCCAGCGCTCGCATTCGAGCGCCGGCAGCGGCGGGCTGTGCAGGAACCCCTGCAGCAGATCGCAGCCGTGCGCGAGCAGGAAGCGCTCCTGGCTCTTGGTCTCGACACCCTCGGCGACTGCCTGCAAACCGAGCTCGTGCGCCATCGTTATCACCGAGCTCACGACCGCTGCCGCGTCGCGGTTCTCCGTGGCCTGGCTCACGAACGAGCGGTCGATCTTGATCGTGTCGAGCGGGAAGCGCGTCAGGTACGTCAGCGAAGAGAAGCCAGTGCCGAAGTCGTCGATCGCGACGCGCACGCCCATCGCATGCAGACGCTCGAGGATCGCCGTGCTCGTATCCGGGTCCGCGAACATGCTCTCGGTCAGCTCGAGCTCGAGCAACCGCGGCTGCAGGCCCGTCTCATGCAGCGCACGCGCGACGCAGTCGACCAGGTCCGGTTCGCTGAACTGACGCGCCGACAGGTTGACGGCCATCCGCACCGGCATGCCCGCGCGCTCCCAGGCGCGTGCCTGCCTGCATGCCTGCATCAGCGCCCATTCGCCGATCGCCACGATCTGACCGGTGTCCTCGGCCGTGGGGATGAAGTCGAGCGGCTGGATCAACGCTCCTTGCGGGTGCTGCCAGCGAATCAGCGCCTCCACCGCGGCCACGTCGCCATGGCGCGGCTCGAGCACCGGTTGGTAGTGCAGCACGAACTCGTTGTGCTCGAGCGCCGGGCCGAGGCCGTCCTGCACCTCCTGCTGGCGTCGCTCATCCGCCTCGAGCTGCGGTGAGCTGAAGGCGACCTGGCCAGGCTTGCCGGCCGCGGCGCGGCGCATCGCGCGCTCGGCGGCCTGCAGCAGCTCCTCTGGGGAGTCGGCATCGGCGGGGTACACCGCCACGCCGGCCGCGGCGTTCGCCTGCGATCCGCCGACGAACGGCCGCCGGAAAGCGTCGAGCAGGCCGTGTACGAACGCCGCCGCCTCGTGTGGGTGCTTGACGGAATCGACCAGCACCGCGAAGTTCGGGCCGCCGAGATGCGCGAGCACGTCGCCGTCGGCGAGACACGCGGCGATCCGCTCGGCGCAGGAGTGCAGCATGCTGAGCGGGTGCCACCCGTGGTGTGAGCTCGCGCCGGCCTCAGGCTCGAGCACGGTCAGCCATACCAGCGCGAGCGCGCGGCGCTCGGGCGCGGCGCGCAGCAGCACGCCCTCCAGCTCACCGCACAGCTCCGTGCGCGTTGGCAGCCCCGGGATCGTGTCCGCGTCGCGGCGCACAGACCCGCCTCTCCGACGAAGGAGCAATCCATTGGATCGTGTCAACTGGGCTCCTTCATGTGCTGCTCGCTAACGCCAGCGGGCTGATTTTGTTCGGCTCGCTCTAGTCGCAAGGTCAATAATCGGACGAAGTGTCGAAAAGCTCAAACTTTTCGAGGTGGTTTTGGCCACGCGGGAACGTCGGGCGGGTGCGCCAGTATGGGGCGCGTGCCGATCACGCTCATCACCGGACCGGCGAACTCCGGCAAGGCACGACTCGTGCTCGATGCCGTGCGCGCGCACGTGGCGCATGGACACGAGCCACTGCTGGTGGTGCCGACGCGGGCGGACATCGAGCGCTACCGGCAGGAGCTGGCCGCGGGCGGGCTCGTGCTGGGCGCGGCCGTCGAGCGCTTCGACGGCTTGATCGGCGAGGTGGTCGCGCGCGCCGGGCGCGCGCAGAGCGTGCTCGGGCCAACCGCGCGCGAATGGCTGCTCGCGGCTGTTGCCGCGCGCGCCGCGACAGCGCACACCGCAGCCGCCGCCGCGAGCACCGCCACGTCCACCCCCGCCGCTTCCGACGCGCCTGCGCTGCTCGACACGGGCGCCGGCTTCCGCACAGCGCTGGTGCGGCTCGTAGCGGAGCTCGAGGTCGAGCGTGTGAGCCCCGCGCGCCTGCGCGCCGCGCTGCGCGCCTGGTCGGAGCTCGACCGTCCGCGCGCCCAGCGCGCGCGCGAGCTGAGCGCGCTGTTCGAGGGCTATCAGGCTGCTTGTGAGCGGATGCGGCGCGTCGACGCCGAAACGCAGACCGTGAATGCGCTCGACGCCTTACGCCGCGCACCGGCGCTGTGGCGTGAGCGCCCCGTGCTGTTCTACGGCTTCGACGACTTCGACCGGCTGCAGCTGGACGCGATCCAGACACTCGGCGCCGTCGTCGACGCGCCGGTCACGGTGTCACTCACGTTCGAGCCCGGCCGGCTGGCGTTCGCGGGACGCGCCGGCACCTTTCAGACGCTGCTGCCGCTGGCGAGCCGGCACGAGCAGCTGCGCCCGCGCGCCGAGCACTACGCCGAAGGCGCCCGCGCCGTGCTGCACCACCTGGAGCGCTCGCTGTTCGAGCCCGACAGCGAGCGCGTGGAGCCCGGCGGCGCTGTGCGGCTGCTGGAGGGCGGCGGAGAGCGCGCGGAGATCGAGCTTGTGGCGGGCGAGATCAGGGCGCTGCTCGACGGCGGGATGGCGGCGCAGGAGATCGCGCTGGTACACCGCGCGCCGGAGAGCATCGCCGCGCTGCTGGACGAGGTGCTCGAAGCCTTCGAGATCCCGTACTCGCTCGAGCGACGGCTGCCGTTCGCTCACACTGCCACCGGGCGTGCGCTGCTCGGATTGCTCTGCGCGGCCTGCGGGGGCACTCAGCACGGGCTGGCAGAGGGGGAGTCGCGTGACCTGCTGATGTGGCTGCGCGCGCCCGGCGTGCTCGAGCGCCCCGAGCTCGCCGACCGGCTGGAAGCGCGAGCACGCCGCGCCGGCGCATCCAGCGCAGCGCAGACACGTGCGCTGTGGGAATCCGAGCACTGGCCCCTGGACGCGCTCGATCGCGTGAGCGAAGCCGCCGAGCGCGGCTCGACGGCGCTGATCGAACGCCTGGCGCGCGAGCTCGAATGGATCTTCGCCGCGTCACGGCGCGGTCAGGCGGCGCTGTTGGGAGCCGACGAGCTCGACGAAGCGCACGCGCTGGCCGTGGGGCGTCGTGCACTGGGAGAGCTACGCGAGCTCGCTCGCGCCGCGCCCGAGCTCGCGCCGAACGCAGCCGCGCTGGTCGAGCTGCTGCGCGGCCTCGAGCTGGTCAGCGGCGAGCGCCCGGGCGACAACGCGGTGGCGGTGCTCAGCCCGCTCGCCCTGCGCGCACGGCGTGTGCGCGCGCTGTTCCTGTGCGGCTTGCAGGAGAGCGTGTTCCCGGCGCCCGCGCGCCCGGAGCCGCTGCTGAGCGACGATCAGCGCCGCGGCCTGGCCGAAGCCTCCGGCCTGCTCCTGAGCCGCCAGCCCGACGCGCTGGCCGCCGAGCGGTACCTGCTCTACGCGGCCGTGTCGCGCCCGCACGAGCTGCTCGTGCTGAGTTGGCACACCGCCGACGACGACGGCGTGGCGGCGGCGCCGTCGCTGTTCGTCGACGACGTCTGCGACCTGCTCGAGCCGGACGCTCGTGAGCAGCGCGTGCGCCGACCGCTGGGCGCCGCGGGCTGGCCGGGTCCGGGCGCTCCGACCCCGGCGCTGTCGGGACGGGAGCTGGCGCTGTCAGAGCCGCGCGCCCGTGAACGCCCGCTGGCGGCGCTCAGCGACGAGCGGCTGCTGGCACAGCTGCGCGAGCGCACACTGTGGTCGGCCTCGTCGCTGGAGACGTGGGTCTCCTGTCCCGTGCGCTGGTTCGTGGAGCGACTGCTGCACGCCGACCCGCTCGAGCCCGATCCCGAGCCGTTCGCCCGCGGACGGCTCGCGCACGCCGCGTTGAAGGACACGCTCGAGGGCTTACGCGAACGTACCGGCTCGGCGCGCATGACGGCGCAGCGGCTGCCGCTCGCGCGGCGGCTGCTGGCCGAGGCGCTCGAACGTCATGCCGAGGATCACCCGCTGTCGACCCTGCCGGAGCGGATCCCGGCGGTGCGCCGGCGCCTGGAGCTCGACCTGGAGCGTTACCTGGAGCACGCGGCCGAGCTCGCCAGTCCGCTCGAGCCGGCGCATCTGGAGCTCGCCTTCGGGTTCGCGGACGAGCACGACGGGCTCGGACCGCTGGTGCTCGGCGAAGACGAGCGCGGCGAGCAGATATCGCTGCGCGGGCGCATCGACCGGGTCGACGTCGCCGTCGGCAACGGCAACGGCGATGGCAACGGCAAAACGGTCATATACGACTACAAGACGAAGAACCCGTCGCCCGCGGGCCGCTGGGAGGTCGATGGCAATCTGCAGGTGCCGCTGTACATGAGCGCGGTCGAGCAGCTGCTGCAGCTGAACACCGTCGGCGGCTTCTACCAGCCGTATTCGAGCAGGGACATGCGTGCGCGCGGCGTGCTGGCCGACGACGCCGATTTGGAGCTGCAATGCGTCAAGACCGACCGGCGCGAACGTGTCGAGCTCGACGAGCTGGTCGAGCACGCCCGCGCCCTCGCGCTCAGCGCCGCCGGCCAGGCACGCGCCGGCGCGCTGCGCCCGACCCCAGACAGCTGTGACTACCAGGGCGGCTGCCGCTACCCGACGATCTGCAGGTGCGAGCCATGAGCACCTCAGTGCTCGCACCGGCCGTGCGCACGCTGACCGCCGAGCAGCAGCACGCCGTCGCCCGGCGCCAGGGCTCGCTGCTGCTCGCTGCCGGCGCCGGCAGCGGCAAGACCTCGGTGCTCGTCGAGCGCTTCGTCTGCGCCGTACGCGAGGACGGCGTCGCTCCCGGGAAGATCCTCGCGATCACTTTCACCGAGCGCGCCGCCGCGGAGCTGCGCGAGCGCGTGCGCGCACGGCTGCTGGAGCTCGGGGAGCGCGAGGCCGCCCGCGACACGGAAGCCGCGTTCGTCGGCACGATCCACGGCTTCTGCGCACGACTGCTGCGCAGCCACGCGATCGAAGCGGGGCTGGACCCGCGCTTCACGATCCTCGAGGAGGGCCTGGCGCGGCGCCTGCGCACGCTCGCCTTCCGCACCGCGCTGAAACACTTCCTCGCGCGCGAGCTCGACGGTGGCGTCGACCTGCTGGCCGCCTACGGCAACGATCGTGTGCAGTCGATCGTGTTGTCGGCCTACGCGGAGCTGCGTAGCCAGGGCCAGTCGCTCCCGGCGCTCCCCGTGCCGGCGCTGGGCGCCGAGCCCTCGCCGGCCGACACGCGCGGCGCTCAGGCGTGCGCGCTGCTGAACGAGCTGCTCGGCGGCTTCGGACGCGCCTACGCCGAGCGCAAGCGCCGGCGCGGAGCGCTGGACTTCGACGACCTCGAGCTCTGCGCGCGCGCGCTGCTGTCCGCGCACGACGGCGTGCGCGCCCAGTGGGCCGATCGCTTCGATCTGATCATGGTCGACGAGTTCCAAGACACCAACGCGCGTCAGCTCGCGATCCTGACCGCGCTCGAGCGCGACAACCTGCTCACCGTCGGCGACGAGCTGCAGTCGATCTACGGGTTCCGCCACGCCGACGTGCAGCTGTTCCGAACCCGCCGCGAGCAGCTCGCCGAGCGCGGCGGGAGTCTGGCGCTCACCCACAACTTCCGCAGCGCCCCGCCACTGCTCGATGTGATCAACACCGTCTTCGCCGCACGTTTCGCTGAGGACTTCACCCCGCTCGTCGCGGGGCGTGAACGCATGACCGCTGAGCTCGACACCAGCGCCGATGCCGACAGCTACACCGAGAGCGACGGTCACACCGAGAGCGACAGTCACACCGATGTCGCGCTACCCGCTGCCGTGTCGCTGGAGCTGCTGCTGACCGACAAGCGCGGCTGGGAGCAGGCAACCAACGGGCGTGGCCAAGCGATCGATCCCAGCGGTGAGCTGCCCGCCGCGTCCGTCTGGCGCCACGCCGAAGCACGCCTGCTCGCCCAGCGGATCGCTGACCTGATCGACGCCGGCGAGGCCCGCGCCGGCGACGTGGCGGTGCTCGTGCGTGCCACCGGCGATCTGCCGGTCTACGAGCGTGCGCTGGAGGAGCGCGGTCTGTCCACGCTCGCGGCGGTCGGCGGCTTCTGGGGCCACCAGCAGGTGCGCGATCTGCTCGCCTACCTGCGCGCGCTGGTGAACCCGCTGGACGAGCAGGCGCTGTACGCGACGCTGGCCTCGCCGCTGGCAGGTGTCTCGAGCGACGGCCTGGCGCTGCTCGCGCTCGCCGCACGGCACGCCCGCGTCAGCGTCTGGGAAGGTCTGCAGCGCACCGGCACCGGCACCGGCACCGGTCCGGCCCTGCTAACGACTTTGCCGAGCGCCGACCGATCGCGGTTGGAGACGTTCCGTGCCCATTTCGCAAGCGAGCGGCGCGTGCTCTCCAGACACTCCATCTCGGCGCTGATCGAACGCGCGCTCGACGCGAGCGGGTATGTGGAACACGTGCTGCGCCTAAGCTGGGGTGAGCGGCGGCTGGCCAACATCCACAAGCTGCTGCGGCTCGCACGCCGCTTCGAAGCCGAAGAGGGACGCGATCTGCGCGGCTTCCTCGACGCTCACGAGCACGCAGCCCTCGACGGCTCAGAACCCGACGCGCCGGTCGCGGACGGCGACGTCGACGCGGTGCGTCTGATGAGCATCCACGCGGCCAAAGGCCTCGAGTTCCCCGTGGTGTGCGTCGCCGATCTCGGCCGCGCGCCGAAGCCGAGCACGTCCGCGCTGCTGGTCGATCGCCACGCGGGCGTGGGCAGCGCGCGCGGCCGCATCGGCCTGCGGCTCGACTCGCTCGACGGGTCGCCAGCGATCCCGACGCTCGACTTCGAGGAGCTGCGCGAGGAGCGCGAGCAGGCCGAGCTGGCCGAAGAGCAGCGCATCCTCTACGTCGCGATGACCCGTGCTCGTGAACGACTGCTGCTGAGCGGCGCGGTCGACTTCGCCCGCTGGCCCGAGCCAGGTCCGGGCGCGGCGGCGATCGCATGGCTCGGGCCCGCGATCGCCCCCGAGCTCTCCAAGCGCGTCGAGTTCGCCCCGCTCGAGCCGCTGCAGAAGCTGCGCGTCGGCGTGGGTGTCGGCGCCGGAGTGGGTGTCGGCGTCGAAGCGGGTGTCGGCGTCGAAGCGGGTGTCGGCGTCGAAATGGGTGTTGGTGTCGAAGTGGGTGTCGGCGTCGATATGGGTGTTGGTGTCGAAGTGGGTGTCGGCGTCGGTGGGTCCGATCGCAGCGGCGCCGTCACAGGCACATACGCGCTGTGCTGGCTGAACGCCCCGAGCACACTCGGCACGATCCTGCGCGAGGAGTCGCTGAGGCCGGTTGCTGCGCTGACGGCGGTCGAGGAGCATGGAGTTGGTGAGAACAAATTTGATGGTGCTGCGCGCGCGCGTACGTACGCGCGCGCAGCACCACTTAATTTGGAAGCGCACACACAGCGCGGCGCTGCCGATCCGAACCGCATCAGCTCGATCGACGCGCTGAGCTACACAGCGCTGAGCGAGCTCGAGCGCTGCGGCTACCGGTACTACCTGGAGCGGGTACTGGGGCTGCCCGAGGATCACGACGGCGCTCGCCGAGCCGCCGCGGCGCGCGATCCGCGCCCGAGCAGCAGCGAGCTGGACGCCAGGGCGCGCGGCGTGCTGATCCACCGTCTGCTCGAGTCCGTGGACTTCGCTCGCTTCGCGGCGCCCACGGCAGAGGCGGTGGGGCGCCTCGCTCGGCAGCTCGGCATGCGTGTCGCTCACAGTGAGCGCGAGCAGCTAGCGGCGCTGATCGCCGGCATCTCCGGCACGGGACTGGCGACACGTCTCGCCGCGGCCAGTGAGGTGCGCCGCGAGCACCCGTTCGCGTTCGCGTTCGCGCACACTGCGCGCGGGCGGTCGATCACCGGCGTGCTCGACGCCATCGCCGTCGAGGCCGACGGCGGCTGTCTGATCGTCGACTACAAGAGCGCCCGCGTCGGGCTGCAGGACGACCTGGTGGCGCTGGCCGAGCGCGACTACGGGCTTCAGCGCCTGCTCTACGCGCTCGCGGCGCTGCACGACGGCGCGGCCCGAATCGAGGTCGCGCACTGGTTCCTGGAGCGCCCGCACGAGCCCGTCACGGCCCGCTTCGACGCCGCGGACAGGCCCGTGCTCGAACAGGAGCTGCGCGACCGCATCGCCGGCGCCGGCGAGTTCACGGTGAGCCCCGTGCCGCATCGTGCGCTATGCCTCACCTGCCCAGGGCGTACGTCGCTGTGCTCGTGGGACGAGGCGCACACGCTGCGCGAGCTGCCGTCGCCGTCGCGGCTGCGCGCCGCGGGGGAGGGGAACGACCCGCCGTCCGTTCTAGCATGGGAAGATGGCACAGGGCTGCAGTTGCAGCTGCAGGTAGACATGATCGATTCCACGAGGTCGTGACGGCGCCCGGTCGCCGTCCTGCCGAGCTTTCGCGCTCCCCCGCCGGGTGGAGCAGACGAGGAGACCGATGCCGCGCAACGGAGGAGAGGGGACGCCGCCGGGAGCACCCGCGCTGGACAGCGACGGCCACGACCTGCCCGACGTCGAGCTGTTCGAACGCGCCCAGAAGCGCGGCGACGCGCGCGCCCGCGAGCAGCTCGTCGAGCGCTATCTGCCGCTCGCGCGGCGCCTCGCTCGTCGCTACCAGCGCGCTGACGAGCCGCTCGACGACCTCGTGCAGGTCGCGTCGCTCGGGCTGCTGAAAGCGATCGACCGCTTCGACTCCGGGCGCGAGGTGGTGTTCTCCAGCTACGCTGTGCCGACGATCCTCGGCGAGCTCAAACGCCATTTTCGTGACCAGACGTGGTCGGTGCGCGTGCCGCGCGACCTGCAGGAGCTCGCGCTGCGGGTCGATCGCGCCGTCACGTCGCTGTCGGTCGGCAAGCACCGCGCGCCGTCGGTCAGCGAGATCGCGGAAACCGTCGGAGCCAGCGAGGAGCAGGTGCTGGAAGCGCTGGAAGCCGCGGCCGCCTACCGCGCCGGCTCGCTCGACGCGCCTCGCTCGATCCAGGGCGAGGAGACGGGTGAGACGCTCGCGGACACGCTCGGCCAGGAGGAGCACGGCTTCGAGCGCGCCGAGGAGCGCGCCACGCTGGAGCCGCTGCTGGAGAGCATCTCCCCACGCGAGCGCGTCGTGCTGTCGCTGCGATTCACCGAGGATCTGACGCAGGCGGAGATCGGCGAGCGCATCGGCGTCTCCCAGATGCAGGTCTCCAGGCTGATCCGCCAAGCGCTCAACCAGCTGCGCGCGGGTCTGGAGGAGGAGCGCCCCGGCTGAGCTGCGTGCCGGTCCCGCGGAGAGCGTCCCGCGAGCAGGCGCTCCGGCTGAGCTGCGCCGCCGCACGTTTGCTTGCGGTGGGTTGAAGATCGCGCGGATAGCCGTAACACTCTCTGAATGCCCCGCGCCATGTGGATGGGAACGCTGACCTTCGGTCTGGTGAGCGTCCCGGTCAAGCTATACAGCGCCGTCACGCCGAAGACCGTGCATTTCCACCAGCTGCACGCGACCGACCACGCGCGCATCCAGATGAAGCGCGTGTGCTCCGCCGACGAGGAGGAGGTCCCGTTCAGCCAGGTCGTCAAGGGCTTCGAGCTGGCGCCGGACCGCTACGTCGTGATCGAGCCCGAGGAGCTCGCCGCGATCGAGCCGGCGTTCACCCGCTCGATCGACATCGAGGACTTCGTCGAGCTCAGCGAGATCGACTCGATCTACCTCGATCATCCCTACTACCTGGTGCCCGGCACCGGCGGCGCGAAGTCCTACCGGCTGCTGCTCGAGTCGATGCGCGACACCGGCAAGGTCGCGATCGCCCGGATCGTGCTGCGCTCACGCGAGCGGCTGGTGTCGATCCGCCCACGCGAGGACGCGCTGTTGATGACCACGATGAACTTCGGCGACGAAGTGTCGTCGCACACCCGCCTGCGGGAGATGCAGAACATGAAAGTCGACGTCAGCGAGCGTGAGCTGAGCGTGGCCCGCCGCCTGGTCGAGTCGATCTCCGAGTCGTTCGACATCTCCAAGTACCACGACACTTACCGCGAAGCGCTGCTCGACCTGATCGACCGCAAGGCCGCGGGCGAGGAGATCGTGGTACACGCCCCGCGCGAGCGCGAAGAGCTGCAGGCGCCCGATCTGATGAGCGCCCTGCAGGCGAGCCTCGACGCCGTGCGCGAACGGGAAGCGGGCGGCGGCAATGGCAAGTCCCGTAAACGCGCATCCGCGGCGCCAGCGGAGGACGCGGAGCCGCCGTCGAACGGCTCCAAGCCGGCTGCTGGGGCCAACGGTGCCGGCAAGGCCAAGTCTCCGAAGAAGAAGCCCGCCGCGAGCAAAGCTGCCGCCGGCAAGGCCGCCGCCGTGCCCAAGAAGCCTCAGCGCGCCTGAGCTCGACTCAGTCGAAGCTGATCCCGAGCACGAGCTCTTCGCGAGCACCGTCCTGGGATTGCTCGTAGCGCAGCTCGTTCGTGAGCCGCTCGAGCACGTTGCCCACGCCAGGCACGACCGCGTCCTTTACGAGCTGGCGCGCGCCCTGCTTGGTGAGCTCGCCCACGCGCAGCTGCACCCCGTGCGCATCCGTGAGCAGCGTGAACGCCAGATGCCCGTCGTTCGCGTGCTGCGGCGCGTGTGCGGAGATCGCGTCACAGATCAGCATCGCTTCGTCGAGGCGATCGACCGGGCAATTGGCTCGTGCCAGCACCATCGACACGACGCGGCAGAGCACCGGGCCGGTGAGCGGGCCGGTGGCGACGCGCAGCCGTGCCGAGTTCGCCTGTGGACTCCCAGCTGGGGCCGGCTGCTCCGGCGAGGACTGCTCCGTCACGACTGCAGCGGCGGGTCGGCGATGCGCTCGCTGGAGCCCGTCGAGCTGTGCGGCGGACCGGTCAGCGAGAACGTCATTCGCACCTCGGTGTGCTGTTCGTCGTCGCGCCCGAGGTTGACCGACTCGGCCAGCGACGCGATCAACGGCAATCCCAGCCCGAGGCCGGGGCTGTCGGCGCGCGGCACCACGCCGCGCCCCTGGTCGCGCACGACCACCGTCAGCTCCTCGGCGCCGAGGCTGGCGCGCACCTCCAAAGGACCCTCGTGTCCGTCTGGGTAAGCGTGGACGACCACGTTCGTACAGGCCTCGGTCACCGCCAGGCGGATGTCCGAGAGGATCTGCGGGTCGACCGCGAACGCTTCACCGAGCGCCCCGAACGCGTGGCGTACGACTGCGATGTTCTCTGCTCGCGCCGGTAGCGCGAGCTCCATGTCGGGGCTCATAGTCTTTCCCGAGGGTCTTGGGGCGCTGTTGTCTTCGATGATGATGGTCCCCTGCGCGGGCAGTTTTCACACATCGGGTAGCTCCTGGATGGTTGCGGCCCGCGCCATCGGCTCGGCGAGAATCGCGTACTGCTGACCAAGAGCATACGTGAGAGCATGGTCGGACGGCCTGCATTCCCGGCTGGTTTTCGCCGCGTCCGCGCTGCTACGCTTCTGGCTCCGCCTCAGGTGCCCGCCTGCATACGCCCTAACGGGGTGTACCCAGTTGGGTTACGTCCCCCTGTAGGGATGCGCCGCCTCCCGGGAGCACTTCCATGACTTCGCACAACAAGCAGCCGTCAAGGGCCGTCGGCCTCTACGACCCCCGCTTCGAGCACGACGCGTGCGGCGTGGGCATGGTCGCGCGTCTGGACAATCAGCCGACGCACGAAGTCGTGTCGTGGGCGATCACCGCGCTCGAGAATCTGGAGCACCGTGGAGCGGCCGGCGCAGACCCATTGACAGGCGATGGCGCCGGCATCCTGATGCAGATGCCCGACGAGCTGCTGCGCGCCGTCGCGGGCTTCGAGCTGCCCGCCCGCGGGCGCTATGGCGTGCTGATGTGTTTCCTACCGACCGACGCCGTCGCGCGCGAGCGGTTGGAGCAGAAGCTGGAGCAAACCGTGCGCGCCGAAGGTCAGCACGTGCTCGGCTGGCGCGACGTGCCGGTCGTGCCCGAGCAGGTCGGCGACACCGCGCGCGCCTGCTGTCCGGTGATCCGCCAGCTGTTCGTCGGCGCCGGCCCTGACGCCGGCCCCGGCTCTGATGCCGGCCCCGGCTCTGGCGCCGCTGCCGGCGCGCCCGCCCAGGCGCTCAACGACGGCGACTTCGACCAGGACGCGTTCGAGCGCAAGCTGTACGTGATCCGCCGCGTCTGCGAGCTGGCCGCGCCAGCGGAGCTGTACGTGGCGTCTAGCTCCTCGCGCACGCTCAACTACAAGGGCATGCTGATCAGCTACCAGCTGGCCGCGTTCTACCCGGATCTGCGCGACGAGCGCACCAAGAGCGCGCTCGCGCTGGTTCACTCGCGCTTCTCCACCAACACGTTCCCGAGCTGGGAGCTCGCGCACCCCTACCGGGTGATCTGCCACAACGGCGAGATCAACACGGTGATGGGCAACATCAACTGGATGCGCGCGCGCGAGAGCGAGCTGGCGAGCGAGCTGTTCGGCGAGGACCTGCAGAAGATCCTGCCGGTGGTGCATCCAGGTGGCTCGGACTCGGCGACGTTCGACAACGTGCTCGAGCTGCTGATGCTCGGCGGGCGCTCGCTGCCGCACGCGGTGATGATGATGATCCCCGAGGCGTATCGCAATCGCGCGGACCTATCCGAGCAGCTGCGTGGGTTCTACGCGTTCCACTCCTGCATGATGGAGCCGTGGGACGGCCCGGCTGCGGTCGCGTTCACCGACGGGCGGCTCGTGGGCGCGACGCTCGACCGCAACGGCCTGCGCCCCGGCCGCTGGGTGCTGACCACTGATGGCCACGTCGTGCTCGGCTCCGAAGCGGGTCTGCTCGACATCCCCGCCGAGCGTGTCGAGCGGTTGGGGCGCCTGCAGCCCGGCAAGCTCTTCCTGGTCGATCTGGAACGCGGGCGGATCGTCGAGGACGGCGAGCTCAAGCACGAGGTCTCCACGCGCAAGCCCTACGGCGAATGGTACGAGCGCAACTGCGTGCATTTCTCCGAGCTGCCCGAGTCCGACCAGGTGACGCTCTCCGACCAGCCGCTGCGCCTGCGCCAGCGCGCGTTCGGCTACTCGCAGGAGGATCTGCGCGTGCTGCTCGCGCCGATGGCGCGCGAGGGCGGCGAGCCGATTGGGTCGATGGGCAACGACCTCTCGCTGGCGGTGCTCTCCGACCAGGCGCCGCCGCTGTTCTCCTACTTCAAGCAGCTGTTCGCACAGGTCACGAACCCCCCGATCGACCCGATCCGCGAAGAGATCGTGATGAGCCTGTCGACGAGCCTCGGCACCGAGCGCAACCTGTTCGACGAAACCCCCGAGCACGCGCACAAGCTGGTGATGGACCAGCCGATCCTGCTCAACCGCGAGCTGGAGACGCTGCGCCACGTGTCGCACGACATCTTCGCGGCCAAGACGATCGACATCACCTGGCCGATCGACCAGGGCGTCGCGGGCATGCACGCGGCGATCACCCGCGTTTGCGAGAAAGCACACAACGCGATCGCCGAAGGCGTCAACATCATCATCCTGTCCGACCGCCAGCTGAGCCCGCGTCGCGCGCCGATCCCGTCGCTGCTGGCGGTCTCCGCCGTTCACCACCACCTCGTGCGCGAAGGCACGCGTCTGCGCGCCGGCATCATCCTCGAGTCCGGTGAGCCGCGCGAGGTACACCACTTCGCCACGCTGATCGGCTTCGGCGCGAGCGCCGTCAACCCCTATCTGATGCTCGAGTCGCTCGATGAGATGGTGTTCGACGGGCGCATCACGCGCGTCGGCGAGGATGGCGAAGAGCTTGCGATCCCGGCCCGCGAAGCTGCCAAGAACGTCGTCAAAGCGATCGGCAAGGGGCTGCTGAAAACGATCTCGAAGATGGGCATCTCGACGATCGAGTCCTACTGCGGCGCACAGATCTTCGAAGCCGTCGGCTTGGAGCGAGCGCTGATCGACCGCCACTTCACCGGCACTGCGTCGCGCATCGGCGGCATCGGCCTGGACGTGCTCGCAGCGGAAGCGCTCGCGCGCCACGCGCGCGCCTACCCGGCTCCGCACGACGAGCTGCTGCCAGTCGGCGGCGTGTACGCGTGGCGGCGCGACGGCGAGCACCACATGTGGAACCCGGAGACGATCGCGCTCGTGCAGCACGCGGTGCGCGCGGGCAACGGCAACGGCAACGTCACCGCGGCGCTCGGCGGCGATCAGCACGCGCTGTCCGAGGTGCGCGACAGCGCGGCGTTCGAGAAGTACCGCGAGTACGCGCGCCAGATCAACGAGGACTCCGCCCGCCGCGCGACGCTGCGCGGCCTCTTGAAGATCGCCAGCGACGGCCGCGAGCCGATCCCGTTGGCCGAGGTCGAGCCGGCGAAGGAGATCGTGCGGCGCTTCTGCACCGGCGCGATGAGCCTCGGGTCAATCTCGCGTGAAGCGCACGAAACGCTCGCGATCGCGATGAACCGCCTCGGCGGGCGCTCGAACACCGGCGAGGGCGGGGAGGACCCCGCGCGCTTCGTCCCCGAGCCCAACGGCGATCGCCGGCGCTCGGCGATCAAGCAGGTCGCGTCAGGGCGCTTTGGCGTGACGATCCACTACCTCGTCAACGCCGACGAGCTGCAGATCAAGATGGCCCAGGGCGCCAAGCCCGGCGAGGGCGGCCAGCTGCCCGGGCACAAGGTCGACGAGTACATCGGCTCGATCCGCCACACCACGCCCGGCGTCGGGCTGATCTCGCCGCCGCCGCACCACGACATCTACTCGATCGAGGATCTCAAGCAGCTGATCTACGACCTGCGCTGCTCGAACCCGAGCGCGCAGGTGTCGGTCAAGCTCGTCTCCGAAGTCGGCGTCGGCACCGTCGCGGCTGGCGTGTCCAAGGCGAACGCCGACCGCGTGCTGATCGCTGGTCACGACGGCGGCACCGGCGCATCGCCGCTGTCCTCGATCCAAGCGGCCGGCGTGCCGTGGGAGATCGGCCTGGCCGAGACCCAGCAGACGCTGCTGCTCAACGACCTGCGCTCGCGCATCATCGTGCAAACCGACGGCCAGATGAAGACCGGCCGCGACGTCGTGATCGCCGCGCTGCTCGGCGCCGATGAGATGGGCTTCTCCACCGGCCCGCTGATCGCCACCGGCTGCATCATGATGCGCGCCTGCCACCTGAACACCTGTCCGGTCGGCATCGCCACGCAGGACCCCGAGCTGCGCAAGCGCTTCCAGGGCACGCCCGAGCACGTCGTCAACTTCTTCTTCTTCGTCGCCGAGGAGGTGCGCGAGATCCTCGCGTCGCTCGGGCTGCGCTCGCTTGAGGACGCGATCGGCCGCGTGGATCTGCTGCAGCGCGACCACGCGATCGAGCACTGGAAGGCGCGCGGCGTCGACCTCGCGCACGTGCTCACGCAGATCGAGCTGCCCGAGGGCGCCCCCCGCCGTCGCATCGAGTCGCCGCCGGCGGTGCTCGACGACGCGCTCGACTGGGAGCTCGTGGAGCGCGCCCGCCCGGCGCTCGAGCACGGCGGCGTTGGAGCCGACGGCAGCGGCCAGGTGCGCATCGAGCTGCCGATCCGCAACCTCAACCGCTGTGTCGGCGGCATCCTCTCCAGCCACATCGCGCGCGCCCACGGCGCCGCCGGCCTGCCGGAGGACTCGATCGTGGTCGACTTCGAAGGCTCGGCCGGGCAGAGCTTCGGCGGCTGGCTCGCCCCCGGTGTGACGTTCACGCTCGCGGGCGCCGCCAACGACTACGCCGGCAAGGGCCTGTCGGGCGGGGTGGTCGCGGTGCGTCCGCCGCGCGACGCGCGCGCGCAGTTCATCGCCGAGCACAACGTGATCGTCGGCAACACCGTGCTGTACGGCGCCACCTCCGGCCGCGCGTTCTTCCGCGGCCTCGCAGGCGAGCGCTTCGCGGTGCGCAACTCCGGCGCCTGGACGGTCGTCGAGGGCGTCGGCGACCACGGCTGCGAGTACATGACCGGCGGGCGCGTCGTCGTGCTCGGTCCGACCGGGCGCAACTTCGCCGCCGGCATGAGCGGCGGCGTCGCGTACGTGCTCGACGAGGACGGCAGCTTCGCTGCGACGCGCTGCAACATGGGCATGGTCGGCCTCGACAACCTCTCCGGCGCTGACGCGAGCGAGCTGCGCGCGCTGGTCGAAGAGCACCTGCGCCGCACCGACTCCGCCGTGGCCGTGAGCGTGCTACAGCGCTGGGAGCAGCTGCTGGAGGCGGGCGCGTTCGTGAAGGTGATGCCGCACGACTACAAGCGCGTGCTGTTGGAGCAGGGTGAGCTGGAGGCCGTCGCCTGATGGGCAAGCTCGGCGGGTTTCTGCAGATCGAGCGCCACGGCCCCGCGCAGCGCGACGCGGGCGAGCGCGTGGGCGACTACCGCGAGTTCGTGATCAACCGTCCCGTGCCGGAGTTGCGCGAGCAGGGCGGGCGCTGCATGGACTGCGGTGTGCCGTTCTGCCACAACGGCTGTCCGCTCGGCAACCTGATTCCGGACTGGAACGACCTCGTCTACCAGGACCGCTTCAAGGATGCGATCGCGCAGCTGCACGCAACCAACAACTTCCCCGAGTTCACCGGCCGCCTCTGCCCCGCGCCGTGCGAAGCCGCGTGCGTGCTTGAGATCCGCGAAGGCGACGCCGTCACGATCAAGCAGATCGAGAACTCGATCATCGACCGCGCCTGGGGCGAAGGCTGGGTCGTGCCCGAGCCGCCGCGCCAGGAGACGGGGCGGTCGGTCGCTGTCGTCGGCTCCGGCCCGGCCGGCATGGCCGCCGCGCAGCAGCTGCGCCGCGCCGGCCATAGCGTCGTGCTGTTCGAGCGCGACGAGTCCGCCGGCGGCCTGGTGCGCTTCGGCGTGCCGGACTTCAAGATCGAGAAGACCGTCGTGCAGCGGCGCGTGGAGCAGCTCACCGCCGAAGGCGTGCAGCTGCGCTGCGGTGTCGACGTCGGCGTCGACATCAGCGTGCAGGAGCTGCGCGAGCGCTTCGACGCGATCGTGCTCGCCACCGGCTCGCGCGTGCCGCGCAACCTGCCGATCCCCGGACGCGAGCTCGACGGCGTCCATTTCGCCATGGATTACCTCTACCAGCGCAACCGCTGGGCCGCGCGCGAGTTCGGCCCCGTGCCGAGCACCGCGCAGCCGCTGCTGCAGCACGAGATCACCGCCGCCGGCAAACACGTCGTGGTAATCGGCGGCGGCGACACCGGCGCCGACTGCGTCGGCAACTCGCTGCGCCAGGGCGCCCTCTCGATCACCCAGCTGGAGCTGCTCCCCGAGCCGCCGCCCAAGCGCCCGGACGATCGCACCCCGTGGCCGCTGTGGCCGCAGAAGTACCGCCTCAGCTACGCGATGGAAGAAGCGCGCACGGCGGGCGTCGGCGAGCAGGACTACTCGATCACCACCACCCACTTCGGCGACGACGGCGCGGGCGCGGTCGCGGCGCTGCACGTCGCCCAGGCCGAGCTGCAGCCGCCGTTCGCGCCGGTGCCCGGCTCAGAGCGCGAGCTGCCGGCGCAGCTGGTGCTGCTGGCGATGGGCTTCCTGCACCCCGAGCAGGCTCTGCTCGAGCAGCTCGGCGTCGAGCGGGACCCGCGCGGCAACGTCAAGGCGCTGAAGCCCTACACGACCTCGGTCGACGGCGTGTTCGCCGCCGGCGACGCCCGCCGCGGCCAGTCGCTGATCGTGTGGGCGATCAACGAAGGCCGTCAGTGTGCCCGCATGGTCGATCGCTACCTCGGCGGCCGCGCCGCTGCCCAGGACGAGGGCCTCGCGGGCCACAGCGACGCGGACGAGGGCCCCGAAGGGCCGCCTCAGCACGTCGGCCCGGGTATCAGCGCGGGCTGACCCGCTCCACCCTCACGCCGCGCACAGGCCTGGCTGTGCATCACCCGCTCGCGTCAAACTTGACGCAGGTGTCATCTTTCTCTACTTTTGGGTTCCCAGACCCCGTTCAGCCCTAGAGGAGACGTGCGCCCATGCCAGCCCAGCTTCCCCGTGTATGCGTCATCGGAGCCGGCTCGTCAGGGATCGTCGCGGCCAAGGCGCTGCACCAGCAGGGGATCCCGTTCGACTGCTACGAGAAGTCCGACCAGGTCGGCGGCAACTGGGTGTTCGGCAACCGCAACGGCATGTCCGCGGCCTACCGCTCGCTGCACATCAACACCTCGCGCGAGCGAATGGAGTACACGGACTTCCCGATGCCGAAGTCCTACCCGGACTTCCCGCACCACACGCACATCGCGAGCTACTTCAACGACTACGTCGACCACTTCGGGTTCCGCGAGCGGATCGCCTTCCAGACGGGCGTGGAGCGTGCTGAGCGCCGCGCCGACGGCACCTGGCTGCTGACGCTGGAGAACGGGCAGACGCACGCCTACGATGCGCTGGTGGTCGCCAATGGGCACCACTGGAACCCGCGCTGGCCGGAGCCCGCCTTCCCCGGCTCGGACACGTTCGCCGGCACGCAGATGCACGCCCACGAGTACATCGACAACACCGGTTTCAAAGACCGCTCCGTGCTCGTGCTCGGCATGGGCAACAGCGCCATGGATCTGGCCGTCGAGTCGAGCTTCGTCGCCAAGCGCACCATCATCTGCTCGCGCCGCGGCGCGTACATCCTGCCGAAGTACCTGTTCGGCAAGCCGCTCGACCAGATCGGCGTGAGCCCGCTGACGCCGCGCGTGCCGTGGGCCGTGCGCAAGGCGATGCTGACAGCGCTGTTCCGCCTCGGTGTGGGGCGCATGGAGGACTACGGCCTGCCGAAGCCCGACCACGGCCTCGGCGAAGCGCACCCGACGATCTCCGCGGACTTCCTCAACCGCGTGGCGCACGGCGAGATCGAGTACCGCCCCAACATCGCCGAGCTGCAGGGCGAGCGCGTGAAGTTCGTCGACGGATCAGTTGAGCAGGTCGACACGATCGTGTACTGCACCGGCTACAAGGTCACTTTCCCATTCTTCGACGAGCAGCTGATCTCAGCCCCGGACAACGACCTGCCGCTGTTCCGCCGCGTGTTCCACCCCGACCTGCACAACGTGTTCTTCGTCGGCCTGCTGCAGCCGCTCGGCGCGATCATGCCGCTGGCCGAAGCGCAGGCCAACTGGATCGCCGCGTATCTGCGCGGCGAGTACGCGCTGCCCGATGCGCCGCATCTGCGCGCCGACATGCAGCGCGAGCGCGCGCAGATGTTCAAGCGCTACGTGGCCTCCAAGCGTCACACGATGCAGGTCGACTACGACAGCTACCTGTACGACATCGCCCAAGAGCGCAAAGCCGGCGCCGAGCGCGCCGCCGCGCGCAGCTTCGCCCCACCGGTGCCAGCTCGCGCGGACGCGCCAGCCGGCGCAGTGGCCGTTTGAGCACGCCCGCTGCGCCTGCCGGGCGGCGCGAGCAGGTCAAGCTCGCCAACCGCGCCGCGATCCTCGCGGCCGCGCGCGACGTGTTCGCCGAACAGGGATACGGCGCTGCCGGCATCCGCGACATCGTGCGCCGCACCGACCTGGCTGCAGGCACGTTCTACAACTACTTCCCCGACAAGGAGTCGGTGTTTCGCGCGATCGTCGAGCAGATCGCGGAGGAGATCATCGTGCGCGTGCGCGCCGCGCGCCGGCGCGCACGCACGCTCGAGCAGTTCGTCGAAGGCGGCTTTCGCGCGTACTTCGAGTTCGTCAGCGAAGACCGCGCCACGCTGCAGCTGATGCGCCGCAACGCCGGTGCGATCCGCACGTTCTTCGACGAGCCGGCGATCGGCGCAGGCACCGAGCAGCTGCGCGCCGACCTGCGCGCGGCCGTCGCCGACGGTCTCGCGCCGGCGCACGACAGCGAGTACATGGCCGCCGCGATGGTCGGCGCCGCCGTCGAGCTGGCGCTGGTGATGGTCGAGCGCGACCCCCCCGACGTGGAAGGCGCCACGAGCATGGCCACCGGGCTGTTCCTGGCCGGATTGGAGCGCATCGGCGCCGCGGCGCGCTAGCGTGCTTGAAAAGCGCGCTAGCGTAGATGTTCAGCGCGCTGGCGTTATTCCGAAATCGAGCCACCGGGTGCGGGTTGCAAACCTTCTGTCGTCACAACCGCTTCATCCAACGCTGTCCCATCTGCCGAGAGACCGTGCCCGGCTTCGGCACGCCCGCCGGCCAGAGCGGCGAGCCGCCGGCCGTGCGTGCCGCGCGCAAGCGCACGCGCGACACCACGCGGCTGGCCAAGCGCGTGCGGGTCAAGCAGGAGGGGCGCGCCGAGGACGACGGCTACCGCTGTGAGCTCGTACCCGGCCTGCGCGCCTCCGGCGACGCCGAGCGGCTCGCCGAGGAGATCGGGTTCGCCAGCGGCCGGCTGCTGGCGCTGGGCGCTTCGCCGCCGCGCCTGTACGCCGACGCGCGTGAGCTCGACGACTTCGAGCAAGCCGCCTGGATGTGCTTCCTGGCGGTCTACCTCAGCCCGCTGGAGGACGACGACCCGTTCGCCGCCATCCGCACCGCGCTGCAGAGCGACTGGCGCGCCGGTGAGCTGCCCGACCTCGAGCAGACCCGGCTTGGGCCGCGCACCTCGCACGACCCCGCGCGCGGCGCCGACACGCTGCGCGCGTACCTGCAGTGGGCCAAGCGCGCCGGCTCGCAGGAGCAGGCGCTGACAGGCGACGCCGAGTGGACCTCCGAGCGGCGGTTCGAGCGGATCTTCGAGCGGCTCACGTTCCCCGGGTTCGGGCGCATGGGACGCTACGAGCTGCTGGTCACGCTCGGGCGTCTCGGCATGTACGAGCTCACGCCCGACTCGCTGCACATCGCCGCGGCCGCCGGCCCCGGCGCCGCCGCCGCGAACGACCATACGCCGGCGGCCGCCAAGCGCATCTTCGCGATCGGCGACCCGCTCAGCATCGAGCGCCGCGCGGTTGCGCTGGCCGGGGCGCTGTCGGTGCCGCTGGCTGCGCTGGACCTGGCGCTCGCCAACTGGGGCGCTTCCGAGCGCGCCACGCTCGGCATTCCGGCGGGCGCATTCGACGTACACGCGCACGAGCGCGCACAGGTCGAGCTCGAGCTCTGAGCAGCGCTCGGCTCGAGCTGTGCCCGTGTTCGAGTCGAGCTGTGCCCGTGTTCGGGTCGAGCTGGCCACGTGTTCGGCCGAAGCTCTGGCCGCATTCTGCGCGAACTGTCGCCGACGTTCGAGAATACCGTCCACACCGCCGCTTACAGTGCCCCTGTCAGCACTCATTTCCCGAGTCAGGGAGCCGCGATGCCGCTCTGCTTCATCGAACCTCAAGATGCCATTCGAGTCATCGCCGAGTCCGTCGGCCGTGAGGCTCGGCGGCAGCTCGTCGGCGAAGTGGTGCGCGCCTGGGTCGACGACATCCCCGACCAGGAGCTGTCGGTGCACTACGCCAAGGCGATCGCAGGTTTAGACGAGGACGACCTGCACCTGCTGGCGGCTTGGCACGCATCGCTCGAAGTCGGTCAGCCGATCCCCAACACGGATTTCCTCGTCGGCGTGTTCGCGAGTCTCGGCGAGAACCGCCGCGAAGCGCTGAAGATCGCGGCCGGCTTCAGAGGTGAGGAAGCGTTTCAGGCAGGCGTCGCCGAGGATCAGGCACTCGACACGGTGCTGCCGCGCCTCTCGCGCGAGCGCGCCACGGAGCTGGCCAACGAGTGCATCGAGCTGTACCTGTGGGACCGGCTCGGCAGCGACAACTGACTCGCCCGCCGGCCGACGTCTAGACTGGGAGCCATGCCAACAGTCGACGATGTCATGGACGCGCTCACCAACGTGATCGATCCCGAGCTCGGATTGGATTTCGTCGAGCTCGGTCTGATCTACGGCGCCGAGGTCAGCGACGGGCACGTACACGTCACGTTCACGCTCACCACGCCCGGATGCCCGATCGGCCCGCAGGTGACCGAGCAGATCGAAGAGTTCGTCAGCGAGCTCGAAGGCGTCAAGACGGTCGAATCCGAGATGGTCTTCACACCACCATGGTCGCCGGAGAAGATGAGCGAGGACGCGAAGTTCGCGCTCGGCTACTGAAGCGCCCGGCTGCTGAGGCGCTTCGCCACATCACACTCGCGCTCGCGCTCGCGCTCCTGCCGGTGGCGCTGCCCGAGCAGCCCACGGGGCGGCTGCTGGTGTCGTTGCGCGCGCCGGCGCGCGGTCAAGCGCATGCCGCCGCCGTGCAGGCGCTGCTGGCGCGCTCGGGCACGCGCCTGGACGGGCCCAGCGTGCCTGCGATCGGGATGCTCACGGTGCGCCCGCCCGCGAGCGTGAGCCTGCGCGCCGAGCTGCACTGGCTGCGTGCTCGCCCAGGCGTGCGCGCGGTATCGGTCGAGCGCAGCTTCAGCGCACGCGCCGTGCCCGACGATCCCGCGCTCGCCACGCCTGAGAGCGCGCCGGGCACCCCGCCGGGCACGCCGATCGAGTGGTGGGCGGCGCGCGAGAACTTCCCGCAAGCATGGGCCATCACCAAAGGCGATGGTGCCAGGGTCGCGGTGATCGACTCCGGGGTGGATGTGTCACACCCCGAGCTCGCGGGCAAGATCGCTCATCTCGCCGACTTCGACGACGTCGCTGCTGACGGTTCGGCGATCGTCGACAAATCCGGTCACGGCACGCACGTCGCCGGGCTGGCGTGCGCCGCCGGCGGCAACGCCATCGGCCTGGTCGGCGCCGGCTACGACTGCAAGCTGCTGGTCGAGAAAAGCGATCTCACCGAAGCGAGCGTGATCGAGTCGATCGTCGACGCGGCGGACCATGGCGCGCAGGCGATCAACATGAGCTTCGGCACGAGCGGCTCGATCCCGGCGCCCGCCGCGCTGCGCGACGCGGTGGCGTACGCATACCGGCGCAACGTGGTCATGGTGGCGGCCGCGGCGGATACCCCGGTGCAGGAGCAGGGAGACCCCGCCAACGTGTTACAGCCGCGCGGCAGCGCACCTGACATCATCAAGGGCCTCGGTCTGACGGTCACTTCCGCGAGCTTCTCCGCCGAGCGCTCACCGTTCGCTGGCTACGGCAGCGAGATATCGCTGGCCGCGTACGGCTCCTTCGACGACGGTCACGGCGCCGGAGGGCCGCCTGGCATCTTCAGCACGTTCCCGGCTGCCACGAGCACGATCGAGCTCGGCTTGCCGGGGCCGCCGTGTACGAGCTGCCGCACGACGCTCGCAAGCGACCGCCGCTACGCCTATCTGGAAGGCAGCTCGATGGCCGCGCCGCAGGTCGCCGCCACTGCTGCGCTGATCCGCCAGCTCAACCCCGGTCTGAGCGCGGCGCAGATCATCGAGCTGCTGAAGCTCACAGCCCAGCGAGCCGCCGGGAGCGGCTGGAACCGTGGCCTCGGCTGGGGGATCCTCGACGCCGGCGCGGCCGTGTCGGCTGCGCGTGGGATGCGATCGACCAGCGTCGTGAGCGCGCGGCGCAGCGCGCACGCCAAACGACGCAGCAGAGCCACGCACCGCGTGCGGCGCAAGTCCGCCCACCGCCACCGCAAACCTCTATCGAGCAGGAAGCGCGCCTGAGCGGAGCGGGAAGCGCGCCTGAGCACCAGCGGCTCCGCGCGTCGTGGCTCAGGCAGGTAGCGCGCCGAGCGTTGCCGCACGCGCCAGCGACACCAGCGTCGCCAGCTCCTCGGCGATGCTGTCGCCGAGCACGTCGATATCCGCCAGCGCGTCGAAGTCGCCCAGCAGGCCGAAGTTCATCTGGCCGTTGTACGACATGATCGCGATCGCCAGCGCGTGGTTGCGCGGCAGGAACGCGACCGGGTACGCCTCCTGCATCTTGCGCCCGAGCACGTACAGCGGGAACTGCGGGCCGGGCACGTTCGTCACAAGCAGGTTGAACAGGCGCGTGGAGAAGTTGATGCGCGACGCCTGCGCGAGCACCGTCGGCGGCGCGAAGTTCTGCACGCCAGCAAGCACCTCGGCGCCGAGCGCCTGCTTGGACTCCTTCAGCCCATCCATCTCGCGCTTGACGAACTGCAAGCGCTGCACGGGGTCGACGATGTACACCGGCAGTGGGCCGCGCATCGCGACGATGCGGTTGCCCATCTGGTCGTGCTCGTCCTGCGCGCGCACGGACACCGGCACGAGCGCGCGCAGCTCCTGGCCCTCGGTGCGCACGCCGTGGGAGATCAGGTAGGAGCGCAGCGCGCCGGTGACGACCGCCAGCACGACATCGTTGACGGTCGTGCCGAACGCGTGCTTGACGAGCTTGAAGTCATCGAGCTGGCAGGGCACGCCGACGAACCGCCGATGGGGGCCGATGTCGACGTTCAACGGCGTCGGCGGCGCCGGGTTCAGGCCGGCCCACACGATCTCACCGATGCCCTCGGCGGCTTCGCGCGCGTTCGCGAGCGCACGCTCGGGGTGCGTGAGCGCGTCGAGCGCGCTGCCCGCGAGGTTCAGCCCGGTGCGCAGCGCGCCGCGCACACCGGTGGCCACCATCTCGATCGAGTGCGGCTCGCGCTGTGGCTGCCATGGGCGCCCGGAGTGCTTGATCACCGTCGGCTCGGGCGACAGGTCGAACAGCACCGTCGCCAGGTCGACCCCCGCGATCCCGTCGATCAGCGAGTGATGGGTCTTGGAGATCAACGCGAAGCGGTCGTCGCGCAGCCCCTCGATCAGCCACATCTCCCACAACGGCTTGGAGCGGTCGAGCTGCTGGGAGAAGATGCGCGCGGTGAGCGCCTGCAGCTGCTCCCAGTCGCCGGGGGTCGGCAGCGCAGTGTGGCGCACGTGGTAGTCGAGGTTGAAGCGCGGGTCGTCGATCCAAACCGGGCGGCCGCTGTCGATGGCCGTGTGCGCGAGCTTCTGGCGGTAACGCGGCACCAGGTGCAGGCGCTGGCGGATCTGTTCGAGGAACTCCTCGATCGACGGCGGCGGCCCCTCGACGAGCGTCAGCCCGCCCACGTGCATATGCGACGTCGGTCCTTCCTGGTGCAGGAAGGACGCGTCGACGGGAGTCAGTCGATCGAGGTGACGCTGCGCCATTGGACGCTTTAGGGTACTGCGCGGGCGTGCGGTCCTACAATGAGGCCATGTCAGAGACGGCGCTCGCGCCCAACACCGTCGAGAAGCTGCTGCTCGCGTCGCCACGCGGATACTGCGCGGGCGTCGATCGCGCGGTGCAGACGGTCGAGCGCGCGCTGGAGATCCACGGCCCGCCGGTGTACGTGCGCAAGGAGATCGTCCACAACAAGCACGTGGTCGAGCAGCTGCGCTCGCGCGGCGCGGTGTTCGTCGATCAGGAGACAGAGGTTCCTGAAGGCTCCGTGACGGTGTTCTCAGCGCACGGCGTCGCCCCAAGCGTGCACGCCAACGCGAAGGCGCGCTCGCTCGACACGATCGACGCGACCTGTCCGCTGGTGACCAAGGTGCACGTCGAAGCGCGACGGTTCGCCGAGGATGGCTACACGATCGTGTTGGTCGGGCACGCCGGCCATGAGGAGGTCGAGGGCACGATGGGCGAAGCGCCCGACTCGATCGTGCTCGTGCAGGACGAAGCCGACGTCGATCTTCTCGAGATCGAGGATCCCGAGAAGGTTGCGTATGTGACCCAGACCACGCTGTCCGTCGAGGAGACGGGCGTGATCATCGCTCGGTTGCGCGAGCGTTTCCCGAGCATCACCGGTCCGCGCACGGACGACATCTGTTACGCCACCACCAACCGACAGGCGGCGGTGCGCCAGATGGCGGGCAGCTGCGACCTGGTGCTCGTGATCGGCTCGCGCAACTCATCCAACTCGGTGCGGCTGGTCGAGGTGGCGCAGGACAACGGCATCGAAGCGCATCTGATCGACAACGCTAGCGAGGTGCGCGAGCAGTGGCTGGAGGGCAAGCGTGTCGTCGGCATCAGCTCGGGCGCCAGCGCGCCCGAGGAGCTCGTACAGGAGCTGATCGACTTCTTCCGCGCGCGCGGCGTCGATGACGTGTCCGAGCTGCAGGTGACGCGCGAGGACGTGCGCTTCATGCTGCCCAAGCGCATCAGAGAGGCGCTGGAGTCGGGGAACCGCTCCGCGCCAGCGCGCCCGGGATCGGCTGATCGCCCGCCCGCGCCCGCACCGGATGCGGAGCAGCGCTCGTCGGCGTCGCCCGCGGCAGCCGGGGAGCGACCCTGAGCGTCACGCCGGGCGTGCGCGCGTAGATGCGCACGCTGATCGTCTCCGACCTGCACCTCGGCGGCGCGGCTCACGCCGACGTGCTACGCCGGCCGGCGGCGCGCGCAGCGCTGTTCGCGGAGTTGGAGGGCGTCGAGCGGCTCGTGCTGCTGGGCGACGTGCTCGAGCTGCGCCATGGCCCACGCCGTGAGGCGCTCGCGGTAGCGCGTGGCTTCTTCGAGGAGCTGGGACGCGTGTTCGACGGACGCGAGGTGGTGGTCTGCGCGGGCAACCACGATCACGCGTTGGTCGAGCCGTGGCTGGCGCGGCGCACGGAGCTCGACACCAGCCCCGAGCCGCTCGGTGTCGAGCAGCGTCCGAGCCCGGCGGAGTGCTCTTCGATGATGGCTGCGCTCGCGCGCTGGTGCGAGCCGGCGCGTCTGACCGCGGCCTACCCAGGCCTGTGGGTGCGCTCGGACGTGTACGCCACGCACGGGCACTACCTGGACTGCCACATGACGGTGCCGACGATCGAGTGTCTGAGCCTGGGCGTGATGGGTCGCATGCTGGGTCGCCCAGCGAGCTCCTTCACCGCGCCCGCGGACTACGAGACCGTGATGGGGCCGGTGTTCGCATGGCTGGATGCCGTGGCCAGGCAACGCCCGGTCGGCAACGCATCCGGCGGCCAGGCCACCGTCCGCGCCTGGCGCACGCTGGGCGGTGGCGGCGGCAGCCGCCGCGGTGGCGGCGGTGGCGGTGGCAGTCGTGGCGGCGGCAGTGGCAGTGGCAGCGGTGGCGGTGGCGGTGGCGGTGGCAGTCGTGGCGGCGGCAGTGGCAGCGGTGGCGATCGGCGTGGGCGTGGGCGTGGGGGTAGTACACGTGTCGCCGACCTGCGTGCGCGAGTGCTGGGCGGCGCGATAAAGAGCGGGTTCCCACTGGCCGTGTCCGCGCTCAACCGCCTCGGGCTCGGGCAGTTTAAGGCTGATATCTCAAGCGACGAGCTGCGCCGTGCTGGGCTGCGCGCGATGGGCGAGGTCGCCGAGCGCCTCGCTCTCGGCGACGCATATGTGATCTTCGGGCACACCCATCGCACCGGGCCGCTGCCCAGCGATCGCGAGCCGCTGTGGGTCTCACCCGCCGGGGCGAGGCTGATGAACACCGGCTGCTGGACGTACGACAGGCACTTCCTGACGCGCACGGCCGGCGAGAGCCCGTACTGGCCGGGAGGGTGCGTGCTCGTCCCAGAGCACGGCCCGCCGGTGCTCAAGCGGCTGCTGGTCGAACGCACGCACAGCGAGCTGGAGCCCGTGGCCGTCTGAGCTGTTTACACGATGCCGGGTGTGAAGCAGGTGGCGAGACACTGAAGCCCGTCGCCGACCTGCAACTCGAGCACGCCCGCCGTGTGGCGCTCGTGCTCGATCAACGGGTACGCGCCCGGGTGTGAGACTGTCAGCTCGGCGCCGTTCGCTAGCAGCGTGCCGGTGCCGTCGAGCACGACCCATACGCCGCCGGCCTCGTACGGACCGGAGTAGGCGCTCGGCTGGTCCTCTGTCTGGACAGCGAGCTCGGCGTCCTGGGAGTCCTCCGGTCGCAGCGGCTCAAACGGCTCGCGCTCGCAGCCGAGCAGCTCTTGGATCGCCAGCTCGGTCTCCAGGTACGCGCCTTCGCCGTAGTGATAGTGGAACAGCATGCTGTGCTGGTCGAACAGGTAACGCGCGGGCCAGCCCTGGTTCTCGTACTCCCGCCACATCTCGAGGTCCGTGTCGATCAGCACCGGGTAGTCGACGCCGAGGCGCGCGACAGCGTCCTTCACCGTTTGCTTCTCGCGCCCGAGGTCAAACCCGGGGGAGTGGATGCCCACGACCCGCAGCCCGTGCTGCTCGTAACGTTCGTGCCACGCTTTGAGATACGGGAGCGTGCGCAGTGAGTTGGGCCGGCAGAAGTCCCAGAACTCGATCAGCACGGGCTTGCCGAGCTGGCGGTCCATACGCAGCGACGACACGTTCGCCCAGCGCAGGTGCGTGAGGAACGGCGGTGCCGGGATCGTGTCTGCCGGCGCGCGCACTGCTAGCCGATGGAGCCGACCATCTCCAATTGAATCAAGCGGTTGAGCTCGACCGCGTACTCCATCGGCAGCTCCTTGGTGACGGGCTCGATGAAGCCGTTGACGATCATCGCGGCGGCTTCGTCCTCGGTAAAGCCGCGTGAGCCCATGTAGAAGAGCTGGTCGTCGGAGATGCGCCCGACGGTGGCCTCGTGGGCGACGGTCGTGTGCGGGTTCTGGATCTGGATGTCGGGCCAGGTATCAGAGCGCGAGATGCCGTCCATCATCAGCCCGTCGCACTGCACGCGCGACTTGGAGCCGGCTGAGTTGTGGCCCATGCGCACGAGGCCGCGGTAGCCCATGATGCCGCCGTCCTTGGAGATCGACTTGGCGAGGATGTTCGAGGTCGTGTTGGGCGCGAGGTGCACGACTTTCGCGCCGGTGTCCTTGTGTACGCCCTTGCCGGCGACGCCGACGTTCAGGTGGTCGGCACGCGCGCCTTCGCCCATCAGGAACGACCCGGGGTAGAGCATCACGTACTTGGCGCCCATCGAGCCGCCGACCCATTCAACGGTGCCGTGCGCGTCGACGACAGCGCGCTTGGTGTTCAGGTTGTAGACGTCCTTGGACCAGTTCTGCACGGTCGTGTAGCGCGCTTTGGCGCCTTCATGCACGAAGATCTCGACGACCGCGGAGTGCATCGAGTTGACGCTGTAGGTCTGCGCGGTGCAGCCCTCGATGTAGTTCACCTCCGAGCCTTCGTCGGCGATGATCAGCGTGTGCTCGAACGTGCCTTCGCCGGAGCCCTCCATGCGGAAGTAGGACTGCAGCGGCAGGTCGCACTTGACGCCCTTGGGGATGTAGCAGAACGCTCCGCCTGACCAGACGGCGGCGTGCAGCGCGGAGAACTTGTTGTCCTGCGGCGGCACGCACTTGTTCATGAAGTACTTCTGCACAAGCTCGGGGTACTCGGTGACGGCGGTGTCCATCGAGCAGAACAGGATTCCCTGCTTGGCGTACTCCGCCTTCAGGCCCTCGTACACCGGCTCCTGGCGCCACACGCCGATGACGCCGGCGAGGTGCTCGCGCTCGGCCTGCGGGATGCCGAGATCCTCGTAGGTCTGCTTCATCTCCTGCGGTACGTCGTCCCAGGAGTCGTAGCGGCCGGCAGTGGGGGGGGAGTAGAGCACGAGGTCGTCGAGGTTCAGCCCACTGAGGTCGGGACCCCAGTTGGGGAGCGGCTTGCGCTCGAAGATCTCCAGCGCCTTGACGCGCTTCTGGGCCATCCAGTCAGGCTCGCCCTTGATCTTGGACAGCTCGCTGATCACCTCACGCGAGATGCCCTGGCGGGCGCGCAGCTGGCCCTGGTCATCCTCGACGATGGGGCTGGGCTTGGTGATCCTGGTGCTGTCTTTCGTCGCCATGAATGTCCTCTACAGGTCTCGCGGGTGAATCCTGTGCTCTGAAGTAGGGATTGTATCGGCTCATCCCGCCGGTACCGCATCCCGATCGGACCCGGGACCAGTCGCTCAGGCGGGGTCGGTCGGCCAGCTGTTGTCGCCGGTGACCGCGCCGCGCACTGCTTTCAGGCTCAGCAGCGCGCATTTGCGGCGTGTGGCGGAGACGGGGATGCCCAGTAGGTCGATCACCCAGCCGGCATCGAGCTTGCCGACGGTTTCGAGCTCCATGCCGAGCAGCTCCTCGGAGGCGATCGACGCTGATGCCTGGGAGATGGCGCACCCGTGCCCGTGGAAGCGCAGCTCTTCGATGCGGCCGTCCTTGACGCTGATGTGTACGCCCAGCTCGTCGCCGCACAGCGGGTTGTGTTCGAGCGCCTCGAGGTCGTGCGGGTCGAGTTCGCCGAAGTTGCGCGGGTGCTTGTAGTGATCGAGGATGTAGTCGCGGTAGAGGTCGTCCATGGCGTCAGAGTTCGAAGATCTCGCGTCCGCTGATCAGTGCCTGCACGAGCGTGTCGACATCAGCGCGGTTGTTGTAGACGCCGATGCTCGCGCGTGCGGTCGCGCCGACGCCGAGGCAGCGCATCAGCGGCTGGGCGCAGTGGTGGCCGGCGCGGATGCACACGCCGGCGCGGTTGGCCAGCTCGGCGACGTCGTGGGGGTGCATGCCGTCGACCGTGAACGACGCGAGCCCGCCGCGCCCCTGTGCGTCCGGGGGCCCGGCGACGTGCAGCCCCGGAACGTCGCCGAGACGCTCGAGCAGATATCCGGTCAGCTTCTGCTCGTGTGCCCGCACCCGCGGCATCCCGAGCTCGGTGAGGTAGTCGACCGCGGCGCCGAGCCCGACGGCTTCGGCGACCATCGACGTGCCGGCTTCGAACTTCCACGGCAGCTCGTTCCAGGTCGCGCTCTGCTCGTCGACCGAGGCGATCATGTCGCCGCCGGTGAGGAAGGGCGGCATTGCTTCCAAGAGCTTGCGTGCGCCATGCAGCACGCCGATCCCGGTGGGGCCGAGCGCCTTGTGGCCGGTCCACGCGTAGAAGTCGGCGCCCAGGGCGGCGACGTCCACCGGCATGTGGGGGACTGCTTGGGCTCCGTCGACGAGCGACACGGCGCCGGCGGCGCGGATGCGCGCGGTCATCTGCGCCACCGGATTGACCGTGCCGAGCACGTTCGAGACGTGGGCGAACGCCACCAGCTTGATGTCGCCGCGCGCGAGCTCTACGTCGAGCTGCTCGGGCGACAGCCGCCCGTGCTCGTCGACCGTGAGGTAGCGCAGCTCGGCGCCGCGCTCGCGGCACAGCACCTGCCACGGCACGATGTTCGCGTGGTGCTCCATCTGGGTGATTAGCACGGCATCCCCTGGGCCGACGTTCGTGCGGCCCCAGGCGAACGCGACGAGGTTGATCGCCTCGGTGACGTTCTTCGTGAAGATCGTCGTAGCCGGCTGTGAGCCTGTGAACGCGGCGATTCGCGCGCGCGCGCCCTCGAACGCCTCGTCGGCTTCCTGCGCGAGCGCGTAGACGCCGCGGTGTACGTTGGCGTTGTGGTGTGCCAGGTGGTTGGAGACCGCGTCGATCACGGCCGTCGGCTTCTGTGACGTGGCTGCCGAGTCCAAGTACACCAGCGGGCGCCCGTCGAACTCGCGCGCGAGGATCGGGAAGTCGTGCTTGACGTCCAATCCGGCGCTGTGCGTAAGCGGAGCGAGCTCTGTGTCAGCGAGTCGTTGCATACGTCTCGATGTCCGTGCGCGCGTTGCCGAGTTTGGTGGCGATCTTCGCGCGCACGAGCTCCTCCAGGTGCTCGTCCTTGAGCTCGGCGATCACCGGCTCGAAGAAGCCTTCGACGATCACGCGCACCGCCGCCGGGCGGTCCAGACCGCGGGTTTGCATGTAATAGATCATGCCTTCGTCGAGCTCGCCGACCGTGCCGCCGTGGGAGGCAGATACGTCGTCAGCCGACACCAGCACCGAGGGAATCGCATCCAGGCGCGCTTTCGGCGAGAGCATCATCGAATGGATCTGCAGGTAGGTGTGCGTTTGCTGCGCGCCCGGGTCGATCTGGATCAGGCCTTCGAAGCTCGCGCGGCTGGCGCCGGTCGCGGCGCCGCGCCAGTGTACGTCGCCGCCGGACGGCCCGGTCTCGTGCAGATCGACGGCGAAAGCATCCAGGTGCTCTGTGCCTTCGGTGAAGAACAGCCCGCGGAACGCCATGTCGCCGCCGGCTTCCGACACCGCCAGCTCGAGGTGCTGGTGGACCAGGTGGCCGCCGAGCAGCGCCGGCAGCCAATGGCAGTAAGCGTCGCGCCCGACCCCGACGAAGCGGGTGCGCGAGTCGTAGATCTCGCCGGAGCCCCAATCCTGCACTTGCGCCAAGCGGCAGCGCGCGCCGTCCTGCAGGTAGAGCTCGAACGCGCCGGCGTGCAGCGCCTGCCCCTCGAAGTCCTCCGCCAGGTTGTACTCGTGTACGCGGAACTCGCTGGCGCGCTCGCCGACGATCAGCGTGCGCGCGTATTGGGCGACGCCGGGAGCGTCGATCGCATAAACGATCTCGAACGGGCGCTCGACGACCAGGCCCGCAGGCACGTGCAGGAACGCGCCGCCGGTCCAGAGCGCTGCGTTGGCGGCCTCCAGCTTGTGACGGTCGATCGTCAGGCGCTTGGAGTACCACTGCGCGAACAGCTCGGGGTGCTCGCGGGCGGCGTCCTCGAGCGAGCACAGGATCACGCCGCGCGCGGCGAGCTCGGGGTCGAGCTGCACGTGGATCACCGACCCGTCGTGCTGCACGAGCCGTCCGGCGGGACCGGGGCCGTCGGGGGTTCCGGCTGGCAGAGCACGGTCGACGACCGCCGGCAGCGAGCCCTCGCCGTCGGTGTGATGGCGAACTTCGAGCGCGTCGAGGTCGAGCTCCTGCAGGCTCGTGGTCCAGAACCCCGAGCGCCGCCAGACTGGCAGCTCGAGCGTCTCGTACGCCTTCAGCGCCGCTTCGCGCAGCTGGGCCAGCGTGCGCCCGTCGCCTGCGCCGGCGCCCGCCAGCGCGTGGTACAGGCTCGTCTCGCGGTGGCGGCCGCGCTTGACGACGACCTGCGGGCCGGACAGCTCAGGTGGAGTCGTGGTGGGCGCGCCGTTGTCAGACACTCTGCTCACCGGCGCCGGAGACGGCGCCCGCGGGCGGTGTGCCGAACTCCTGGCGGATCTCGTCGTAGCCCTCGCGCTCGAGCCGCTCGACCAGCTCGACGCCGCCCTGCAGCACGATCCGCCCGTCCATCAGGATGTGCACGAACTGCGGCTTGATGTAGTGCAGGATGCGCTGGTAGTGGGTGATGATCAGCGCGCCCATACCCTGCTCGGATTGCAGCTTGCTGACGCCTTCAGCGACTGTGCGCAGCGCGTCGATGTCGAGTCCGGAGTCGGTCTCGTCGAGGATCGCCACGTCAGGCTCGAGCATCGCCATCTGCAGGATCTCAGCGCGCTTCTTCTCGCCGCCGGAGAACCCGTCGTTGAGGTGGCGCGAGGTGAACGAGCGGTCGACGTCGAGCAGGTCGATCGCACGCTGCAGCTGCGTGCGGAACTCCTTGACCTGGATTGGCTGCTCGCGCTTGGCGTTGATCGCCATGCGCAGGAAGTTGGCGACCGACACGCCCGGGATCGACACCGGGTACTGGAACGCGAGGAACAGCCCGGCCCTGGCGCGCAGATGCGGTTCGGCTGCGGTGATCTCCTCGCCCTTGAACTTGATCGACCCCTGGGTGATCTCGTAGGAGGGGTGACCGAGCAGGGTGTTGGCGAGCGTCGACTTGCCCGAGCCGTTGGGGCCCATCAGGGCATGGACTTCGCCGCGATTGATGTCAAGGTCGACGCCTCTGAGGATCTCGCGGTCCTCGGTGCGCACGTGTAGGTCTCTGATCTCGAGGTCAGCCATGTTTAGTTGATCAAGCTCCGGTGGTCATTGGTTCGATGGGAGTAAGCGCTCTGCTGCGAAGCGCGTCTGCGACAAGTGTGGTTGGGATGAGCTGGTTGGGTGCGGCGGGAGCGACGGCCCCCGCGAGCAGGTCGGCGAGGGTGGTGTCGCGCAGCGTGCCCACGATCGAGGCATGTACGCGCGTCCACAGTAGCTTCGTCGGACACACGTGGCCGGGGTCGGATTCCCGTGAGCACACGATGCTGCCGTCGGATTGCTCGGAGATGCACTCGATCGGAGCGATCGAGCCTTCCAGCGCGATCACGACCTCGGCCATCGTGATCTGCTCAGGAGCGCGCGCGAGCAGATACCCGCCGCGAGATCCGCGGCGGCTGCTGACGAGCCCGGCTTTGCGCAGACGCGCGACGACGTGCTCGAGGTATGCGAGCGGCAGGTTGTCGTGCTCGGCGATCTCCGCGAGCGGCACGACTGCGTTGGTTTCTCCCGGGGAGCGCGCGGCGCGACGAGCAAGCTCGACCATCACGCGCACGCCATACTCGGCTTTGGTTGAGAACATCATCTCCGTAAATCCTACCTGCGAACTAGGGTATCAGGGGGTCTGACCGTCTCCGGGGGCCATGGGGCAGGTCGTGAGCGCGTTTGATCGGAGGCACATGGATCGTGTGAGCCTCCAAATCGGAGGCGCCTGCGGGTTGTGGTTGCAAGTCGGATGGAGCTAGCCGCAGGTTGCGTGCTTCCAAATCAGATGGTGCTGCGCGCGCGTACGTACGCGCGCGCAGCACCATCTTTTTTTGTTTAACCACATCTCTGTGTCAGCTCGTGGAGCGCAGCTTGGAGATGTCGTGAGCCAGCCCCTCCGGCGTCAGCTCCTCGACTGGGAAGCTGACCCGTTCGACCCCATGTCGGTCGATCAGCAGCACGTAGGCGGAGTGATCGGAGGCTTCGTTGCCGGCGCTTTCCGGCAGCACCCCGTACGCGTGCCACAGCGGCGCCAGGTGGGCGCGTGTGCCTGTGAGATATCTCATGCGCCCGGTCAGCGAGGCATTGCGCAGGAACCGCCGCACGTTGGCGGCCGTGTCTGCGGCCGGGTCGACGCTGAGGGCGAGCGTTGGCACGTCGTATCCGAGGTTGTCGAGCGCTCCGCGGATCTGCTGGGCGATCAGCGGGCACGTGTCCTTGCAGGTCGAGTACAGGAACGTGAGCAGCACCGTTCGGCCCCGATAGTCGTGCAGCGCTGTGCGGCGCCCGTTCTGGTCGGTGAGCGTGAAGTCGGGCGCCTGTACGCCTGCCGGCTCCAGCGAGCCCTCGAAAGCGCTCGAGGGGGAGCGAGCGCCTGAGGATCCGCCGAGCGAGACCGCGAGCGCGAAGGCCAGCACGACGAGCGTCGTGAGTGCCGGCAGGATCAGACGCAACGGCGGGCGCATCGACGCCCAGGTTAGTGCTTGTCGGCGGCGCCTGGCGAGGCTCAGGCATCCGCAACTCGCTCTAGTGTTCGCTGTGCTCAAGCCCGCTTGGGTCGGCGCTCTCGCCTCGCTATACTTTCTGAAGTCCCCCTGAATTCCGACCGTCATTCGGGAGTTTTAGATGAGCCCCTCCGGTGTAGAGCTGCTGCGGCAAGTGAAGAGCCAGATCGCTGAAGTCGACCCGTCCGAGGTGCATGACGGGCTCGACAATGGCACCGCGCTGATCGACGTGCGCGAAGTCGAGGAGTTCGCGGCCGGTCACATCCCGGGCTCCAAGCACGTGCCCAAGAGCTATCTGGAGACGCGGATCGAAGGCGCCGTGCCCGATCGCGACGCCCACGTCGTGCTCTACTGCCAGTCCGGCAACCGCTCGGCCTGGGCGGCACGCACGTTGATCGAGGACCTCGGCTACACCGACGTGTCCTCGATGACCGGCGGGATCACGCTGTGGAAGGACCGCGGCTATGAGGTCGAGGTGCCGCGTGCGCTCTCATCCGAGCAGCGCGAGCGCTACTCCCGGCACCTGCTGATGCCTGAAGTCGGCGTCGAAGGCCAGATCAAGCTGCTCGACGCGAAAGTACTGCTGCTCGGGGCCGGTGGGCTCGGCTCGCCGACAGCGCTCTACCTCGCGGCGGCCGGCGTCGGCACACTCGGGATCGTCGACGACGACGTCGTCGATCTCTCCAATCTGCAGCGTCAGGTGATCCACAGCACCGACCGCATCGGCGTGTCCAAGGTCGACTCCGCCGAGCACACGATCAGGGAGCTGAACCCCGATGTGAAGGTCGAGAAGTACCCGGTGCGCCTGAACGCCGAGAACATCATGGAGATCATCGAGGGCTGGGACATCATCGTCGACGGCGTCGACAACTTCCCCACGCGCTACCTGCTCAACGACGCCACCGTGCGTCTGCGCATCCCGGTCGTGTCGGCCTCGATCCTCGGCTTCGACGGCCAGCTGTCGATCTTCAAGCCCTACGACGGCCCGTGCTATCGCTGTTTGTTCCGCGAGCCGCCGCCGGCCGAGCTGGCGCCGTCCTGTGGCGCCAACGGCGTGCTCGGCGTGCTGCCCGGCACGATGGGACTGTTGCAGGCGACCGAGGTGGTCAAGCTGATCCTCGACATCGGCGACCCTGCGATCGGGCGGCTGCTGCTGTACGACGCGCTGGGCGCGACGCTCACCGAAGTCAAGGTCAAGCGCGACCCCGAGTGTCCGATCTGCTCGCGCGAGCCCGGCGAGATCTCCGACGAGGAGATGGGCGTGTTTCCCGACTACGAGGCGTTCTGCGCCGCGGCCGGGTAGCCTGCCGCGCATCCGAGCAGGCGACTTCTGGAGATACACCAATGGCGACGATCAAGATTCCCCCGGTTCTGCGCGCATCCGTGGGCGGCGAGAAGGAAGTGAGCGCGTCCGGCGATAACGTCGGCGACGTGCTGCGCGACCTCGCGCAGACCCACCCCGCCACGCAGACGCAGCTGTTCTCCAGCGACGGCGAGCTCAACCGCTACGTCAACGTGTACCTCAACGACGAGGACGTACGCGTGCTCGACGGTCTGGACACGACGGTTGGCGCGGGCGACACGCTCGTGATCCTGCCGGCGATGGCCGGCGGGTCGCGCTAGCACCGCGAGGTCTTCTCGCGGCCAGCCGCTGAGCAGCACCTGCATCGGTGCTCGATGGAGGCGCTCACACCCGGTGGGGAGGGGGCTTCCGCCGCGCCGCCGCTTACGCTTCGCGTCCAAGTTTCGGTGTAAAAGCTCATCCACTCGGGTTTGCCGAACGATCTGATCGCAGCCTCATGCGCGTCGACAGCACTCCCATACCCAAATTCAAGCTGGTTGCTGCGGCAGCGCTCGCGCTGTTGGGAGCCGGTTCCGCGCTCGCAGCCCCGGGATGGGCAACGCCCATCCCGGCGACTCCGCACTACTCGCTTGCGATCGTCGAGGGCGAGAGCACGATGCCGGAGAACTCGATCACGCGCACCAGTGTCAGCGTGCAGCCATCCGCGCAGATCTCCGTGTCGATCGTTCGCGGCGGCATCGTCATAGCGCGCGATACCCACCAGCAGTACGCCGGGCTCTCGCAGGTGCCGCAGGTCGGTGACGTGGTCAACGTCGAGTCGCCGCTCGGCACGATCGTGCGATCCGTGGTCTACGACGGGCTGCCCGCGATCGATGCGACCGTCTGCGCCGGCTCAGCCAACTTCTCCGGGCAGCGCTCCGCCGGCCAAGCGGTCAGCGGCGGGTATTACTCGTTTCGCAGCGTCACCGACCCTTACGGTCACGTAAGCGTGAGTCAGACCGCTTTCGGTGACGCGCAGGTGACACTGCTGTCCGGCTCGACCTACGCCGGCAACTTCCTCACGCCGCTCACGCTTGGGCAGACGGTGTACGCGGTCGAGTCGCTCGACACGCCGCTCGCCGGCGGCGCGGTCTTCAGCTACTCCAGCGAGAACGATCGCCCGGTCGCCGCATGTCCGCTGCCGCCCGTGCCGATCGCAGCGCCGGCGCCGCCCGCGCTGCAGGGATCGATCGCGCGGCTTGCGCGGATCACGATCCACCAGCTGCTGAAGTCCGGTTGGTTGACCCACGTGACGATCAATCAGCCCGGCAGGATCACGCAGGGGCTGTATCTCAAGGGCGGCCGGCTGCCTGCGTTCGCATCGAGCAGCAGCAAGACCAAGAAGCATCCGCGCAAGCCGGCGGCGCTGCTGCTGGCGCGCGGATCCGTGACGGCCGCGAGCGCCGGCAAGGTCACGGTGGTGGTTCACGCCACGACCAAGGGGCGGCGCAGGCTCAAGCATGCGCACAGCGTCAAAGCAGTGCTGATCACCACGCTGCACAGCCGTTCTGGAGCCAAGCTGAACCTCGCGCGCCGCACGGTGACGCTGCAGTCCTGAAGCTCGTCAAGCCCTTATCGCTGCTGCTCACGGCGGTCGCCTGGCTGCAGCCTCCGCCCGTGCTGCCGCTGCCGTCCCGCAGCGGGCCTGACGGTCCGCCGCGACCGTACGGCGTGGAACCTGCCACGGGCGCGTCGCCAGCGTCCACCGGCCCCTGGGTGACGCTCGCTCAGGATCAGCTGCTGCGCTCTGGGCCGTTCCCGCGGGGCGGGCTGGCGCGCGGCATCTCCGACGGGCGTTTGCTGTTGACCCCGGACGCGAACGCCCGCGCGCTGGCGCTGGCGCGAATCCGCGCCACCGGCGCGACGGTCGTGCGAGTCGGGGTGGATTGGCACGACTGGGTGGATGCTCACCCACCGGCGGGGTTCGACGCTCGCGATCCAGCCAGCCCGTCGTATCGCTTCGAGCGCGTCGACGCAGCCGTGCGTGATGCTGTCGCCGCCGGTGAGCAGCCGCTGCTGGTCGTCTCCCACGCGCCCGCGTTCGCGGAAGCGCCGCACCGCTGGGCGTATGCGTACGGCGGCAGCTGGGCGCCGGACCCTGCCGCGCTGGAAGCTTTCGCTACCGCGCTGGCTCGTCGCTACGACGGGTCGTTCCCCGATCCGCTGGCGCCCGGGCGCTCACTCCCGCGCGTGAGCATGTTCCAAGCCTGGAACGAGCCCAACCTCGCGCGCTACCTGGAGCCCCAGTGGGTCGTCCAGAACGGCCACTGGAGCGCCTTCTCGCCGCTGCTCTACCGCCAGCTGCTGAATGCGTTCTATGCGGGGGTGAAATCCGTCCAGCCGGCCGCGCTCGTGGTTGCCGCCGGCGTTGCGCCCAACGGCGAGCCCGATGGCCAGGGACGGATGGCGCCGCTGCGCTTCCTGGAGGGGATGCTGTGCCTGAGCGCGGGCGCAAACCATCCATGCGCGGATCCGCCGCACTTCGACGTACTCAGCTTCCATCCGCTGTCGGTGGGCGACCCCGACGTTCCGGCCAGCTCCTCGCTGAACGTGTCGATCGCCGACACGTCCAAGGTCACGAGTCTGCTCGCGCGGGCGCGACGCCGCCACACCGCGCTGCCCGACGGTCCCAAGCCGGTGTGGGTGACCGAGCTCAACTGGACCAGCGCTCCGTCGTCGTCAAGCAGCACGCCGCTGTCGTCCACTGACGCGCCGCCGTCCTCCAGCGGCGTGCCGGCGCGCTTGCAGGCGCGCTGGGTCTCGCGCGCGCTGCACCGCCTGTGGGTCGCAGGTGTCGGGCTCGTGGATTGGCAGTTCCTGGTCGACCCGTACCCGGCGCTGAAGCTGGCCGGGCCGCTCGGCGGCGATGCGGTGGCGCTCTCACGTCCGGCCGGTCTGTACAGCGCCGGCGCCGGCGGCGACCCCGCCGCGGCGCTGCCGAAAGCGTTCCTCCACGGGTTCACATTCCCGTTCGACCCGTTGCGAGTGGATCGCAAACACGTGCGTGTCTGGGGTCTGCTGCGGGCGCGCGCGCAGCGCGTGGTTTTGCAGCGCCAGGCGCACGACCGCTCGTGGCACACACTCGCGCGCTTGCACGCCGACCGCCACGGGGTGCTCAACGTGCTCGTCAGACTCACGGGCTCGGCGCGTCTGCGCTTGCGCAGCGTGGGACTCAGCTCCGCGCCGCAGTCAGTGTCCGGTAGGCGGGTCGCCCTGCCCCGGCCGGGGGCGTCGGGGACGCTGATCAAGCGGCTAGCGCGCGGTGGGGGCGGCGCAGAGCAGCCTATGCGGCTGGTGCGGGCACCGGAGCGCTGACCGCGGCGTCGGTCTGCTGCGGCTGCGCAGCCGCCACATGGCTCATAGCGTGCTCGGCCAGCGCGGTGATCGTCAGGCTTGGGTTCACGCCGACGTTCGCGGGGATCGCGGCGCCATCGCACACCAACAGGTTCTCGTAGCCGAACACGCGCTGGCGCGCGTCGATCACGCCGTGCTCGGCGTCGGGCGCGATCACCGCGCCGCCAAGGATGTGGGCGGTCGTGGGGATGTTCAGCAGCGCTTCCATCACCGAGCTCTGTGCGACCCCGCCGGTGCGCTTGGCGAACCACTCGGCCGCCTGGTTGGCGACGGGGATGAACGTCGGGTTGGGGCGCTCGGGGTCCTGCTCGGTCTGCAGGCGGAACATCCCGAACGGGCCCTGGCGCGGGCGCAGCGCGATCGCGTTGTCGAGCGTTTGCATCACGAGGATGATGATCGTGCGCCGCGACCAGTGGCGTGGCACGAGCACCTTGGCGAAACGCCGTGGGTGACGGATGATCTGACCGAGCAGCTTCAGCGGGCGCGTGATGCGCGTGCCGTCGCCGACCAGCAGCGTGTAGAGCCGGCTCATCGAGTCGCCGTCGTTGCCGTACGTGACGGTCTCGATGTGCGTGTGCGGGTCCGGGTAGATGCTCGAGCTGATCGCGACGCGCTGGATCAGGTTCTCGGGGTAGTCCTCGGGCACGGTGACGGCGAGGATCGCTTCGCTGTTGGTGCGCACGAGCTCGCCGAGGCGCTCTGAGATGCGCGGCAGCGAGCCTTTCAGGCGACAGCGCTGCAGCAGCGTGTTGGTGCCGAGCGGGCCCGCCGCGACCACCACGCCGCGCGTGCGATGCACCTGGCGCTCCTTGCGCACCCATGCTCCGGAGCGCACGCTCTCGACCTCGTACCCGTCGCTGCCGTCGCCGTTGCCGAGCGGGCGGATGTCGACGACGGTGCGCTCCGCCAGCACCCGCGCGCCGTGGCGCTCGGCGAAATACAAGTAGTTCTTGACGAGCGTGTTCTTGGCGCCGTGCGGACAGCCGACCATGCAGCGTCCGCACAGCGAGCAGCCGGTGCGATCCGGTCCCTCGCCGCCGAAGTAGGGGTCGGCCACGGTCTTGCCGGGCTCGCCGAAGAAGATCCCGACGGGGGTCTTCTGGTAGGTGTCGGAAACGCCGAGCTCCTCGCCGAGCTCGCGCAGCAGCTGGTCGGCCGGGTCGTCGTGCGTGTGCTGGGTGACGCCGAGCATGCGCTGCGCTTCGGCGTAGTGCGGCGCGAGCGTCGCATGCCAATCCTGCATCTCCGCCCATTGGCGATCCTCGAAGAACGCCGCTGGCGGCACGTACAGCGTGTTGGCGTAGCCAAGGCTGCCGCCGCCGACGCCGCACCCGGACACGACCGCCACGTCCTTGAACGTGGTGAGCCGGAAGATCCCCTTCAAACCGACCCTGGGGCTCCAGAAGTAGCGCTTGAAGTCGCCCGTCGAGCTGGGGAAGTCGTTGTCGGCGAAACGCCGGCCGCACTCCAGCACGCCGACGCGGTGGCCCTTCTCGGACAGGCGCAGCGCGGATACGCTGCCGCCGAAACCGGAGCCGATGACCAGCCAGTCGAAGTCGAATTCAGGCTTCATGACGACCCCGTCATCTTAGTGGTTTCCGAGAGTTTGGGCACCCCCGCTATATTTCGTGAAGTAATGGCCATCCAGCGCCTGAGCAACAAGCCGTGCGGCGGTCGTTACGGCGACGTGATCCAGTCGATCGGCAACACACCGCTGGTCGAGCTGCCGCGGCTGTCGCCGAAACCGGGCGTGCGCATCTGGGCGAAGCTCGAATCGCGCAACCCGACCGGCTCAGTCAAGGATCGTGTGGCGCGCGCGATGATCGAGCAGGCCGAGCAGCAGGGTTTGATCAGCCCCGGCCAGACGATCCTCGAGCCGACGTCCGGCAACACCGGGATCTCGCTCGCGATGATCTGCTCGCGCAAGGGCTATCCGCTGAAGGTCGTGATGCCCGACAACGTCACGCCCGAGCGCACGCAGCTGTTGCAGATGTACGGCGCGCAGATCGTGTATTCAGACGGCTCCAAGGGCTCCAACGGCGCGGTCGAGAAAGCGCTCGAGATGGCGCAGGCGGACTCGTCCTATTACATGCCCTACCAGTACGGCAACGAAGCCAACCCGCTTGCGCACTACAACGGCACGGCGCTGGAGATCCTCGAGGAGCTCGACGAGGTCAGCGCCTTCGTGGCGGGCCTCGGCACCGGCGGCACGCTGATGGGCAACGGCCGGCGCCTGAAGGAAACGTTCGGCGACGCCGTCAAGATCGTCGCCGCGGAGCCGATGCAGGGCGAGCCGGTGCAGGGCCTGCGCTCGCTCGACGACGGTTTCATCCCGCCGATCATCGACATCTCGCTGCTCGACCGCAAGATCTTCGTGACCAACCGCGATGCGATCATCTGGACCCGCAAGCTGCTCGACGAGGAGGGCATCTTCGCGGGTGTCTCCAGTGGCGCGATCGCAAGCATCGCGGTGCGCATCGCCGGCGAGCTGGACGAGGGCAACGTTGTGTTCATCGTGTGCGACGACGGCTGGAAGTACCTCTCCAGTGGGATCTACACGCTGCCGGTGGACGAGGTCGAGAACCTCGACTCCACCGTCTGGTGGTGAGCTGTGCAGATCGCGCCGGCGCTGGTCGATGAGCTGATCGCGCACGCACGCGAGGACGCGCCGAACGAATGCTGCGGCGTGATCGCGGTTGAGGGCTCCGGTTCGCAGACGCGTGCGGCGCGAGTACACCGCGCCACCAACACCGCCGCCAGCCCACTGCGCTTCGAGGTCGACGGCCTGGAGGTGCTGCGCCTGATCGAGCAGATCGAGAGCGAAGGGCACGAGTTGGGGGCGATCTACCACTCGCACACGCGCACCGCGCCGTACCCGTCGCAGACGGACATCAACTTCGCCGCCCACTGGCCCGGCGTCGAGTGGGTGATCGTCGGTCTCACCGATCACGATGCGCCCGAGCTGCGCTCCTACCTGATCGACGGCGGCCGCGTCGACGAAGTGGTGCTCTGAGCTCTGAGCCCCTCGTCTGTCCAGCCTGCGCTCGCAGCCATCCGCCTAGCGAGCGCTTCTGTGCGGGTTGCGGCATGCCGCTGGTTCAGCCCGGCGCGGCCGGCGAGCAGGAGCAGCTGAGCGAGCAGCAGGAGCGTGCGCGCAAGATCAAGCCGCAGTACGCCGAAGGCCAGCTCGTACAGGTGGCGGGCGCACGCAACCTGACCGAAGCCGAGTTCATCCAGGGGCTGCTGTTGGAGGAAGGCGTGCCGAGCGTGCTGCGCCGCGCGCGCGGCTTCGACGTGCCGGACTTCCTGGCGGCCGGCCCGCGCGATGTGCTCGTGGCGCAGTCAGGCGCGGAGGTCGCGCGCGAGGTACTGCTGCAGAGCGAGTTGATCCCCGAGGAGGGGGCGGGCGAGTCCGGTATGGATGCGCCGTGGCGCGTGCTCGCGTGGCTGCTGGCAGCGCTCGCCATCGTGGCGATCGTCGTGTGGCTGGGTAACTGGAGCTAAGCCGGCAGCGAGCGTGGTGCTACACCAGCACGGGTGCGCCGGCGCCGCGCGTGATCGCTTCGATCTCCTCGGCGGCGCGCTCGAACTCACCGTCGGAGAGCACCGGCGTGCCCTCGAAGGGCAGGTCGCGCTGGAGCTCGAGCCACGAGCGACACCCGCCGTACTCGTCCTTGACCTTGACGGTCACCGGACGCGGGATACGGTAGGTGCGCAGCAGCAGCACGTGCAGCGGGTGACGGCGCTTCCACGCCAGACGCTTCTCGGCGTAGTCCGTCGTCCACACGTAGAAAGGGGAGAGCGCGTCGACGCAGCGCGGGTCGGTGACCGTGAAGTGAGCGGCCACCTCGGCCCAGGCGCGGATGCGCACGCGGTCGGGCTGCTGGATGCCGCCATCGGCGGTCAGCATGTGCGGGGCGGGCTCGCCGTCGCTCCAGACGCCCTCTTCCAGCGCGCGGCGCAGCTCGGGCTGATGGGACTCACGCACGAGGTCGCTGCGCTGGTGATCGAAAGTCGGGTACAGGAAGAAGCGCTCGTGGTCGAGCTGGAAATGCTTCTCGGACTCGCGGATTCCTCCCTTGCGGAGGGTTACGAGCTGTTCGCCCTCGGCGAGGGCGCGGACGGTGACCGCCCATTCTTTGAAAGCAATTGGCATAACTAAGGCAGAGATACGACTGAGCAGGGTGTTTCTAACGCCGAGTGATGCCCGAGGGACTGGGCGGCGTGTCTCTGAAGAATACGAAATACCGAGGAAAATCCCAAATCCCCTGCAAATGGGAGGGTTTTTCGAGCGGTTTTTAAGTCGGGTACGGTGCGTTAACCGCTAGAGGCGCCGGCCTGAGAGCCCCTCGACGGCTTCGATCAGCGCCGCGTAGTCGGCCCCGCCGAGGTCACGACCCATCGTTGCTGAGAGCAGGTCCCGCGCATGTGCGGCAGCCGGAAACGGCGCGCCGACGGCCTGTGCCTCCTCGAGGCACAGGCGCACGTCCTTGAGCATGTGCTCGGTCTTGAACAGCGTCGTGTAGTCGTGCTCGCGCATCGGCGTCGCCTTCAGCTGCAGTTGAGCGGATGCGCCCGAGCCGGCGGATACGACTCGCACGAACGCATCGAGGTCGACGCCGGTGGCCTTGGCCAGCACCAGCGCCTCGGCCAGCGCGGATGCGTTGGCCGCGCCGAGCGCGTTGTTGATCAGCTTCAGCATCTCACCCTGGCTGAGCTCACCGACATGCACGATCAGCTTGCCCATCGTGCGCAGCAGCGGCTCGGCGCGGTCGAAGTCCGTGCGCTCGCCGCCAGCCATGATCGTCAGCGACGCGTCTTCCGCGCGCGGTGAGGAGCCGGTCACCGGCGCGTCGATCATCCGCACCTCCCGCTCTGCGAGCGCAGCGGCGATCCGGCGTGTGTCCGGCGGGGCGATCGTGGACATGTCGATGCACAGCAGCCCCGGCTGTGCGCCCTCGATCACGCCCTGGTCGCCGAGCAGCACGGACTCGACCTGCGCGCCGTCGACCACCATGCTCACGACGATGTCGCTCACCCCGGCCAGCTCGCGTGGAGTGGCGGCGACGTTCGCCTGGTGCTCGGCCGCCCAGCGCTCGGCCTTACCGGGCGTGTGCGTCCAGACGGTCAGCTCGAACCCGGCGCGCTTGACGTTGGCGGCCATGCGGGAGCCCATGATCCCCAGGCCGATGAAGCCGATTCGCTCGGAGGCGTGTGCTGGCATGACTGAATCCTGCCCGATCGCGAGCGTCGATGCGAAGCGGCCCGGCGCGCCAAGCGTTTGCCCGGTGTGCGCTCAGGCGGGCGCTTGCGCGGCGCGACCGAGGCGGTGCTCAGGCCGCGAGCGACTGCGCGCGGGTGTGTATCTGCTCGTTGTCCTCGGTGTCGGCGAGATGCTGATGGGAGGGGCAGTAGCCGTTGCGTGGCAGCGGCACGCGCTGGCAGGCGGCGCCCTTGCGGGTGGTGGCGCGGCATTGCAGCGGCTTGCCGCTGACCGCGGCGTACCCGGCGAGCGGGTGCTCGGAGAGAAAGCGCTCAGCGAGATCCATGTAGCTGGATATCACCTGGAACACGCGCTTCTGCTCGCTCATCGGAAAGTACGTGCGCACGTCGCAGAACAGCGTGCGGGCGGGGCGTGCGAAGTAGTGGCGGTCGGTTGCGAGCCGCTCGATAACGGCTTCACACGCGTGCAGCACGTGCTCCTGTTCGCCGGTCGAACCTGGCTTTGAGACCGCGATGTGCGGCGCCAGCTCCCTGTAGATGGCTCGACTGAACTGGTACATGGCGACCTCTCGCCTCCTTGACTCTCAAACCGTGGCTTTCGAGCGCACCCGCTGTCTCTCAGGACTCCGATCGGAGCTGAGACCTTCCGTTACGAACAACACACGTTCTCCGCGAAAGGACCTGTGGTCTGTCAGATTTTTTCCTGGATGTGCCAGGTATCGAGGAGTATCGAGGCCGTTCGTAAATTGAGTACGAGCGGATCCTTAAGCCCTGATTAATGACGCGTCGCGGCCGGTCGCGTCCTGCCTGGCAGTTGCGCCCCGGCCAGTTGCTCTAGCTCCATGCATGCCGGTCGGGTTACGTCCAGGCCGCCGGGTCGGTTACGTCCAGCCGCCGGGGCGGTTACGTCCAGGTCTGCCAGCGAGCTTCATTCGCGCCCGAGACGACCACGTGTCGGTGGTCCAGCGCGGGGTCGCGGTCGGGGTGGTCCAGGCGCAGGTGCGCGCCGCGGCTCTCGCGTCGCTGCAGTGCACAGAGAGCGATCAGGCGCGCCAGTGGATGCGGGTGCGTGTCAAGCTCCTCCAGGCCTGCGGCCGAGCGCTCGATCCCGGCGTGCTCCCACAGCGCGGCGCGCGTCGATGCATCCGCGGTGGGCGGCCCCGTTAGGCTTCCCAGCGCGGCAAGCTCAGATGGGCTCACATCAGGCGCCAAGGGCTCCTGCAGGGCGTTTACGACCGCGCGGCGCGCGAACACGAAGCATTCGCTGAGCGAGTTGGATGCCAGGCGATTGGCGCCGTGCAATCCGGTGCAGGATGATTCCCCGACTGCGTACAGCCCCGGCACGGTGGAGCGCGCGTCCAGATCGGTGACGATCCCGCCCATCATGTAATGGGCGGCGGGCGCGACAGGCACGAGCTCCTGTATCGGGTCCAGGCCGGCCTCGCGCAGCGCCGCGACCACGTTCGGAAAGCGGGCCGGGTCGATCGCGCGCATGTCAAGTCCCACCGAGCGCGCCCCTGTCTCGGTGAGCTTGGTCTTGATCGCGCGTGCGACCTCGTCGCGGGGCGCGAGCTCGTCGACGAAGCGCTCGCCCTCGGCGTCGTGCAGCGTCGCGCCCTCGCCACGGATCGCTTCGGTGATCAGGAAGCCTTCACGTCCGCGCACGCCGATGACTGCGGTCGGGTGGAACTGCAGCAGCTCGAGATCGGCGAGCAGCGCGCCGGCGGCGTGCGCGAGCAGCAGCCCCATCCCCTGTGAGCCCGGAGGGTTCGTCGTGCGCGCCCACAGCGCTGCGGCGCCGCCGGTGCTGAGTACGACTGCACGGGCGCTCACGACGCGCGCGTCTTCGCAGATCAAGCCGTGGCAGCGTCCGTCGCGTACCCACAGGGCGCGCGCCCGCGCGCCTTCGAGCACGGTGATGCGCGGCTCCTGGACGACCTGTGCGGAGAGCTGGCGCACGACGCGCCGTCCGGTTGCGCTGCCGCCGGCGTGCACGACGCGCCTGACGGAATGGCCGCCTTCGAGCCCGAGCGCAAGCTGTCCGAAGCGATCGCCGTCAAAGCGCACGCCGAGCGTCTGCAGATCGCGCACGCGATCCGGCGCCTCGTGCACCAGCACCTTGGCGGCCGAGCGCCGGACGGCGGCGCGCCCGGCGCGCTCAGTGTCCTGTAGGTGCAGCTCGAAGCTGTCGTCGTCGGCCAGTGCCGCCGCGAGCCCGCCTTGTGCCCAGTAGCTCGCGGTCTGGGCGAGCGGGGTGGCTGAGATCAGTACGACGCGCGCGCCGGCGTCCGCGGCGCATAGGGCGGCATAGAGGCCGGCTGCGCCGGCGCCCACGACTACCACATCGACCTCGAGGGCTTGGCCTGCCGGTGGGCTCGGGCGCGCCGCTGGGGGGGAGGACATCGAGGCGAACCGTATCCGGGATCAGCCGTGTCATGGCAGTCAGTCCGGGTGTCCGTGGTGTGAATGTATTTTTTTGAAAAAGGAAGAATCATCCTCCGGAGGAAGATTCTTCCTTTTTCGTTTTAGAGCAGAGTCATCCCACGTCCCCTCAGGGGCCGATCGCTCTGGCAAACGAGTCGCACGCCTCGAGAAAGTTCTCAGGGCTTGGAGGTGAGGGTGTTCGCCGGGGGAGTGCTCGGTGTGGAGAGCGCGGCGCCCGGCGTCGTCTGAGCTCCCGCGGTTGGCGGGATCACGCTCGTTGGTGAGGTCGTCTGCGGAGCGGGGATGCTCGCAGTCGTAGGGATGCTCGACGTCGTTGGTATGCCGGCTGTCGTAGGAACGCCTGGAGTCGTTGGCGTAACTTGGGTAGTCGGGCTGACAGGTGTGGAGACGGCGCCGGTGGATACCGTGGAGGTAGCTGCTGGGGAGGAACCGGAGTCCGACTGGCCAGCCAGCGTCACAAGGGCCGCTGTGAGCGCCCCGAGCGCGAGCACGATCACAGTGCCGAGCACCAGGATCGGGGTACGCCAGTTGGGCGACGCGGCGAGACGTGTGCGTGCGGCGGCGCCGCACTGCAGACACCACTCCTGATCACGTCGCAATGGCGCGCCACAGAGCGGGCACCCTTCGCTCAAGGGTGTGGGCGCCAGGGGTTCAGACGGTGCGGGCGGGGGCGCGACGCTCACGCTGACGGTTTATCGGACGTAGCCTGATCCGGCGAGGGCGAGGGCGAGGGCGACGGAGACGGAGACGGTGGGGGCGGTGACGGCCGTACAGCCGGAAACGCGACCGTCGGCGCTCCTTCGGTGAGAGACGGTGACGCGTGGACGGGGGTAGGCGCCTGTCGATCCGGTGTCGATGTGGGGGCGGGTGGTGTTGGAGCCGCGGGGGTCGATGTAGGGGCGGGCGGCGTTGGAGCTCCGGGGGCTGGCGTCGGACTTGGAGGCGTTGGGGCCCCGGGGGTTGGAGTCGGAGTTGCTGGCATTGAAGTCGTTGGCGTTGGCGCTACCACCGACGTGGCCACTGGCCCCGCGGCTGGGATCGGGGCGGGCGGCTGCACTCCGGGCACGCCGATCAGCCGATCAGCGTGGCGGCCCATCGGCAGGCCGCAGCTCGGGCAGAAGTTGTCGTCGCTGCCATGGATCGCCGCGCAGCGCGGACAGGCGGCGATGCCGGCTTCGCGCAGCACCGTGGCTGGCTGGCGCTCCTGCAGCGCATCCTCGAGCGTGCGCAGCTCGGCGTCGAAGTGCCCGAGCGTGGTGAGCTTGGCGAGCACGAGCTCGTCGTGCCGCTGACCGAAGCGGTGCAGATCGAACACCAGCCCGCCGAGGTCGCGGTAGGCGAGCTCGCGCGCCTTGTGCAGATAGCGCAGGCGGCGTCGCATCCGGCCGCGCTCGCCGAAGCCGGGGGTTTCCGGGGGAGCGTCAGCCCCCGCCACTGGAGGAATCTGTGGCATCGACTGATCCATGCTACCCACCCCGACGGGCGGTGGCCGCCAGCAGCGTCCAGTTAGCCATTTCGTTCCAGCGACTCGTGCCAGGCGGCAGCGACGCGCTGCGCCATCCGCGCGGCCGAGAAAGGCTCGGCGCGCGCGCGACCCTGCACCCTGGGATCGGGCGCGCTCAGGTGAGGCACGAGCGCCGCGCGCCAGCTCACAGGCTCGAACGGAGCGCACAGCGCCCCGGCGACGCCCGCGAGCGCCTCCGGGTGTACGCCGACGGGCGTGGCCAGCACCGGCACGTCACACGCGAGCGCTTCGAGCACAGCCAGCCCGAAGCCTTCGTGCTCGGACGGCACCAGCACCGCGTTGGCTGCGTTGACCCACAGCGGCACGCGCTCCGGCGCGACCGCGCCGAGCGTCAGCAGCTCGACGTCCCCGGCGACGGCGCGCGCGCGCTCCACGCGCTTCTCCAGGCGCGCCGGGTCGGCGGGGAACAGCAGGTACGGGCGCTGCGTATCGAGGCCCAGCTCGACGCGCGCGGCGGCACGGTCCAGCGGGCGAAAGCGCTCGAGATCGACGCCGCACGGCAGCACCCGTGCGCGCCGGCGCGCACGCGCTCCGGGTAGCTCCGCTACGAGTGACTCCGACACGGCTGCCACGAGCCCCATCAGCGGCAGCACCGCGCGCGTGGCCTGGCGCGTGCGCGGGTGGCGCACATCGGTGCCGTGCATCGTCAGCGCACGCAGCTCAGCGCTCACCGCGAGCGCCGGCCACGCGCTGAGACCGAAGTGAGCGTGTACGACATCCAAGCGCCCACCGCGGTGGCGGCGGCGCAGGTCGGCCGTCGCGTGCGCGAGCGCGCGTGCGCCTGGTGGGAACTCGTACAGATCCACCTCCAGCCCGGCGACCCGGCGCAGCGCATCCACCTGATCGCGCACAAACCGCCCGCGCCCGGGGTGGGTCGCGTCGGGGAGCATGTTGGAGATCACCAGCGCGCGCGCCACCCGCTGACCGTAGCGCTCTGAAATGATGACTCGCGTGCAGAGCACGTTTGCGGACGCCTCAGATCCCAGCTCCCGTCCGATCGGCGTGTTCGACTCCGGCGTCGGCGGCCTCACGGTGCTGCACGAGCTGCTGGTGGCGCTCCCAGGCGAGGACTTCCTGTATCTCGGCGACACCGCGCGCTTCCCCTACGGCGAGCGCTCGCCCGCGGAGCTCGAGCGATTCGCCGCCGAGCTGGCCGAGGAGCTGCTGCGCCGACGCGCGAAGCTGCTCGTGGTGGCGTGCAACGCCGCCACCGCCGCGGCGCTGCCCGCACTCAGCCGACGCATGATGCAAACGACGCTCGGCGTAGACGTGATCGGCGTGGTTCGCCCGGAAGCGTTCCAGGCCGTCGCGGCGACGCGCACCGGCAGGATCGGCCTGCTCGCCACGCCGACGACCGTCGCCAGCGGCGCGTACGAGCACGCGGTCGCCGCCGTCGATCCACACGTCACGCTCCATTCGGTCGCATGCCCGACGCTGGCTTCGATCATCCAGGCCGGCAGACAGTTCGACGAGCAGGCGGTGCACACGGTGCGAGACGCGTGCGCGCCTCTGCGCGCTGCAGATGTCGACACGGTGATCCTCGGCTGCACGCACTACCCGCTGATCCAGCCGATGCTGCAGCGGATGTTGGGACCGTCAGTGACACTGATCAGCTCCGGCGCAGCGCTTGCGCGGCAGGTCGAACACGCGCTCAGCACGCGCAAACTGCGCAACCCGCGCGACCGCGAAGGCGACTACCGCTTCCTCTGCACCGGCGACGTCGAGCCATTCGAAGCCGTCGGCACGAGCTTCCTGCAGATGCCACTCGGTACCGTTGAGCGCGTGGAACTCACTCCGGTGGAAGCGCTCGCGTGAGCGCACGCAGCTACGGACGCGCCGCAGGCGAGCTGCGCCCGACGACGATCGACCCCGGATTCATGCGCACCGCCACTGGCTCCGCGCTGATCTCCGTCGGCGAAACGCGCGTGATCTGCACCGCGTCGGCGCAGGAAAGCGTGCCGCGCTGGATGGCCGGCAAGGGCAAAGGCTGGGTCACAGCCGAGTACGGGATGCTGCCCGCATCCACCGGCGACCGCAAGCAGCGCGACGTCACCAAAGGCCGCCCGGATGGCCGCACCGTCGAGATCCAGCGCCTGATCGGCCGCTCGCTGCGCGGAATCATCGACTTCCAAGCGCTCGGCGAGCGCACGATCTACCTCGACTGCGACGTGCTGCAAGCCGATGGCGGCACACGCTGCGCGTCGATCACCGGCGCATACGTGGCGCTCGCGCTCGCATGCGCGCGTCTGCAGGAGCAGGGCCGGCTCGAACGCTCGCCGCTGACCGGCTCGGTGGCCGCGGTGTCGTGCGGCATGGTCGGCGGCGTCGCGCTGCTCGATCTGGACTACGGCGAGGACTCGAACGCGGAAGTCGACGCGAACGTCGTCATGACCGGCGAAGGCGGGCTGATCGAAGTGCAAGCCACAGCGGAGCGCACACCGCTCTCACGCGCCCACCTGGACGACCTGCTGGCGCTCGCTGCCGACGGCATCGACCAGCTGCGCGCAGCGCAGGCGCACGCGATCACCGCGCCTTGACACGCTCCGTGACGCTGCTGCTCGCCACTCACAACGACCACAAGCGCCGCGAGTTCGCGCGTCTGCTGGGCGCTGATCATCAGCTGCACACGCTGCCGCCCGGCGTTACCCTGCCGCCCGAGAATGCGCACACGTTCGCCGAAAACGCGCTCGGCAAGGCACGCGCCGCGGCGCACGCGACTCGCAGCATCACGATCGCGGACGACTCCGGCATCGAAGCCGCCGCGCTCGGCGGAGCTCCCGGCGTGCGCTCGGCGCGCTATGCGAGCGCGCACGCCTCCGACGAGCAGAACCTAGCCAAGCTGCTGCGCGAAGCGCCGCCCGGCAGCGCGCTCGCGTACGTGTGCGCGCTGGCCTACGTCGACCCCGCGAGCGGCGTCGAGCACGTCTTCGAGGAGCGCTGCACCGGCCGCATGGCCGCATCGCCGAGCGGACCCGGAGGTTTCGGCTACGACCCCGCGTTCCTCCCCGACGACGGCCCGCACGGCCTGACGATGGCCGAGCTCTCCGATGCGCAGAAGGATGCGATCAGCCATCGCGGCAGAGCAGCGCGCGCGCTGCTGGCGTGGCTCGCGGCGCGCTGACGCTCAGCATGGGGGGTGGCTCAGCGCAGGTCGGCCGTGTCGGCGCGTGACCGGCTGCGGCGCGCGGGCTGGTTTCAGCGCAGGTTGATCGCTGCGGACGCGCCGACAGCGACGCTGAGCGCGGCGTAGCCGGTGTACCCACCGAGCAGCAGCAGCAGCGCGGTCAGCAGCGCCACGAGCACCGTTGTTATCCACGCGATCCGGTCGACTGGCATCAACCGCTGATTCTCGCACGACGCGGTCCCTGCCGTCCGCATTCGCTGTTAGCGTCGGCACGACGGTTTCCCCTAAAGAGGAGGGTGAAGTGACGAAGTCCGAGCTGGTCGACCAGGTGGCTGACCGCGCCGAGCTGACCAAGCAGGACGCCGCGCGGGCGGTGGAGGCCGTGCTGGCCACTGTTGAGGATGCGTTGCGTCGTGGCAGTGAGATCACTCTGTCCGGATTCGGCAAGTTCCATGTGAGCGACCGCGGCGCGCGTCAGGGCGTCAACCCGCGTACGGGCGAGCGCATCCAGATCGCCGCTTCGCGCGTGCCGCGCTTCACGGCAGGCAGCGGCCTGAAGAGCGCGGTCAAAGGCTCGCGTTAGCTTGCCCGCACGAGCGGCCGCCCGGCACTAGCCCAGCCAGGTGGCCGAGCTCATCGACGACACGCCGTCCGCGGGTGCTGGGGGTTCTTTCGGGGACCTCCTGGCAGCACGGGTGGCCGAGCGCGAATCCCAGGTCGTGCTCGGCCTCGACCCCGACCCGATGGCCTTGTGGCCGGCCGATGCACAGCTTGAGCAGGATTCGCCGGCCGTGCTCGCGGCGCACGCGGTGCTCGTCCACTGTCGCGCGCTGATCGACGCAACCGCGCCCGCGTGCGTAGCGATCAAGCCGCAGCTCGCGTGCTTCGAGCGGCTTGGGGCGCCTGGCTGGAAAGCGCTCGCAGCGGTGGTCGAGCACGCCCACGCGCACGGCTTGCTGGTGATTGCGGACGGCAAGCGCGGCGATATCTCGGTTACGGCTGACGCTTACGGCCAGGCGCTGCTCGGCTCGGTGCCGACGCCATTCGGCGCGGTCGACGGATTGCGCGCCGACATGGTCACGGTCAACCCGCTGATGGGCGCGGATGCGGTCGCTCCGTTCGTGGCCGCTGCACGCGCCGTGCGCGCGGGTGTGCTGGCGCTTGTGCGCACCTCCAACCCGGGCGCCGCCGACGTCGAGGATCTCGAGCTCGCCGGCGGCGGCACCGTGTGGGAGCGCCTCGCGGCGATGGTGAGCGAGCTCGGGGCCGCGGGCGTCGGAGCCGCCGGCCTCAGCGATGTCGGCGCGGTGGTCGGCGCGACCGTGCCGCGTCACCTGGCGCGCGCCCGCGAGCTGATGCCCCACGCGGTGTTCCTGCTGCCCGGCGTGGGCGCCCAGGGCGGACGCGTGGAAGACCTGGCGCCGGCGTTCGTACCGGGCCGCGCAGGCGGCCTGATCACCGCGTCGCGCAGCATCGCCGGCGCATATCTGCAGACCAGCGCGCCCCCGCCGGCTGCGGCACGCGCCGAAGCGGAGCGGCTGCGCGTCGCCGCCTGGGAGCTCAGCTGACGCAATTGTCGGTGGGCGCGCGTCGATCCGTTCGATAGCCTCTGGAGAGCGCCCGAGCAGCCGGTTGGCTGCTGGAGGTGCGGGAAGGCGGATGGGAACGCTCGATGATCATCACGGTCACGCTCAACGCGGCGATCGACAAGTCGCTGTCGGTGCCGAACTTTCGCCTCGGACGGCGTCATCGCACGGTCGAACAGCGCACGATGGCAGGCGGTAAGGGCGTCAACATCGCCCGCGCGCTGAAAACGCTCGGCCAGCCCGTGATCGCCACCGGCCTGGCGGGCGGCGCGACCGGCACGCACATCGTCGAGCAGCTCACCGAGGAGTCGATCCTCAACGACTTCGTGCGCATCCGCGAGGAGTCGCGCACGAACATGTCCGTGCTCGACCCGACCAACGGCGAGCAGACCGAGATCAACGAGCGCGGCCCGAGCGTTTCCGAGCGCGAAGTCGAGCTGTTCCGCGACAAGCTGCTGTACCTCGCGCGCGGCGCCGCGATCGTCGTTTTCGCCGGCTCGATCCCACGTGGGGTCGAGCCCGATATCTACGCCACGCTGATCCGCGAGCTGCAGAAGATGGGCCTCACCACCGTGATCGACGCCGACGGCGAGCCGCTGCGTCTGGCGATGCGCGCCGAACCCGACGTGGTCACCCCCAACGTGCTCGAAGCCGAGGAGCTCGTCGGCCACGAGTTCAACGACGACCAGGACCGCTCGATCGCCGTGCGCGAGATCGCCGCGCTCGGCGCGCGCGAAGCGATCATGACGCTGCCCGACGGCTGCTTCGCGCACGTGCCGGTCGACGGCGCCCCGCAGGTCCACCGCGCGCGCATCGACCCACGTGAGCCGGTCGCCTCGCGCGGCTCCGGCGACGCGTTCCTGGCCGGGTACGTCGCGGCGCGCTACGGCGGCAAGTCACCGCAGGAATGCCTGCGCTTCGGCGTAGCCTGCGGCGCGGAATCCACCGGCCGCCTCGGCGCCGGCCTGATCGACCCACGCGAGGTGCAGCGGCTGCTCGGCGAAGTCGAGCTAACCGCGGTCGAGCTGCCCGCCGAGGTCGGTTGATGGGCAGAGCAGCGCCCGCGTGCCTGCTGGCGGCACTCGGGCTGGCGCTGCTCGTGTTCACCTCTGCGCCTGCGCGCGCCGCGCCAGTCGCACGCGCGGCGCCCGTCCCGCACGCCGCAGCTGCTGGGCAGACGCGCCCAGCCGCAGCGCGCGCCGCCCAGTCTCGCTTCTACGCCGGCGGCCCGGCGAGCATCCAGCAGGTGCAGTACCCGAACGGCGTCGAGCGCCTGCACTATCGCTACGGGCCGATCTTCGTCACGCCCGGCTCGAATCTGATCGTGGTCGGTCAGAAATCACTCCCGAAGCCAGCCGAAAACGGCTACATGGTCGGGCTGGTGCCGAACCTCGTGTATCGCAACGGCAAGGTGCCGCCTACGGACGTGCTGCACCTGCACCACGGCGTGTGGCTGAACACCGGCGCGAGCGACATCACCTCCGGCTCGATCCCGTATGAGCGGTTCTTCGCCACCGGTGAGGAGAAGACGCAGCTGCACCTGCCGGCGCCGTACGGCTACCCGGTACACGCCGAGGACACGTGGCTGCTGAACTACATGATCCACAACCTCACTACGCGCAACTACACGGTGTTTCTGAGCTACGAGGTCGACTTCGTGCCGCAGTTCTCCCCGCTCGGGCAGACGCTGCGGCCCGTGCGGCCGATCTGGATGGACATCCAGAACGGCGAGGCCTACCCGGTGTTCAACGCGCTGCAGGGCAGCGGCTCAAACGGCGCGTACACATACCCCGACCAGGACCCCGACGCGTACGGCAGCGCAGCACCAAAGAACCAGTGGACCGTCGACCGGCCCGGCACGCTCGTGTGGGGCGCCGGCCACCTGCACCCTGGCGGGCTCTACGACGACCTCGACCTGATCCGAGCAGGCGCGAGCATCGCGTCGCAGCCGCCCGGCCAGCCCCAGCCGCAAGCCGGCGCCGAGCCCAGCTCAGTGCGGTTGCTCCGCTCCAGCGCCCACTACTGGGACCGGCGCGGGCCGGTGTCATGGGACCTGGCGATGTCCGCCACCGACCCGGGTTGGCGCGTGGGCGTGCGCCCCGGCGATGTGCTGCGCGTCAGCACCACCTACGACACGCGCAAAGCGTCGTGGTACGAGGGGATGGGCATCATGGTGCTGTGGATGGCCGACGACGCCAGCGGCGCGAACCCGTTCACGACGGCGCTCAACACCATTGGCGAGATCACCCACGGGCGCCTGGCTGAGAACGTCGACTCCGGCGGGGCCACGTCGATCGGGCTGCCCGACCCGCGCAAGCTGCCCAACGGTCGCCACGCGCGGCGCAACACGATCGACATCAAGAACTTCAGCTACCTCAACGGCGGCTACGGCGACCCCGGACGGTTGGGCGACCCCACGACGGTCAAGCGCGGACAATCGCTGAAATTCGTCAACGACGACAACACCAAGCAGATCTTCCACACCATCACCGCCTGCCGCGCGCCGTGCATGCTCAACGGCGGCATCAGCTACCCGCTCGCCAACGGCCCGATCGGGTTCGACTCAGGCCAGCTCGGCACCGGCACGCCCGGGTTCACCGCCGCCGCCAACCGGATCGTCTGGAAGACCCCGTCGAACCTGCCGGCCGGCACGTACACGTACTTCTGCCGCATACACCCGTTCATGCGCGGCACGTTCCGCGTCGTATCGCAGTAGTCCCGCGGCCACGTCACGTCGCGTCGCGGCGCGGCTAGCCGGCGGTCACTTCGCGGCGTTCGCGGCGCAGCTACCCGCCGGTCACGTCGCGGCGCAGGAACACCAGATACGCGCCCAACGATGCCGGCACCGCGTACAGCGCGCACACCCAGGCCGAATGCCAGATCGGCGCCCAGTCGGTGGGAGTGCGCAGCAGCCCGTGCCAGTTGTTGAACTCCGTCGGCAGCAAGTACGGCTGCAGCCCGCCGAGGCCCGGGATCAGCGTGATCAGCGACAGCAGCAGCATGAACGCGAGCGTGCCGACGACCGCCGCGGCGCTGTTGCGAGTGACCGTGGACAGCAGTAGTCCGATACTCACGATCGTCAGCAGCGGGATCAGATAGAACGCGTAAGCCGCCACCACCAGCAACAGGCCCTTGGGTGCCGACACGACCGTCCCGGAGAACGTGGTCACGGGATTGAACCCCCACGACGCCACGCCTGCGACCGTGGCAGTGAACGCCGACAGGAACAGCCCCGCCGTGGCGTACGCCGACGCCGCGAGCATCTTCGCCGCGAACACCTGCCCGCGGTTCACCGAGCGCGTCAGGATCGTCTTGAGCGTGCCGTTGTTGTCCTCCGCCGCGACGATATCCCCCGCCACCAGCACCGCGATCAGCGGCAGCAGGAACACCGACTCCCAGAACAGCATCAGCACGGGCGTCGCCAGCCCCGATTTGGTGATGTAAGACGCGAAGATGTTTCCGTTGTCGTGGTGGTCGGGGTTCAGGTGCTGCGCGAGCACGAAGATCAGCGGGAACACGATCGCGATCGCAAACCCCAGGTACGTGCGCTTCTGTGACACGAGCTTGCGCAGCTCCCAGCGGAACACCGTCAGCGTGCCCGGACGGCGCCTGCGTGGAGCGCTCGCCGCGGCGCCCGCTGCAGCGGGCGTGGCTGCGACGCTGCTCATCGGCTGCCCACCGCTGCGCCGTCCGTCACTGCGTCGTCGTTTGCTGGCCCCGCGAGCGCGTCTGGTGCTCCCAGCGCCGCGGATGCGGTCGTGGCGGACGCCGAGCTCACGGACGCACCCGCGACGTCCTCGCCTTCGGTGAGCCGGAAGAACAAGTCTTCGAGCGTCGCCAGCTCCGGGGTCAGCGCGAGGATCTGCAGCTCCGCGCGCGCCAGCGCGAGCGACAGCGCGCCGACGTCGCGCTCCTCGGCGTGGAAGCGCAGCACGCCCGCGCCGATGCCGGCGCCGTCGCTCTCATGGGCAGCGCTCTGGGCGGCGCTCACGCCCTCGATGCCGGGCTGCGCGTCGAGCACCTGCCGGGCGCGCGCATCGTCGTTCGTGCGCAGCCTGTAGCTGCCACCAGCCTGGCGCTTGAGCTCGTTCAGCGCGCCTTCGTACACCACGCGTCCGGAGCGGATGATCGCGACGCGATCGCACAGCTCCTCGACCTCCGGCAGCTGGTGGCTTGAGAGCAGCACAGTGATGCCGTCGTCCGCCAGCCGGCGGATCAGCAACCGCATGTCGCGCATCCCCGCGGGATCGAGCCCCGTGGCGGGCTCGTCGAGGATCAGCAGGCGCGGGCGCCGCAGCAGCGCCGCGGCGATGCCCAGGCGCTGGCGCATCCCGTGCGAGTACCCGCCCACGCGGTGGCCTGCGCGCGGTGTCAGCTCGACCGTGTCGAGCACCTCCGGGATGCGCTTGCGCGCGTCGTCGCCGTCCAGCGCCGCCAGCAGCTCGAGGTTCTTGCGCGCGCTCAGGTACGGGTAGAAGCGCGGCGCTTCGACGAACCCCGCGACGCCCTCCAGCGCAGCCGCGCCGTGGCGCAGCGGGTTGCGCCCGAACAGCTCGACGCTCCCCTCGCTGGGGGTGATCAGCCCGAGCGCCATCCGCAGCGTGGTCGTCTTGCCTGCGCCGTTCGGCCCAAGGAAGCCATACACGTCGCCTGCCTGCACGTGCAGGTCGACGTGATCGACCGCCAGCACCTCCTTGTAGCGCTTGACCAGGCCCGTGGCTCGAACGGGCGCGGCGTCGGCGCCGCTCACAAGCCCCGCGCAGCAGCTTGCACGACAGCGGGCGTCACTGCGCCGGCGAGCACGTAGCTGACGCCGGCGCGCTCGAAGCTCAGCACGGTGCCGAGCGCAGTCGGCAGCTCCGTAGCCTGGGCTCCGTCGATCGACACCTTCAGCTGGGCTGGCAGCGACTGCGACGCGGAATCCGGCTGCTGTGCGCTGCCGGCCGTGGATGTGTCGCCAGCCTTGGCAGCGTGTTCGAGCACAGCGATCCCGCCGGCGCCCGTGCCGTAGGTGACGAGCGCCGCGGGGTGCTTGCCCGAAGCCACGAGCTCGACGTCGGCGAGCGGCATACCCGCGAGCGTGTCCGGCGCGGCGAGCGTGAACGGCACGGCCGCTTGCACCGCTGTTTTGCCACGCACACGCTGGTCATGATGGCCGGAGCCGGAGCCGGAGCCGGAGCCGGAGCCGGAGCCGGAGCCGGAGCCGGAGCCCTGGTCACCCGCGGCTGCGCCCTTGCGCGGGTGCCCGTCGGGGAGCGCGACATCCTTGACGGTCGCGCCCGGCGGGGGGGAGAAGTCGAACACGGAATCGGCAACCGGCCCGTAGGAGATGTTCGTCGCTTTCAGCTCGAGCACCGGTGAGCTGCTGCCCGCCGCATAGATCGCCAGGCTCAGCGGCGCCCCGTGCGCCGCATCCCATGCCAGCTCGGCGCCGCCGAGCAGGCCGCCGTCATGGCTGGGGGAGATGCGCACCCGGTAGGCCGGCTGGCCGGCCACGTTGGTCGGGATCGCGCCGGACACCGTCGCGTCGCGCATCAGGCGCGTGATCGCGTCCTGGATCTTCTGCACGGTTGGGATCGGGTGGGCGCCGCCGGTCTCGGGGACCGTACCCGTACTCCTACCGGGATCCGTGCTCGGGGCCGGATCATGCGCGGAGTCGGAACTCGCGGAGTCCTGGGGCACCTGCAGGCGGTACAGCGTGTTCGAGGAGGCGTCGTACAGCGTGAGCGTGTGCCCGTCGTAGAGCACCTGCGTGTCGCCGCTGTTGGATTGCAGCTCCAGGCGGGCCTTGCCGCTGTCACTGATCCACAGGCGACCCGAGGCGCCGGAGAGCAGCGGGTTGGTGGAGCTCTCACCGCCGTTGCTGGCGGGGCCCTGCACGCTGGCAGCGTCGATCAGGTGGTTGGTGAGCTGGATCTCCGCGCTCACCCCGCTCACCGGCGGTGCGGCGAGCCCGTCGTGGATCGCCTCGGCGAGCGGCTTCGGCGGCGGCGTGGGGCCGGTCACGAGCGACGTGGCGAGCGCGGTGGCGCTCACGCCCAGCGCTAGCGCCAGCACGCATCCGATCAGCAGACGCGAAAGCGGGAGGCGACGAAGGATGTTCACGACCAGATGTCCATGGCTAGCTGGCAGTGACGAAGAGGCGGCCACTGCTCATCCAAGGCTAGCGCGATTGCTTGAGGGCAGCTAAAGATGCGGATGCACATCGGTTCACGGGTTCGGGCGCACGTCGGTCCACGCACCGACGGCCGCGCCCCGGCCTGCTGTATCTTCTCCGCCGATGGTTCTGGGCTTCATTCTCCTGTGGGTTCTGCTGGGACTCGGGGTGTTCTTCGTTGCGATGCGCGGCGGGCCGCGCGGCGCGCGTGCGTCGCTGCACGGCGAGTCGCAGCTGGTCAAGCGCTTGGTGACGCTCGGCATCGTGCTGCTGTTCGTCGTTGGGCTGGGCGTGCCTGCGCTGGTGCTCGCGTTCAACGGTGAGAACAAAGCGAGCGTGGGCGTCGGCGGGCTGCATCTGAACACCGAGCAGCAGCACGGTCGCACTCTGTTCGCGCGCTCGTGCGCTACCTGCCATACGCTCGCCGGCGCCAAGGCGGTCGGGCGTGTCGGGCCGAACCTCGACGTGCTGTTGGGCAGCAACATCGCAACCGTGTCCGGGCGCAAAGCGCTCGTGCTCGACGCGATCGCCAACGGTCGCGCGCGTGGAATGGGCCAGATGCCCGCTCTGCTCTATCAGAGCCGCGACGCACGGGCCGTGGCCGACTTCGTGTCAGCCGTCGCCGGTCACTGAGCGCGCGCGAGCGTCGCGCTCGCGCCGCCGCGGTTGTGGAGTGACGTCCGGCCTGACGTTGGAGCGACGTCCGGTCCGATTGTCGCAGAGACGTCCGCCGCTGTGATTAGCATCGACATCGATGCCGGCCAGGACGACCCCGTCGCCGTCTCAGCGTCGCAGACCCCGTCCCCGAGCGGTCGATCGCGTCGGGCCGCGGCCCGACAAGGTGGCCGGGTGGGCGGTGTGGCTCGGGTTCCTGCTCGTGCTGGTCGCGGTCCTCAGCGCCCACGGCTAGAGTCCCGGCTGTATGGCTGAGACGCCGAAGACAGCTGACGACGTGAAGGCGCTCGTGCGCGAGCACGAGATCCGGTTCATCCGGTTCTGGTTCACCGACATACTCGGCCAGCTGAAGTCGTTCTCGATCAACGCCGCCGAGCTCGACGACGCGTTCGAAGCCGGCATGGGGTTCGACGGCTCCTCGATCACCGGGTTCAACGCGATCGAGGAGTCGGACATGATCGCGATGCCCGACCCGAGCACGTTCGCGGTGCTGCCGTGGCGTCCGGAGGAGCAGGGCGTGGGGCGCATGTTCTGCGACATCGTCACCCCCGAGCGCCACCCGTACGAAGGCGACCCGCGGCATGTGCTGCGGCGCGCGCTGGAGCGCGCCCACGCGATGGGCTTCCAGACGTTCAACGTCGGACCCGAGCTCGAGTACTTCCTGTTTCGCGACAACCAGTCAACCGAGGTGCTCGACCGCGGCGGGTACTTCGACCTGACCACGCTCGACGCCGGCTCGGACGTGCGCCGCGAGACGGTGCTCGCACTCGAGCAGCTGGGGATCCACGTGGAGTACACCCACCACGAGGTCGGCCCGTCCCAGCACGAGATCGACATGCGCTACGCGGATGCGCTGAAGATGGCCGACGACTGCATGACGTACCGCATCACGGTCAAGGAGTACGCCATGAAGTACGGCTGGCACGCGACGTTCATGCCCAAGCCGCTGTTCGGCGAGAACGGCTCGGGGATGCACACACATCAGTCGTTGTTCCGCGACGGGAAGAACGCGTTCTTCGACGCTGACGACCCGTACTTCCTGTCGGACATCGGCAAGGCGTTCATCGCCGGCCAGCTCAAGCACTCGCGCGAGATCTGCTCGATCTTCGCGCAGTGGGTCAACTCCTACAAGCGCCTCGTGCCGGGTTTCGAGGCACCCGTGTACGTCGCGTGGTCACGTCGCAACCGCTCGGCGCTGGTGCGCGTGCCGATGTACCACCCGGGCAAGGAGCAGACGACGCGCATGGAGCTGCGCTGCCCCGACCCCGCTTGCAACCCGTATCTGACGTTCGCCGTGCTGCTGCAGGCTGGCCTCGAAGGCATCGAGAAGGGCTACGAGCTGCCGGAGCCGATGGAAAAGAACCTCTACCACCTATCCGGCGACGAGCGCCGGCGCCTCGGCGTCGAGCAGCTGCCGGAAACGCTCGGCGAAGCGATCGAGATCACAGCCGAGTCCGAGCTCGTGCTGCGCACGCTCGGCGAGCACATGTTCAACCGCTACGTCGAGATCAAGCGCCAGGAGTGGGAGGACTACCGCGTGCAGGTCACCCAGTGGGAGCTGGATCGCTACCTGTCGATCCTGTGAGCCCGGGCTGATCGAAACGGCCGGGGATGCGGCCCTTGAATGTCGCCGCGTGCAACTCCTCAGTGAGCTTGGCGATCTGCCGCGTCAGATCGGTGTTCTGGGCGAGCATGCGTGAGTGCTGCTCGCTGAGCTCCTTGTCCTGGGTCAGCAGCTCCGCCTGACGCTGTTCGAAGTGCATGGCCCGCTCGGCCTCCTCCTCACGGTGCTGCTGCACCTGGTCGTCGCGCACGCGGTCGCGGTCGGCCTGACGCGTCTGCGCGAGCAGGATCAGCGGCGCGGCGTACGCCGCCTGCAGCGAGAACAGCAGGTTCAACGCGATGAACGGGTATTTGTCCCACGCGATCGTGTTCGTCAGCGCGAGCGCGTTCAGCGTGATCCACAGCGCCACGAGCGCGGTCTGGCCGAGGATGAACCGCGGCGTGCCGAAGAAGCGCGCGAAGCGCTCGGCGAGCACGCCGAAGCGGTCCCCGCCAAATGGCGCGTGGTGGTCGGTAAGCTTGCGCTGGTTGGGCACAGTTGCTCCTTCGGGTTGGGCAGAGGCCACGGTCAGCCTACGTGTGGAGCAGGACCCGACGGCAAACACCCCGAATCACCCGTATATGAGCGGATCCGGGAAGGCGCACAGCGGGAGCGACGGGCGCAACGGCGGCGGCGAGCATGCGGGCATGAAGATGTCCTGTTTCACCGACGTCGACTCCGAACGGCTGAAGCAGCAGCTGCACGACGACGAGTTCTTCTGGCTGGACCTGCAGGATCCGAGCGACCAGCAGATCGAGCAGTTGGGGGAGATCTTCGGGTTTCACCCGCTCGCGCTGGAGGATTCGCGCAGCTTCGACCAGCGCCCCAAGCTCGACGACTACGAGGACTACATGTTCCTCGTGTTCTACGGCGCGTGCGAAGGTCAGCAGACCGACGAGCAGCTGCTGCGCGAGGTGCACCTGTTCGTCTCAGGCGGCTACGTGGTGACGCTGCACCACGGGGAGATCAAGGAGTTCCACGGCGTGCGCGAGCGCACCACCGGGCAGGAGCTGCGCAGCGAGCAGTTCCTGATCTACCTGATCCTGGACGCCGTGACCGATACGTTCTTCCCGCTGCTGGAGCGCATCGACGAGGAGATCGACGCGATCGAGGACGCGGTCATCGCCGACCCCGGCGAAGGCCAGCTGCAGCGGATCTTCGCGCTCAAGCGCAAGCTCGTGGCGCTGCGGCGCGTGGTGACCCCGCAGCGCGACATCTTCGCGCGCGGGATCGACCGCATCTCCGAGCTGCCTGGGCTGCAGACCGACGAGCGCGACTACTTCCGCGACGTGTACGACCACCTGATCCGGATCTCCGACCTGGTCGACTCCTACCGCGACCTGCTCAGCGGCGCGACCGACATGCACCTCTCCACCGTCGCCAACCGCCAGGGCGAAGTATCCAAGCAGCTCACGATCATCGCAACGATCTTCCTGCCATTGACATTCATCACCGGGTTCTTCGGCCAGAACTTCGCGTACCTGACGAGCCACGTGATCGACTCGACCTGGTCGTTCCTGGTGTTCGGGCTCGGCAGCCTGGTCATATCGTGTCTGCTGCTGCTGGTCTACTTCAAGCGCAAGGGCTGGCTGTAGCGCGCGGGCGAGCAACGCTGCCCGCGGCTGATTCCAGCAGCGCTGTCTGCGGCTCACGCGAGCAGCGCGGCCAGCCGCTTACTCCAGCAGCGCGACCAGCGGTTACTCCAGCAGCGCGGCCAGCTGCGCGGGCTCGGTGACCGGGCGCTGGCAGGCGAAGCGCTCGCACACGTAAGCCGCTGCGCGGCCGTCGACGGGCGTGCGCCCCGCCAGCAGCGCCACGGCGCTCGGTGTGCCGTCGCCGGGTCCCGCCGCGAGCACCACGTGGGGGCGCAGCGCGCTGCGCAGCAGCGTCTCCAGCGGCGCGCGACCCTCGTCGCCGAGCAGCGCCACCTCGCGCACGGGTGAGACGTAGAAGTCGAGCGCTTGCAGCAGGTGGCCGAACATCGTCGGGTGCCTGGGCGCGACTTCGTGCAGCAGTCGCAACACACCGACCGCGTGACGCTCGTACTCGTGCTCGCCGGTGAGCGCCGCCAGACGCAGCAGCCCGGCCGCGGCGCTCGACGCGCCCGCGGGAATCGGCGCGTCCTCCAGATCCTTGCGGCGCGCGATCAGCTGCTCGTGGTCGGACGCTGTCGAGAAGAACCCACCGCGCTCGGGGTCGGCGAAGCGGGTGATGATCTGGTCGGCCAGCCGCACTGCTTCGCTGAACCAGCGCTCCTCGAACGTCGCCTCGTACAGCGCAATCAGCGCTTCCAGCAGGAACGCGTGATCCTCCAGGTACGCGTCGAACTTGGCCCGTCCCTCGTTGTAGCTGCGCAGTAGCCGGCCGTGCTCGTCGCGCAGCTCGCGCAGGACGAACTCAGCGCAGTGCACGGCAGCGGCGATCAGAGTCTCGCCGCTGGGGCGGTCGCCGGTCTCACTGACGTTGGCAGGATTGGCGTCGTCGCGCACCGGTGCGCTGCGTAGGTACGCGCCGGTCTCGGCGAGCGCGGTGATCATCAGCGCGTTCCACGCGGTCAGGCGCTTGTCGTCGAGGCTCGGGCGCATGCGGCGCTCGCGTGCGGCGAGCAGCTGCTGGCGCACGTGTCGCAGCTGCTCAGCATCGGGCTCGGGCCCGTGCGCTTCGAGCACGTTGGCGCGATCCGCGTCGCTCTGGCCAGGGTGGCTCTCGTCAAGGAAGTTCCCCTGTGCGGTCGCGCCGAAGTATGCGATCGCGGCGGCCGCGTCTGAACCCGCGGCGGCCGCGTCTACGACGGTGGAGCCCACCGCCACACCGCCTGCATCCGCGCCCGCAGCCGCACCGAGCACGCTTTCCAGCTCGGAGAGCTTCCACACGTAGAAGCGACCCTCGACGCCCTCGGAGTCGGCGTCGAGAGCGGAATAGAACCCGCCTTCCGGTCCGCGCATCTCACGCAGCGCCCAGCCGAGCGTGTCGAGACAAACGTCCAGCAGGCGCGGCTCGCCGGAGAGCTGGAAGCCGTGCAGGTACGCGCGTGCCAGCAGCGCGTTGTCGTACAGCATCTTCTCGAAATGCGGCACCGTCCAGGTCGCGTCGACGGAGTAGCGGTGAAACCCGCCGCCGACCTGGTCGTGGATGCCGCCGTGCGCCATCGCGGCGAGCGTGTGCAGCGCCATGCGTGCCTCCTGGGTGCGCGCACCGAGTGGATGCGCGGCCGCGCGGCGCAGCAGGAACTCGAGCGTGGAGCTGGGCGGGAACTTCGGCGCTGCGCCGAACCCGCCGTTGCGTTCGTCGTAGGACGGCTTCAACGCGAGCACGGCAGCGTCGAGCGTGCGTGCGTGGAGTGGCTCGGCGGAGGGCGCGAGCAGCGCGCCGCCGGCGAGGCGCGCGCGGAGCTGCTCGCTGTTGGCCCGGATCTGCTCGTGCTCGCGCGCCCACGTGTCGGCGATCGTCTGCAGCACGTCGGTCCAAGCGGGCATGCTGTGACGCCCGTCGGGTGGGAAATACGTGCCGCCGTAGAACGGAAGCTGCTCGGGCGTGAGGAACACGTTCAGCGGCCAGCCGCCGTGACCGGTCATGGATTGCACGGCTTCCATGTACAGCGCGTCGAGGTCCGGGCGCTCCTCACGATCGACCTTGACGCACACGAAGTGGCGGTTCATCAGCTCGGCGGTGCGCTCGTCCTCGAACGATTCGCGCTCCATCACGTGACACCAGTGACAGGATGAGTAGCCGATCGACACCAGTAGCGGCAGATTGCGCTCGCGAGCGCGCGCCAGGGCGGTTGCGCTCCACGGCAGCCAGTCGACCGGGTTGTGCTGGTGCTGACGCAGATACGGCGACGTCTCGCCGGCGAGCGCGTTGGGCATCGGCCCAGCCTAGCGGCGCCGCTCAGCGGTGGGGGAGCGTGCTCAGGGGATGCGGACGCCGCTCGGCACGCCGAGCACTTGCCGGGCTGACGGCCAGTTTCCGGCGGCGGCGCCCACGCTGGACAGCTTGACCGTCGTGCGCTTGATGTTGAAGCGCACGCCGCCGAGGGTTCCGCTGACACGGTCGGACAGGCTGATGTGGACTTCGCCGTGGGCGGCGCTCGCACCGCCCACCTGCACGGCTGCGCTCTGGAGCTTGCCGCTGCGGCTGATGAAGAGCGCGCCGCTCAGCTGAACGCCGGGGATGTATGAGAAACGGGTCAAGCGCACGCCGGAGGAGACGATGCGCGCGTAGCCGCCGCGCAGCCCACCGATGCCCGACCCGCTCGGCAGCTGCTGGTTGGCCTCCAGCGTGGCGCCGATCACCTGTCGCTGTAGGTCACGCATGCTCGCGAGCACAGCGGTGAGCGTGCGGCCCGGTCGGCCGGCCACCGTGTGCGCGGCCGGCACGTAGTCGAGCTTGCGCGGCGCGACCGAAGTCGGCGTGAAGATCTCGGCTGTCGGCTTGCACGGCTGCACGGCAGCGCCCTGGAAGAACGCGGCCACACCGAGTTGCGCGCAGCCGCTGAAGTCGCTGCCGATCACCGAGTGGCCTGTGAAGGGCACGACCAGCACCTGGGCGCCCGGGATCAGCGCGGCGACACGCCGCGCGTCGGAGGTCGGTGTGCGCAGGTCCTGTGCGCCGGAGAGGATCAGTGTTGGCACCACTGGCAGCGCAGCCGCGGGTGGGGGGGGCGGCGAGGCTACGGGCCACTCCACGCAGCCCGGCGTCGGCCCGCCGGCGAGCGCAGTGGTGCGGTCGAACGGGTAGAAGGCGCTCGTTGGCAGTGCGAACAGCGCTGTGAGTGCCTGGGTCTTGCGCTGAGCGACGGATGCGTCGCGCTGCCACGGGAACTGCATCTCCTCACACAGCGTCGCGATGTTGAGGGTGCCGTCGAGGCCGTCTGGGCTGCTCGCATCGCCGGCGGGCGTGCGACGGTGAGCAGCCGCGCTCGCGCGCGCGGCTGCGAGCGAGCCATGCACATTTGGAATCAGGCCTTCGGAGAGCAGGTTCAGCCGCAGCAGCGGGTCGGGGTCGTGCCGCAGCGCTGAGCGCACGGCCGCAGGCAGCAGCGCGCGCAGAGCCGGGTTCAGGTCGCCGCCCTGGAGGATGTCGAACAGATCCACAGGGTCGAAGGAGGCTCGGTAGCGCCGGCCCGAGCCGTCGTATACCGAGCCCGTCAGCACGCGCTTGTTCAGCTGCTTGACGAGCTGCGCGACGTCGGCGAGCGGCGTGGGGGTGACGTGTGCGCACACGCGCTTGGAGCACAGCTCCGAGAGCACCGGGCGCATCGCCTGGAACGTGGGCAGCTCGAATGGGCTCGGCCCGTCGGTCGGCTCGACTGAGTCGAGCACGAGCGCTTCGACGTGCTGCGGATAGCGCGCGGCGTACTCGAGCGCGACCTTCGTTCCGTAGGAGACGCCGAACAGCACGAGCCTGTCGTAGCCGGCGGCCTGGCGCAGGGCGTCGATGTCCTGCACGGAATCCTGGGTGGTGTACAGGCCGCGTGCGGCGCCGATCTGCACCGCGCATTGAGAGAACACGTCGGCGATCGAGCCGACGCCGCTGCCGGTCAGCGCATCGCAGCCCAGCGCGCCGGACTGGCCGGTGCCGCGCTGGTCGTACACCAGCAGGTCGCGCGTGCCGAGCGCGGGCGCCATCGCTTGCGCCATGAAGTCGGCCAGCGGCAGCGCCGCCTGGCCGGGGCCGCCGGCGAGGGCGAGCACGGCATCCGAAGTCTGCGCGACGCCCGCGAGCTTGCGTTTGACGCTCAACGCAACGACTCCGAGGATCTGTCCACTGCGGTCGAGCGGCACGCCCAGAGTCGCGCAGCCGAACACGATGTCGGTCGCGCACGTGGAGAAGGCGAGTGGGTCCGCATCTGCGCGCGCGGGCCGGCCGAGCGCCAGCAGTCCGGCGATCAACGGCAGCGCGACCGCCAGCGTGAGTGTCTGCTTGGACATCGGCATTGACACTATCGACGGAGAGCCGCGAGCAGTTGAGATCAACGCGCGCTTGCTCGACGCGAGCACCGACGTGCGTTCGCTCGACACGAGCACCGCAGCGAGGTATCCCTCATCGACTTAGCACGGTCCCCAGGGCTGCCGGGCAGTTAGCCGAAGTGGATCGCGCTGACGGCGCGGGCGCCGGACGCCAGCAGCGTGCTGTCGAGGCCGGCGAAGTCGTTGAGTTGCACGTGCTTGCCACCGAGCACCCCGCTCAGGCGCTTGCCATCCATGTGCAGGACGCCCCGAGCCGCGGCCGAGCCACCGCTGTGCAGTGTGCCGTGAACGTGGACGAAGTGGCCGCTGACGGTCACCCCGGGGACGTAGGAGAGCGCGCGCAGGACGATTCCCGCCGAGCTGGCACGCACCGATCCCCCTCGCAGGCCGCCAGCGCGCAGGGCGTTCTTCGTGAACGAGCCCTGCAGCAGCAGCTGATGACTGACGTCTCGCAGCGTCAGCGCGACGGCCTCGAGTGTACGTCCCGGCAGCCCATGAGTCCCGTTCGGGACCGTCACGGCGGTCAGGCGACGGGGCGCGATCGGCGACGGGCTCAGGAAGCCCAAGAATGCGCGAGGCACCGTTGGCGCGCCCTTGCATGACTTGATCGGCGTGCCCGCGAAGAATGCCTTGAGCGCGTCGGCTGAGCACGTGGTGAAGTCGTTGAGCAGCACCGCATGGCCGACGTCCGGTACGACGAGCAGCTGAGCGTCAGGTATCTGCGCGGCCACCGCGTGTGCCTGTGCCGTGGGCGTCCGCAGATCGTCGGCGCCGCTGAGGATCAGCGTCGGCACGTTCGGCAGCGGCGCGGCGTCGAGCTCTGGAGCGCGCGTTGCGAATGGCCAGAACGCGCAGAGCGACGCGTCGCTCAGATCCTGCACGTTGCGCGGTCCGAAGGGCGCGATCGATGCTCTTGGCAGTCCGTTCAGGTAGGTCTCCACCTGCTTGAGGCGTGCACTGACCGCGGCTGCTCGATCCCACGGGAACGTCTGCTCCTCGCATACGGTCGTGGCGTACAGCTCTCCGTTGATGTCGCTCTCGTCGCTCCCCGTCGCGCCCTTCAGGCGCTCGGCGAGGCGTCCCAGCGCGGCGTAGTCGCCGTCGAACGCCGAGCGCACGGCCGCGGGGAAGTCCACTCGCAGGCTGAGGTTGAAGTCTCCCGTCACGAGGATGTTCAGCAGATCGTCGGAGGACACCGACAGCTCGTGGGCGCGCCCGCGCGCGTCGATCCAGCGGGTGCGCAGCGGCTTGCCGTGCATGCGTGCGATCAACAGTCTCAGGTCGTCGCTCGGATGCCTTGAGATGTGTGCGCATGCGCCGTCGGCGCACAGCTGGCTGAGGATGCGCGGCACGGCTGCGAACGTCGGCAGCTGCAGCGAGTCGGAGACTTGCCCGACAGGCGGTACGACCGAATCGAGGATCAGCGCCTCGACATGGGTCGGGTAATCCTGGGCGTACTGCTCCGCCACGCGCGTGCCGTAGGAGGTTCCGTACAGCACGAGCTTGTCGTAACCGCCGGCTTGGCGGATCGCCTCGATGTCGGTCACGCTCTGCGTCGTGGTGAAGTATGCGCGCCGGGCGCCGATCTGGTTGGCGCAGGTGGGGATCGCCACACCAGCTCGCTGGTGGGGCTTCGGCTTCTCGAATGCCGCACAGGACAACGCGCCCGACAGGCCAGTGCCGCGCTGGTCGTACACGATCAGATCGCGCGTGGAGACGATCGGGCCGAGTACCTGAGCGAATGTGTCCGCGAGTGGGATAGCCGCCTGACCGGGGCCTCCGGCGAGCGCGATCACCGCGTCATTGCCCGCGGGCGCAGAGCTCGGCGCTGGTGCGCGATGGCGGCGGATCGCCAGTGTGACGGCGCCGGCCGTCTGACCGCTTGGGTCTAGCGGCACCGTCAGGTGTCCGCACGCGTAGTCGTTGCTGTCGCCGCACGCGGCGAACTCGATCTGCGCTTGCGAAGGCGCCGCGAGAAACCCGGCGAGAAAGCCGCTGCAGACACAGGCCGCCAAAAAGACGGCAGCAAACTTCCCGGCCGATAGTTGCACTAATCGGAATCTAACAGGAAGCTCCGCCCGCGAGCGCGCGGTCTCGCGGTCAGGCGGTAGGGTCATCTCGATGCCTGCCGACCGCCAGATCGTCCCGACGGATCGTCAGACCGTCACCGCGCCGGGCGCGCCCTCCGCGATCGGCCCCTACAGCCACGCGGTGCGCGTAGGCGAGCTGCTGTTCTGTTCCGGGCAGATTCCCCTCGATCCCGTGAGCGGCGAGCTGGTGGGGGCGACTGCGGCCGAGCAGGCGCGCCGCTGTCTGGAGAACTTGCAGGCCGTCTGTGTCGTCGCCGGCACCTCGCTCCCACGAGCTGTGCGCATGACTGTCTACATGACGGATCTCGGAGAGTTCGCGAACGTCAACGAGGTTTACGCGGCGTTCTTCAACGAAAACCCGCCCGCGCGCGTGGCGATCGGGGTCGCCCAGCTTCCGAAGGGCGCGCAGGTCGAGATTGATGCGATCGTAACTTGTGGCTGAGCCGTTGAGCCGCTGACCGTTGAGCCGCTGAGTCGCTGAGTCGCTGGGCCGTTGAGGCTGAGCTGCCTCAAGCCTCGTTTGTTCCCTCCGTCCCTCGTTTCATTCATCACGTGATCGGCACTGATGTTGCCGAATATCTCAGGCCTAGTCTCAGGCTAAGCTTGAGATAGAGAAGCTGGGACCTTTGAGGTGATTAAGGGCAAAAGGAGCCCTACCAGATGAATTGACCCAAACACTAAGGCTAAGGTCGAGGGCTATATATTTGAATTAACCTCAAGTTCAGGTTGAGATTGATCGCGAACGCGCCGCGTGAGGGGAGAGATGCCCGTGCCCCTACCCGGACCCGTGCCCGAGATGGGTGGCCTTGGGCTCTCGGTCGCGTGGGAGCCGCGTGGGGCTATCGATTGTGCTCAGACACGGTGTGGCACACCCTAATTTTGAAAAAGGAAGAATAAAGACGAATAGGAAGAAGGAAGACAAACAAAAAAAAGAGCATTCAGCCTCCCGCCTCTTTAGGTTTCTGTGCCCTTGTGCCCTTGTGCCCTGGCGGTCTTGCGGTCTGGCGCTCGTGCGGCCTGGCGCTCTGGTGCCCTGGTGCTCTTGCGGCCTGGCGCTCTTGCGCAGTCGCTTAGGCTCGCCGCACCTCCTCCGCTCGCCCGTCCTCGCCTGCTCAGTTTTGTCGCAGCTCCGCCCGCTTGACCTTGCCGCTGGCGGTCTTCGGCAGCTCTTGGGCGAAGTCGAGGATGCGGGGGTACTTGTATGGCGCGGTCTCGCGCTTGACGTGCTCCTGTAGCTCGCGCGCCAGCGCAGCCGAGGGTGAGTGACCGTCGCGGAGCACGACGACCGCGCGCACGACCGCTCCGCGCTCCTCGTCAGGCGCGGCGACTGCAGCTGCTTCCGCCACGGCTGGGTGTGCGACCAGCGCCGACTCCACCTCGAACGGCCCGATGCGATATCCAGCCGAGACGATCACGTCGTCGACACGCCCCTCGAAGTACAGGAACCCGTCCTCGTCCCGATGCACGCGATCACCGGTGTGCCACGGCTCGGTGAGATCCCACGGCTGCTCGCCGAGGTAGCCCAGGAAGAACGTCGACACGCTCGCGGGGTCGGCCGTCAGCTCGCCGTCGCTCACCTCCAGGCGCACGCCCGGCAGGGCACGGCCCATCGAGCCGGGCCGCGGCTCCACCCCGAGCGGCATCCCCGTGAGCTGGCCGGTCTCGGTCTGCCCGTAGCCGTCTCGGATGCCGAGCCCGGTGGCCTCGCGCCAGGCGCGCAGCACCTCGGGGTTGAGCGCTTCACCGGCGGCGACCATCCCGCGCAGCCGCGGCAGCCGGCGCAGCGTGGCGCGCTTGGCGATCACGCGGTACTCGGTCGGCGCCATGCACAGCACGTTGACGCGCTCGCGCGCAAGCAGCTCCAGGCGCTCGGCGGGGTCGAAGCGCGCGTCGTGCAGCAGCGCCGCCGCGCCCGACAGCCACGGCGCGATGAACACGTTGCGCGCCGACTTCGACCAGCCGCTGGCGGCGGTGCACCACACCAGCTCGCCGACGCCCGCGCCGAGCCAGTGCTCGGCCTGCGTGCGCTGGCCGAGCAGATAGCGCTGACCGTGCAGCACCGCCTTGGGCTCACCCGCGGTGCCGCTCGTGAACGTGATCAAGCAGGGATCCTTGGGCCGCAGCTCGACGGGCGCAGGTAGCGCGCCGGCGTGCGCGTCCGTGGCCGCGTAGAGAGACTCGTCTGGCACGAGCAGCACCTCGCAGCGTGGCTGCGCCGCCTGCAGCTCCGCGCGATTGCGCTCGTCCGCCAGCACCAGCGACGGCTCGGTCGCCTCCATCCGCAGACGCAGATCCTTGGCTCGCGACTGCTCGGTGCACGGCAGCACCACGGCTCCCAGGCGGAAGCACGCGAGCATTGCGAACACCCAGTCGGGGCGGTTGCCGATCAGCGTCATCACCACGTCGCCGCGGCCCATGCCGCGGCCCGCCAGCGTCTGCGCCAGGCGCGCGCTGTGCTCGCAGACCTCACCGAAGCTCCATTCGCGGCGCGTGCCGTCGCGCGCCAGCTCGACCAGCGCCAGGCGGTCGGGTGGGATCTGCTCCAGGACGTCGCGCACGAAGTTCACGGCGCGTGGGAGTCTGGCAGGCGGCGCAGCCCAGGTATCCTGCGGGGAACCTACTTCAGAAGACGATTCCCGACCTTGGAGCGTTGCCCGCCATGGCCGTAGCCGCCGTCCCGTTCACCGACAAGACCGACGAGCAGAAGGCGATCACCGAGATGGTGCGCCAGTTCGCCGACGAGCAGATCCTGCCGAACGCCGAGCACTTCGATCACGCGGACGAGTTCCCCGAGGAGATCGTCGAGCAGATGAAGGAGCTCGGGCTGTTCGGGGTGACGATCCCCGAGGAGTACGGCGGCATGGGCCTCGACCTGACGACGTACGTGATGATCGTCGAGGAGCTCTCGCGCGGCTGGATCTCGATCTCCGGCGTGATCAACACACACTTCATCGGCAGCTACCTGCTGCTGAAGTACGGCACCGAGGAGCAGCGTCAGAAGTACCTGCCGCGGATGGCCACCGGTGAGATCCGGGCGGCGTTCTCGCTGTCCGAGCCCGAGCTCGGGTCAGACGTGCAGGCGATCAAGACCTCCGCGAAGCTCACCACCGAGGGCGACTGGGAGATCAACGGCCAGAAGATGTGGGTCACCAACGGACTGCGCTCCTCGCTCGTGTTCGTGCTCGTGAAGACCGACCCGGACGCCGACCCCCGCTACCGCGGGATGACCTGCTTCATCTGCGAGAAAGAGCCGGGCGTCGGCGAGAACACGGGCGAGCTGAAGGGCTTCAACGTCCCCCCCAAGATCAAG
>DATINL010000049.1:0-141153 GCA_035474295.1 Solirubrobacteraceae bacterium
CAGCGAGCTGATCGGAGAGCTCACCGACGCGGTTGACGAGCTTGTCAAGTCTCCGCCGCGCGGGCTGCTGATCCGCGCCGACGGACGCGCGGTTAGCGGCGGCGTCGACGTACACCTGTTCGACGGCCTCACGCCCGAGCGGGCGTCGCGCCTGTGGAACGAGCTGTTGGAGCTGATCCATCGCGTCGAAGAGCTGCCGCTGCCGACGGTGTTCGCCGCGCACGCGCTGTGCCTGACCGCTGCGTTCGAGCTGTCGCTCGGCTGTGACCTGCTGCTCGCGGCCGAGTCGGCGCGCTTCGGACTGGTCGAGACGGTCGTGGGATTGACGCCGGCGATGGGCGGCACACAGCGTCTGGCCGAGCGCGCCGGACCGGCGCGCGCGCGTGAGCTGGTGATGACCGGCGAGCTGTACGACGCAGCCACGCTCGAGCGCTGGAACGTCGTCAACCGCGTGCTGCCGGACGCAGGCTTCGACGCCGCCGCGCGCGCGTTCGCGCGCCGGCTGGCCGAGGGCCCGACGCGGGCGCACGCGGCCACCAAGGGCATCGTGCGCGCGTTCCTGCAGGAGGGCGGCGCGCGTGGCGCCGATCGCGTCGTGCCGCAGCTGGCCGGCGAGCTGTTCGCCACCGAGGATCTCAAGGGCGCTGTGAAGACGTTCCTCGAGCAGGGCCCGGGGCACGCGACCTACAAAGGGCGCTAAGCGCCCGGCAACGTGTCCGCGTCGGCTTCGGCGGCCGCGCGGTTCTCTTCCTTGACCGCGAGCCAGATCTCCTCGCGGTAGATCGGCAGCCCTTCGGGCGCCGCGATCCCCAGGCGGACGGTCTGGCCTGAGATCTCCATCACCGTCACAAGCACGTCTTCGCCGATCACAACACGTTCGCCGGGACGTCGCGTCAGTATCAGCATGGGGCGGCAGTATGAACCTATTTCGAAAAGCTCGCGCCGCCGGGCGCCCACGCCACAACGCCGCCTCCCGTCCTGCGTGCCTCCCGTCTTGCCTCACATGCGCCGAGCCTCGCCCGCGCGCGGGTCTGGCGCGGGCGACGTGCCTACGCCGCGTCGACGGCCGACCGCTCGGGCGCAGCCGCTTCGCCGAACAGCGGCGCGCGCAGCTTCGCGCCGGGCACGGTGTTCAGCACCTGGTAGCCGCGTCCCTCGGACACCACGATCGGCGCACGCAGGTTCACCGTGATCTCCTGTGGGTCGGGCGCGGCGCGCACCGTCACGTATACATCCGCCGCGCTTGGATCCGCGAAACCGGTCTGTTCGAGATCCTCGGCCATCAACTGCAGCGAGAAGTCGGGGAAGAAGCGCCGCGGGTCGACCACCGGCAGCGCCAGCGCCGGATCCTCGAGCGAGTGCAGCCAGAGGAACCCGCTGTCGGGGTTGCGCTCCAGCAGCGCATAGCGCGAGCCGTCCAGCCCGATCAGGCCGAGCGGCAGCTCGATCATCGCATCGTCGGATATATCCAACGTCCCGAAGCGGATGCTCTCGATTGTGATGGGCATGCGCGTCTCCTTGTCGGGGTTACTGGAGGAAGTTCAGCAGCGACATCTGCACGATGTTCGCGCCAGCTCGCAGCGCCGCCTGGTAGGCAGCCTGCTGGTTGGAGTATTTGATCGACGTTGCGGCGATATCCGTGTCCTGCGTGTTGGACAGCGTCTGCGCGGTTGTGTTCTGCAGGTCGAGGATGCGGCTGCCGGCCACCTGCAGCTGGTTGGTGACCGCCCCGACTTTCGCCTGCAGCGTCGAGAGCGAGTCGAGGTTCGTATCGAGGTTGCGCAGGTCGGCGCCGCTGAGCGAGTTGAGGCTGGCGGTGGAGCCGCTGCGCAGATCCTGGGAGACCGTGCGCAGCACGTCGAGCAGCTTGCCGTCGCCCGGTGTCTGGCCGTTGCCGAGCAGCCCGGAGATGTCGGTGTTGATCGCCAGCGACGCGCCCGGAGCGATCGAGCGCGCCACGGTGCCCGTGTTGCCCTGGTAGGCGTCGCTGGCGCCCGGCGGGTACGGCTCCGTGTTGGTGAGCGTGCCGGAGAACACGTACTGGCCGGCGTACTGCGCGTTCGCATCGTCCTTGACGGTCGCGGTCAGCTGATCGACCTCCTCGGCGATGTCGGCGAGGTCGCCTTTGTTGTTGACGCCGTTGGATGCCTGTACGACCAGCTCGCGCACGCGCTGCACCACGCTGTTGATGCTCGACAGCGACGTGCTCGCGGTCTGCGTCCAAGACGTGCCGTCCTGCACGTTGCTCGCGTAGGAGCTGAGCCCATCCAGCTCGCTCTGCAGCCCGATCGCGCGGCTCGCGCCGTACGGGTTGTCGGATGGCTGCTGGATCATCTTGCCGGAGGACAGCTGACTCGCGCTGCGCTGCATCGCCGCCAGCGACGAGCTGATGTCGGTCAGCGTCGAGCCGCTCAGCATCCCTTGGGTGATGCGGTTGCTCATCGCTACAGCCCCACGATCCCGGTGTGGTTGATCAGCGTGTCGAGCATCGAATCCATCGTCGTGAGCGTGCGCGCCGAGGCCTGGTAGCCGCGCTGGAAGCTGATCAGGTTGGTCATCTCCTCATCCAGCGACACACCGGACACGCTCTGGCGCTGATCGTCGATCGCCGACACGAGCGACTGCGAGTTGGTCTGGTTGTCCTGCGCTGTCAGCACGTCGCTGCCGACTTGCGCGACGAGCGCGGCGTAACGCTGGTCGGCGGCGCCGCCGCGCAGCTGAGCGAGCGCGATCGCGACGTCGTTGCCGCCGGCCGCGGCCGTCGAGGAGGTCTGCACCTGCGCGGGCGTCACCGCAACAGCGAGCGTCGCGGCCGTGGCGCCTGTGAAGAACGGCGTGGCGGTGTGCAGCGCGTTGACCGAGCTGGCAACAGTCGACGCCACGCTGTCGAGCGCCGTCTTGTAGCCGGCGAGCGCGCCCGTCGCGCTCGAGAGGTTCAGCAGCACGCCGAGCTGGCCGCCGGCTGCGGGCGTCAGCGCCTGCGGCCAGGTCACGGTCGAGCCGCTCACGAGCGCCGTCGCAGCGTCGCCGAACGCCACCGTGTCGGTGCCGTCGGGCTGCTGGCTGACCGTCACCTTCGCCAGCGACGACAGCTGGTCGAGCAGCTGGTCGCGGCGGTCGAGCAGGTCGTTCGGCTCCTGCCCAGCCTGCAGCGAAAGCTTGATCTGCTGGTTGAGCTGGGCGATCTGGTTGGCGCTGTCCTGCACCTGACCGGTGGGACCCGTCAGCGCTGTGTACTGCTGCGCGGCTTGTGTCGAAATCGTGGTGAGCTGTGCGCTCAGCTGGTTGAACGTGCTCGCCAGCTGCGAGCCGGTGCTGACCACGCTCTCGCGCGCGGCGGTGCTCGCAGGCGAATCCGACAGGCTCGACCACGCGCCCCAGAAAGCCGACAGCTGACTGGAGATACCCGAGTCGGTCGGCTCGTCGAACGCGCTCTGCGCCTGCTGCAGCTCGCTGGACTGCGTCGTCGCGCCGCCGAGCAGCGTGTTCTGGCCGCGGAACTGCGCGTCGATGTACGTGTTGCGGATGCGCGTGAACGTGGCCACGCTGACGCCGGTGCCGAGCTGGCCGCCTTCGCCGGTGACCGGCGACATCGCGGCGATCGTCAGCGGGTGGTTGGTCTGCATCACCGCCGTCTGGCGCGAATAGCCGGGCGTGTTGGCGTTCGTGATGTTGTGCCCGGTCACGTCGATCGCCTGCTGGGAGGCGATCAGGCCGCTGAGCGCCGTCTGCAGTCCTTGCAGCGTCGGAATCGACATCGCTACGCCTGCAGATCCAGGACGTGGAGCGCCCCGTGCGGGCGCGCCTGGGTGATCGACGCGGACGAGCCGTGCGTGTCGTAGCCGTCGACGCCGTCGAGCGACAGCGTCTTCATCAGATGGTCGAGGAACGACAGCTCGAGCGCCATCAGCGCGCGGTTGGTGGTGTGCTCGCGCTGCAGCTCGTGCAGCAGCCCGCGCAGCTCGGCGCTGCGGTGGATCGCGCGCTCGGCGCTGTCACCATCCATCAGCGAGCTCAAGCGTGTGAGCGTGACCTGCTCGGCTGGCACGCCGAGACGCTCGCCGCTGCGTGCCAGCAGGCTCGAGCGCTGCTCTTCGATCAGCTTGCGGCGGCTCATCTCGCCGCTCAGGATGCCCGCCAGGCGCACGACCGTGTGTACTTCGCGCGCGCGGATCGCAACACCCTGCTCGAGCACGATCTCCAGCAGGCTCTGCACCGAGTCGACCTGTGCGTCGAGGTGTACGAGCACGTCCACGCACAGCGCCCGATCCTCGTCGAGCGTCTCGCCGAGTGTCAATGCCAGGCCGCTCATGCGCGTGTGCCTCCGGTCGACCCGAACTGCTTGGTCTGCGAGCCGGGAACGGCGTTCGCAGCCGGGTCGAGCTGACCCATCAGCTGTGCGGCGATCCCCAGGCCGCCCTGGCTCATCACGCTGTCGGTGAGCGTCTGGGTCAGCAGCGAGGACAGCGGCCCCGAGCCGGCGTCGGTCGGGCTCTGCGTGTCCGTGCCGTCGCTGGAAGAGTCATCGCCGGAAGCGTCGCCCGCGCCCAGTCCACCGCTGTCGGCGAGCGACTGCGTGAGCTGCTGCATCAGCATCCCTTCGAAGCTGAGCGCGGCCGCATACGCCTTCTGGGTCTCCGGCGAGCCGTTGCGCACGGCAGCGGGCACTGACGCGACGCCCGTCGCGGGGCCTGACGCGACGCCCGTCGCGGGGCCTGACGCGGCGCCCGTCGCGGGGACGCTGAGAATCGGCGTGCTCATCCGCGCAGCTGGTTGGCGATCGACATCATCTGATCCTGGGTGTGAATCGCGTTGCTGGCGAGCTGGTAGCTGCGCTGCGTAGTCATCATCGTGGCCATCGCGGTGGCGATGTCGACGTTGGAGCCCTCGAGCGCGCCCTGACGGATGGTCGCATCGCTGGCCGCGTGCGGCGTGCCGCTGGCGGCGCTTGTGGTGAACTCGCCGTCGCCGTTGGCGAGCAGCCGGTCGGGCGCGGTGACATTCACCAGCTTGATCTGCCCGAGCGTGCGCGAGCCGGCGTGGACGGAGCCGTCGGCGGAGATCTGCACGCTGCTCGGCGCAACCCCGGCGGGCACCGTGATCGGCGGGTCGAGCAGGTGGCCGCTGTTCGTGGTCAAGCGCCCGCGCGCGTCGACGCCGAAAGCGCCGTTGCGCGTCAGCGCGATCGATCCGTCCGCGCGCTTGACCTGGAAGAAGCCGTCGCCCTGGATGGCGAGGTCGAAGGGGTTGCCGGAGTCCTGGATCGAGCCCTGGGACTGGTCGTGTCCGATCACGTGCGCGCTCGCGCCCGCGCCGGTGCTACTCGTGGTGCCGGCCTGGTTGACCTGGTTGTACAGCAGATCCTGGAAGCCGACGCGCTCGGACTTGTAGCCCGTGGTCGAGACGTTCGCGAGATCGTTGCTGACCGCGTCGAGCTGCTGCTGCTGTGCTGACATGCCTGCTGCTGCGGAATACAGACCTTCGAGCATCGGTCCTGTCCTTGTCGGTGTCGCTCTGAAACCCAGGCCCTCCGCACGGCGGTCCAGTCCTGGGTTCCTGTGCTGCTGCTCCCGGGTGATCGGCAGGCACGCGTATGACTTGAGCAGGCTCCCGGTCCCGGCGAGGCGGGCGACGCGGCAATGTGCGTGACCGAGCGAGCCGGCGCGGCGCTGGACGCTTGCGCGGCTCGCTAGGAGCCGGTGATGGGCTCGCTAGGAGCCCGTGACGGTGCCGACGCGCGTCGCGGCTTCCTGCAGGGTCTGGTCGATCGACTGGATCGCCTGCTGGCCGGACTGGAACGCGCGCATCGAGCTGATCATGTCGACCATCACCTTCGCGGCGTCAACGCCGGACTGCTCGAGCGCGCCCTGGCGCACCGACGGGTTCGCCGACGCGGTCGGCTTGCCCGTGAAGAGGTTGTTGCCCTGCTTGGCAGCGCCGCTCAGGTCGAACACGCCGAGCGCGGACGCGGGCACGTGGCCGTCGGCCTGCACCCTGATCGCAGCGCCCTGCTGGTTGAGCACCTTGTTGCCGGAGCCGTCCACGAGCTCGCCCTGCGCGTTCGTGCTGAACTGGCCGTTGCGCGTGTAGCGCACACCCTGGGTGGTCTGCACCGAGAAGAACCCGCTGCCGGTGAGCGCGAAGTCGAGCGGCTGGCCGGTATCCGCGACGGATGCCTGGGTCAGGTCGGTGGCGCTGGCGCCGAGCTGCACGCCGGTGCTCATCGACCCGATCGCCTGTCCTGTCTGGGTGTTGGCGAGCAGCATCTCGCCGAAGTTGTGCTGCGGCGCCTCGTCGGGCTTATAGCCGGGCGTGGACGCGTTCGCCAGATCGTTGGAGAGCTGATCCTGGCGGGTCTGCTCGGCGACCATCCCGGACGCGGCTATGAAGAGGCCCGTATCCATCTGAGCCGAGTGTTCGGCGCGCGGCGACGATTCTTTAGCTTTAGAGCTGATGGATCCCCTGGCGGTCGACCTCACGCTGCTGCTGCGCACGCTCGAGAGCGAAGTCAAGCTGCTGCCCGGACGTGTGCTGACGGCACGCGTAGCTGACAACGCCAACCCCGCCAAGGGCATGCTGAGCATCGCCGGCAGGCTGCTCGAAGCGCAGCTGCCAGAACACCTTCAGCAGGGCGATCAGGTGCGCCTGACCGTGCGTGAGCTCAGCTCTGAGAAGGTGGTGCTGTCGCTGAGCGGCCCACCCGTGCCGCCAGCTTCGCCGGAAGCTCAACGCGAGCTGCGCGACCGGGCGTCACGCGATCAGCAGCACGAGTGGGAGCGCCGCGGCGCCCGCGACCCCGGCCAGACAGTGGCGGTGCGCTACCGCGCGTCGACGCTCGGCGCGGTTGATCTGCGGCTGCACCTGCACGACGGCACGCTGCGCGCGCTCGTCGCGATCGCGCCCGGCGAGCCGCTCACGTTGGCGCGCAGCGCCGCGGAGGAGCTGCGCGAGCGCATCGCATCGGCGACCGGGTTGGATGTCGAGGTGCTGGTACAGGCACGCCACGACCCGCTCGAGGTATATGCCTGAGCAGCCGCCATCCGCCGGTCCGCCTCAGTCACCGCCAGCTGGCGGTCCGCCCGAGCAGCAGCCATCCGGCCGTCCGTCACGACTGAAAGCGACAGCGCTCGGCTATGAGCCGGGTTCGAACGCGCCGCGCGTGCTCGCCGCCGGCGTCGGGCTGATCGCCGAGCAGCTGGTGCGCGCGGCGCACGCATCCGGCGTGCCGGTGACGGCGGATCCCGCGCTGGCCGAAGCGCTCAGCTCATTGGAGCTCGGCAGCGAGATCCCGTCCGAGCTGTACGCGGCCGCCGCGGAAACGCTCGCGTGGGCCTACCGGCTGGACGCACAAGCGCGCGAGAGCACGCTCAGGCGACCGGAGTGAACAGCGAAAGATCGTGTGCGAGGTAGTCGCGCAGACGCCGGCGCAGCTCGGTGTGGATCTGTGACACACGGCTCTCGGACACGCCGAGACGCGTGCCGATGTCGCGCAGCGTCCAGCCTTCGACGTACAGCAGCACCGCCACCTCGCGCTCGCGCGCGGACAGCCGTGCGAACGCCTTGCGGAAGCGCTCCTTGGCCTCGCGCCGCTCGGCGGCTGAGATCGGGTTGGCGTCCTCGTCCAGGCTCTCGAGCGTGTCGATGCGCTCGATCGTCGTGCTGTCCTCCGAGCGCACGGTTTTGTTGAGCGAGCCAACGTCGGCCAGCGCCAGCTCATCGAGGCGCTCGGACAGCTCGTTGGTGTCCATGCCGGCAGCAGTTGCAAGCTCTTCGCGCGATGGGTGGCGCTCGTACTCCGCAATGAAGCTGTCACGTGCGGTGTTGATCGCGCGCTCGGCGCGCCGCAGCGAGCGGGGAGCCCAGTCGTGGCGGCGCAGCTCGTCGAGCACGGCGCCGTGGATGCGCGTCCATGCGAACTGCTCGAGCGTCGCTCCCTTGTCGGGGTCGTACCTGTCGATCGAGCGAATCAGCGCTTCCAGCCCGCAGGAGAGGAAGTCCTCCACGTCACACTGCGCCGGCACCTCACGCACCTTGCGGTACACGATGTACTTGACCATCGGTGTGAACATGAACACCAGCTGATCACGCAGCCGCGTCTCGCCGGTGCGCCGATATTCGCGCCACACCGTCAACGCCTCGGCAGCCGAGATCCGGACGGCGCGCTTCTCGATCATTTTCATTTTCATGCTCCGACTTCGAGGGAACTGAGGTCTCCAATGCGGGGAGACCCGCCCCTCATCGGAGCGACCGAGCAAGAGCTTGAGCGCTGGATTCGCGCAGCCAGTGACCTGCCGGGATCTCACCGGCGCTCAGCTGCTGGAGAATCGCTCAGGAATCGAGTGATCCGGCCGATGACCGGGGCGTCCAGGCGGAATCGGAAACTTTCGATGCGGCCGGAACGTCCAGCTCTGTTGCGCCACCTCTTTACCCACTCGACGCTCTCTTCACACCTCACTCCACACAATGGCCCTACGCATCTCAGGATCCACTTCCGCGCCCGACAGCATCGTGCTGGCGGCCGATCTGCCTGCGCGCGCGCAGCAGCTGCTCGCCGCCGGGGATCTCGATGGCTACCGCGAGCTGTTCGCCCAAGCCGAGCGCATCGAGGACGTACACCGCCGCTACTGGGCGAACGTCCAGCTGCTCGAGCGCGGGCTCGCGGCCAGCTCGTTCGCCACGCCCGCGCAGCTGCCGGGGCTGTTCACGGCGATCACGGCCGGCGCGCTGGAGGTTCTGGAGCGTGAGCCGTGCGAGCCGAAGCTGCTCAACTATGCAGGCGTCGCGCTGTACGAGCTGTGGAGCCTCGACGCCGCCACCGCGCTGTTCAAAGCTGCCAAGCGCCTCGACCCGCAGCTCGGGCAGGTCGATCGCAACCTTCAGCAGGTGGCGCTACGGCGGCGCTCGCTGCGCGGCGCTCGGCGCGACCCGCGCCTGCACCCGGAAGTCAAGGGCCTCGCCCGGCGCGCGCTCGCACTGGCGACGCGTGCGCAGCCCGCCAGCGGCCTGCGCCTGAGTCTCTGCATGATCGTGCGCGACGAGCAGGAGATGCTGCCGCGCTGCCTGGCTGCCGTCGCCGACGCGGTCGACGAGATCGTGATCGTCGACACCGGCTCGACCGACGACACGATCGAGATCGCGCGCTCGTTCGGCGCACACGTGATCGAGCGCGAGTGGACCGGGTCGTTCGCGGATGCGCGCAACGTGTCCTTCGACGCGGCCAGCGGCGACTGGCTGATGTACCTCGACGCCGATGAGGTGCTCGTGCGCGAGGATGCGCAGCTGCTGCGCTCGCTCACCGGGCGCACCTGGCGCGAGGCGTTCTACCTCGCCGAAACCAACTACACCGGCGACCTCGAGGACGGCACGGCGGTCACGCACAACGCGCTGCGCGTGTTTCGCAACCGCAAGGAGTACCGCTTCGACGGGCGCTTGCACGAGCAGATCGCCAAGACGCTGCCGGGGTATCTGCCGGAGCGCCTGGAGTCGACAAACGTGCGCGTCGAGCACTACGGATACCTCGGCGCGGTGCGCGACGCGCGCGAGAAGTCGCGGCGCAACATCGAGCTGCTGCGCATGCAGATGGCCGAAACGCCGGCGACGCCGTTCCTGCACTACAACCTCGGCTCGGAGTACGCCGCGGCCGAGGACGCGCACGCGTCGCTCGCCGAGTTCGAGCGCGCCTGGGCGCTGATGGAGGCCGACGCCGACCGCGACCTGTACGAGTTCGCGCCGGCGCTCGCCAACCGTCTGGTGAAGGCGCTGCGCGTGTGCGGGCGCCTGCAGGACGCGATCACACGCGCCGATGAGGCGCTCGCCCGTTTCCCGGGCTTCACCGACCTCGTGTTCGAGCAGGGCGCGGCCGCGCTTGCGCTCGGTCATACCGAGCGCGCTGTCAGCCTGTGGGAGCGGTGCATCGAGCTGGGCGACGCGCCGCGGCGCTACACCGCGACGATCGGCTGCGGCACGTATCTGCCGCGGATCTCGATCGCCGAGGTGAAGCTCGCCCAGGGTGACGTCGAGCGCGCGTGCGAGCTGCTCGAGCACTGCGCCCGCGAGCACCCCGAGTTCTATGGCGTGGTACTCCCCTACGCGAGCGCGCTGATCGCCGCTGGCAAAACCCCTGATGAGGTCGTAATCGCACTTGCAGAGCGGATTCCCGAGCTGTCGGCGACCGCGCGCTTCATGCTCGGCACCGCGCTGTACGAAACCGGCGCGGCCGCCGCCGGCGAAGCGCAGTTCAGGATCGTGCTCGAACGCCAGCCGCACAGCAGCCGCGCGCGTGTCGCGCTCGGCGAGACGCTGCTCGCGCAGAAGCGCTACGCCGAGGCTGCCGCCGTCGCGGCGGAGCTGCCGGGCGAGGACCCGCTGGCCGTGATCGCCTGCCGCACCGAGCTGTTCGCGCGGATCGTCGACGGCGACGGCGCCGGTGCGAGCGCAGCGCTGGAGCGCGCGCGCAACGCCGGCATGACGCCCGCCGAGCTCGACCTGTTCGCCGCCTGGCGTGCGCTCGCGGTCGACGGGCGCACCGAGATCGCGCTATCCGTGGACGCCGTGCCGCTGCTGGCGGTGGCGCTGGAGGCGCTGCTGCGCGTGCAGGACTTCGAAGCTTTTGAGCTGCTCGTCGGGGTGCTGGAGCGCACGCCGCTCGATCAGCGCTCGCGGCGCGAGCTGCTCGCGGACATGTACATGCGCCGCGGCTTTCTGGCGTCGGCCGCCGAGGAGTGGATGGCGGTCTGCCAGGATCAGCCCGACGTCAGCGCGCTCCTGGGGCTCGGGCGCATCGCCGAAGCTCGGGGGATGGCCGCCGAAGCGAGCGAGTTCGCCGCGGCGGCGCTTGCGCACGAGCCCGGCAATCAAGCGGCCGCCGATCTGCTGACGCAGGTGCGCGCGCTCGCCGCATAGTGCGGAAAACGCCGCTCCCCTCCCTGGATTCCCCCCGACCTGCTGATTAAAGTTTTCCCGCAAGGCGCCGATCACCATGGATGAAACCAAGAGCCAGGCGGCCCAGGGACGGGTCCGCGATGAATGTTTTCAGGAGGAAAACGATATGAGCTCGCCGATCTTGCCCCCCCAGGGCCCCTTTGGCCCCACGGCCTCACGGTTGCCTGCGCACACGCAGGGCGGTAAGCGTCCAGCCGCGTCCAGCCCGACCCAGGCTGCCCAAGCCGGCGCCCACGTCGGCGCCGCCGTGTCGCTGGACACTTTCCCCAGCAGCCCGCCGGCGCAGGTGCTCGACGAGATCAAGGCCGCCGGTGAGTCCTACGATCGTCTACAGGCGCATGGCCGCGAGCTGTGCTTCTCCCCTGACGAGCAGTCCGGGGAGCTGACGATCAAGGTGCGCGACCTCGACGGCAACACCCTACGGACCGTGTCAGCCAGCGAAGCGGTCGATATCGCCGCCGGAAAGTCACCGGCCTAGCCGGGCTGGGAGCGCAGACATGTCCACGCAATCGGTCGGACCCGTCGGCGTCCCCATCAACATCACCGGGCTCGGCTCGGGCCTTGACACCAACTCGATCATCTCGGCGCTGATGGGCGCCGCGCGCCTGCCGGTCACGCACCTGACCAACGTGCAGACCACGATCCAGGCGCAGCAGACGCAGCTGCAGAACATCAAGAGCAGCCTGCAGCAACTGGCGTTCTCCGCATCGGACCTCGCCAGTCCCTCGCTGTTCAAAACCGCGCAGGGAGTCACTTCCAGCGATCCGACGCGCGTCAGCGCCACGAGCACCACCGGCGCGGGCATCGGCGGCTATCAGGTCAACGTCACGCAGCTGGCCAACTCGGCGCACCGCGGGTTCACGTTCACGAGCCCGACCGCGGATGACGTGCTCACGATCGACGGCCACCAGACGACGGTGCTCGCCGGCGCGACGATTCAGGACTTCGTGCAGAACATCAACTCCGACGCGGATGCGACGGTGTACGCGGCCGCGCTCGACGACGGCACGGTGGTGCTGTCCGATCGCACCACCGGCGACGGCGGCGCGGGCTTCATCCAGGTGGCCGACTCAGGCGGCATGCTGACCGAGCAGGCGGCACTCGCCAAGCAGGGTCAGAACGCCGCGTACTCGATCGACGGCGTCGCCGCCACCTCGACATCGAACACCGTCACGAACGGCATCGCGGGCGTCACGCTGAGCCTCAACGCGCTCACGCCCAGCGGCCCGGTGACGGTCAACGTCGCGCCGCCCGCGGCCAGCGTCAGCGCGATCCAAGCGCAGGTGCAGTCGTTCATCACGCTCTACAACTCCACGATCGGCTCGATCCAGCAGCAGCTCTCGACCAAGCCGGTGGCCACCCCGCATACCAACGGGGATCTCGGCACGGGCACGCTGTACGGCGACTCGAACCTCACCGGGCTGCTCAACAGCATGCGCCGCACGATCTACACGCCGGATGCGAGCCTGCCGACAGGGATGGCGAGCCTCGCCGACATCGGCGTCAGCACAGGCGCGGCGACCTCCGGCGCATCGACGTCGTCCTCGCTCGCCGGCAACCTGAAGCTCGACGCGGACGCGCTGGCCAGCGCGATCCAGACCAACCCGGCGGGCGTGCAGAAGATGCTGCAGAGCTGGTCGCAGAGCTTCCAGAGCATCGTCCACGTCGACTCGCAGGCAGGCGGCACGCTCGACACGCGCATAAATGGCAACAACGTGCAGCTCTCGCACCTCAGCGATCAGATCAGCACGATGAACGAGATGCTCGACCGCCGTCAGGTGGCGCTGCAGGCCCAGTTCGCCCAGCTCGAGGGGATCCTCTCGGCGAACCAGACGCAGAGCTCATGGCTGGCCAGCCAGTCCTTCGGGCTCACGTCCAACAAGAACTAAGACCGCGCTCCGCGGAGTATGTGTGTTCCCATTTTTGATGGTGCTGCGCGCGCGTACGCGCGGGGGCGCACGCGCGCGCGCAGCACCTCAACTTTTTAAGCACCCGACCGATCACTCGTTTAAGTACGGACCGCCCGGGCGCGCTCCGCTCGACCCGCTTCACAGCCGCTCCGCTCGACCCCCTTCATCACCCACAGCCACTCGCTCGACTCCTTCACAGCCGCTCCGCTCGACCCGCTTCATCACCCACAGCCGCTCCGCTCGACCCCTTCACAGCCCTACTCGATCCTTCGAACCAGCCGATCTGAGGAGCCCCGCAGCAGATGACCAACCTCGCCGCATCACCCGCCGCCTACCGCCAGGGCGCCGTGCTCTCGGCGACGCGCGAGCAGCTCGTGGTGATGCTGTACGACGGCGCGCGGCGCTTCCTGCGTCAGGCCGCCACGTCGATGCGCGCGGGCGACATCGAGCGCACCCACAACGTGCTGCGCAAAGCCGAGCTGATCGTCGCCCATCTCGACGGCACGCTCGACCATGACCAGGGCCAGGTGGCCGAGCGGCTGCACGCGATCTACCTGTTCTGCCTGAAGCACCTCAACAGCGCGCGCGCCACACAGGACGCCGACAAGCTCGACGAGGTCAGCAAGCTGCTCGGCGAGCTGCGTGAGTCGTGGGCCGAGATCGCAGGCCAGTGACCGACGCCGGCCCGGACCCCGAGCCCGCTGCGTCCACACCGGAGCACCTGGCTGCAGCGCAGCTGAGCCCATTCGCCTCGACCGAGCCCGAACTCGCTCGGTATGAGGCGATCCTCGCGCATGCCGAGCGTGAGCTCGAGCTGGCCGGCCGCGGCGAGCTCGACGAGCTGCAGGCGCTGTCGGCGCGCTGGAACGCGCTCACCAGCGCGCTTCCCGAGCGGGCGCCGGCCGCCGCGCAGGGGCTGCTGGAGCGCGCCGCGCTGATGCACGAGCGCACGCGCGTCGAGCTGCTGCGCATCCGCGATGGGCTGGCAGCGGACATGGGCACGGTCACGCGCTCACGCCGCGCCGCGCGCGGCTACGGCGGACCGGCGCGCGGCGCACGACGCGTCGATCACAGCGCGTAGAAGCCGCCCGCCAGAGCCGTCGCATAGGTACGCGCTGCCAGCGGACGGCCCGCTCACAGCGTGCGCCAGCGCGCCCGTTGGAGCAACCGGTGCGCGGCGTGCGACCAACGCTCAAGGTCTGCGCGCAGCCGCCGATGACGGGAGGGATCTGAATCAGTCAGCGGCTCTCATGGACGGGAGGCCGGGTTCAGCCCAAGGAGGGCGGAAGGGAAATCTTTCACCACCATGTCTCTCCTTGACAGCACTCAACTCTCCCTCGAAGCCGCTATGCGCGGCGCGTCGCTGCGCCAGACGCTACTGACGAACAACATCGCCAACGCCGACACGCCCGGCTATCAGCGCCAGGACGTCGACTTCCACTCAGAGCTGCGCAGCGCCATGGCGAGCGACGCCAGCGGCGACGGCCGTGCGCTCGCGGGCATGCAGTTCCAGCCCCAGACCCAGCAGCAGGCGACCGGGGCCGGCGGCAACGGCGTCACGATCGACCAGGAGTCGGCGCTCGTCGCCGAGAACGGGCTCGACTACCAGGCGCTGACGCAGGTGGTTGGCGCGCGCAACTCGATCATGCGCTCCGCCATGGGTGAGATCTGATGGGCCTGTTCGACGCGATCGAGATCTCCGGCAGCGCGCTCAGCGCCGAGCGCGTGCGCATGGACGTCACCTCGGAGAACCTCGCCAACGCCCAGACCACGCGCACGGCCAGCGGGCAGCCCTACCAGCGTCAGGAAGTCGTGTTGCAGCAGGCCGGCTCGGGTGACTTCAGCGCGACGCTCGCCGGCGCGATGGGCTCGCAGCCCGCCGCGGCCGCGGCCGCCAAGCCCGGCGGCGGGGTGCAGGTGGCGGCGATCGTCGCCGACAAGACGCCCGACCAGCTGATCTACAACCCCGGCAGCCCCGACGCCGACGCGCAGGGGTACGTGAAGATGCCGAACGTCAACACCGTCACCGAGATGACCGATCTGATCTCCGAGTCGCGCGCGTACCAGTCGAGCGTCACGGCGATGCAGACGGCCAAGTCGATGTTCAACTCGACCCTGAGCCTGCTCAAATGACGGTTCTGCCCGTCGGCGGGCTCGCCAGCGAGTGGTCCGTTGGGCAGATCCCCGGCCTCGGCGACGTCAGCGGCGCTCCCGCGGGCGGCCCAGCGCTCGCCGGCGCCGACAGCCCCGCCAGCGGCGGGGGCAGCTTTGGCGGCGCGCTCACCGACGCGATCTCCTCGTTGGAGCAGACTCAGCAGAGCGCCAGCAGCGCGGCGCAGGGGCTCGCGGCGGGAACCGTCAGCGACCCCGAGAGCGCGGTGCTCGCCGTGCAGGACGCCCAGATGTCGATGCAGCTCGCTTCCCAGCTTCGCACCAAGGCCGTCCAGGCCGTCCAGGACATCTTCCAGACCCAGGTCTGAGCGATGACCGCCACTCCCTCGATCCCACCCCAGGTCTAATCACATGCCCATTGCTCAACTCGTCTCACGCCTGACGCCGCGCGGCTGGATGATCGCGGGCGGCGGCGCAGCCGCCGTGCTGATCTTCCTCTACCTGTTCATGCATCTGGTTTCCCAGCCCAGCTACTCGACGCTGATGTCGGGCATCGACCCGTCGCGTACCGGCAAGATGACGAGCACACTCGACCAGCAGGGGATCGGCTACCAGCTGCAGAACAACGGCACGGCGCTGGCGGTGCAGTCGAACAAGACGGCGCAAGCGCGCGTCGCCCTGGCTGGAGCGGGTCTGCTCGGCAGCTCCAACCCCGACTTCTCGCTGTTCGACAAGCAGAGCCTCGGCGCGAGCAACTTCCAGCAGCAGGTCACCTACCAGCGTGCGCTGCAGGGCCAGCTGGCGGGCACGATCAACAACATCCAAGGCGTATCCGGCGCACAGGTCGAGCTGGTGCTGCCGGACGCCCAGAGTCAGCTGTTCGCCAGCGACAAGACCTCGGCGACAGCCGCGGTGCTGCTGTCCGGCACGAGCTCGCTCGATCCCGGCGCGGTGCGCGGCATCGCTCAGCTCGTCGCTTCGAGCGTCCCCAGCCTGCAGCTGAGCAAGGTCACGATCACCGACGGCTCGGGGCAGCTGCTGTGGCCGACGGACTCCGCCGGCGGCGCGGGCGGCACGGGCTTGAGCAAGCAGGACGCCGAGTCTCGCTACGACCAGAGCATGCAGGCCAACCTCAACGCGATGCTCGTGCAGAGCTTGGGGCCGGACAAAGCCCAGGTGCAGGTCAACGCCGACATGAATGTCGACCAGACCACGCAGGAAACGCTCACCTACGGCAAGGCCGGCGTGCCGCTGCAGCAGAGCAAGGACTCCGAGACGCTCGCCGGCAACGGCAGCAGCGGTGGAGGCGGCGCCACCGGCACGGCCAACATCCCCGCGTACGCCCAGACCGGCAGCGGCGGCAAGTCCAACTACAAGCACGAGGTCACCAACACCACGCTCGGCGTCGACAAGACCGTGACCCACTCCAAGGTGGCGCCCGGCAAGGTCACCAGCCAGCACGTGTCGGTGCTGCTCGACAAGACCGTTCCCGCCGCTTCGGTAGCGGCCGTGAAAGCCGCCGTCGCCTCCGCGGCCGGGATCCAGGCGACGCGCGGCGACACGCTCTCGATCGGGCAGATCGCGTTCGCCAAGCCGGCTGGCGCCAGCGCCGGCCCGGCCGGAGGCATGCTCGGCTACGCCAAGTACGCCGCGATCGGCATCGGCTCGATCGCGTTCCTGTTCTTCACCACGCGCATGCTGCGCCGGCGCGAGCAGGAAGGCATCGACCACGAGCCCGTGTGGCTGCGCGAGCTGGAAGTGCCCGTGCGCCTGTCCGAGCTCGAGCGTGAGACTTCCAGGCCGACCGAGGCGCTTGCAGTGGCGGCCGGCAGCGGCAGTCCTTCGCGCCGCCAGGTCGAGAGCCTCGTCGAGAGCAGCCCCGACCGCGTCGCGCAGCAGCTGCAGTCGTGGATGCAGGAAGGCTAGCGCCAGTGTTTCAGGTTCAGCTTCAGCTCCACCTCCAGGCGCCGCGGCTTGCGTGCTTCGCGGCGCTGCTGCGTGCGCCGCAGCCTCCCCACCCGCCGGGGTGCGTGGCGTAGATGGCGATCGAGCTTCCCCCAGCCGACGGCCCGGTCGCGTCGCTGCCCGTACGCACCGCCGCGCGCCTGTCCGGGCGCCGCAAGGCAGCCGTGCTGATGGCCGCGCTCGGCCCCGAGCGCGCTGCCGGCGTGATGCAGCACATGCGCGAGGAGGACGTCGAAGGCTTGTCGCTGGAGATGGCCAAGCTGAGCCCGGTCGGCGAGGAGACGGCCGAGGCGATCTTCACCGAGCTCGCGTCCGTCACGGACGACGGCGGGTCGGTCGCCGGCGGCATCGACTTCGCGCGCGACGTGCTGGAGCGCGCACTCGGCCCCGAGCGCGCCGCCGAGCTGCTGGGCCGGCTGTCGACGGTGATGGAGAAGCGCCCGTTCGAGTTCCTCAGCCGCACCCCGCCTGAGCAGATCATCGCGTTCCTGCGCGGCGAGGCGCCGCAGACGATCGCCCTGGTGGTGGCGAACCTGCACACCACGCTCGCCGCACAGGTGCTCGCCAGCTTGTCGGAGTCGCTGCAGCCTGAGATCGCGCTGCGGATCGCGCGCATGGGCGAAACCAGCCCGAAGGTGATCGAGCAGATCGAGGACGTCGTGCGCCAGAAGCTGAACGCGGTCGTGCAGCAGGAGTACAAGTCCGCCGGCGGCGTGAAGTCGCTGGCGGCGATCCTCAACCACGCCAACCGCCCGACCGAGCGCAACGTGCTCGACTCGCTCACCAGCACCGATCAGGAGCTGGCCGAAGAGGTGCGCCGGCTGCTGTTCGTGTTCGAGGACATCGTCAAGCTCGACGAGCGCGCGCTGCAGCAGGTGCTGCGCGAAGCCGACCAGAAGGACCTCGTGCTCGCGCTGCGCGGCGTGCCGGAGAACGTCAAGGAGGTCGTGCTCGCGAACATGTCCGAGCGCGGCGCGGCGATGCTCGTCGAGGAGATGGAGATCCAGCAGCCGCAGCGCAAGCGCGACGTCGACGAGGCCCAGGGCCGGATCGTGGCGGTCGTGCGCAAGCTGGAGGAAGCCGGCACGATCGTGATCTCCGGCGGCGACGAGGAAGACGAGAGCGAAGCAGTTGTCTGACGCGCTCGCAAGCTTCGCGTTCGAACAGCTCGAGCCGTCCGCGCCGCCGCCGCTGGGCACGCCGCAGCGGCTGCTGGCCGACGCGGCCGCCCAGGCCGAGCAGCTGCGCGAGCAGGCTCGTGCGGAGGGCTACGCCGAGGGCCTGCGACAGGGCCGCGCCGACGGAGCCCACCAGACCGAGTCGGCCGGGCGCGCGCTCGCCGACGTGCTCACCGAGATCCTGCGCGTGCGCGATCAGACGGCCGCGATGGTCGAGCGCGATGCGGTGGAGCTGGCGCTCGCGCTGGCCGCGAAGATCCTCGCCGGCACGCTCGAGGCGCAGCCCGAACGCGTCGTCGACGTCGTCAGAGGCGCGTTGCGCCGCGTGAGCGAGCGACGGCGCATCACCGTGCTCGTCGACCCGTCGGATCTAGAGACCGTGAACGCCGCGATCGGCGAGCTGCAGGCGCAGGCCGGCGGCATCGAGCTATGCGAAGTGCAGGCCGATCGTCGTGTCGGCGCGGGCGGCGCGATCGTGCGCACCGCCGAAGGCGAAGTCGACGCGTCGGTCAAGGCGCAGCTGGAGCGAGCGCGTGAGGTGTTGCTCGCCGAGCTGCAAAGCGAAGTGTCGACGGCATGCTGAGCCAGGCCGCAGACGCGCTGCGTGGCGCCGATCTCGCCCGGCGCCACGGGCGTGTCAGCAATCTGATCGGGTTGATCATCGAAGCCACGGGCCTGCAGGCGGAGGTCGGTGAGGTTTGCATCGTCGGCAATGACCGCGAGCGTCCGCCCGTGTCGGCCGAGGTCGTCGGCTTCCGTGACGGCCGCACGCTGCTGATGCCGCTCGGCGAGCTGCACGGCATCGGCCCCGGCACGAAGGTGCTGGCAACCGGCGCGCCGTTCAAGATCGCCGTCGGCGACGCCCTGCTCGGACGCGTGATCGACGGGCTCGGCGCCCCGCTGGACGAGCTCGGCCCCACACCTTCCTCCAGCGCGCGCTCGACGATCGCCTCCCCCCCGCATGCGCTCAGCCGGCCGCGCATCTCCGAGCGCGTCGGGCTCGGCGTGCGCGCGCTCGACGGGCTCGTGCCGTGCGGCCGCGGCCAGCGCCTTGGCATCTTCGCCGGTTCGGGCGTCGGCAAGTCATCGCTGCTCGGCATGATCGCGCGCTCCACCAGCGCCACGGTCAACGTGATCGCACTGGTCGGCGAGCGTGGACGCGAGGTGCGCGAGTTCATCGAACGCGACCTCGGCGACGCGCTGGAGCACTCGGTGGTCGTGGTCGCAACGTCCGACCAGCCCGCGCTCGTACGCATCAAAGCAGCCATGACCGCCACCACGGTCGCGGAGTACTTCCGCGACCAGGGCCACGACGTGATGCTGATGATGGACTCCGTGACGCGCTTTGCGATGGCCCAGCGCGAAGTCGGCCTGGCGATCGGCGAGCCGCCCGCCACGCGCGGCTACACGCCCAGCGTGTTCGCGCTGCTGCCGCGACTGCTGGAGCGGGCCGGCACTAGCAGCCACGGCTCGATCACCGCGCTGTACACGGTGCTGGTCGACGGCGACGACATGAACGAGCCGATCGCGGACGCCGTGCGCTCGATCCTCGACGGCCACGTCGTGCTGCGACGTTCGCTGGCGCAGGCGGGGCACTACCCCGCGATCGACGTGCTTGACAGCGTGTCGCGGCTGATCGGCGAGATCGTCTCCCCGCAGGTCGCACTCGCGGGGCAGCGGCTGCGCGCCGCGCTGGCAGCGCTGCGGGAGAAGGACGATCTGATCTCGATCGGCGCATACCACTCCGGCAGCGACCCGCTGCTCGACGCCGCGCTGGCCCACCGCGCGCGCATCGAAGCGTTTCTGCGCCAGGTCGTCGACGAGCACAGCGACCCCGCCGGCACCGACGCGCGGTTGATCGAGCTGGCGGACGCGATCCAGCGCTCACTGGACGCGTCGAGCACTGACGTGCTCGACGCCGAGGAAATGCCAGCAACGCTCGACGGCACCCTGGTTGCAGCGGACGGCGCGCCGTCGGCGATCCCGGCGCTGCGACTCGCGGTGTAGCGCCAATAGCGCTAGCTGGCCTTCGCCAGCCGGCTCTTCCTCGTCGGTCTCATCGGCGCCGCCGGACGGTATTCACGCGTCCGCGGATCCTGTTCGAGCAGGCCCACCACGAGCAGCGTCTTGACGTAGCGATGGGTGGTGGACGACGACATCCCGATCTGGCGCGCGAGCTCGGTGATCGGCAGCCAGTCGCGGTTTGGGCCGAAGCTCGACAGGATCGAGAGCCCGCGCAGGAGCGACTGCGAGAGCTGCGGGTCTTTCACCGCTGCGATCAGTGCCTGCTTCGAAGCGCCGCGTAGCTTCGTCGTGGGCTCGCCGTCGCCGTCCTCGGAGGCAGCACTCGCGGCGAGTAGCAGGTTCTCCAGAGCATCCGGCTTGTTCTTGCTGGTGGAACGCATCACTTGTTCGATCTGCACCGGTGAGAGAGTGATTGAGATGTGCTTCTCTTTGCGCATGTCTCGTTCGCTTCCGATTGAGGGTTGCTCGGTCTGAATCTACCCGTTGTCACTCATATTGTGCATCCCCAGCACGACGGTTTGCTGAGCCGGATCGCCAGCGCCACGACCAAAAACGAAAGGTTCAATTTTCAATCCGAACTACTCGACTCGATCATGTTCCCCCGCTGGCGCGTGCGCCACAAGACACGGATCGAATGGTCTCGTTCTGAATAGTCGTAACTTCTCTGATAGTCAGTGTGACTTCGGGTGTGAGTGTCACCTCCGGCAGCCCACTTGTCGACCCACCACCGTCACGAGCACCGTCGCGGTCACGAGCGCCACCATCGTCACGAGCGCCGCGGCGGTCCGCGCGCCGGCGCAGCCAGGCGACGCGCTCAGCCATGCGAGCGGCAACGCGTCGCACGCGCAGCACTAGGAACGTCGGCGCCGCCAGATCCCCCATCGCGCGCAGCACCTGTTCTGACGCCTCGCGTGCGTGCGGCAGCGACGCTTCCGGCGCGGACAGGTAGAAGCTCGTCATCCCCGCCACCACGATCGCATGCCGATTGCCGTGCGGCAGCGCGTAGGCACAGCGCACCGAGCGCTCGGCGATCGCCTGCATGCGCGTCACCCGCTCGCGCGGCGAGGAGTAGTGCTCCACCAGGCAGTGCAACCCCTCCGCCAGGTCCTCCTGCTCGTCGACGAGACTGTCGAGCAGCGTGTGCAGCGCGCCGATCCAGGGGAAGTACGCGTCCTCCATCGCCGCCGCGTCGGCCGCACGCACGCGCGGGTCGGCAGCGGCTGCGATCAGCGCGAAGATCCCCAGCGACGACCCCGCCGATGCGCCCGTCTCCCACCAGCGCAGGTCGCTGCCGGGGGGAGTCTCCGCGGCGGCCCACTCCGCATAAGCGTGATGGGAGCCTCCCGGCCCCCAGTTGTTGAGCGTCTGATACCCGACGATCCTCGCGGCCGCGCGCGCCGCCGGCGCAGCCACCAGCTCGAACGAGGGCAGCGTGCGGAGCGCCCCGCGGCACGTGTCGACGAGCTCGTTCAGGTACCCCTCGTCCGCACCAGCAGGATGGTGCGCGTAGTAGTTCAGGTGCTCCGCGCCTGGATCGAGCGCCACCAGCAGCGCCTGGTGCAGGCTGTGCCCATTGGCGGTCGGATCCTCACACGGCTGTTCGGACAGCGTGTCGGCGTAGTCGTACACGGTCTGGAACGCCACCAGCGCGCGCACCACCGCCGTGCGCCGCGCGTGCGGGACGAACGCCGCGAACGCGGCGGCGCCCTCCAGGTTGCCGCGCTTGCTGCGCTGTGCATCGAGCGCGAGCTCACGCAGCACCGGATCGGGAATCCGCCCCGCGGACTCTCGCCAGTGGCGGATCTCACGGCCAACGCGCGGGAACACGCTGAGCCAATAACGCCAGGCTGCGCCCAGGAATGCTGTGGCGAGCATCCCACGGTGGCCGGCGATCCATGCCTTGGGGACCGGATCACGCGACCGCACTGCCCGCGGGCATGGTCACTCCTGGAAGCTCGCGCGCGGCGGAACCTGCGACGCGAGAAAGCCGGGCAGCGCCACGACGGCCAACGCGATGCCCGCTACGAACAGGAACGTCAGCAGCACCCCCACCACGCCGAGCGAGAACGGCGCGGGAAACCCGGTCGTCAGCTTCAGCCAGCGGCTCGCCAGCGCGTGCCCGTATACGCCGAGCACCGCGCCCACCGCGCAGCCGATGCTCAGCACGATCGCGCTCTCCAGCAGCAGTGAATGCCACAACTGGCGATAGTCGAAGCCCTGCAGCTTCAACGATGCCAGCCGCACGCGGCGCTGCCAGATCGCGGCGCTGAGCGAGGAGGCGACCGCCAGCGCGGCCGAGATCAGCAAGAGCGTCGATATCTGACTGAGACTCCGCAAACCCTGCCTGGCATTCGCCTTGAATTGAGCGTCGCGCTCCTGGTGTGTCTGCACGAGCAGCGGCGAGTCGGCCCCGAGCGCCCCCTGTACCGCGCGCTTACCGGCGGCGGGGCTCACTCCCGGGCGCAGGTTCACCTCCAGTGCGGTCGGCTCGCGCGTCTGCCAATAGCGCTGGTAGTCGGACGTCGACATCGTGATCGCACCCGGCGACCAGCCGCCGTTGGTCGTGATCGCAGCCACGCCGAGACGCGCCTGACCGGCCGGCGTCGGCAGCGTGAAGCTGTCCCCCACGTGCAGATCGCGCTCCTGCGCGAACCCAACCGACACCGCCGCCCACCCGCCGGCGCGGATCAGCCCGCTCGCACGCCCCAGCCGGCCCTGCAGCAGCTGACTGGCCTGGATCACCGCGCGATCCTGTGGCGGTCGTGCGCGGATCCACAGCCGCCGCGAGCCGACGTCGAGGAACCCGCCCTGATAGACGCGCACCGAAGCGACCTGCGGCGCACGCGCGATCGCAGCCTGCGCCCCGCCCGCCTGGAAGCTGCTGGTCGTCAGGTCGTTGTCGCCGGTCGTCACCCACACGTCGCTCGTGTCGAAGAACTCGACCGTCGCCTGGTCGAGCCCGTGCAGCAGGTCGTGCTCGGCGCCTCTGACCGCGACGCTGCCGTAGACCGCGAGCGCCCCGACGCCAGCCAGCGCGATCGAGCGGGTGGTGGTCGCGCGCAGCTCCAGCACCGCCACGATCAGCATGCTGCCGCGGATGTGCCGGCCGATCGCGCCGACCGCGTGGGTCACGCCCTGGAACACCGCCGGCACCAGGCAGAGCGTGGCGAGCGCGAGCGTCACCCCGCCGAGCACGGTCAGGCTCGGCACGATCAGCACGAGCGCTGTGACGATCACCACCAGCGCGCCGCCGAGCACGCCGAGCACGGCTGTCGTACGGCTGCCCATCCCCTCTCCGGCTTCGCCGACCGCGCGAAACGCCGCGTCGATCGGACGGCCCGGGAGCAGGTCGAACACGGAGGGCGCGAGCGACGCGAACAGCGTCGCGAGCACCCCTCCGCCGAGCGCAAGCAGGATCGTCGTGAGATGTACGACCTGGTGAGATCCGACTGGGAACGCCACCGACAGGAAGACCGGCATGCGATCGAACAGCGTGCGCGAGAGCAGCTCGCCAAGCAGCACGCCAACCAGTGACGCGCCGATGCCGAGCACGAGCGCTTCGAATCCGAGCACGTACAGCACCTGGCGCGGGTCGAACCCCTGCATGCGCAGCTCCGCCACGAAGCGCCGCCGCTCGGGCACGGTCAGCAGCATCGCGTTCAGCGCCAGCAGGAACCCGACCATCCCGCTGATCGCCGCGAACAGCGTGGTCGCCTGGTCGTTCGGCTTGGCCGTCGCCCGCAGCAGGCGCAGCTCGTTGTCGACGCGCTCGACGTCCACGCGGCCGGCGGCCAGCCGCTGCAAACCCGCCGCCACCACACGATCCTGGCCCGGCCGCGGCTTGACCACCACCTGGGTCACACGCCCGGGCTTGCCGATCAGGCTCTGGGCGACCGGCAGCAGCGCCACCGCCACCGGGCTGTCGCCGAGCGTGCCGAACATGGAGCTGCCCAGCAGCGTGCCGACTAACACGCGCCGCGCCCTGCCGAACACGAGCATCGTGATCGTCTGCCCGGCGCGCGCGCCGATCGCGTTGGCGACGCTCGCCGGCAGCACCAGGCCACCGGAGAGCCGCAGCCCGCCGCGGCCGAAGTTCTGCGTGCCGCGCCCACCGAGGCTCGCGATGTTGGAGTTCACCCCGACGAGCTGGATCGACTGGCGCCCGCCGGGACCCTGCAGCGAGACGCTCGTGCGCAGCACCGGCACGGCCGCGGCCACGCCCGGCAGCTGACGCGCGCGCTCGGCGAGCCGCTGATCGAAGCCGTCGGCGGAGCGCGCCGCCAGCTGCAGCCGTGCGCCGCCGATCAGGCTGTGAGCGATCTGACTCGCCGAGCCGGTCACGCTGGTGTTGGCCACCAGCACCCCGAACACGAGCGCCACGCCCACCGCGATGCCGATCGCGGCGAGCAGCTCCTGCACGCCGTGCCGGCGCAGCCGCCAGCCGTAGAAGCGCACCAGCACCGCCGGCCGGATGCCGAGCACCGACAGGCTCACAGCAGCGAAGGCAGCGCCAGCTCGGCGTCGAGTCCGTCAGCCAGGTGTCCGTCGCGCAGCGTGTGGATGCGATCCGCGACCTCGATCGCCTGCGAGTCATGGGTCACGAGCAGCACCGACACCGCGTGCTCATGGGCGAGCTCGCGCAGCAGCGCGAGCACCTGCCGGCTGCGCTTGGAGTCGAGGTTGCCGGTCGGTTCGTCGGCGAGCAGCAGGCGCGGCTCGTTGGCCAGCGCGCGGGCGATCGCAACCCGCTGACGCTCGCCCATCGACAGCCGGCTCGGCGGCTCGGTCAGGCGCTCGCCCAAGCCGACGCGCTCCAGCCACGGACGCACGCGCCGGTGGGCCTGGCGCATGCTGCAGCCGTCTCCCAGCAGCTTCAGCGCGGCGTTGTCGAGCGCCGAAGCGCCTTCGATCAGATGGAACGACTGGAACACGAAGCCGACTTCGTCGCGGCGATAGCGCGAGCGCTCGCGCGTGGACATGCGCGCCAGCTGGCGCCCGCCGAACAGCACCTCGCCGCCGTCAGGGTCCATCAGCCCCGCGGCGAGCATCAGCAGCGTGGTCTTGCCCGAGCCGCTGGGCCCGTACAGCGCGACGAACTCGCCCGGCAGGATGCTCAGCGACACGTCATCCACGGCTCGCACGACCTCCGCGCCGGTGGAGTAGTGCTTGACGACGTCGCGCAGCTCCAGCGCGCTCATCGTCGCGGACGCTCGGCCGCCACGGCACGGCGCTCGGGGAACTTCACGAGCTGGCCCGCGCGATCGGTCGAGTGCAGCTGACCGTCGGCGATCGACATCATGCGCTTGGCGCCGCGCAGCGCGGACGTGTCCTCGGATGCGATCACGAGTGTCGTGTCGAGCTGGCTCGGGAGCGCGCGCAGCAGCTTGTAGAGCTCGTCGCGCTCAGCTGGATTCGGCGTCAGCGCGGGCTCGTCGATCAGCAGCAGACCCGGCTCGTGGATCAGCGTGCGCGCGATCCCGACACGCACCTGCTCGCCGGGAGACAGCCAGCTCGCGAACGCGTCGGCGCAATCCCTGGCCCCGACGCGGTCGAGCGCTCGCCGCGCGGCCAGCGTCGCCTGGCGAAAGCTGACGCCGTCGCTCACCAGCGGCAGCGCGACGTGGTCGACCACTCGCTGGTTGCGCGCGAAGCGGCGATCCATCGACGCGAGGCCGATCGCTCCGCGCAGCAGGCGCGCGCGTTTGGCGGCAGACATGCGCGTGATGTCCATGCCGTCGAACAGCACCTTGCCCTGATCGGGCGGCTCGATCCCGGCGGCCACGCGCAGCAACGTGGACTTGCCCGAGCGCCGCATCCCCCAGATGCCGATGAAGTCGCCGGAGTCGATCTCGAAGGACACGTCGTCCAAAACGACGATGTCCCGGCGCCCCTGGGAGTAGTGCTTGCTGACGTGCTCGAACGAAAGCAGCGCCATCGGGGTTATCGAGGCTCCGCCTGGGCCGCGTACTCCCGGATTCGCCTCCTGGCCAGCGTCACCCACTCCAGCTCGGCGCGCAGGTGCGCGTCCGCTGCCTCCAGCGTCAGATCCATCAACAGCGTGCGCCAAGAGCGCACCGACGGCTGCTCGTCGCTGGTCGCCTGCAGCAGCTCCAGGCACTCGCGCTCGTAGTCGTCGAGCATCGCCAGCAGTTGGGAGGCGTCCTCGGTGCGCGCCACCGCGATCTTGGCCTGCAGCTCGACACGCAGCGGCTCCTTGGGCACCGACGTGCCCATCCACAGCGCCAGCGCCGCCGAAGCCTGGTCGGTCGGGTAGTACACGGTCCGCTGCTGGCGCGGGCTGGCCGGACTGGGCTCGACCACGCTCATCGCAAGTCCCGCTTTCTCGAGCTGGTCGAGCAGCGGATACACGCTCTTGGGCGCGATCTGCCAGGCGGGGCCGAGGCGTCCGCTGAGACGGCTGGCGAGCTCGTAGCCGTAGCTCGGGCGCTCCAGCAGCAGCCCCAGCACCGCGCCCTTGAGCGGCGACGGCCCTCGCATCCAGGCCCTCTCCTTTTCAGACGCTACCGCCACACTGCCTCCCCTTGTCTCTAATTGGAACAAGCTCGGATACCGGAATCTTCTCGATAAGCATAACCGGCCCGTCGTCAGATCGACAACAGAGTTTTTGGCTTACTCAAGAAGCGCGCGCCCCGACCGATTACCCAGCCGTGACCGGTCTCTCGTTTCGCTTCCGCCTGGAACGTGTCCGTGCCCTGCACGAACGCAAGGAAGAGCTCGCCAAGCAGGAGCTCGCACGCGCGCTGTCGCGCCGCTCCGACAGCGAGCTGCAGCTGCGCACCGTCGACGAGCACATCGAGCAAACCCACGCCGAGCACCGCAGCGCGCTCGCCGACTCGGTGACCGTGAGCGCTGCCGACCTGCTCGCGCTGCAGGCGTTCCTCGAACGCGTGCAGATCGAGCGCGGCGCCAGCGCCCGCGAGCTAGAGCGCCACGAGGCCGAAGTCGCCGAGCGCGACGCGCAGCTCGACCGTGCCGCACAGGAGCGCAAAGCGCTCGAACGCTTGAAGGACCGCCACCGCGAGGAGCACGACCGCGAGGTCAAGCGCAGCGAGAGCAGCACGCTCGACGAGATCGCGCTCGACCAGTTCCGCCGGAGCGCCGCATGAGCCCCCAGCTGAGCGCAACGACGCCCGCTGCCGGCGGCCCCAGCGACGTGGCCGCGGCAGCCCAGCGCGTACAACAGCTGCAAGCGCTGATCGCGCGCGCCCAGAGCGGCGCGAGCGCAGCCTCGAGCGGCTCGAGCAGCGGCTCGCCGGGCAGCTTCGCGGCTGCGCTGAGCGCCGCCAGCTCGACACCCGCGCCCACCGGCGTGGCAGCGAGCGCCAGCTTCTCCGCCTTCGCCAGCCCCACACCCGCGCCAACCACGGGCGCGTATGACGCGCTCGTTCAGCAGGCTGCCGCCCGCTATGGGCTCGATCCAGCGCTGCTGCACGGCCTGATCCAGCAGGAGTCGGGCTTCGACCCCAACGCGCACAGCAGCGCCGGCGCCGCCGGGCTCACGCAGCTGATGCCCGGCACCGCGTCCTCGCTCGGCGTCAGCAACCCGCTCGACCCCGCGCAGTCGATCGACGGCGGCGCGCGCTACCTGAGCGGGATGCTCAGCAAGTTCGGCGGCAACACCGAGGAAGCGCTCGCGGCGTACAACGCCGGCCCCGGCGCGGTGCAGCGCTACGGCGGCGTCCCGCCGTACGCCGAGACGCAGAACTACGTGTCGAAGGTGCTCGGCTACGCCAACGCCTACCGGCAGTCCTCCGCGGGCACAGCCGCAGGAGTGCCCGCATGACCCTGCAGCCGTCCAGCGGAGCCCTGCTCGCCCCCCCATCCTCCGCCCACGGCGGCGCGCCTCCGGGCGCTCCACCCGGCGCGCCACCCGGTGCGCAGCACGGGCCGCTCTTCGAAAGCGAGCTCGAGCAGCACTTGGCCCGGACCGCACCTGCGGAAGGCCAGCGACACAATCGAGCCGCCCGGGCACACGCCGGCGCCGCGACCGCCAACCCCGCAGCCGTGCCTGGCTGTGGGCAGGCCCAGTCCGTGGATGCAGCCGCAGCCGCATCCGCATCCTCCGCCCCCGCCCCGCAGAACGCGGCCAGCTCTCAGACTCCCGGTGCTTCCGCAGACGCGAACGCCAAGACCACGGCCGCCAACCCGGCGGCGCTCACCGGCTCGACCTCTGCCACCGGCCCATCCGGGCAGCCGTCAGCCGACGCATCCGGGCAGGCGGCAGCCGGCATCACCGGACCGTCAGCAGCTGGCGTCTCCGGCCAGGCCGGCGCCAACGCTGCCGGCGCCACGAATACTGACTCGCCCGGCTCAGCCGCCGCCCTGATCACTGCTGAGGAGAACGCGCCGGGCATGTCTGCCGCCGACAGCCCCAGCGCATCCGGATCAGCTCCAGCAGGCATCCCCGCCGGCGCAGGCATCCCCGCCGGCGCCGGCACCCCCGCCAGCGCCGACTCCGCCCAGCAAACAGACGTCGCCCAGGGGCCCAGCTCCACTCCGACGATCGACGCAGGCTCCCCCGCAGAGGCGGGCGACGCGGCGAGCACCGGCGCCGTGACCCGCAGCGGCGCGCCAGGCGCGGCGAATGCGGCCGGACAGGCGAATAACCCGACCGCCACAGCCGCCGACGACACGGGCTCCGTGGCTGGCGCTCCCACGGCTGAGGACGCGAGCGCCGCCGGCCAGACAAGCGCGGCGGGTGCCTCAACCACGACTTCCATCAACCCCGGTGTCGGCACGAGCACAACCGCAATCTCAGATGCCGCCCAGGGCAAGGGCGGCGCGGCCACCTCCACATCGACAGCCGCCGCAGCGACCGCGGGAGCAAGCACAGCCACGCCGCTCGACGCGCTGGGCGCGAGCAGCGGCGGCTCGGGCTCCTCCAAGGGCGGCACCCACGCCGACGACGACGGCGCCACCACCGCAACCGGCCCCACCGCGGCGATCGCCGCTGCTGCAGGCGATGCCACCAGCTCGCTGTCTTCGGCCGACGCGCTTACGCCCGCTGCCGCGGCGGCAGCGCCCACGCCGGCGCCCGGCGCTCCCGGCGCCGCACAGCAGGGGCCGGTGCTGCGCTACGGCGTCGGCCTGGAGCAGGCGATCGAGCACGTCCGCGCGACGATCGAGCTGGCGCGCAGCCAGGGTATCTCCCAAGCCCGGATCGCACTGCACCCGCAGGAGCTCGGCGAGATCCGCATCCACCTCAGCCAGACCGCCGACGGGCTGGTGGCGCGCGTGATGGCCGCCACGCCCGCGGCCGCGCAAGCGCTCGCCGGCGGCCACGCGGAGCTGCGCCAGTCGCTGAGCTCGCTCGGTCTCTCGCTGCTGCGCTTGGATATCGGTTCGTACGATCAATCCGGTGGACAAGCCCGTGATGGCCGCTCCGCCGGGCAGTCCGCGCGCCCGCGCCCCGGCGCGCGCGCGCTCGCGGCCACGGAAGCCGTCGCAGCCGAACACCTCGACCTCGACCCCGACCTCGCTGCCGCCGCGACCGCGCCTGAGCTGACCGACGGCGCACTCGTCGACGTGCGCGTCTGACCACCTGAAAGGACCATCCTGATGAGCACCACACCCATAGGCTCCACCGGCACAGCCCCCCAGAGCTCTTCCGATGTGACGCCAGTGAACCCCAAGGGCACGCTCGGCAAGAACGACTTCCTGAAGCTGATGGTGGCGCAACTGCAGGCTCAGGATCCGCTACAGCCGACCGACGACTCCGCGTACATGGGCCAGCTCGCGCAGTTCACCGAACTCGAGCAGATGACCAACATGTCGCAGACGAACGCCAAGACGGCTGTCGCCGACGGGATCTCCCAAGCCGTGGGGCTGATCGGCCACACCGTCGCCTACGTGAACGCCGCGGGCGCGCGCCAGCAGGGCGCCGTGCAGAGCGTGCAGGTCTCCAGCAACGGCGCGCAGCTCACCGTCGACGACGTCACCGGCGTCGACCCGGGCAGCATCACGGAGGTGTCGTGAGCGCGATCTCGAACCCCGCGCTGATCCCCCCGGGGGGTGTCGGCTCGGCGAGCGCTCCGGCGCCCGTGCGCCCCGCTGCGCCCGCGCCGCAGCGCGGCCGCGGCCGCGGTCCTGCGGACGCAAGCGGCGGCCCGTCGTTCCAGGACGTCCTCAAGGACGCGACCGCAACCAAGGACGCAGCCGCGGTCAAGGATGCGACCGCAGCCAAGAACGCAGCCGGCACGAGCGCCGCCGCAGCGCCGCTGCAGTTCTCCCGCCACGCGCTCGAGCGCGTGCAGCGCCGCGGGATCGACTTGAGCCCGAGCACGCTCGGGCGCCTGCAGGAGGGAGTCGGACGCGCTGCCGGCAAGGGCGCGCGCGACTCCGTCGTGCTGGTCGACGGCACCGCGTTCGTGGTGGCCGTCAACAACCGCACCGTCATCACGGCGGTCGCGTCGGAGCACATGAAAGACCACGTCTTCACCAACATCGACAGCGCGGTGATCGCATGACATATGCGGCTCTGAGCTGTCGGCCAAGCGACTGTTCTCCCAACAACCACGGCTGGACCTCTTCGAGGAGGCCGCGAAAGGAAGTGCATCCAAGATGATGGGTGGAATGTATGCCGCCATCAGCGGCCTCAGCGCAAACCAGACGATGCTCAACAACACGGCTAACGACCTGGCCAACGTCAACACGGTGGGCTACAAGTCCTCGCGTGTGACGTTCGCCGACTCGCTCACGCAGGTGCTGCGCGGCGCGTCCGGCGCGACCGCGACCAACGGCGGCACGAACGCGCTGCAGGTGGGCCTCGGGGTGCAGGTCAACTCGACCGACAACCAGATGTCCGAGGGCTCGTTCCAGTCGACCAACAACCCGCTGGACGTGGCGATCCAGGGCAACGGCTTCCTGCGCATCGGCGCTGGCACGCCGCCCGCGGCCGCGCCGTACACCTCTGGCCTGCCCGCGAACATGCAGTACACCCGGGCCGGCAACCTCACGACCAACACGCGTGGCTTCCTCGCCACGCAGGCCGGCCAGTACGTGATCGGGCGCAACGCGGTCGGCACAACCACGGCAGCCGGCACGACGTACGCGCCGGGCGCTACCGACACGTACATCGTGATCCCGCCCGGCTCGGCCAACGTGTCGATCGGCCAGGACGGCAGCGTCACCTATCAGGACGAGAACGCCGCGTCGCCGACCTACCAGCAGCAGGTCACCGCCGGGTATCTGTCGCTCGCGCAGTTCGCCAACCAGGCGGGGCTCGAGCGCGTCGGCGGCTCGACCTGGGCCGCGACGTCGAACTCCGGCGCCGCGGTCGTGGGCACGCCTGACACCGGCGGCTACGGCCAGACGATCGGCGGCGAGCTGGAGATGTCGAACGTCGACCTCGCCAGCGAGATGACCCAGATGATCACCGCCGAGCGCGGCTACCAGGCCAACTCGCGGGTGATCTCCACCGCGGACCAGATGCTGCAGACAGTGGTGAATATGGTCCAGTAGCCCTAAAGCCGGTAGAGCTGGCAGTCTTGTTACAGGACAACTCCGAGGAGCCGGTGTGGGATGGCGCTCACGCGTCGTCCCACACCGTGGCTAAGCTCACCAAGAGGACGTTCCAGATGATCACGCTGAACAGGCTCGGTCACACCGACGAGCCCTTCCAACTGAATCCCGACCTGATCGTGACGATCGAGTCGACCCCGGACACGGTGCTGACGCTCGCCACGACCGCCAAGGTGGTCGTATCCGAAACGCCCGAAGAGGTCGCCGCGGCGATCCGCGCGTTCCGCGTCGAAGTGCTCTCCGAAGCGCTGCGCAACCGCCGCCCCGAGCGCGAGCCGGCGCTGCCGCGCACGCTGCACCCCTGAGCGCGTGCCAGCTGCCGCGCTCGCGGCACCCGGAGCGCGCACGCCGCAATCCTTAGCGGCCGAATCGGAAGTTCGTGCAGCATGCGCACGAACAACTGAAGAATCGCGGCTCCCAGCCGATGAACGAGGGCGATGAAAGCTGCAACAGCCATCGGCATCGGAATCGCGTTCGGCTCACTGCTGTTGAGCTCGATGATGGACGGCTCCAGCCCAGCCGCGTTCCTGAACATCCCAGCGCTGATCATCATCCTCGGCGGCACCACCGGCGTGACGCTCGCGAGCGTCGGCATGAAGCAGATGAAAGCCATCCCTGGCCTCTACAAGCTCGTGTTCTCCGCCGAGCCGCCGGACATCCGCGGGCGCATCGACCTGCTGGTGTCGCTCGCCGACCAGGCGCGCCGCGAGGGCCTGCTGGCGCTTGACGCGAAGCTGTCGGAAATCGACGACGTGTTCACTCGCAAAGCGCTGCAGCTGGTCGTCGACGGCACCGACCCGGAGATGGTTCATGCGATCCTCGAAGCCGAGATCGACGGCATGGCGGCGCGCCACGAAGCGGCCGCGGCGCCGTTCGAGAAAGCCGGCGGGTTCGCTCCGACGATGGGCATCATCGGCACCGTGCTCGGGCTCGTACACGTGCTCGAGAACCTCTCCGCGCCCTCCACGCTCGGCCCTTCGATCTCGGCCGCGTTCCTGGCGACGCTGATGGGCGTCGGCTCGGCCAACGTGATCTTCCTGCCTGTGGCCAACCGGCTGAAAGCGATCTCCGGCGAGGAGGTCGAGCTGCGCATCATGACGCTCGAAGGCATCCTGTCGCTGCAATCCGGCGACAACCCGCGGCTGGTGGCTGACAAGCTGATGTCCTACCTGCCGCCGGCCGAGCGCTCCGACGACGATCAGGCGCCCGCTTCCGTCACCAGCATCCAGGCGGAGGCCGCTTAGCCATGGCGCGCGGACGCGGACACGGACGCCGCCGCCGCGGCCATGGCGGCGAGGCCGAGGGCGGCGACGAGCGCTGGCTGCTGACGTACGCCGACATGATCACGTTGCTGATGGCGCTGTTCATGGTGCTGTTCTCGATCTCGTCGGTCAACATCTCCAAGTTCCAAACGCTCCAGCAGGCGCTGCACGCGGCGTTCTCCGGCGACATCCTGCCCGGCGGCAAGTCGATCGCGCAGCCCGGCGCGACGGCCAACTCCAGCCACGCCCCGAGCGCGGCCGACGTGCAGGCGATCGTGCCGCTGACAGCGCAGCCGGCCAGCACGCTGCAGAGCACCGCATCCGCGGCGACGCAGCAGGCGTCGGAGTTCGCGCGCATCAAGGCGAAGCTCGACGCGTACTCCAAGCAGCATGGGTTCTCCAAGAACGTGAAGTCGAGCATCGACCGCCGCGGTCTGGTGATCAGGGTGCTGACCGACAAGCTGCTGTTCGCGTCCGGCCGCGCATCGTTGGAGAGCGGCGCGACGCCGCTGCTCGGCGAGATCGCCCAGCTGCTGGACGTCGAGCAGCTCAGCCCGGTGGCGGTCGAGGGCAACACCGACGACGTGCCGATCCACAGCAGCGTGTTCCCGAGCAACTGGGAGCTGTCGACCGCGCGCGCCAGCACGGTCGTGCGATTTCTGATCAGCCAGGGCGTCGGCGCGCCGCGGCTGAGCGCTGCCGGCTACGCCGACCAGCACCCGATCGCCGCCAACACCGATCCATCCGGGCGCGCGCGCAACCGCCGCGTGGAGATCGTGCTGCAGCGACTGCCCGGCCCGTCCACGACGTTCTCGACCAACCCGACAGGCTGACCCAATGTTGAAGAACAAGAAAGTCATCATCGTGCTCGCTGTCGTGATCTTCGGCGCGCTCGCGGCGTACACGATGGCCAAGCCCAAGGTCGTGCCGAAAGTCAAGATCGCCAGCACGATCTACCTGTTGCCGAAGGACTTCCTGCTGAACCTCAGCGACGGCCACTTCGCCAAGCTCACGGTCGGGCTCGAGCTGGCGCCTGGGCAGAGCACCGGCGCTACCGCCGAAGCCGCTCCGGTGACGGGTGCGACCGTCGGCACGCTGCCCGAGGAGGCTGTGATCCGCGACATCATCACCAACGTCGTGACCGACCAACGTGGCAACGTGCTGGTCAGCGAAGCAGGACGCCGACAGGTCAAGCGCGAACTGCTTGAGGCGATCAAGAAGCAAACTGACGTCAAGGTCGACGCGGTGCTGTTCCCCGACCTCACCGTGCAATAGGAGAACTCCGTGGCTGAAGCGATCGAATATGAGCAGTTCGACCAGCAGGAGCCGCCTGCCGGCGGCGCGGCGACGAGCAACGTGTCCGGCGACGGCGCTACTGACCTGCGCCGGCTCAGCGACGTGCCGATGGAGCTGAGCGTCGAGATCGGGCGCACGCGCATGACCGTCGGCGACACGCTCGACCTGCACGCGGGCTCGGTGATCACGCTCGACCGACTCGCGGGCGAGCCGGTGGACCTGCTCGTCAACGGCACGCCGATCGCCCGCGGCGAGGTGGTGGTCGTCGAGGAGCAGTTCGGCTTGCGCGTCACCGAAATCCTCGAAAGCGGCGACGGCGCGCCCACCGGCGACGAGCAGGCGCCCGTGGCTGCGGCCGACGCCGCGGCTGCCGGCGCGTGAGCAGGCCACGGCGATGAACGTCTCGAGCCCCAACAGCCCCGAAGCGCAGGCGGGAAACGCGCCGGCGCAGCCGGGGAACGCACCGGCGCAGGCGGGAAACGCGCAGGCGCAGGTGCAAGTGCGCGCGCTCGATTTCTCCCAGCCGACGAAGTTCACGATCGAGCTGCGCCGCCGCATCGGGCGGGCGTTCGACCCGTTCTGCGAAACCACCGCTGCGCGCTTGTCTGCGGAGCTGCGCGTGCCCGTAGAGCTGGAGCTGACCGACTCCAGCCAGCTGACGTGGGCCGCCGCCAAGGCGCCGCTGGCGGCTGATGCGATCGCCGTCGCGCTGCACGCGCAGCCGATCGACAAGCAGATGCTGCTGAGCGTGGAGCTGCCGTTGGTGCTGCGCGCGCTGGAGTGCCTGCTCGGCGGAACCCCCGCGCAAGCGCCCGCCGAGCGGCGCCTTAGCGAGATCGACTGGGCGCTGACGCGCACGCTGCTCGACTCGATCACCACCCAGCTGTCGCTCGCATGGCGCGACCTCGGCGGGCTGGAGCTGGCGGTCGGCGAAGTCGACCCCGAAGGCGACGCGGGCGTGTTCGCGCCGCTCGGCGAGCCGACGTTCTCGCTGACGCTCGAATGCAAGATCGACGGTCTCTCCTCCACTCTGGCGCTGCTGATCCCATGGTCCTCGATCGAACCGGTCGCCGAGGAGATCCTTGGCACCAGCGGCGCGCACGCGCGCGGCAACCCGCGTGAAGCCCAGGCCGTGCGCCGCGGCGTTGCCAGCGCACGCGTGCTGCTGCGCGCCGAAGTCGGCGCGACGCAGATGCCGGTGGAGCGCATGCTCGCGCTGACACCGGGCGCGCTGCTGACGCTGCAAGCGCGCGCCGAGCACGGCGTCGAGCTGTTCGCCGAGGGCGTGTCGATCGGGCGCGCCAGCCCGGGCCGCCGTGGTCCGCGCCGCGCGCTCAAGCTGGAGTCGGCGATGACCGCCGCTGCGGCTGCCCAGTCGCGTGCGCACACAGCGTTTCCCCGCAGTGAGCCAGAAGCCGCGCGCGCGAACCCGGGCGCGAACGCAAACGCGAACCCGGATGCGGGCGCAGACACGCGCGCGAACCCAGGCGCGGACGCGCCGCCTGCGGATGCGCCGCCCGCGGACGCGACCGCCGCTGCGGCCCAGACGCTCGCGGGCATCGCCGCGCTGCGCAATGTCAATGTGCGCGTGTGGGCCGAGCTCGGCCGCACCAAGCTGCCGCTCGGGCAGGCTCTGGAGCTGCCGCCCGGCACCGTGCTGGAGCTGGAGCAGGGCGCCGATGACCCGATCGAGCTGTTCGTCAACGGCTTGCTGTTCGCCCATGGCAGCCTCGTCGTCACCGACGACGGCGAGTGGGCCGTGCAGGTACACACGCTCGTCTGAGCAGCACGCTCGTCTGAGCAGCACGCCCGTCTGAGCAGCACGCTCGGGCGGTCGCTGCGCCGCCACTTGACGCGTTTGCACAGCGCGGTGCTGCAAACCTGATTGCAATGGGTTTGGCGTCCGCCGCCCGGCGCTAAAGCCGCACCTCCGTACGCCGATACACCGGGCGACTCTCCTCGGAGTCGTCCCTCGATGATCAAGTTGATCCCGCTTCCCCGTGCGGCAATTCAGGCCGCTGTGCTCGCGCTTGGCGTGTGGTTGCTCGCCCCTGCGCGCTGCGCATCAGCGTTCACGCCAGCGCACGGCAAGACCCCCACCGGGGAGAACGTGCCGCTGAACCTCACGCCTGCTTCGCACGTCGGCGCGCACGCCAGCAGCTCTGGCGGCGCGAGCATCGTGCGCACGATCGTCGGGCTCGTGATCGTGCTCGCCGTGATCTGGGGGCTCACCTGGATCCTGCGCCAGGTCAAGACCTCACGTGAGACGCAGAGCGCCGGCGTCGGACTGGCGAGCGTCGCGTCGCTCGCGCTCGGCAGCGGACGCACACTGCACCTCGTGCGCGCCGGCAGCGACTACGTGCTCGTGGGCAGCGCCGAGCAGGGCGTCACCGCGATTCACCGCTACACCCAGCAGCAGGCGCGCGAAGCGGGCCTCTTGAACCCCGAGGAGCCGAATCCGTTCCTCGCCGGCGAGCCGCTGTCGGGCCCAGCCCGGATGGCCGCCCAGGGCGCGGGGAACATGCTCGAGCGCATGCGCGGCTGGACCGTGATCAAGTGAACAACGTGAGCTCCAGCAACGCCGTGCAGGTGCTGCTGCTCGTCGGCGGCCTGACGCTGGTGCCGGCGCTGCTGTTCACCGTCACCGGGTTCAGCCGCATCCTGATCGTGCTGGGGTTCATCCGCACCGCGATCGGCACCCCGACAGCGCCGCCAAACCAGGTGCTCGTCGGCATCGCGCTGTTCCTGACGATCTTCGTGATGGCCCCCACTGTCAACCAGATCAAGCGCGAAGCGTTCGACCCGCTCTCACACCACCACATCAGCACTTCCACCGCGATCAAACGCGCGGAGGAGCCGCTGCGCCAGTTCATGTTCCGCCAGACGCGCGTGCAGGACATCTCGCTGTTCGTCAGCCTCGCGCACGCCAAGGCGCCGCAAACGCGCGCCGATGTGCCGACCGAGGTGCTGATCCCGGCGTTCATCATCTCCGAGCTGAAGACCGCGTTTCAGATCGGCTTCCTGATCTTCCTGCCGTTCTTGATCATCGACCTGATCGTCTCCTCGACGTTGATGAGCATGGGCATGATCATGCTGCCGCCGACGTTCATCTCACTGCCTTTCAAGATCCTGCTGTTCGTGCTCGTCGACGGCTGGGACTTGGTCATCAAAGCGCTCGTGCAGAGCTTCCACTAGGAGCCCCCGGTGAACCAAGACACAGTTGTCAACCTCGCTTCGCAAGCCATGACGCTCGCGCTGAAGATCGCCGGGCCGCTGCTGCTCGTGGGCCTGGTCGTCGGCCTCGTGGTGAGCATCTTCCAAGCCGTCACCCAGATCCAGGAGCAGAGCCTGTCGCTGATCCCGAAGATCATCGGTGTCGCCGTGGTTGTCGTGCTGCTCGGCCCCTGGATGCTCGGCCAGCTCGTGTCATACACCACCGACCTGTACAGCACGATCCCGTCGATGGTGAACTCGTGAATGAATTGGTGAACAAGCTCGCGGGCGATCAGCTCGCCGGGTTCATCCTCGTGCTGGCGCGCGTCACGCCGCTGTTCTTCCTCGCGCCGCTGTTCTCCTCGAAGATGGTGCCTGCGCGCGTGCGCGGGGTGATCGCCGTCGCGATCTCGATCGGGCTCGCGCCGGTGGCGCTGCACGGCCAGCACATCCCCAGCGACCCGCTGCAGCTCGCTGGGCTCGTGCTCGTCGGGCTGCTCGTCGGGTTCGGCTTCGCCTTCTCGGTGTCGATCCTGTTCGCCGCGCTCGACACCGCCGGCGCGCTGATCGACACGATCTCCGGCTTCTCCTACGGCGGCTTGATCGACCCGATCAATGGCAACCGCAGCGCCGTGATCTCGCAGGTGTACTCGATCGTCGGCACCTTGATCTTCCTCGTGATCGGCGGCGACGCCTGGATGCTGCGCGGGATCGCGCGCACGTTCGAGCTCGTGCCGCTGAGCTCGGCCCCGCAGATCTCCTCGCTCGTCGGGGGCGCCGAGCACGTGTTCACCACCGTGTTCGCCTCGGCGCTGGAGATCGCCGCGCCCGTGCTGCTGGCGCTGCTGATCACCGACGTCGCGTTCGGCATCGTCTCGCGCGTCGTGCCGCAGCTGAACGTGTTCGCCGTCGGCTTCCCGACGAAAGTGGCCGTCGCGCTGCTGGTGGTCGGCGCGTCGCTGCCGTTCGTCTCCGGCTGGATCTCCGATCAACTCTCGGTCAGCGTGAGCGCCGCGCTCGGCACGCTGCACGCGGCGGCATGACATGAGCCTCGGCAACGACGACCGCACCGAGAAGGCCACACCCAAGCACCGCGAGCGCGCGCGCAAGAAGGGCCAGGTCGCGCGCTCCAACGACGTCGGCGGCTCGCTCGTGCTGGTCGCGGGCTTGTTCGCGGTCAGCCTGATGGGGCCGCACATCTACGAAGCCGGCACCGTTACGTTCCGCGAGATCCTCGGGCAGATCTCGAACCCGGGCAAGGCCACGAGCGCGGCCGGGCTGAACGAGCTGATGCACTCCTCGATGACCACGATCGCCGAGTGCGTCGGGCCGATCGCCGCGATCTGCATGGGCACCGGCGTGCTCGCCAGCGTCGCCCAAGTCGGACTGCGGCCCAACCCGCAGGCGCTGAAGATGGACTTCAAGCGCATCAACCCCGTATCCGGCCTGAAGAACCTGCTCGGCCCGAACCTGATCTTCGAAGCGCTGAAGGCGATCGCGAAGGTCGCCGTCGTCGGTGTCGTCGCCAGCATGGCGCTGCTGCCCGGCCTGCAGGGGCTCGCGTCGCTCGTCGGGCTGCCGCCGGCCGCGCTCGGCGTGATGTTCGGCACGCGCTCGATGAGCATCGCCCAGCACGCCGCGTTCGCGTACCTCGCGATCGCCGCGATCGACTACGCGTGGCAGCGCCGCCGTCACGAGCACCAGCTGCGCATGACCAAGCAGGAGGTCAAGGACGAGGTGCGCCAGCAGAGCGTCTCGGCCGAGGTCAAATCCGCGCAGCGCCGCCGCCAGATGCAGGCCGCGCGCTCGCGCATGATGGCCGCGGTGCCGCAGGCTGACGTGGTCGTCACCAACCCCACGCACTTCGCCGTCGCGCTGCGCTACGACGGCGCCCACCCGGCGCCCGAAGTGGTCGCCAAGGGTCAGGACCTGATCGCCGCGCAGATCAGGCGCATCGCCGAGGAGCACGGCGTGCCCGTGATCTGCGAGCCGCCGCTCGCGCGCGCGCTGCACCGCTCAACCGAAATTGGCCAGGTGATCCCGGAGGAGCTGTACGCCGCCGTTGCGCGCGTGCTCGCCTTCGTCTACCGCGTCGCAGGGCGCAGGAGGCTTGCATTGTGAACCTCGCTCTCTCATACCCCCGGGCTAGCGCGGCCGGCTCCAACAGGAGGCTCGCACTCTCATGAACAGCGACAACGTACGCAAGCTGCTGCGCCACACCGACCTGGTCGGCGCGATCGCGGTGGTGTTGATGGTGACGATGCTGATCGTGCCGCTGCCGTCGATGCTGCTCGACCTGCTGATCACGCTCAACATCTCCGCGGCGCTGACGATCGTGGTCGCCACGATGTACCTGAACAAGGCGCTCGACTTCGCCGCGTTCCCCAGCCTGTTGCTGTTGACGACCATGTTCCGCCTGGCGATCAACGTGTCCGTCACGCGCCTGATCCTCACCACCGGCGACGCCGGCGGCGTGGTCAAGGCGTTCGGTCAGTTCGTGGTCGGCGGCAACGTCGTCGTCGGGCTCGTGATCTTCCTGATCCTCATCGTGATCCAGTTCGTGGTCGTCACAAACGGCGCCGGGCGCGTCGCCGAGGTCGGCGCGCGCTTCACGCTCGACGCGATGCCGGGCAAGCAGATGGCGATCGACGCCGATCTGAACGCCGGGCTGATCACCGACGAGCAGGCGCGCAACCGCCGCTCTGAGATCTCCCGCGAAGCCGACTTCTACGGCGCGATGGACGGCGCTTCGAAGTTCGTCAAGGGCGACGCGATGGCCGCGGTGATCATCACCGCGATCAACCTCGTCGGCGGGATCATCGTCGGCGTCGCCCAGCACCACATGGCGTTCGGCGACGCCACCCACCAGTTCTCGCTGCTGACCGTCGGCGACGGCCTCGCGGCGCAGATCCCGGCGCTGCTGATCTCGGTCGCCACCGGCATCATCGTGACGCGCGCCGCGTCCGACAAGGACCTCGGTAGCGACATCACCAACCAGGTGCTCGGCCAGCGCAAGGCGCCGCTCGTCGCGGCTGCCGTGATCTGCACGTTCGCGCTGATCCCGGGCCTGCCGAAACTACCGTTCCTCGTGATCGGCGCGATCTTCGGCGCGATCGGCTGGGGCGTGCGCAACGGCATGCCCGACGCGCAGGACGCCGAAGCCGCGCTCGCGGCCAGCGCCGCCGCCTCGGCGCTGCCGGTGCCCGGTGCCGACGGCCTGGAGCGCCAGCCGATCGACGCGCTGGAACTCGCGATCGGGTTCGGGCTCGTGCCGCTCGTCGACGGCAGCTCCGGCGGCGCGCTGCTGCGGCGCGTGAGCATGATCCGCCGCCAGATCGCCGGCGAGCTCGGGCTTGTGATCCCCGCCGTGCGGATCCACGACGAGCTCGGCATGGAGTCGCACGAGTACGTGCTGAAAGTGCGCGGCTCGGAGGTCACGCGCGGGCGCATCATGCCCGGCCACCTGCTGGCGATGGACCCCGGCGACGCTGGCGGCGAGCTGCAGGGCATCCCGACCCAGGAGCCCGCGTTCGGGCTGCCCGCGATGTGGGTGCATGAGTCCGCGCGCGCCGAGGCCGAAGCGCTCGGCTACACCGTCGTCGACGCCGAGTCGGTGATCGTCACGCACCTGACCGAGACGATCAAGGGGCACGCCGCCGAGCTGCTCACCCGCCAGGACGTGCGAGCGCTGCTCGACCAGCTCAAGGAAACCAACGCGGCGGTCGTCGAGGAGGTCGTGCCGGAGATGCTCACGCTCGGCGAGATCCAGCGCGTGCTGCAGACGCTGCTGTCCGAAAGCGTGCCAATCCGCGACCTCGGCACGATCGTGGAGGCGATCGGCGACAAGGCTCGAATAACACGTGACACGAGCCTGCTGTCCGAGTACGCCCGCCAGGCGCTCGGCCGTGCGATCACGGCCCCGCACCTCGACGAGCAGCTGCGGCTGCGCGCAATCACCCTGGATCCCGCGATCGAGCAAGAGGTGGCCACCTCGATCACCCAAACCACAGACGGCGAGTATCTCGCGATGGAGCCGCCCCGGGCGCAGGCCATCGTGAATGCTCTGCGTGCGCAGGTCGAGCACGCGACCGGACGCGGCGCGCGTCCCGTGCTGCTCTGCTCCGCGCGTGTGCGCCGCCACCTGCGCAAGCTGATCGCGCAAGCCCAACCCCACCTCCCGGTGTGCTCGTACAACGAGATCGTGCCGGGCGTCAACGTCGAGACCATCGGAGTGATTCACGCATGAGCCCAGCAACCGCCGCTCCGCCCCGCGTCTACCGCGGCCGCTCCATCGAGGAGCTGATCCCCAAGATCCAGGCGGAGCTCGGCGCCGACGCGATCGTCGTGCGCCAGCGCGAAGGCCTGACCGGCGGCATCGGCGGGTTCTTCCAGCGCTCGTTCGTCGAGCTCGAGGCAAAGTCCGGCGGCCAGCGGATCGACCTGTACGACGAACAGGAGCCAGCCGTCACACCGGCGGCGCTCACGCAGCAGGCGCCGGAACCAGTCGTGCGCCGGCCGGGTGTGGGTGCATATGTGACCGACCAGCTCGCGGCGCTGGTGGCCTCCGGAACACGCAAACCGGCGGCGCAGCCAAGCCCGTCGTCGCTCACGTCGCCAGCCGACCTCACATCGCCAGCCGACCTCACGTCGGCGGCCGATCCCGAAGACGTCGACCCTGCGCCGGTATCCGAACAGGTCTTCCACGAGTTCACGGCCCCGAGCTTTCCAGCCGAGCCGTATGCCTACACGGAGTCGCACGGCTACGCAGAGCCACAAGCTCAGGCAGAGTCGCATGCTCACGGGAACATGAACGCGTTTGCAGCGGAGCTCGCGGCGGCGGAGACGGCCGCGACTGAGACGACCGCCGCGCGCATGCTCCCACTGACGGACTCGTTCGCGGACGAGCTCGACGCGCTCGCGCCGCACCCCGCGCGCGCTGCCCACCCCGCGCAGGCTCTACACCCAACGCCCGCTGTACACCCCGCACCCGCATTGCACCCCGCGCCCGCCCCACGCACGCGCGCACGCACAGCCATCCAGGCGAAGCTGATCGGGCTCGGGTGCAGCGAGCAGTTCGCTCATGAGCTGCTGGCACAGGCCACGGCGCACGTGATCCCGCTCAGCCCCGGCCTCGGCCTCGCCCGCGCGACCCAGAAGGCGTTGGAGCAGCGGATCCCGGCACTGGCGGCGCTGCCGGCCCAGGGCGCGGCGCTGGCGCTCGTCGGGTCGGGCGGCAGCGGCAAGACCGGCTGCTGCGCGGCGCTGCTGGGCGCGTACCGCAAGAGCAGCTCGCTGCCGGCGAGCTGTGCCACGATCGTGGCGAGCGCCGAGGAGACCGGCTTCGAGATGCTGCTCGCGCCGTACGTGATGGAGCCCACGCCGATCGCCGCGGCGCGCGCCACGCAAGCGCTGGCTAGCGCGCGGATGCAGGGCTTGCTGCTGCTCGACACGCCGACCGCCTCGCGCGCGGACAAGGCCGGCGTGCGCCGGCTCGCGCGGCTGCTGCGCGAGCTCGAGCTAGAACGCGTCGTGCTCGCGCTGCCCGCGACGCTCGGCGCCACCGCGAGCGCCCAGCTGCTGGAAGCGCTGCGACCGCTCGGCGCGACCGCGTTGGCGATCACCCATGCCGACGAGACCGATCAGCTTGGCGTCGCGATCGAGGCGGCATGCAACTTCGGCCTCGCGCCTCAGTACATGCTGCACCGCGGTAGCGCCGCCGGCGCGCTCACGCGGACCGACCCCTCCCAGCTCGCGGACAGGCTGCTCGCGTGAAAGCTCGGCCGCGCAAGCTCTCCAGCACGATCGAGCTGCCCGAGCGCAGCCGCCCGGTGACGCTCGCGACGCGCAGCGGCGAACGGATTCCCGCGCGCGTGGTCGAACGCGATTCGACGTCGCTGCTGGTGGCGATCATGATCCAGCTGGAGCACCCGCTAAGCGACTCCCAGCTGCACGACCTGACACTCGAGTTCACGTGTGCCAAGGGCCGCGTGCGCCTGCGCGGCGACGTCACGATCGAGGACCGCGACCTGGTGCGCATCAGCGGGCTGCACCCGGCCGAGCTGATCCAGCAGCGCGAGTACTACCGCGTCAAGGCCGCCAGGCCTGTACAGGTGAGCGTCGGCGCGCGGCGCGTGCTCGTGCAGAGCTACTCGGTCGACGTCAGCGGCAGCGGCCTGCTGCTGGCCGGCCCCGACCTGCTGAAGATCGGCGAGCACGTCGAGTTCCGCCTCACCACCGTCGCCGGCTCGCCGCCGATCACAGGCTCGGGCAAGGTCGTGCGCGCCGACGTGCGCGGCCATCGCGCGATCGCGTTCGACTCGATCAGCGACCTCGACCGCCGCCGTCTGATTCGTTTCGTGTTCGAATGCCAGCGCGCCGAGCGGCGCCGCGGCCTGCGTGGAGAGGGTGCACATGGCGCGTAAGAAAGATTCCGCCAAGGAGTCGCAGCAGGCGAGCGGCGCAGAAGCCGCCGACGGCAAGCCGAGCATCGCCGCGCACCCACGCGCAGTCGCGCAGATCAAGCGCGCCAAGGGCTGGGGCGGGCTCGCCGGGTTCTTGATCGGCGGGTACCTGTCGCTGCCAACCCACACCGTCGCCGACGCCGGCTTTCATGCGCTGGTGGCCGGGGTCGTCTGCTACGTGGCCGCCTGGGCCGCATCCGTGTTCGCATGGCGCTACCTCGTGGTGATGGAGTTGAAGGGGCGCGAGTACGAGCTGCTCGCCGCGCAGACCGCGCGGCGCGCGGGACCCGAACCGCCGGAGCAGCCCGGCACACGGACGCAGGCCGCCTCCTGATGGAGACTCGACCCAAGCTCGCTCACACTCGGCGCCCGCCTCGACCTGACCCGACCCGGCCCGCTCACTCACTCTCACTCATCACTCGCACCCCCTCGCCGTGACCTGACCTGACACGAACCAGGGCCTGCCAGATGGATCCGATCCACCCGATCACACCGCGCCCATCGCCGATCCCGCCGGCCGGGCCGCTGCGCCCGGAACGAGTCACCCGCGAGCGTGACCGCGCGCGTGAGCGCGAGCGCAACCGCGGCAGCGACCCCGAGCGACGACCGCCCAAGCAGCCGAACCCCGAAGTCGTGCGCCCCGTGCCGCCCGAGAACGACGGAGACGGTGAGCCGTCGCGCCACATCGACGTGCGCGCCTGAGTCTTTTCGACCAGCGCCACCGCGGCGCCAACTTACCCACCTGAGCTTGTGGCCAGACAGCGCGCGCAAATCTCAAGTTCACCGCCGGACTGACGATAACCGGCATGTAGCAAGGACTGACAGGGAGTCAGTCCGGGACTAATAACCAACCGTCATCAAGGAGATGAACGTATGTCCCTTACGATCAACACGAATGTCGAGGCGATGAACGCCCAGCGGAACCTCTCCATGACGGAGAACTCGCTGTCAACCTCGATGCAGCGCCTGTCCTCGGGTTTGAGGATCAACTCGGCAGCCGACGACGTCGCCGGTTACGCCATCAGCCAGAAGCTGCAGGGCCAGATCAACGGTCTCGGCCAGGCCCAGCAGAACAGCCAGGATGCGGTCACGCTTTCGCAGACCGCTCAGGGTTCGTTGAACGAGGTTCAGCAGATGCTTCAGCGCATCCGCGAGCTGGCTGTGCAGTACAAGAACGGCACCAACTCGACCGCCGATCAAACGGCGATCGCCTCTGAGGTATCGCAGCTCACCTCCGAGATCGAGCGTGTCGGTCAGACGACTCAGTTCAACGGGGTCAACCTGCTGAGCTCAACCTCGACGATCTCCTTCCAGGTCGGCGCGAACGACGGTCAGGTCATCGCCGTGAGCACCATCAGCCTCGGATCGAGTGTCGGCACCATCAGCCTCGGCTCCGCAACGGCGATCTCCGGCATCGATGCCGCGATCGACGCTGTGTCCGCGGCCGCCGGCGAGTTCGGCGCGGTGCAGAACCGCCTGCAGTACACCCTGGACAACCTGGCGACGTACCACCAGAACCTGTCCGCGGCGCAGAGCTCGATCGTTGACGTCGACATGGCGGCGGAAATGACGAACTTCACCAAGCACCAGGTCCTCCAGCAGGCCGGTACTTCGGTGCTCGCGCAGGCCAACCAGCTGCCGCAGGCAGTCCTGCGTCTGCTGCAGTAGTCGAGCAAACCTTCCTCAGCGGTGGCGATTCGTCGCCACCGCTGCAGCGAAGCCTTTCCGGCGGCAGCCCAGGCTGCCGGCGGATCGGTCATAACGCTTCGAACGGTCCGGGAAGGCCGTCAGAAGCTTCATACCGCCGCTTCATCGAGGGAACGGTGGTCGAGACGGGCGGCTCTGCCGCCCGTCTCGTCGTTCTACCAGCGCGCTGTCAACTCTCAACCTCGCCCCGCAGCTGCCGATCACATGGGCGATGTCGATCGACAACGCGCTGCAACGCGTCTCCACGATCACCCAGGTGCTGAGCAACCCCAGCGCGCTGGTGGGCTCGAGCGCCGCTCTCACGGGCGGCACGGCCGCGCCTGCCGGTGTCACCACGCCTGTCGGTATCACCACGCCTGTCGGTATCACCACGCCGGGTGCCACCGGCTCGACGGGGTCGGCGTTCGCCGCGGCGCTGCAGAACGCTGTCGCCTCCGCGAGCCCATCCGCTGCGGCGGCATACCCGCTGTCGAACACGAGCAGCGGACTCGCATCAGGGGTCGCGGGAGCCGGCGCGCCGACGTACGGCTCGGGACTCGGTGTCGGCTCCGGAGTCGGCAACCAGATCTTGTCGATCGCGGCGAGCCAGATCGGCCAGGCAGAACAGCCGCCCGGGTCCAACAACTCGCCGGCGATCGCCCAGTACCGCACCGCCACGGCGGGCGCGGCCGCGGGCGAGCCGTGGTGCGCTTACTTCGCCTCGTGGGCCGCGCGCCAGGCGGGCGAGCCGCTCGGCGACCAGGGCCAGGGGCTCGGCTCCGTTTCGGCGATCTGGTCGTGGGCGCAGAGCAGCGGGCGTGCCGTGCCGAACGGCCCGGGCGTCACACCCAAGCCGGGTGACCTGATCGTGTTCGGCGGCGAGCACGTCGGCATCGTTGCGGGCGTGCTGCCCGACGGGCGCATCCAGACCGTCGAGGGCAACTACCAGGACAAGGTCTCCCAGAACGTGCGCGGCGCGAGCGAAGCCAGCGGCTACGTGAGCATGAGCTGAGCTGCGAACCCGAGCGGATGACATGACGATCTCCCCCACCCCACCGGCGCCCGAGCGCCGTCAAGGCGAACGGCGCCGCGGCGACCGCCGTCGCGGCGAGCTGCTGAGCGTCGGCGTGATCGGCGCGGGCAACATGGGCTCCCATCATGCGCGCACCTACGCGGCACTCGGCGGCCTGTGCGAGCTGCGCGGCATCCAGGATCGTGACGCCGCGTGCGCGAGCGCGGTGGCGCGGCAGTTCGACACCCACGCGTACAAGTCGATCGAGGAGCTACTCGAGCACGTGCAGGCGGTGTCGATCTGCACCCCGAGCGAGCTGCACGTCGAACACGCGCTGCTGGCGCTGGAAGCCGGCGTGGACGTGCTGATCGAGAAGCCCGTCGCGCTCAGCGTCGGCGAAGCCGCGCAGCTGAGCGCTGCGATCGCCGCGCGCTCCCGCGCGCCGGTCGTGCAGGTCGGGCACATCGAGCACTTCAACCCCGCCGTGCGCGAGGTCGCCAAGCTGCTGGAGGGCGAGCGTATGGTGGCACTCGAGCTGCAGCGGCTGAGCGCGTTCGACGGGCGCATCCAGGACGCCGACGTGGTGCAGGATCTGATGCTGCACGACATCCACGTGCTGCTGTCGCTCGCCGGCGAGCGCGCGCTGTGCGACGTACACGCGGTCGGGCGGCGCGTCCACTCGCCGCTGCTCGACGACTACGCGGTAGCGACGCTGAGCTTCGACGACGGGCTGATCGGCACGCTCGTGGCGAGCCGCGTTACGGAGGAGAAGATCCGCCGCCTGAGCGCTACCACCGAGGAGTCGCACGTGACCGTCGACTACGTGCGCCGCACGGTCGAGCGCTGCCGCTCCACGCGCCTTGAGCTCGATGGCGGCGGGTCGCGCACGTACCGCCAGGAGAGTCTGCTCGAGCGCGTGTTCGTGCCGATGGAAGAGCCGCTGCTCGCGCAGCTGCGATCGTTCTTGGAGTGCGTGCGCGAGCGCCGCACGCCGGAGGTCGACCTGGCGATGGGTATCCGCTGCCTGGGCGTCGTGGAGCTGATCCGCGAGTCGATCGCAGCCGGGCGCTCGGCTGGCGCCGGCGCCGTCGAGCGCGTGGCGGCATGAGCAAGCGCTCCGGTCAGCCGAGCTCCTGTCAGCCGAACTCCGGTCAGCCGAACTCCCGCGTGAGCAGCGGCGAGCCGCCGCTCGTCAGCGCGATCATCCTGACCCACCAGTTCGAGGCCTATCTGGCGCAGTCGATCGACAGCGTGCTCGCACAGGACTACCCGGCGGATCGACTCGAAGTGGTGGTGATCGACGACGGCTCGACCGACTCCACCAAGGAGGTCATCGCCCCCTACCTCGATCGCGTGCGCTACGTGTACAAGGACAACGGCGGCCTCTTGAGCAGCGTCAACCGCGGCTTCGCCGAAGCGCGCGGCGAGCTGCTCGCGCTGCAATCCGGCGACGACATGTGGACGCCGGACAAGCTCGCCCGGCAGGTTGCGATCCTGCGTGAGCGTCCGGAAGTCGGGCTGGTGTACGGCGACATGATGGTTGTCGACAACGACCACAACGTGCTCGAGCCGTCGTTCTGGGCGTCCACCGGGATCGTGCCGCGGCGAGGCCGCCCGCTGGGTGCGCTCGTGCGCGGCAACTTCGTCTCCGGCGGCACGATGATCGTGCGTGCTGAGCTGCGCGAGCGCTTTCACCCGCTGCCTGACCACGCGGGCTGGGAGGACTGGTGGATCGCCGCGCGCGTCGCGGAAGTCGCGGAACTGGAGTACGTCAGCGAGCCTTTGCTGCGCTACCGCTTCCATGGCGCCAACATGAGCCTCGGCGCCGATGCGTCCAAGGCGCAGGCGAACGCAGCCCACGAGATGCCGTTCCGCCGCTGGCTGCTCACCGATCTGCAGATCGACTCCATCGCGCCCGCCGACCTCGTCGTCGGCTGTCGTCTGTACGAGCACTGTGTGGTTGCGGCCGCCACTCAGGGGGGCCTCACGACGCAGGAAGTCGTGCCGCGCAACGCACAGGACGGGGTCAACGCGTTCGAGCACGTGCGCCTCGGACACGAGGCGCTGTTGCAAGGCGACGTGCCGCGCGCGATGCGCGCGGCGGCGCGCGCGTTCGGCTACGACGTGCACGACGCCAACGTGCGTGCGCTGTTCCAGACGGCGTGCGCCGCGCTCGAACGTCAGCCGGTGGGCGCGGTCGTATCCGGCGCGCCAACGCGTGCGAGTGCGGCTGTGGCCGACACCGGCGCGCCAACGGGTGCGAGTGCGGGTGTGGCCGACACCGGCGCGCCAATGTCAACGCCAGCGGCCAAGGACCCACCAGCCCGATCGAAGTCCGCGCGCGCGCCCAAGCGCGCCTCGTCCTCGTCCTCCGACTCCCCCCGCGTCACGCTTGGAATCGCGACGTTCAACCGTGACACCTACCTGGCTGAGTCGATCTCGAGCGCGCTCGCGCAGGACTACGACGACTTCGAGGTGCTCGTCGTTGACGACGGCTCCACCAACCCCGTGATCGCACGCGTGCTCGACAGCTTCGACGACCCGCGCCTGCGCGTCGTGCGCCACCGCGAGAACCGCGGCATCGCAGCGGGGTACGACACGATGGTGCGTGAGGGGCGTGGCGAGCTGATCGCGATGCACGGCGACGACGACATCAGCCTGCCGGATCGGCTCTCGCGTGAGGTGGCGGTCTTTGACGCACACCCGGATACAGGCGTGGTACACGGCGACGCGCTCGTGATCGACGCCGACGGCAAGGTCACCGGGCGCTGGGACAGCCGCGACTTCAGCCCCGCGGCCCTCGTGCAGGCGTTCTTCCGCTCGCACAACCACCTGATCGACCCGACGCGGATGGTGCATCGGCGCGTGTATGACGACGTCGGCGGGTACGACAGCAGCTACAAGCTCGCCCAGGACATGCACTTCTGGCTGCGCGCGGCGCGCGCGCACCGCTTCCGCCACTGCGCCGGCGGCCCGCTGATCGGGTTCCGCCGCCACGGCGCCAACATGTCCGATGAATCCGCGCGCCAGCTCGAGATCGACGACGTCGAGCGCGCGCTGGAAGAGGCGATGGAACGGTATTCGCTGCGAGAATTGGTACCCGAGCTGGATTGGGCGGTGCTGGATCGGGCCGATGCCGAGCGCCAGGCGCTGGAGCGCATCGCTGACGGGCTGGACGGAAGGTTACTTCCTCTTTCCGACATGGCTGCGCGCGTGCGTGCGCGCGCGCGCAGCACCATCGAAAAAAACTCCCTCCACCCCGCGCCGCGGCAGGACGGCGAATCCACGCCCGCTCAAAGTTGGCGCGAATCCGATGACAATCGGCGCACATCCGACAAAACCAAGCATCCACCCGACCTGTCTGGAAACCCGCATAAATCGGGTACCAATTCTCGCGGGCGCTTGCTGATGACGGCGTTTGGTTGGAACGACAGCGGCGGCGGTACGATCGTGCCGCGGCTGACTGCCAAGGAACTCGCACGCCGCGGCTGGGACGTGACCGTGTTCCACGCCGCAACGCGGGCGACCGAGTCGCGCACCCCCTACGAAGTCGTGGAGTCCGAGGAGGACGGGGTGCGGCTGATCGCGGTTCACAACCGCGCACACGCGCTGTGGGATCTGCGCAACCCGCTGCGCGAGCTGGACGACCCGCCGATCACGGCCGCTTTCGCTGCCGCGCTCGACCGCTTCAAGCCCGACGTCGTGCATTTCCACAACCTGCACAACCTCGGCGCAGCGCTGATCGATCAGACCGCCGCACGCGGACTGCCGTCGTACTTCTCGACCCACAACTACTGGTTGATCTGTCCGCGCGCGTACTTGATGACTGGCACGGGCGAGATGTGCGGCGGGCCGGGCGACGGCAGCAAGTGCGCTAGCTGCGTGCAGAGCGCCGAGCACGAAGCGCACCGCCTGCGCCTGCAGGGCATCCGCTCGCGCGTCGGACGCGGCGTGAGCGCCTGCCTGACCGTGTCCGATTCGGTGCGACGCACGCTGATCGCCGCCGGCTATCCGGCCGAGATGCTCGACGTGGTTCGCCAGGGCATGCCGCACGACGGTGAGATCTGGGAGCGTCTGGGCAGGGATCGCAAGCCGGGACGCGTCGGCGCGCGCCTGGACCGAGACCGCTCGTCGGGCGACGTCGATGCGCGCCTGACAGTGGCGTTCTTGGGATCGGCCTACCCGCACAAAGGGCCGCAGCTGCTCGTGCAGGCCGCACAGCGGACGAGCGCCGAGCTGCGCATCCAGATTCACGGTGAGATTCCCGACGCGTTCGCCGCGCAGCTGCGCGAACTCGACCAGCGCGGCGTCGTCGAGCTCTGCGGCGCGTTCCAACCGAGCGAGATCGAGCGCGTGCTGGCAGAAGTGGACGTGGCAGCGCTGCCATCGATCTGGTGGGACTGCGCGCCGCTCGCCGCCGCGGAGTGCCTGGCCGCGCGTGTGCCGTTGCTGGCGCCGCGTCTCGGCGGGCTCAGCGAAGCGATCACCGACGGCGTCGACGGGCTGCTGTTCGACGCGCTCAGCGTCGAGGACCTGACGCGCTGCCTGGATCGCGTCGCCGGTGAGCCGGGGCTGCTCGAGCGCCTGCAGGCCGGCATCGCCGCGCCGCGCGCGTTCTCCGCGTACGTCGACGACCTCGAGTCCTACTATGCCGGCGAGCGCCCGGGACGCGTGCTCGAGCAGGCGCCCGTCGAGCAGCTGGCGGTGCGCTGGCAGGGCGACCACGGGCTCGCCACCAGCCTGTCGATCATCAATGGGCGTGTTAGCGAGCGCCTGGGCGCGCGCATCCAGCGGGTCGCGCGCGACGGGCGTGCGCTGGACCCGCCGCTGCCTCACGCCGCCGACGTCGAGGTGCGCCATCAGTGGCCGCCCGACCTGAGCCCAGCCGCCGCGGGGCGCCTGGCCGTGATCCAGCCATGGGAGTTCGGCGCGATCCCGCGCGACTGGATCCCCCAGCTGCGCGAGCACGTCGACGAGCTGTGGGTGCCCAGCGAGTACGTACGGGAGATGTATCTCGGCGCCGGCCTGGAACCCGAGCGGGTCGTGACGATCGCCAATGGCGTCGACCTGCAGCGCTTCTCGCCTGAGGGCGAGCGCTATCCGCTGCCCGTACAGGCTACCACCACTTTTCTGTTCGTCGGTGGGCTGATCTGGCGCAAGGGGCCGGACGTGCTGCTGCGCGCTTGGCAGGCGGCGTTCGCCGGCCGCGAGGACGTGCTGCTCGTCGTCAAGGACGTCGGCGCCGGCGCCGGCGGCGTCTACCGCGACGGTGAGCGCGAAGCGATCGCTGCGCACGCCGCATCGGGCGCGCTGCCGCGGATCCTCCTGATCGGCGACGAGCTCGAAGAGCAAGAGATCGCGGCGCTGTACCGCGCGTGTGACGTGCTCGTACACCCCTATCGTGGCGAGGGCTTCGGCATGCCAGTGCTCGAAGCGATGGCCAGCGGCCTACCGGCGATCGTTACGGGCGGCGGCCCGACCGACGAGTTCTGCCCGCCTGACGCGGGCTGGCGCATTCGCTCGAGCCGGGCCGAGTTCCCTGATGACCGCGTCGACCATCTCGACACAGCCGGGCGCCCGTGGGTGCTGGAGCCAGACGTTGAGCACTTGGCCGAGCTGCTGCATGACGCCGCAGCCGACCCACAGGCACGCTCACAGCGCGGCGCCGCCGGGCGCACCGCCGCCGAGGCTTACGCATGGGATGAGATCGCCGATCGCTACGCGCAGCGGCTCGCGCGCCTGGCCGCACAGGCACCGCTCGCGCCGTCGCAACCGCGCGAGTTCGAGGAGGACGCCGCCGTGCGTGTGCTCGCAACCCCCGCATGGCGCGGCGAGGATCGCCTGCCCGAGCTGCTGCGGCAGTGGTGCGCGACGACGACGCCCGCGAGCAGCGCTTGCCTGTATCTGTTGGCCGACCCGCGCGCGGACGGCTCTCAGGATCAGCTGGAAGCGCGCGTGCTGGCTGCCGGCGTGGACCTCGACGACGCTGCCGACGTGACGATCCTGATCGAGGCGATCGACGCCAACGGCGACCTCGCTCTGCACCGCGCGATGGATGCGTTCATCCCGCTTCACAGCGCCTGTGGCGGCCACGCGCGCATGGCCGCAGACATGGGCAGCACAGTGCTGTCGCTCGATCGGGGTGAGCTCACCGGCTTCCTCGCCGCACAGGTGCCTGTAGCCGCCCTGTAGCTGGCGCTGCCCCATAGTTGACCCTGCTGCGAAGTTTGCGCTGCCCCATAGTTGGCGCTGCCTCGATGTTGGCGCTGACCCGAAATTGGCGCTGACCCGTAGTTGCACGCAAGCACCTGCGAACCCACCCCGCGATCGATGGGCCCCATCTCCAACTATGAGTATTTGCTTATATAAGTAAATCCTGATATTCTCGGTGGCATGCACGCGTTCGACATCCTTGGAGATCCGGTGCGCCGGCGCATCCTCGAGCTGCTCGCCGACGGCGAACAAGCCGCGGGTGACGTCGGCACGGTGATCCAGGGCGAGTTCGGCATCTCCCAGCCTGCGGTGTCTCAACAGTTGCGAGTGCTGCGTGAGCACGGCTTCACCACAGTGCGCGCCGAAGGTACACGCCGGTTGTACGCGATCGACCCCGTGCCTTTGCAGTCGGTCGACGAATGGCTCGCGCCGTACAGGAAGTTCTGGAACCAGCGCCTGGATGCGCTCGGGACCGAGTTGACACGCGGCCGGCGCGCCCGAGCACACACCCCCACCCAACCTGACCCGAAAGGCAGCCACAGATCATGACCCCCGACACTCACTCGTCCACTGCGGCGAACTCACCCGCCACGCCTGATTCATCCGCCACGCCTGATTCATCCGCCGCGCTCGATCCGTCCGCCGCGTCCCGCCCCTTCGCCGAGCCCCAGCCTGAGCTGCGCCGCCGTGAGATCGCCGCAGGCGAGGCTCGCGTCGCCGTCTTTCAGCGCACGTACGACGCGCCGATCGACGATGTCTGGGATGCCTGTACGAACCCCGACCGGCTGCGCCGCTGGTACGTGCCGGTAACCGGCGACCTGCGTCTCGGCGGAACCTTCGAGCAGGCGGGCATGGGCTCCGGCACGATCGTGCGGTGCGAGCCGCCGCGCCTGCTGGTGCTGTCGCTCGGCGGCGGGCGGGATGAGATCGAGCTGCGGCTGTCCACGGGCGAGCAGGACTCCACCGTGCTCGAGCTGCAGCACGCGACGACGTTCGAGGAACACGAGATCGCAGGGCAGACGTACGACGCGATCTTCTGCATGGGCGGCGGCTACTACCCCCGCTTCCTGGCACTCGACAAGCACCTGCGCGGCGAGCTGCCTGCGGACTACGACTCGCTGCAGTTCCACCTGATTCCGGAGTTGCGACCCGTCATCGAGCGCGGCAGCGCGGCCATGGCGGCGTTGCTCGAGGCCGACGCCGAGAGCCGCAAGTAGCCGTCCGTACAAGCCGGTAGGACTATGGCCGAGGATTGCGATTGGCTGGCGCAGCCTGGAGGGGATGCGCCAGCCTTCTTCGACGCTGGGAGGCGACGCTGTGAACGAGCATCCGATCCATCTGGTCACCCATGACGACTTACGCCGCAGCCGGCTGACCGTCTTCTTCCGCGCGCTGCTGGCGATACCACACGTGATCTGGCTTCAGCTCTGGTCTTACGTGATCGTGGTTGTGGCGATCATCGGCTGGGTCGCGGCGTTGATCACCGGCTCGCTGCCGGCCCCGCTGCACCGTTTCATGGCCGCGTATCTGCGCTATGACATCCACGTGCGCTCCTACACCCTGCTGATCGCCAACCCCTTCCCAGGGTTCGTCGGGCGCGAGGGCAGCTATCCGTTGGATCTGATCGTGGCCGGCCCCCAGCGACAGAACCGCTGGACGGTGCTGTTCAGGCTGCTGCTGGTGATACCCGCGGCGATGATCAGCGCGGTGTACGGCTACCTCGTTCTCGTCGTCGCCATCCTCGGCTGGTTCGCAGCACTCGCCACCGGCAGGATGCCGATGGGCATGCGCGATGCGGGCGCGCTGGGCCTGCGCTACGTGGCCCAGACCGCCGGCTATGCGCTGCTGTTGACGGGCTCATACCCCTACAGCGGCCCGACCGCGGCTGCAGCGACGAAGCTTGTGCCACCGACAGGACCAACGACACCGCAGGCCCCAACCGACGCTCCGAGCGCTGACCCCGCCGCCACCGCCTTCGCGTCCTCCGACCCGGCTTCGTTCGGCTCACAGCCAACGCCGCCGTGAGCAGTCCCAGCGCGCGAGATGGTGGCGAGGCGGAGGAAACCAGCCGCCAACCGCGCGCCGAGGAGACCGGCAGCCAACCCCGCGCCGAGGAAACCGGCAGCCAACCCCGCGCCGAGGAGGTCCGCCGCCGCTGGCGCGCCGGGGGATTGAGGTCGATCGCTGGAGTCGTTGCCGGGCTCGCACTGATCGGGCTGTGGGTGTGGGCCGCGCATCTGCTGTGGCACTCCTCGGAGCCCGCGGGCTCGCACCTCGCACAGCTCGATCCCAGTCACTACTTCAGCCGCGCGTTCCTGGCCCGCAGCGCCTCCTATCAGCGGTTCCTCGACATCGACGGGCTGCTGAGCACGATCGCGCTGGTCGTGGTGCTCGTGATCTACGCGGCGCGCGGCGCGCGCCTGATGCGCGAGTCGGCGGCCGGCCCGATCGGCACCGGAATGCTGCTTGGAATGCTCGGCTTCGCGATCGTCTGGCTGGCGCAGGTGCCGTTTGGCCTGGCAGCCGTGTGGTGGGAGCGTCGCCATCACGTCTCACACCAGGGCTACGTCAGCTCGCTGGTGGAGAGCTTCTCCGCGCTTGGCAGCAAGTTCCTGTTCGTGTCATTCGCGCTGGCGCTGGCGATGGGCCTTGCGCGGCTGACCCGCTCATGGTGGGTGCTCGCGGTGCCGCTGTTCGCCGCGCTGGCGCTGCTGTTCTCATTCCTGAGCATCTACCTGATCCCCGACACGCACCCGCTGCGCACAGCGACGACGCTCACCGACGCGCGCCAGCTGGCGCGCGTCGAGGGCATCCCGAACACCCGCGTCGAGGTGCAAAACGTCGCGCGATTCACCACCGCGCCCAACGCCGAGTCGGTCGGCTTCGGCCCTACGCGCCGGGTGATCCTGTGGGACACGCTGCTCGACGGCCGCTTCGACCGCAGCCAGGTGCGTGCGGTGCTGGGCCACGAGCTCGGGCATCTAGCCCACCATCACATCGCCAAGGGCGTCGGCTGGCTCGCGCTCTTCCTGATCCCGGCCACCGCCCTGATCGCCTACTTCACCCGCGGCCGCGGCGGGCTCGGACGACCGGAAGCGGTGCCGCTCGCCCTGCTCGTATTCATCGTGCTGCAGCTGATCGCGCTGCCGCTGCAGAACATCGTCTCGCGCCACATCGAAGCGGAGGCCGACTGGGCGTCGCTGCGCGCGACCCACGACCCCGCGGGCACCCGCAGCCTGTTCCGCACGTTGGCGAGCTCGAGCCTCGAGGACCCCGAGCCGCCCACATGGTCATACGTGCTGAACGCCAACCACCCGACGATCATGCAGCGAATCGAGATGGTCAACGCCTGGCAGCAGCGTAATCCGGCTCGATAGCGCCTTGACTTAGAAGGCCATAGCTTGATCGACCGTGGTTCGGCTGCTGATCCGCGAGGCACACAGATGGTGATGGTCTTTTTTTGAAAAAGGATGAATAAAGAAAATTAGGAAGAAGGATGATTCTCAAAAAAAGAGGAATGTCACAGACCGGGTTTGGGCGCACTAAGGCACACCGCGGGTGGACGCACGTGTGGGCCTGGGCACGCGCTCGTTAGACGCGCTGGGCGGCGCCCTGTGCTCTACTCATCGGCGAGCGCGGCGAGCACGTCGAGCTTGGCCGCGCGTCGCGCCGGCGCCTGTGCGGCGATCAGCCCCGCGATCGCTGAGACGATCAGGAGGATCACGAGCGTGCCGATCGGGATCGACAGCACGAAGCCGGAGGATGAGAGCGCCGCGGCGGTGATCAGACCGCCGACGATCCCCACCGCGAGGCCGAACACGCCCCCGATCAGCGCTGTGATCACCGACTCGTAGCGGATCATCTGACGCACCTGCCGACGTGAGGTGCCGATCGCGCGCATCATCCCGAGCTCGCGCGTGCGCTCGTAGATCGACAGGATCAGCGTGTTGACGATCCCGAACAGCGACACGATCACCGACAGTGCCAGCAGCACGTAGATCAGCGCGAGCAGGGTGTCGACCTGGCCGGCCTGATCCTTCTTGAACTGCGACTCTGTCCGCGACTGGGTCTGGGGGAAGCGGCTCGCCAGCAGCTTGTCTACGGCCGGCTGCACCTGTGCGTTGCTCGCGCCCGCGGCGTAGGAGATGAAGTTGAGCGCGTCGTCGCGCTGACCGAACTGCGCGCGCGCGAGCGCCAGCGGAATCGTTAGATTGCCGAGCAGCATCGCCTTGTCCGAAGCGATACCGCGCACCGTCAGCGACACGCGCCGCCCGGACGGCGTCAGCACCGACAGCGTCTGTCCGACCTTGAAGTGGTGCGACTTGGCGTAGCCGTCGGTCAGGATCGTGCCGTCGTTGCCGAGTCCGAGCAGCGCCGCCTGCGACCCGTGCTTCCAGTCGACTCGGTAAACCTGCTCGAACGACGCCGGATCCACGGCCGTGATCGTCACGTTGCTCGAGCTGCCGCGCACCCGGCCGGCGGTGAACGCGATCGGCGTCACGCTGCGCACGCCCTGCACCTGACGCAGCGCCGGCGCGACGATCGCCGGAATCCCCTCCTCGTTGCCGGCCTGCGAGTTCTCGACGATCAGATCGCCCGCGAACGAGCGCGTCACCGCGTGGTCGATCGTCGCCTTCGTGCCGGCCGCCAGGATCGACACGAATGTCACCAGCGCGAGCCCCACCGTCAGCGCGGCCGCGGTCACCGCCGTACGCCCCGGATGGCGGATCGAGTTCTCGCGCGCCAGCCGCCCAGTGACGCCGCGCCAGCTCACCAGCACCCCGATCACGCGCGCCAGCGCCGGTACGACGCGGTACCTGCGCCCGCGCGCCCGCTGGCGCAGCCTGACGAAGACCAGCACCACGCCGATACCGACCGTGAAGATCACCGTGCCCGTGCCCTCGTTCGTCGCAAACGCCACCACGAGCCGCACCACCACCAGCACGAGCAGGATCGGCACGGCATAGCGACCACGCGTAAGCGGTGTGCGCGGTGGTATCTCAACACCCTCGCGCATCGCCGCGAGCGGCGGCACGCGCGTAGCTCGCAGCGCCGGCGCCAAGCCGGCGAGCAGCGTCACGATCGTGCCGACCAGCAGCGACACCACGATCGTGCGCGTCTCGAGCACCGTGCCGTTGTTCGGCAGATCAGCGCCGAACGCCTTGAACAGCTCGTTCAGCGCCGGCGCCAGCACCATCCCGCCGAGCAGCCCGAGCACCGACCCGGTGATGCCGAGCAGCAGCCCCTCGAACACCACCGAGCGCAGGATCTGCCGCCGCGACGCGCCGAGCGTGCGCAGCAACCCGAACTCGCGCGTGCGCTGGGCCACGGTGATCGAGAACGTGTTGAAGATGATGAACGCGCCCACGAACAGCGACACGTACGCGAAGATCAGCAGGAACGTGCGCAAGAAGCTGAGATTGGCTTTCAGATCCGACGTCTGCTTGGCGGCTTCCTGCGAGCCGGTGCGCACGTCCAGCGTGCGCGGCAGCACCGCGCGCACGCGGTTGCGCAGCTCGCCCGCCGAAACCCCGGGCTGCGCCGCGACGTCGATCTCGTCGAACTGCCCGACCTCCCCAACCACGCGCTGCGCTTCGGGCAGCACCAGGATCGCCGCGCCCGCGCCGCCGAAGGATTGGCTGCCGGCGAACTTCACGATCCCAACGATCGTGTAGCGCTTGGCCGCCGTGGAGCCAGCGATCTGCATCTGCCCACCGAGCTTCAGGCTCGGGCTCGCACGGCTGGCCGTGGTCTCGTCGATCGCCACCTCACCGGGGTTAGCCGGGAAGCGTCCCTGCGTCGGCGAGAACGACTCGAAGCGCTGCGGCTGGGCGGACGCGACAAACGCCGGCGCACCGCCCTTCGTCAGGCGCTTGCCGTGCAGGTTCAGGAACGTCGCAGGCGTGAAGATCGCGCCGGAAGCCTGCCCCACACCCGGCACCCCCTGCACGCGCTTGAGCGTGTCGTCGGTGATCGGCGACACCTGTGAGCGCGTGTTGCGCCCCAGCGACTGCGCCGGGGTCACGACCACGTCGTGACCCTTGTTGGCCGTCTCGAAGATGCCAGCGAACGACTGGTTGATCGTGTCCGTCAGGATGTACGTGCCGGCCATCAGCGCCACCCCGAGGGCGATCGCGATGGCAGTCAGCAGCACACGCAGCTTGCGCTGCATGAAGCCGCGCAGCACCAGCGCGATCATCAGCTCAGCCGGTGGCCTTCATCAAGTCGAGCACCTCTTCGGCGGTAGCCGCGCCACCGTCGTGAACGATCCGCCCGTCCGCGAGCACCAGCAGCCGATCGGCGAACGACGCGGCGTGCGCGTCATGGGTCACCATCACGACCGTCTGGCCGAAGTCGTCAACCGCGTGGCGCAGCAGCTCGAGCACGTCGTTGGACGCCTTCGAGTCGAGGTTGCCGGTCGGCTCGTCAGCGAACACCACCGACGGGCGCGACACCAATGCGCGCGCCACCGCCGCGCGCTGCTGCTGCCCGCCGGAGAGCTCCGCCGGGCGATGGCTGAGACGATCGCGGATCCCGATCGTGTCGACCAACCGGTCGAACCACTCGCGGTCGGCTTTGCGCCCGGCGATCGACAGCGGCAGCAGGATGTTCTCCTCCGCGCTCAGCACCGGCAGCAGGTTGAACGTCTGGAAGATGAACCCGATGCGGTCGCGGCGCAGCTCGGTCAGGCGCTTGTCATCCAGCTCGTTGAGATCGACCCCGTCAACCTCAACGGTGCCCGACGTCGGCCGGTCAAGGCCCGCGAGGATGTGCATCAGCGTGGATTTGCCAGACCCCGATGGCCCCATGATCGCGGTGAAACGCCCGGCCGGGAAGCTGACGCTGACGTCCGCCAGCGCGTCAACCGCCGCCTCACCCTCGCCGTAACGGCGGCACAGCTCCTGCGCCTGAACCGCTGCTTGAGCGCCGACTTCCGTTTGCGCCGGCGTGGCGAAGTTCTCGGTGTCTGCCATCCTCCGGCAGTCTAGCCAGGCCGCCAAGAAGATTCAGCCCGCCGCAAGGTTCCATCCACGCACGCCGTGTCCATTCTCCGGCAGCGGCGGGCGCGCAGCGCCCGGCAGCTCAGCCCGAACGCGGCGGCACGAGCACCACGCTGCGCTGCGCTGTGATCGTCCTGCGCCGCAGCTGACGTTCGGACAGCAGCTGTGGCGTCGCGCTGGTGAAGCGGTAGATCAGCAGCCCGTGGACGTCGCTGTGGCCGCTTGCCGCGAACGCCGGCGTCGGCGGGCGCGTGGCTCCGCGGCGCAGCGGCCGGTAGCCGATCACATCGACCTCGCTCACGCGCACCGAGCGCGCACGCGTCAGCGGGCGCAGCCGCAGCCGCGGCAGGTAGTACTCCAGCGGCGCCGACCCGAGCTCGACCGTCACGAACGCCCGCGCACGCTCGTCGGTGGAGCTCGCGCCCAGCGCCTCCGTGCCGGCTGCCTGAGCCCCGCGCGACGCCCCGTGCGTTGCCAGCGCGCCGTGCGCAGGCGCGCGCAAAACGTCAGCCACCCCCCGCCAATCACCGCGCTGCAACCGTGGTGTGAAGCTCGTGGACAGCACCAGCGCCGCCCCCGCCACGCACACGGCGCCGCCCAGCAGCACACCTGCCGCGCCCGCCCGGCGTGCCGTCACCGCCACGGCCAGCGCCGCCGACAGCGGCACCCACGCCGCGATCAGGTTGCGCGGCGCGAGGTAGTCGAACCCGGCCAGCGCCAGCACGAACGGCACCGCGATCGCGATCGCCCCGAGCGCGGTCATCCAGGTCAGCGCGCGTGACTCCTGCGCCTGCAGACGCTTGCCCGCGAGCAGCGCACCTGCCAACCCGGCCGCGCCGAGCAGCGGCAGCGCGCAGAGCACCAGCAGCCCGTGGCCGAGCACCGACCCCTGTGCGCCCAGCAGGTAGTACCCGGGGATCTGCACCACCCGGTCCGACAGCGCCCAGCGGCCGATCCACTGGGTGCCGTGGCCGCCCTGTGCGTGGATCAACGGCAGCAGCGCGAGCCCGGAGATCGCCAGCGCCCCGACGGCGACCAGCACCGCGGCGCGGGTGGGCACAGCCCGCTCCGGCGCCGGCGTGGCGAGCCGGCCGGGCGCGAGCAGCACGAGCAGCGCAACCGCCTCCGGCGCCAGTAGGAACACCGCGAAGTAATGGGTCAGCAGCGCCAGTACGGAGCTCACCGACCAGGCCGCCAGCGTGCGCGTGCTCGGCGCGCGCACCGCGCGCAGGAAGCACAGCAGCGACACGGCCGCAAGCAGCGCGAACAGCTCGTACACGCGCGCCTCCTGCGAATACCACACCATCAGCGGGTTGAGCGCGAGGATCGCCGCCAGCGCGATCGCTGTGCGCCGCGACCCGAGCTCGCGCCCCAGCGCCCACCCAGCCGCGACCGTGCCGACGCCCGCCAGCGCCGACAGCGAGCGCAGCGCGATCGCTCCCGTGCCCAATGCGCGCGACCATCCCCACACGAGCACGTACCAGAGCGGCGGCGAGTTCTCGGTGTGCGACACCGCGTGCAGCGTCGCGCCGAGCCCTGGGTGCAGCACGTGTACCGGCGTGAACGCCTCGTCGTACCAGAAGCTCTGCAGCCCGAGTGTCGCGAACCGCGCCAGCGCCGCGAGCGCTAGCAGCGCCGCGAGCGGCCACAGATCCCGTGCCCACGCGCCCCGGGGAACCATCCGCATCCGCTCACCGTTCCCGGCAGCCGCTGCCGCCGGTCGGTCCGCCTCAGCCACGTTTGGCAGACCTCGGCCCTCCGGGGTCAAGCCGTTCTGTGACGCTGACCTTCCGCGTGGCTGGCGCCGCCTCGCCGCAGAGCTGCGAGCGCTTCGCCGAGCCGAAGCACGCGTACCGGTGCGTGCGCACGTCGTCGAGCAGCGGCGGCAGGTAGTAGCCCCCGTGCGCCGCGCGGCGCACGTCGTGCGTCGGCCCGCTCATGATCAGACACAGCCTCACGTGTACCTTCGGAGCGCCCGGCGCGGTGTTGCCGCACACGACCTCGCGCGTGCCGCGCCCGTCCTTGTTCTGCTCGATCGAGAGGTTGTGGTACTCGTGTCCTGAAACCGCACGCCACGTGTTCAGATCCGCCAGCAGGCGATGGTCGTTGTTCACACGCTGCCTGACGTCCGCAACCGTCGCCACCGCGAGCAGCAGGAAGATCAGCACGAGCACCACCGCCTCGATCCGGCGCACCCTCGAAGACTCGCTCATCCCCTGCACCGTCGAAGAGTCGCTCATCGCCTGGGCCCCATCATCGGACCTGCACGAACAGTGGGGACACCTGGTGCGCGATGAACAGCGCCTGGATCGCCAGCGTCGCGGCGAGCAGCCGCCGGTCACGGGTCACGACAGCCAGCGGCAGCGACCACACGATGTACCACGCCAGCAGCCACGTGCTCGTCACCGAGATCGCCAGCAGCGTCCAACCGGACGCTGCCACCCAGTCGTACCCACGCCACGTGCGCCACATCAGGTGCAGCACGATCACGACGAGCGCGGCCTTCAGCAGCGTGTGGTCGATCGGGAACACGCCCGGCTTGCCGAACAGGTGCGCGATCTCCGTGGGGAAGCTGTCGGTCGACACGAACGCCGCGTTGCGGTTGAGCGCCGCGATCAGATCCACTCCATGCACGCCGAACACCGTGTATGCGACCACCGCCGCGCCGAGCATCGCGCCTGCCCCGCCGACGATCGCCCCGACCTGGCGGCGGCCGAGGATCATGAACGGCAGCAGCACCGCGCCGGTTGCTTTCACCAGCATCCCCCCCACCACCGCCGCGGCCGCCGGTGCGTCGCGCCCGGCGAGCGTCAGGCTCACGGCCGCCATCATCGCCAGCATCAGGATCAGGTCGTTGTGCGCGCCGCCGAACCCGTACAGGATGTAGAGCGGGTTGACGCCGACCGCCAGCACCGCGAAGCTCGGGCTCAGCCCGCGGATGCGCGCGCAGCGCCAGGTCAGCGCCAGCGTGCCCGCGCTCGCCGCGAGCCCCATCAGCTTCATACCCCACAGCGCGCCAGTCACCCCGAGCGGCGCGAGCGGGTAGGAGATCAGCGTGTACAGCGGCCCGTACGCGGTCTGCACGTGCTTCCAGCTCTGCCCGACATAGCGGTACACCGGGTCATGAATGATCGCGCTCGGCCCGTGCAGGTACGGGTTGATGCCGTGCTCCACCCCCATCCGCGCGTACGCGATGTAGCTGAACACGTCGGTTGAGAACAGAATCGGCCCGACGAACACGATCAGGTGCAACACCGCCACGAGCCCCAGCACCCAGCGCGCCGACAGCCAGCGTGAGAGCCCGAGCATGCCGGCATACGCGGCGGTGAACGCGAGCAGCGCCACCAGGAACACCTGGAAGCTGAGCCGCGCGCCGAGCGCACCCAGCCAGCCGGCGATCTGCGGCGACTTCGGGATCAGCGGCGAATGCCCGGTCGCCCCGTCCAGCACGACCTCCAGCGTGGCTGCGAGCAGCACCGCGGTGCACACGCCCGCCAGCAGCGGCGCCCAGCGCGCGAGCCGCGAATCGCCGCCAGCACGCGACTGCGATCCGAGCCGGCCGTGCTGGGTACTTGGCTGCTCGACAGCCGGCAACGCGGAGCTCATGCACCGCAGCCTAAAGCGAAGCGACGACGAGCCGCGCGGGTCAGGCCCGGCGCGCGTCGCTCAGCTCCAACAGCCAGGCCGGCCCGTCGATCAGCTCCTGCAGTCAGGCCCGGCGCGCGTCGATCAGCTCGAGCGTGCCCCACACGGTGCGCAGCCGCTCGCGCACCTGCACCTGCTCGAAGCCCGCGCGCGCGATCGTGTCCGGCAGCAGCCCGGCGGCGTGGTCACGCGTGCGGGAGAAGCCGTCGAGCAGTTGGATCGCGAAGAACGCCAGCCGCATCACTGGGTCCTGTGCCGCGCCCCAGTCGGCGATGTGCAGCGTCCCGCCCGGCGCGAGCACGCGCAGCGCCTCGCCGAGCGCCAGCAGCTTGGCGGGCGGCTCGAGGTGGTGGAGCATCAGCGAGCAGCTCACCGCCTGGAACGTCCCGTCCTCGAACGGCAACTGCTCCGAGCGACCCTGCACCCAGTCGAGCTTCCCTTCGAGGCCCGCCTGGGCTGCCTTGGCACGAGCGCGGGCGAGGATCCCGGGATCGGGGTCCAGCCCTGTGATCCGCGTCTGCGCCAGCGCGCGGGCCAGCGCAAGCGCGAGCGAGCCCGTGCCGGTGCCGAGATCGAGCACGCGCTGTGCCGCAGGCTGCGCTGCGCGCACGTGCTCCACCAGCAGCGCCCGGAACGTGCGCTCGCGCATGGTCGCGCCCACCACCGGGTCGTACAGCGACTCGAAGCCCCGGCGCCCCGCCGCCGGCAAGTAGTCGCCGGTCACGTTCGGCGCCGGCTCAGACTTGGATCTGGACTCAGGCGCGGCAGCCGTCATCGGGGGCGCGCCCGGCTCAGCTCTCGGATGCGCCTTCGAAGCTCAGGACGTCGAGCGCCCCGGTCACTTCGAACACGCGCTGCACGTTCGCGTCGCCCGGACGCAGCACGAACTCGCCGCCGCGCTCGCGCGCGCGTCCGTCCGCCTGCAGCAGCAAGCGCAGTCCGGTGGAGTCGATGAACGCCAGCCGCCCGAGGTCGACCACGAGCCGCGCCGGCCTGGTCTCCTCGATCGTCGACAGTCGTTCCTCCATCAGGCGCGCGCTGGCCAGGTCGAGCTCGCCTTCGAGCGTGACCCTGACGGTGCCGTCGTCGATCGAACTCGAGATCGAGAGCGTTCCGGGGGTTGGTGTGTCCGCGTTCATAGCTTGACTCTATTGCACTGCTGTACGGCGCAACAAGCCTTCGTACAGCGCTCCTACAACGCGGTCCACACGGTTTTGGTTTCCAGATAGGACCCCAGGCCGTCGTGTCCGTGCTCGCGCCCGACCCCCGACGCCTTGAACCCCCCGAACGGCGCGGATGGGTCGCTCGCGCTCCAGGTGTTGAGATACACCGACCCGGCGCGCAGCAGCGCAGCCAGGCGATGCGCGTTGGCGATGTCGCGTGTCCACACGCCCGCCGCGAGCCCATACTCGCCGTCGTTCGCGCGCCGCGCAACCTCTTCGACCGACTCGTACGGCTGTGCCACGAGCACCGGCCCGAAGATCTCCTCGCGCACGATCTTGGCGTTGTCGTCGCTGCTGGTGAACAGCGTCGGCTCGACGAAGTACCCGCCTGGGTGCGCTGGCACGGGGTCTGAGCCGCCGCCGGTGATCAGCTCCGCTTCGGCGCGCCCGGCGTCGATGTACCCCTGCACGCGCGCCTGCTGCTCGGCGCTGACGAGCGGCCCGTTGAACGTCTTGGGGTCGAGCCCCGGTCCGGTCACGGTCGCCTTGGCCTGCTCGGCGAGCTTCGACACCACCTCGTCGAACTGGTCCTTGTGCACCAGCAGCCGTGACGCCGCATTGCACGCCTGGCCGGAGTTGAAGTACAGCCCGGTGAACGACCCTCTGACCGCCGCATCCAGGTCGGCATCCGGCAGGATGATGTTCGGCGACTTGCCGCCCAGCTCGAGCGTCACGCGCTTGAGCGCGCGCCCGGCCTTCGCGCCGATCTCGCGGCCGACCGAGGTCGAGCCGGTGAACGCGAGCTTGTCCACGCCCGGGTGCTCGACGAGCGCCGCGCCGGTCGCGCCGTCGCCGGTGATCACGTTCAGCACGCCCGCGGGGATGCCGGCTTCGAGCGCCAGCTCGCCCAGGCGCAGCGCGCTCAGCGGCGTCTGCTCGGCCGGCTTCAGCACGATCGTGCAGCCCGCCGCCAGCGCCGGGCTGATCTTCCAGGCCGCCATCAGCAGCGGGAAGTTCCACGGGATGATCTGTCCGCACACCCCGACCGGCTCGCGGCGCGTGTAGCAGTGCATGTTCGGCGCGGCCACGGGCAGCGTGCTGCCTTCGATCTTGGTCGGCCAGCCGGCGAAGTAGTGCAGGTGCGCGAGCGTGCCGACCACGTCGACGTAGCGTGCGAACTTCAGCGGCTTGCCGTTGTCGAGCGACTCGAGCTCGGCGAGCTCGTCCGCGTGCGCCTCGACCAGGTCCGCCAGCGCGGTGATCCGCCGGCCGCGGTCGAGCGGCGACATCGAGCGCCACGGCGAGCCCTCCTCGAAGGCCGCGCGCGCGGCCGCGACGGCCGCATCCACGTCGGCTGCGCCGGCGTGCGCGACGCTGGCGATCGGGCTGCCCGTGGAGGGGTCGAGCGTCTCGAACTCGCGCCCGTCGGCCGCGGGCGTGCGCTCGCCCCCGATCAGCAGCTGCTGCGGGCGTGCGAGGAACTCGCGCGCGGCGGGTCCGAGGGCTTCGGGAAGGGTGACGGTGGTCATTGCTTCTCCTCTTTGCAGCTGTGTCAGGGTTTTGCGCACCGCACCGCACCGCACCGGCGGCGGCAGCGAGCGCGTTGCGCTTACGGCTTCAGCACGATCTTCAAGGCTTCGCGGCGGTCGTACATAGCGTAAGCCTCCGGCGCGTCGTCGAGGCTCATGTGGTGCGTCACGAGCGGCCCGGGGTCGAGCACGCCGGCCGACATCAGCGCGAGCACGCGGTCGACGTGCGCGATCACGTTGGCGTGTCCGGCGCACAGATGCAGGGATTTGATCCACAGCAGCCCCATGTGTACCTCGGCGCGCTCGGCGTACACGCCGGTCGCCTGCACGGTGCCGCACTTGCGCGTCAGCCGGATCGCCAGGTCGAGCGCTTGCGGGTTGCCGACAGCGTCGATGCAAACATCCACTCCGCGCCCGCCGCTCACGCGGCGCGCGGCCGCGCGCGGATCGTCGTCGGTCAGATGCACCGGCTCGGCGCCGAAGGACTCGGCCATCGCCAGGCGCTCGTGCACCGTGTCGATCGCGATCACGTGCGCGGCGCCGCTCGCGCGCGCCGCCTGCACCGCGCACAAGCCGACCGGACCGAGCCCGAGCACCGCGGCCACGTCGCCGGCGCGCAGCCCGCTGTCCGCGACCGCGTGAAAGCCGGTGCCCATCACATCCCCCGCGAACAGCGCCACGTCGTCGCTCATCCCCGCGGGCACCTGGCGCAGCACCAGATCCGCGTTCGGCACGAGCGCCTGGTCGGCCTGCGTGCCCTGCAGCGCCCCGAGCGTTTCGCCGTGCCCGAACGTACGCGACTGCTCGCACTTGTGAAACCACCCGCGCCGGCAGAACCAGCAGTGCCCGCACGCGGTCTGGAAACACCCGAGCACGCGGTCGCCGGCAGCGACGTTCGCAACCGCGTCGCCCACGGCGAGCACCGTGCCGACGTATTCGTGCCCGATCGTGAACCCGGGCTCGATCTTCACGCGCCCGTGGTAGATGTGCAGATCCGAGCCGCACACGCCGGTGGCCTCGATCCGCACGATCGCGTCGCCGGCGTCGATCAACTGCGGCTCCGGGCGCTCCTGCACCAGCACCTTGCCGGGAGCTTCGAACGTGACCGCGCGCATGGCCCGCAGCCTAGAGAACGCCCGCGCCGCGTGCGCTCGCGGCGGCCGCGCCGATCCAGATGTCGGACTCTCCCACCATCACGCCGCGCGCTCGCGGCGTATGCTGCGCCGATGGGGGAAGTCTCGAAGGCGGTTTTGATCACGGGCTGCTCGTCGGGTATCGGCGAGGCCACGGCCCGCCACCTGGCGGCGCGCGGCTGGACCGTGTACGCGAGCGCCCGGCGCCCGGAGTCGATCGCGCACCTCGAGCAGGACGGCTGCAAGCTGCTCGCGCTCGACGTCACCGACGAGCAGTCGATGAGCGCCGCGGTGAGCGCCGTCGAGCAGGCCGAGGGCGCCGTCGGCGTGCTGATCAACAACGCCGGCTACAGCCAGGGCGGCGCGGTCGAGAGCGTGCCGATTGACGCGGTGCGCCGCCAGTTCGATACGAACGTGTTCGGCCTCACGCGCATGTGCCAGCTGGTGCTCCCCGGCATGCGCTCGCAGCGCTTCGGCAAGATCGTCAACGTGTCCTCGATGGGCGCCAACTTCACGTTCCCCGGCGGCGGCTTCTACCACTCGAGCAAGTTCGCGGTGGAGGCGATCAGCGACGCGCTGCGCTTCGAGGTGCGCGGCTTCGGCGTCGACGTGATCGTGATGCAGCCGGGCCTGATCCTGACCAACTTCGGCGAGGCCGCCGGCCACGCCCTCAGCGCGGATGCTGGCGCCGAGTCCAACGGCACGTACACCCAGTTCAACGCAGCCGTCGGCAAAGCTACGCGGGAGGTCTACGAAGGCGGCCCGATGAGCAAGCTCGGCGGACCGCCGGCAGCCGTAGCGAAGAAGATCGAGCGCGCGATCACCGCGCGCCGCCCCAAGACGCGCTATCTGGTGACGCCGTCGGCGCACCTGCTGGTCAATCAGCGCAAGCTGATGAGCGATCGCATGTGGGATCGCATGATGCGCACGCAGTTCCCGCAGCCGAAGTAGCCGGCTCGGTCCGGCTCCTCAGCAAGCCCGGCTCCTCAGCAAGCCCGGCGCCGCAGCGCGAGCAGCCCGGCGGTGTAGACAACCTCTCGGCCGACGACTGGCCGGGTGCTCAGCCAGCCAGTGCGAGCTGCAGCGGCAGCGGCGCCGGGTGACCGACGTGATAGCCCTGCGCGTAGTCCACGCCGTACTCGCGCAGCAGCTCCATCGTGTCCTCGTCGCCGACGAACTCCGCGACGGTGCGCTTGCCGAGGCCGCGGGCGACATCGACGAGCGCCCTGACCACGAGCTGATCCTCGTGTGAGGTGGTCAGGTTGCGGATGAAGTCGCCGTCGATCTTCAGGTATTCGAACGGCAGGTGCTTGACGTAGTAGAACGAGCCGAAGCCGGCGCCGAAGTCGTCGAGCGCGACCGCGCACCCGAGCAGCTCGAGCTGCTCGCAGAAGCGCTTGGCGCAGTCGATGTCGGAGATCGCAGCGGTCTCGGTGATCTCGACGATCAGCCGCTCGGGCGCGACGCCGTGGTGTGCGAGCTCGCTTTCGATGTACTCGAGCATCCTTGGGTCGGTGGCCGAGCGCGCTGACAGGTTGATCGCGATGCGCGCTTCGCCGCCGGCCAGGCCGGCGCCCATCAGCGCCGCTACGCGGCGGATCACGAGTCGGTCGATCTCGCCGATCAGCCCGTGGCGCTCGGCCGCGGGCAGGAAGCGCCCCGGGGCGATCAGCGAGCCGTCGTCCTCGTCGAGGAGCCGCACGAGCGCCTCGTAGTGCGTGATCTCACCCGTCGCGAGACATTCGATCGGCTGGTAGTGCAGCTCGAAGCGATCGTCGCGCAGCGCGCGGTGCAGGCGCGCCAGCCACGGCCGCCGCTGCAGCCCGGCCGAGGGTGTGCAGAAGTGCTGCGATTCGCCGGTGTAGCGGTGGGCGGCCGCGCAGCTCGCGCCTTCATGGACGCGCAGGCGGGCGACAGCGGGGGATGTACATGTGTGCATGGCGGTGATATTCGCCGCCGTCGCCCGGACTGGAGCCCCCTGCGCGGCTATGTGGAGGTTTGGCGCGCGAAAACTGCGCCAAACCTCCACAACGCTGCTCATCTCTACTCACAGCTCCCGCCGCAGCCGGGTGCTCAGCCGGCGTCGGCGCCCACCGATCGCTCGCGCCGCGGACGCGCGCTCAGCCCGTCAGCTCACCCGGTTGCGCGCGCGATCGGAGATCACCAGCAGCAGCGCGAGCAGCACAAAGTTCATCACCACCGAGGAGCCGCCGTATGCGACCAGCGGCAGCGTGACGCCGGTCAGCGGGATCACGCGGGTGACGCCGCCGACGATCACGAACACCTGCATCGCGACGATGAACGACAGCCCGGTGGCGAGCAGCTTCGCAAACGAGTCGCGTGCGAGCGCGGCCGTCTTCAGCCCGCGTGCGACGAACAGTAGGTACGTGAGCAGCAGCGCCGCCGCGCCGACGAGCCCGAGCTCGTTGGTGATCACCGAGTAGATCAGGTCGCTCTCGGGCACCGGCAGGATCGGGGCGGATACGCCGTGGTAGCTCGGCAGGCGCAGCAGCGACTGGTCGAAGCCGGTGCCGAGCAGCCCGCCGTCGGCCTGCGCGAACAGCGATTGCGCCAGCTGGTAGCTGCTGCCGGCGGATTTGTTGTAGAGCGCCGGGTCGAACGGGTGCTCCCACGCGAGCACGCGCGAATGCACGTGGCTGACGTGCGTCGCCACGAACCACGCGCCGAGCGCGAACAGCAGCAGGCCGAGGAACGGGAACGAGAAGCGCCCGGTGGCGACGTACAGCAGCGCGAGGAACGCGCCGTAGAACATCAGCGACGTGCCGAGCTCGCGTGTCAGCAGCAGCGTGGCCATCGCTGCGCCCCACACCAGCAGCATCGGGCCGAACTGCTTCATCGGCGGCAGCGTCAGCCCGAGCACGCGCCGCCCCGCGGTGACGAGGATCTGGCGGTTGTCGCGCAGGTAGCTGGCTAAGAAGATCACGATCGCGATCTTGCCGAGCTCGGCCGGCTGGAACGCGATGCTGCCAAAGTGGATGTTCAGGTAGGCGCCGTTGACCTGCTCGCCGATCACCGGGAAGCGCGGCAGGATGGTCATGCCGATGCCTACGACCGCGATCGTGTAGCGGTAGCGCTCGAGCACCCCCAGCCCGAAGCGCCGCAGCGCCACGATCGTGGCGGCGAACAGCACCAGCCCGAGCACCATCCACTGCGCCTGCTGGCGCGCAAGCGTCGGGTTGATGCGGTAGACCATCACGATCCCGACGCTCGCCAGCACGGCGGCGAGCGGGAACAGGTAGGGGTCGGCGTGCGGCAGCGCGAAGCGGATCACCAGGTGCGCGGCGACGCACAGCCCCAAGAACACCGCTCCGTAGGTGAGCGACAGGCCGGAGGCGTGGTTGAGCGTGAAGTTGGTCGACGCGCCGCGCGTGTTGTTCTCCGCCTGGATGAAGATCGCGGTGAACCCGGTCGTGACCAGCAGCGCCGCGGGCAGCAACCCGAAAAGCTCCCGGTTTCTGGGGCTGAGCATGTCTGCGAGGGTATCTCGGCGCCCGGCGTGGCACGCCGGCACGCTCGCTACCCTTGGCGGTGCGACCGCGCCGCCGCTGGGCTGCGCGGGCTTTTTCGTGGATCAGATGAGCAGCCATCCGGTGATACCGACACCCGTCGACGCGGAGGATGAGCGCCCGCCCTCGCTGCGGCGCGGCATGTGGATGCGCTTTTTGATCGCCGCGGTGCTGATCGTGGCGCTGAGCGGCGCCGCGACCGCGACGGTGGCGCTCAACACGGTCAGCGACATCGCCCACGAGGTGTTCCCGAAGCTCAACGAGATCCATGCGCCGAAGGGGGTCGTCGCGCCGGTGTACAGCGGCGGTCCACAAACGTTCTTGATACTCGGATCAGATAAACGCGCGCACTCCAAGGACCGCTTCGACCGCTCCGACCCACCCCATAGCGACACGATGCTGCTGGTGCGCTTCGACCCGAACCAGAACCAGACGTCGGTGCTGTCGATCCCGCGCGACCTGCTCGTCAGCTTCAGCACCGAAGACGGCAAGTACTACCCCAACCAGAAGATCAACGCTGCGTACACGATCGGCAGCCAGATGAAGGGCAACGACGGCGGCGCGCGCCTGGCGGCGGAGACGATCAAGAAGCAGCTCCCCGGGCTGCAGCTGAACGGCATCGTCGACGTCACGTTCTCGGGGTTCATCAACGTCGTCGACACGCTCGGGTGCGCTTTTGTGAACGTCGATCACCGCTACTTCAACCAGAACCTGGGCACCGTTGCGACCGACTACACGAGCATCGACCTGCAGCCCGGCTACCAGAAGCTCTGCTACCAGAACGCGCTCAGCTACGTGCGCTACCGCCACACCGACTCGGACCTCGTGCGCGTGGCGCGCCAGCAGGACTTCATGCGCGCGCTGCGCCAGCAGATCTCCCCGGGCAATGTGCTCGGCCAGATCCACACGGTCGCCAAGGCCGTGGGGCGCGCGATCAGCACGTCGTTCCCGCCGTCCAGCAGCCAGCTGATCGTGCTCGCCAAGCTGGTCGCGTTCTCGCAGAGCAAGCCGCTGCGCCAGGTGAAGTTCAAGACGGCGAACATCAACTTCCAGCTCGGCGGTGGCTCCTACGTGACGACCACGCCGGCGCTCGCGCGCGCAACGCTCGACGACTTCCTGCACGGCGCTCAGAAGGTGAGCTTGCCGAGCTCACAGGCGTATGCGCACCGCGCGCGCACCAAGAAGAGCCGTCACTCGAATGCGTCCAGCGCGGCGGCGCTCGGCCTGTTCCCGACCGGCTCGGTCGGCGAGAGCCAGGCGGTGACAGCATCGGTGGACGTGCCGTTCCGCGTGCTGTACCCATCGCTGCGCACCGGTCCGGCGGTGCAGCAGCAGGTGCGTGCGTACACGCTCAAGGACGAGCACAACCACCCCCACCACGCGTACGTGGTCGTGTGGAAGCAGAACAACCAGGGTGGCTACTACGACCTGCAGGGCACCGACTGGCTCAACCCGCCGCTCGTCGCCCACCCCGACGCGACCCGCAAGATCGGCTCGCGCACGTATCTGATCTTCTCCGACGGCAGCCACATCCACACGCTCGCGTGGCACCAGGGGCGCGTGCTCTACTGGCTCAACAACACGCTGCTAGAGGATCTCTCCAACGGGCAGATGCTCGCGATCGCGCGCTCAGCCCAGCTGCTGCACTAGCTCGTCCAAAAGCGCGTCGCGGCTCAAACCGTCGCGCCTGATCACAACCTCATCAAGGCAGCCACAGAGCCACCGCCGGTGAGCTGTTCCGTCGGGTCAGCCGGCGGCGGATGCGGCGCGCGCCTGGTCCAGCGCGGCGTTGACGAGCTGGTCGGCGTGGGCGTTCTGCGCGCGCGGCACGGTGCGGATCTGCCAGCGCTCGAACCGCTTTAGCGCATCCAGCGACTCGCGGTGCAGCGGACGCATCGCCTCGTGCTTGACCTTGTAGACGCCGAGCACCTGCTTGGCGATCAGCTCGGAGTCGTTGACCACCTCGACCTCGGTGGCGCCCAGCTCGCGTGCGCGCTCCAGACCGAGCAGCAGGGCGCGGTACTCAGCCACGTTGTTGCTCACGCTGCCGAGCAGGCGCGCGCTCTCGTCCAGCACTTCGCCGTCCGGCGAGGACACCACGCTGCCGGCCGCAGCCGGACCGGGGTTGCCGCGCGCGCCGCCGTCGACGTGCACGATCACCTTCATCTGCGCGTGCGAGCCCTGTGACTAAGCCGAGGCGTTTGCCAAGGCGGGAAGCTCGCCGGGCACGCGCGCACGACGGCGGTCGCGCACGATCCGTCGCTGACTGCCGGCGTCGGTGTTGCCCCGGCGCGCACGGCGGTCGAACTCACGACGATCGATGATCACGGTGACGTTCTCATCGTGCTCATAGTGCTTGACGAGCTTCGGATAAAGCTCATCGGCCAGCGGCTTGGGGACAACGCAGTAGATCATTGCCTGAATCGTACCCGTCAGCAGCCCAAAATCCAAGCAATCGCGTGCGATTGGCCACACGCGGGCGATCGCGGCCCCGCGGGCAATCAGCGCTCGCGGGCGATCGGGGCCCCGCGGGCAATCAGCGCTCGCGGGCGATCGCACCCGCGGGTCAGGTCAGACGAGTGGGACTAACTCGCCGCGTTCGTCGGCAGCGGCATTGGCGGGCTCGCGGTCTTCGGGCTCCAGCTCGGCGAGCTCCATGCCCTGGGCCACGAGCCGCGCGCCGGCTGCCTCGTCGCCAAGATCGACTTCGTAGCGATACCAGCACAGCTCCCACGCGACCAGGATCGACACGAGGCTGCCGCTGGAGGCGAGCGGGCGCGTCAGCACGGTCGGCGCGCCCAGCGAGCGCGCGACGCCCGCGACGCGGCGCGGGTGCTCGCCGACGTTGAACACCTCGAGCGCGCGAGCAGCCTTCAGATCCCCATTGGTGTGCTCATCACGGACAGCGCGCGCGCGGGTGGAGCTGGCCCCGGTGTCGGCCCCTTCGAGCAGCTCGATGAACTGCTCCGCGGCCGGCTCCGCCTCCGCGGCGAGCGCCGCGCTGTCGAGGAAGTCGTATAAGCCTGGGCCGCCGCCGCGCGTGCTTGCATCGCCAGCTCCGCTCTCCCCCGCTCCACGCTGGGCGGGCTCGCGCAGCTGGCGCAGCCGCCCGAGCAGCGTGCGCCCGCGCTGCGGTCGCGCCGCGCGCGGGCTCAGCGAATGGTCCTCGGCTTCGCGCAGCCAGCCCTCGTGCGCGGCCCGTGGCGCGCACAGCTCGCACACCGTGCGTCGCTGGCCGCCGGCCAGGAACACGTCCGGCTGCTCGCCGCGCAGCAGGCGCCGTCCGCACACGTCGCACTCGACATCCGGATGAGAAGTGACTATCGCGCGCGTCGCCATCTGGTGCATCAGCGTAGTGGGCCGCGCGTCGCGGCGCGTGGCGCTTCTCAGGCGTGCGTGGTCGCGCGCTGTCCGTCGGCCTGCTCGACGACCTTCTGCGCGAGCTGCGTCGGGGTCTCCTCATAGCGCAGGAACTCGAGCGTGTACTCGCCCTGGCCGCCGGTGATGGAACGCAGGTCGGGCGCGTAGCTCAGCATCTCAGCCATCGGCACTTCGGCTCTGATCTCGGTCATCCCGCCGACCGGCTCCATGCCCAGTGGATGTCCGCGGCGGGAGCTCAGATCGCCGATCACGTCTCCGACGTGCTCCTCGGGCACGGACACGGTCGCCAGCATGATCGGCTCCAGCAGCACCGGGCTGGCTTGCTCGAGCGCCTGGCGCATAGCCTGCGCGCCGGCGAGCTTGAACGCGATCTCCGACGAGTCGACGGCATGATAGGAGCCGTCGAACAGCCGTACGCGCACGCCTTTGACGGGATAGCCGGCGAGCACGCCGGCCGCCATCGCCTCGCGCACGCCTTTCTCCACGGCCGGAATGAACGAGCTCGGGATCACACCGCCCTTGATCTTGTTGACGAACTCGAAGCCGGTGGCGTGCTCAGGATCGTTCAGCGGCTCGATCTCGATGTGACAGTCGCCGAACTGGCCGCGCCCGCCTGACTGCTTCTTGTGGCGGCCGTGGGCCGTCGCCGAGCCGTGGATCGTCTCCCGGTAGGGCACGCGCGGCGGCTTGAGGCTGACCTCGACGCCGAAGCGCTCGCGCAGGCGGTCCACGATCACCTCGACGTGTACCTGCGAGAGCCCCGCGACGATCTGCTCACCGGTCTGCGGGTCGCGGTGCAGGTCGATCACCGGGTCCTCCTCCTGCAGGCGGCGCAGCGCGCCGAACACCTTCTCCTCCTCGCCGCGGTTGCGCGGCTCGATCGCGAACGCCATCACCGGCGCGGGCAGCTTCAGCGCCGGCAGCTCGATCGGCTCGTCGCGCGCGGCCAGCCAATCCCCGGCGCGCGTCTCCTTCAGCTTCGCCACGGCGCCGATGTCGCCGGGCCCGAACTCCTGGACGTGCTCGATCTGCTTGCCGGCGAACAGCAGCAGCTGGCCGATCCGCTCCTTGGCGTGCGCGCGCGTGTTCAGCACCTGCGTGTCATGGCGCAGCACGCCCTGGTAGACGCGAAACAGGTTGATGCGCCCCGCGAACGGGTCGGCGCGCGTCTTGAACACGTACGCGAACAGCTCCGCGTCATCCAACGGCTGCAGTTCGAGCTCACCGACGGTCAGCGGGCCATGCTTGACCGGCGAGGGCAGATCCTCGACGATCGCGTCGAGCAGCCGCGAAGTGCCGAGGTTGCGGGTGGCAACGCCGCACACCACCGGGAAGATGCTGCCGTGGTTGGTGCCGTCCTTGAGCGCGCCCACGATCTCCTCGTGGGAGATCGGCTCGCCCTCCAGGTAACGCTCCATCAGCGTGTCGGACACGCCCGCCACCTCGTCCATCAGCTTCTCGCGGTACTCGTTCGCGCGCGCGAAGTGTTCGGCGGGGATCGGGATCTCCGCCCAGCCGCCGCGCTCGGCCGAGTCCTGACGGAACGCGACCATGTCGACGAGGTCGATCACACCCGCCAGCTCGTGCTCGGATCCGAGTGGAATCTCGGTCGCCACCACGTGCTCCCCGAACGCCTGCTTGAGCTGCTCCAGCGCGCGGAAGAAATCCGCGCGCTCGCGGTCGAGCATGTTCACGAACAGCAGCCGCGCGATGTCGAGCTCGGCCGCGCGCGCCCACAGGCGCGTCGTCGACACCTCCACGCCCATCACCGCGTTCACCACGAACACCGCCGACTCGCACACGCGCAGCGCGCCGAGCGCATCCGCCACGAAGCTCGGCTCGCCCGGCGTGTCGAGCACGTTGAGCTTGCGCTCGCGCCACTGGAACGAGCTCAGCGCGGCGGAGATCGACATCTGCCGCGCCTGCTCGTCCGGGTCGGCGTCGGACACGGTCGTGCCCCCGGGCACCGAACCGAGCCGGTTGACCACCCCTGCCTCGAACAGAAGCGCTTCGTGCAGCGACGTCTTGCCGGCCCCACGATGGCCGACCAAGGCGACGTTGCGGACACGGTCCGCCGCTGGCCGATCCGTGATCGGTCGCATACGCGCGGCTCCTTCGCTTCGCTCGGGTCTGCGGCAGACCATAGCGCCGGCTTTCCCCCCGCGCCAGGGGTTGAGAACGCGTGCGCCGAGTGGTCAGTCGTTGACGCGCACCCGAGTGATCAGTCGCGACGTGCGCCGAGTGGTCAGTCGTCGAACGAGTCGCCCTGCATGCGCGAGCGCAGGCGCAGCACGGCTTTCGTGTGCAGCTGAGAGATCCGCGACTCGGTCACGCCGAGCACCTCGCCGATCTCCCGCAGCGTCAGATTCTCGTAGTAGTACAGCGCGATCACCAGCTTCTCCCGCTCGGGCAGCCGCGCGATCGACTCGGCGATGCGATCCTTCAGATCACCGAGGTCGAGCGCTTTCGCAGGGTCCGGCGCGCCGGTGTCCTCGAGCGTATCCATCAGCGACACCTGGTCGCCGCTGGAGTCCGACACGCTCCACATCTCATCCAGCGCGGCCACCGAGGAGTGCGAGATCGTCAGCAGCGCGTCGTGGAACTCCTGCACGGCGATGCCGAGCTCGGTGGCCATCTCCTTGTCGGTGGGCGCGCGCTGCAGCTGGTGCTCGAGCTTGGCGTTGGCGCGTTCGATCTCGCGCGCACGTGAGCGCACGCTGCGCGGCACCCAATCCATCGAGCGCAGCTCATCGATGATCGCGCCCTTGATGCGCGTGATCGCGTACGTCTCGAATTTGATCTCCCGGGAGGGATCGAAGCGCTCAATCGCGGAGATCAGCCCAACTAGTCCATAGGAGATCAGGTCGGCTTCCTCGACGTGCGGCGGCAGACCCGACGCGGTGCGCCCGGCCACGTACTTCACCAGCGGCGAGTAGGCGACGACCAGCCGTTCGCGTGCGCGACTATCTCCATCAGATTTGTAGCGACGCCACAGTTCACGCAGCTCGATCGCTTTGACGTTCGTCTCCAGGGTCTTCTCCCGCTTGATCAGGCCCGAGGGTGGCTGCGCGCATAGGCGCTTCTGAGTCTCGCGGACTCTACCCGAGTGTAAACCTGCGTTGTCGAGACGCTCGCGTGGCCGAGCAGCTCCTGAATGCTCAACAAGTCCGCCCCGCCGTCGAGCAGGTGTGTCGCAAAGCTGTGACGCAGCGCGTGCGGCGACACGCCGCCCGCGACCCCCGCGCGCGTGGTCCACGTGCGCAGACGCCGGCGCACGTCGCTGGTGCTGAGCGCGCGCCCGGACTTGCTGAGAAACAGCGCCGTCTCCCGTTCCTCGGCGCACAGCGCCGGGCGCCCGCGCCGCAGGTATTCGGCGACAGCCGCGAGCGCAAGCTCACCGACCGGCACAAAGCGTGTCTTGCGCCCCTTGCCCTCGACCCGCAGCTGCTCACCGTCGTGATCGACGTCGCTGATGCGCGCCGACACGAGCTCCTCGGCGCGCAGCCCACACGCGTACGCCAGCTCGAACAGCGCGCGGTCGCGCAGCTCTAGCGCGCTGGACGCGGGGATGCTGTCGAGCAGCCGTGACATCTCCTTGGCTTTCACCACTCGTGGTAGATACGAGGGTTGGCGCGGAGTAGACACAAGATCCGCCGGGTTCTGGACGATCTGGCCATGCTCGCGCTGGCTGGCGAAGAACGTACGCAGCGCGGCCAGCTTGCGCGCTGTCGTCGTCGGCGCCGCGTGCGCCTCGGACAGACTCGCGATGTAGCGGCGCACCGCACGCGAGCTCACCTGCGTCGGCGTGAGCCCCTGGCTGCCGGCCCAGCGTGCGAACTGCTCGAGATCGCTGCTGTACGCGCGCCGCGTGCGCGCGGCCGCGTCGCGGGTGCGCAGATCGGTGTCGAGCAGCGTCAGCGCATCACGCCAGTTCTTATGCAGCGGCTGCTCGTTCGACGTGACGGTCATCGCGACGCTGAATTCGCCGCCGGCAGGCCAACGCCCTGCTTGACGGGTCAGCCGTTGCGCGCGATCGAGTACTCGCGCTGCGACAGCACCGACTCCAGCAGCGCTGCCAGCTCGGGCCAATCCTCGGCGCAGAGCACGTCTTCTTCGTCGCACACGTCGCGATTCCACGGGTGCCGGATCGTCGCGGCGATCATGCCGTGCTCGATCGCGGCCGCCAGGTTCGCCGGGCAGTCATCGACGAGCACGTCGATCTCGAGCTCCGCGCAACGCGCAACCTTGTCAGTGGAGCAGTGCAGATCGTCGAACGGCAGCCCGATCAGCGCCAGCCAGCGAGCCGTCGCCTCGCGGCACTCCGGCTCGCGGTGGCTGGTGACGTGTACGAAATGACCCGCGTCGTGCCAGGCGCGCACGGCTTCGACGGCGCCAGGGTACGGCACGCCGGTGAGGATGCACTCCGCGCTGTGGCTCTCCTGGATGCACAGCAACAGCTGTTCGGGGCGCAAGCGTGTGATTCCCCAGTTGAGCTGCTCTTCGTACGGCAGCTCGATGCCGAAGCGGCGGCTGGAGATCTCCGAGAGCACGTCCCAGTAGTGGTGCAACGTCGAGTCGATGTCGACCGCAATCCTCATGTGGTCGGATAGATTATTCGTTTATGTCCGTGCTTTCAGCGACGTCGCCGCGGCCCGGACGTCAACCCTACGGGCCGGAGGGCCGTTCGCCCTGGCTTGACATCGACTGGCGCGAGCATCAGCGCTGGGTCGTTGTAGACCGCGCGCCCATAAACACGATCGAGCTCGGCGCTGGTCCGCCGCTCGTGTTCGTGCATGGACTGCTCGGGTCGTGGCAGAACTGGTTGGAGCAGCTGCCGGTGTTCGCCGCTCAGCACCGCGTGATCACGCTGGATCTGCCTGGGTTCGGGCATTCGCCGATGCCGCCCGAGCGGATCTCGATCTCCTACTACGCCCGCCTGCTCGACGGCCTGTTCGACCAGCTCGAGATCGACGCGGCTGCGCTGGTCGGCAACTCGATGGGCGGGTTCGTGTCGACCGACCTGGCGATCACCTTCCCTGAGCGGGTGGAGCGCATCGCGTTGATCTCCCCGGCCGGAGTCAGCACTTACGCCCATCCCGCCGGGGTGCGCGCCGAGCCGATCCTGCGCCGTGCGAGTCGCGTTCTGACCCCTGGGTTCGACTGGGTGCTGGCCAACCCGGAGCTGATGGGCCGCCGGCGGCGTCTGCGCAAGACGCTGCTTGGCGGCCTGGTGACCCACCCCGGCCTGCTGGGCGCCGCGCTTGCGACCGAGCAGATCCGCGGCGGCGCCCAATCCCCGGGCTTCTTCGACGGGCTCCTCGCCAACCTGAATTACGACACGCGCGAGCGGCTGGCCGAGATCGCGTGCCCGGCTCTGATCGTATGGGGCGAGCAGGACCGAGTGATCACCGCACGCGACGCCGAGATCTTCGAGCAGTCGATCCCCGGGTCGCGCAAGGTCGTGCTCGAGGACACAGGCCATCTGGCGATGCTCGAGCGCCCGATGGCGGTGAACCAGCTGCTGGAGGAGTTCCTCAGCGAAGAGACCTCCTCCGTGGAGTGAGCTCCCAAATTCAATGGTGCTGCGCGCGCGTACGTACGCGCGCGCAGCACCATCAAAAATGAAGGCACAACCTCCGCGTCCGGGCGAATCGGCGGTGCTGCTGCTGCTGCAGCTGCAGCGGCCGTCAGCAGGTGACAGCGCCCTCGGCGGCGCTGCCGACCAGCTTGGCGTACTTGCGGATCGCCACGTCGATGTGCTCGTCGGCACGCGGCGGCTGCACGTAAGAGCGCAGGCGCTCCGCGATCTGCTCGTCACTGAGCGCGACGTCGATGCGACGGGAGTCGACGTCGATCGTGAGCTCGTCACCGTCCTTCAGCGCGCCGATCGGGCCACCGCGCACCGCTTCGGGCGCGATGTGACCGATCATGAAGCCGTGTGTGGCGCCCGAGAAGCGCCCATCAGTCATCAACGCGACGGTCTCTCCCAGTCCTTCGCCGACGATCGCGGCTGTGACAGCCAGCATCTCGCGCATCCCCGGGCCGCCGGCGGGACCTTCGCCGCGGATGACGACGACGTCGCCGTCAGCGATCTCGTGCGCGAGCACGGCAGCCATCGCGGCTTCTTCGCCGTCGAACACACGCGCCGGCCCGACGTGGCGGCGGCGCTCATGACCCGCGAGCTTCACGACACAGCCATCGGGGGCGACGTTGCCGCGCAGGATCGCGAACCCGCCGGTGGGCTTCAGCGGCTCGTCGAGGGAGCGCACGACCCGCTGTCCCGGAGTCTCAGCCGCTTCCGCGGCGTGCTCGCCGATCGTGCGCCCGGTGACGGTCTGCGCGTCGCCGTGCAGCAACCCGGCCTGCTGCAGGCGCTTGAGCACCAGCGGCACGCCGCCGGCGGCGTAGAGGTCGGTCGCGACGTACTGACCGCCGGGCTGCAGGTCGCACAGCAGCGGAGTGCGCTCGGAGATGCCGTCGAAGTCGTCGATCGCCAGCGGCACGCCCATCTCTCTCGCCAGCGCCAGCAGGTGCAGCACGACGTTGGTGGAGCCGCCGCTCATGGCAGCTGCCGCGATCGCGTTCTCCAGACCCTGCCTGGTGATGATGTCGCTGGGGAGCTGCCCGCGGCGCAGCACGTCGAGCACCAGCTCGCCGGCCTGCACGGCGACTTCCAGCTTGCTGCCGTCCTCGGCCGGCACCATCGCCGAGCCGGCGGGTGAGATGCCGAGCACTTCGAAGGCCATCGCCATCGTGTTGGCGGTGAACTGGCCGCCGCAGGCGCCGGCGCCGGGAGACGCGGCTTCCTCCAGCGCGTGCAGCTCTTCCTCGCTGATCTTTCCGGCCGCATGAGCGCCGACTGCTTCGAACACCTGCTGGATCGTCACTTCCTTGCCGTTGAAGTGACCGGGGCGGATCGAGCCGCCGTACAGCATCAGCGCGGGGATGTTCAGGCGCGCGAGCGCCATCACGGTGCCCGGGATCGTCTTGTCGCAGCCGCTGATCGTGACGATCGCATCGAACGCGTGAGCGCTGGCGACGAGCTCGATCGAGTCGGCGATCAGCTCGCGTGAGACGAGCGACGCGCGCATCCCCGAGGTGCCCATCGTGATGCCGTCGCTGATCGCGATCGTGTTGAGCTCCATCGGCGTGCCGCCGGCAGCGCGTATGCCTTCCTTGACCTTCGCCGCGAGCACGCGGTTGTTGAAGTTGCACGGCATCGTTTCGATCCACGAGTGAGCGACGCCGACGATCGGCTTGGCGAGCTCCTCGGGGCCGTAACCGATCCCGTGCAGATACGCGCGGGCGGCGGCGCGCTCCGGGCCTTCGGTGAGAGCGCGGCTCTTGTGCTTGACGTCGAAGGGAGCGTTCGTCACGACGCGGGAACACTACCCGCGCCGCGCTGCGCGCGCTCCAAGCGCTCGCGCTCCCAACGCGACAGGCGCGCGAGGTCGCGGCGGATCTGCTCGGGGTCGATCTGCCTGCCGGGCAGGTGCATGTTGGCGTCGGCGATCAACTGGTGCTCGTCCGCGGTCAGCGCCATCCATTTCGCAAGCACGTCGTCGGAGTCCGGCAGCCGCGCGCTGCCGTAGGGACGGGTGTGGTCGGGAAACGCGACGCAGTACTCGTTCAAGAGCACGCCCGTCTGCGGCAGGTAAGCCACGATCGGCTTGTGCGGATAGACCAAGTATGCGTATGGCGCCCCGGCCATCGCGTGCGCGTCTGCGCCCGGCCGCTCGCCGAGCCGCCCCCACACGCGCATGAACCCGAGGTCGCGGTACATCCCCCACTCCTCGTCGTTCACGCACGAGCGCAGCAGCTCACGCGCGCGCTGCTCGGCACGCCGCTCACGCCCCGGGTCGTAGTTCAGCTGAGCGGCGCCGCGCCCGGCGGCTTTGCGCTGCCGGTGCCATTGCGCGAGCGTATCCCTCAGCTTGGGGCGGCTGAGCTCCCACAGCAGCGCCAACAGCACGATCGCAGCTGTGCTCAGCGCTAGCAGCACGACCGGCTAGCGCCCGCCGGCGGCGCGCGGGAAGAAGATCACGCGCTCGGCGTCGCGTGGAACCTCGCCGAAGCTCTTCACCATCTCGGCCTCGCGGCGGCCACCCTGGGTGACCGTGGGCACGGCGGCCCACATCCCGCCGTCCAGCTCGCGGCGGAACGCCTCGATCAGCTCAGCCTCCTGCTCGGGCACTTCCACGTCGCCTTCAGCGAGCACAATCTCACCATGACCGGGCTTGAGACGAAGGAGCTTCATCGCAGCTCGATTATGGCAAACCGGGCCAGCTCGACGGGACGGCCGCCGTCGGCTTCGACCTCGGCCGGGAGCTCAACTTCGGCGCGCACGGCGGAGATCGAGCACGTCGACGGGACCCGCGCCCATGCCGATGTCGCGCAACCCGTTGGCCACGGCCGCACCCGCCAGCACCCGCGCGATTTGCGCTGCTTGCAGCGGCTGTAGCCCCAGCGCGAGCTGCGCGGCGAGCACCGCCGAGTGGGTGCAGCCGGAGCCGTGCGCAGCGCCCGCGGGGTGACGCTCGCCGGGAATCGCCACGATCCCCTGCGCATCTTCGCGGTCGAGGAACAGATCGACCGCGTGTTCCCGATGGCCACCCGTGAGGACAACGATCCGCGGCCCGAGCGCGAGAACCGCCTGAGCGAGCGCGCGCGCTTCGGCGTCCTCGTCCGGCTGCGGCGCCTGCGCATGCCCCTGCGCCCGCCCCTGAGCAGGCTCGCCCGTGAGCGTCTGAACGTCAGAGCTGGGCGCCTTGGCGTCCGCGACGAGCGCCTGGGCTTCCGGGACGTTCGGCGTGAGCACCGTGGCGCGCGGCAGGATCTCCGCTACCAGCGCGTGCTGGGCGTCTGACTCCAGCAGGCGCGCACCTGACTCGGCGACCATCACGGGGTCGACCACCACGGGAGTGCCGGCGGGGAGCTCGTCGAGCGCGTGCGCCACCGCGAGCGTGGTCTCGACGTTGCCGAGCATCCCGATCTTGACGGCGTCCACACCGATGTCCTGCACGACTGCGCGGATCTGCGCGAGCACGACCTCGGGCGGCACCGCGTGTACTGCGCTCACTCCAACGGTGTTCTGCGCCGTGACCGCCGTGATCGCGGTCATCCCATGCACCCCGCAACGCGCGAACGCCTTCAGATCGGCCTGGATGCCGGCGCCGCCGCCGGAGTCCGACCCGGCGATCGACAGCACGCGTGGCGTACGTGCTATCCGTGGCCGCTCTCGAGGCGAGGCTGCAGGCGCCACTCTGCCCACCAGCCGGAGCTCAGTCCGTCTGAGGGACGGACGCGCGGGGTGCGAAGATCGAGTAGCTGCCGATCGCAGTGACCATCAAGCGACCGTCCTCGTGACGCACCTCACTGCTCAGCACGGCTGTGTGGCGGTTGCGCCGGTCGAGCGTCGTGGAGCACACGATCTCGCCCTGCGTGGCGGTCTGGATGTAGTTGATCGAGATGCTAATCGTCGCGATGTGCTCCCGCTCGGTGGTGTGCACCCACAGCGCCGAGCCCATGCAGTAGTCGACCAGCGCATAGGTGACCACCCCGGAGAGCAGTCCACCGGCGTTGATCAGCTCCGGGCGGATCTGCAGGCGAACCGTCTGGGGGTCCTCCCAGCGCATGCCCATGAAGCCGGTGACACCGTCCAGTGGACCCTGTCGGCGTGGCTTCTGGTCCGCGGGCGCGGGCGCTGGCTCATCCGCCGGCCCTGAGCCACGGGCGAGCGCCGAGCGTCCGGACGTCGGCGCCTCAGCGGGCGCGGACGCAGACGCGCCGGCTGATCTTGGTGTGTCGCTCATGGAGGGGAGGCTACGTGAGCGGCGGGGTTGGCGTGTTCGTTGGCATGTCGCGTGAGGCCGTGGAGAGGGTCATGTAGGGCGTGGTGAGCCGCGTGGAAGTGAGGACGTGGTGAGGGTCGTGGAAGTGAGGACGTGGTGAGAGTCGTGGAAGTGAGGACGTGGTGAGAGTCGTGGAAAAAGAGATGGTGCTGCGCGCGCGCCCGCGAGAGGACACAGTCAGGGCACAGTCTCGTCACAGAGACGTCACATATGTGTGAGTTAGGGCACAAATGCGGGTCTAGTCTCAATTCCTGTGCCATCAAGACGTCCATCCCGCGCTCCCAACACCCCGGCCGGCTCCCCACGCGACTCCTCTGGCGGCTCCCCCGACGGCCGGCGTGCGCTGGGTAGCCTCGGCGAAGATCTCGCGCTCGCCCATCTGCGTGCGCTCGGGTTTCAGCTGGTGACGCGCAACCATCGCACGCGTCATGGAGAGATCGATCTGATCGTGTTCGACGGCCATACGCTCGTGTTCGTCGAGGTGAAGACGCGGCGAAGAAGCGTCGCAGTCAGCCAGCGGAGCTCGGCTTTCGGTGATCCGCTGGTGGGGTTGCGGGCCGGCCAGCGCAGGCGCTTGCGGAAACTCGCTACCGCGTGGCTCGCCGAGACACGCCCGCGGCCTCGGGCTAATGAGGTGCGATTCGACGCGATCGGGGTGATCGTGGATCGCTCCGGGAAACTCGTGAGCCTCAATCACTTGGAGGGAGCCTGGTGATCTCCGCCAAACACCTTCCGCTCGGGTGGGCGTTTCAGGCTGGGGCAAACCACGTGAGACCGATAGCTGCCACCAAGCTCGAGTGGCGACTGGCCGGGAGGCGACTGGCCAAGAGGGGACTGCTCAAGAGGGGATTGTTCAGAGCGCGAGCTGCTGATACGCGAGCGACTGGAACGACATCCGGTGCAGCGGCGATACGCCCTGGCGAACGATCGCGTCACGATGGGTGGGGGTGGAGTAGCCAACGTGCTCGGCGAAGCTCCACCCGGGATGCAGGCGGTCGGCGTTGTGCATATAGCGATCGCGTGTGACCTTGGCAATGATCGACGCTGCGGCGATCGCGGCGCTAGTGGCGTCGCCGTTGACGATCGCGCGCTGCGGCCGCTCGAACTCAGGGACGGAGAAGCCGTCCACCAGGCAGGCGATCTCACCTGGAACGTCGGTGGTAACGCGCCGCAGCGCGTCACGCAGGGCCGCGAGGTTCGTCTTGTGCAGCCCGCGCGCATCAATGCCGCGAACGCAGCGGGATACGACTACCACCCGCTGAGCGGCGCGCAGCACCAGCGGGTAGAGCTGCTCACGCGCTTCGATCGTGTGCTGCTTGGAGTCGTTGAGCGCGCTCAGCGAGCGCAGTTCGCGCGTGGTGATCGCGTCGTAGTCGAACAGCACAGCGGCAGCGACGAGCGGGCCCGCGAGACACCCACGCCCGGCTTCGTCGGCGCCAGCGACGAGCGGTACGCCGAGCGCGCGGTCGAACGAGAACAGACGTCGACCGCTGGCGCGCTTACGAGCACGCTTGCGGGCTGCGTTGGAAGGTTTGGCGGCGGGCAGCGGCATGGCAGCCGCGGGTTCGCGGGGAACGGTGACAGCGAGCGGCGCGAGCGCGACGACTCCAGCTCCAGCTCCAGCTCCAGCTGCGTCTCCGGCTCCGGCTCCGGCTCCGGCCGAGGATCTAGAGGATGCCGATGCGATCGATGGGCCAGTAGGTGGCAAAGGCGCCGCCGATGATCCATCCGGTGGGGACTGGTCCCCAGAACCTACTGTCGTCAGATTCGCCACGGTTGTCCCCCATCATGAACCAATGATCGGGCGGAATCTTGATCGGGGTGGGAAAGTCGCACTGGGCGGCCACACTGCAGGGGCGCGTGAAGGAGTCTTTTTGAAGCTTGCCGTTGCGGATCACGTGGCCGCCGTGGATCGAGATCACGTCGCCCGGGCCGGCCACCACGCGCTTGATGAAGTTGACACCCGAGTGCTGAGGCTCCGGCTGCGCGCACGCGGAGCCGCCGAGGCTGACCCTGTTGGGCACCGACCCGCAGATCTGATCCTCCGCGTGCGTCGGCGGGTGGAACACGACGATCTCGCCGATGTGCGGCTTGCCGAAGTGCATGCCGATGCGGTTGACCAGCACGCGCTGGCCGATCGTCAGGGTCGGCTCCATCGACGAGCTGGGGATCCGGTACGGCTTGACGACGAACGCCTGGATTCCGAGCGCGAGCCCGAGCGCCACGATGATGATCACTACGAGCTCGACGATCGAGCTCGTGGGAGATTTAGCGGGCTTGGAGCGCGTGCTCACGCGGGTGCATCGCCGGCTGCGTCGCCCTCCTGGGCGTCGCCGGCGTCAGAGGAGGGTGCGGCGTCACTCGCAGCCGCCGCGGCGGGCTGCTCCTGCTCGGCCGACGCGGATGCTGGGGCTTCGGCGGCGGCAGCTTCAGCGCCGCTATCCGAGCTTGCAGGCGCTGCGGTGAGCGCGCTGTCCACAACCGCCTCCTCAGTGGTTGTGGCGTCCCCTTCTGCTGCTGGCGGCGCCGGCTCGTGCAGCAGCCCGGGCGTCACCACTTCCTCTGGACCGGTGTAGCGGCGCTCACGCACACGTGCGCGCTTGCCGACACGATCCCGCAGGTAGTAGAGCTTCGCGCGGCGCACATCGCCGCGTGCTGCCAGCTCGATGCGCTCGATCTTGGGCGAATGCACCGGGAACGTGCGCTCAACGCCGACGCCGAAGGACTGCTTGCGCACGGTGAACGTCTCGCGCGAGCCGTGGCCCTGGCGCTTGATCACCACGCCTTCGAACACCTGGATGCGCCGGCGCGTGCCTTCGACCACCTGGAAATGCACCTTGACGCGATCGCCAGGTGCGAAGCTTGGGACGCGGCGCAGTTGCGCGCGCTCGAGGGTTTCGATGACGCTGCTCATAAGTGGAGAAAGAAGAAGAAAAAGCGCGGCCGGGTGAGGTTCGAACGACATGCGCCAGCCGACGCGAGCAGGAATGGTAGCGGAGCTCAGCCCGCGCGGCCTCGCTCCCGGCTGCGCTCCCGTCGCCAGTGGCCGATGCGCTCGTGATGACCAGACAGCAGAACCTCCGGCACACGCCAGCCGCGATGCTCCGCCGGGCGCGTGTAGTGGGGGTACTCAGGGTCGCCTTCGAGCGCCGCGCTGAACGACTCCTCCAGCGCCGAGTCGGCGTGGCCGAGCGCACCTGGCAGCTTGCGCAGCACCGCGTCGCACACCACCATCGCGGCCAGCTCGCCGCCGGCGAGCACATACCGGCCGATCGACAGCGTGTCGCTCGCAAAGTGCTGGATTATGCGTTCGTCAAAGCCTTCGTAGCGCCCGCACAGCAGCGTCAGCGCCGGCTCGGCAGCCAGCTCGTCGACATACCGGTCGTCGAGCATGCGCCCGCCGGGCACCAGCGCGATAACACGCCGCTGACTCGGCAGCTCAACCGGGTCGACGTGATAGCGGGCGCGCAGCGCCGCTTCCATCACATCCACGCGCAGCACCATCCCCGCGCCGCCGCCGAACGGCGTGTCATCCACCTGGCCGGCGTTCAGCGGCGTGTGATCGCGGAAGTTCACGCACTCCATGCGCGTACCCGATTGCAGCGCGTTGCGCACGTGGCGCTGGGTTGCGAACCACTCGAACCACTCGGGGAACAGCGTGAACACGTCTATCTCCACGGTTCCCCCAAGAACTCCATGTCCACGTCGATGCGCCGCTCGGACACGTCGACGCTGCGGATCGCGTCGCTCACCATCGGCACCAGCAGCACGTCCGTGCGCTGGGCAGCTGCATCCGGGACGCGCGCGCCCGCACCGTCACCCTGCTCACCCGCAGTAGCTCCCTGTGCATCAGCATCCTGCACACGTACATCCGCATCCCGCGCACGCTGCACTTCCAGCGCTTCGCACGACGGCAGCTCCAGCAGCCGGCGCACCACGCCCACCTGGCGCTCGCCGTCGGTCACGGTGCAGCCTTCCAGCTGGTGCGCCCACCACTCACCGGGCGCCAGTTCGGGCGCCACGGCCGCATGCACGCTCAGCACCTGCCCGCGCAGCGCTTCCGCGGCGGTGCGACTGTCGATGGTCTCCAGTCGCACGATCGGACGCTCGCTCAGCCCGGCGCGGCGCACGATCCGCGCGCTGCGCCCGCCCACCGTCACGGCCGTGCCCACCGTCAGCAGCCGCGGGCGCGCACCGGTGACGTAGAAGCTGCCGTCCAGCCCGTGCGCACGCCCCACACGGCCGGCGTCGAGCGAATCGGATGGCACGTCGCTCACCGGTGCTCCGGCGGGTATCAACGGCGCGACACGTCAGTCGACGATGTCGACGAGCACGCGCCGCTTCTGTGTGACTGCCGCTGCTTTCAGCACCGTGCGCAGAGCATGCGCCGTGCGTCCGCCGCGACCGATCACCTTTCCATAGTCATCTTCAGCTACACACAGCTCGAGGACGATCGTGCCGTCGTCTTCCTCGAACTGCTCCACCGACACGTCTTCGGGCCGGTCGACCAATCCCCTGACCAGGTATTCCAGCAGCTCCTTCATGACCCCCTCTTGCACCCGCTTGCGCTCTTCTGCCGTGGGTGGGCGCCCATACTGCGCACACCCACGACGAGCAGCTAGCGGGGTCCGGCCTCGATGCCTTGGATACGCAACAACTTGCGCACCGTTTCAGACGGTTGCGCCCCCCGCGCCAGCCAGTTGCGTGCGCGACCCTCGTCGATGACGATCGTCGAAGGATTGGTTTGAGCGTTGTAATGGCCGATCGTCTCGATCACGCGACCGTCGCGCGGAGCGCGCTGGTCGGCCACAACCACACGCCACATCGGATCCTTCTTGCCGCCCACTCGCGTGAGCCTGAGCCTTACCGCCACGGGTTCCTCTCTGTGCTTTGCCTGATAAACGCGAAAAAAATGCTTGGTCAGCTTAGAGCACGGGCCGCAGTGAGTCCATGCCCGGACTATTGCTTACTCAAAAGGCCCCGAATCCGATTATCCCGGATATTTGACATCTACACGCACCGGGTGTCTCGAATGTCTTGACGATCACGCGGCTTGCCGCACCCGCCGGGCCTGGGTCACGCGCTTGCCGCACCCGCCGGGCCTGCGTCACGCGCTTGCCGCACCCGCCGGGCCTGCGTCATGCGCTTGCCGCTCGCCGCCGGGTCTGAGCGCGCGGCGCCCAGCTGGTTGGAGCGGCCCCGCCTGAGCTGCCGCGCTCAGCGCGCCTGGCATCAGCGCGCCTGGCATCAGCGCGTGTGGGCTTATCAGCGCGCTTGGCGCATCAGCGCGCCGATGTCCGGCATCTTGCCGCGCCCCACCTGGCGCATCACCTTGCGCATCTGGCCGAACTGCTTGACGAGCTGGTTGACCTGCTGCACGTTCGTGCCCGACCCGCGTGCGATCCGCAGCCGGCGCGACCCCTTGATCAGCTCCGGCCGGCGCCGCTCCTCGGGGGTCATCGCCAGGATGATCGCTTGCAGCCGGTCGAGCTCGCGCTCGTCGATCTTCATGTTGCGCAGCTGCGCGCCGCCGAGCCCGGGGATCATGCCGAGCAGACTGCTCAGCGGTCCCATGCGCCGTACGGTCTTCAGCTGGTCGAGGAAGTCGTCGAGCCCGAACTCGTTGCGCTTGAGCTTGCGCTGCAGCGCAAGCGCCTCGTCCTCGTCGAACTGGCTTTCGGCTTTCTCGATCAGGCTCATCACGTCGCCCATCCCAAGGATGCGCTGGGCCATCCGATCGGGGTGGAAGCGCTCGAGCTGGTCGAGCTTCTCGCCCATCGACGCGAACAGGATCGGCTTGCCGGTGACTGCTTTGACCGACAGCGCCGCGCCGCCGCGCGCGTCGCCGTCGAGCTTGCTCATCAGCACGCCGTCGAACTGCACGGCCTGGGCGAACTGCTCGGCCACGTTGACCGCATCCTGGCCGGTCATCGCGTCGACGACGAGCAGGATGTTGTCGGGTTTGACCGCGTCGCGGATCTGCACCAGCTCAGCCATCAGCGCTTCGTCGATGTGCAGCCGGCCGCTGGTGTCGACGATCAGCACATCCTTGCCGTCGCGCTTGGCCTGCTCGAGCGCCCACTGGGCGATCTCCACCGGGCTGCGCTCTGTGCCCTGCTCGTACACGGTCGCGCCCGCTTGCGCACCAACCTTGACGAGCTGGTCGACCGCTGCCGGGCGGTACACGTCGCACGCGGCCAACCCGACGGCCGAGTTGTGCTGCTCGCGCAGATACCGCGCGAGCTTGGCGCTCGCGGTGGTTTTGCCGGACCCCTGCAGCCCTGCCATCAGGATCACCGTGGGCGGGCTGGAAGCAAAGCTGAGCCCGGCAGATTCGCCGCCCATCAGCGCTTGCAGCTCCTCCCCCACGATCTTCACCACCTGCTGGCCGGGGTTCAGCTGCCCGAGGATCTCCGCTCCCAGACAGCGCTCCTTGACCTGGCCGGTGAACTGCTTGACCACCTTGAAGTTCACATCCGCTTCGAGCAGCGCCAGGCGGATCTCGCGCATCGCCTTGTCGATGTCCTGCTCGGTCAGCGTGCCGCGCTGGCGCACGTCGGTGAGCGTCGCTTGGAGTTTCTCTGCGAGCGAGTCGAACATTGGCCTGAGATTGTGGCAGCCGGCGACGTGAGTTAACGACCGGTGTCTGGAGATCGCCTCAGTCGGGATGCTTGCAGCCGTCTGGCTGGGGTGTGCGCGCCGACGATGACGACGACGACGCGGAGCGGCCGTTCGCCCGCGCGGGCCTCAGCGGCGGCGGATCAATGTGATGCCGTCGCGCACGGTCAGCATCACGCACGACACGCGTTCGTCTTGGACCACCAGCTCGTTGAACTCGATCAGCGCACGCGTGCTCGGGTCGCTCGTGTGTGCGTCGAGCACGCGCCCACTCCACAGCGTGTTGTCCACGGCGATCAGCCCGGTCGGCGCGAGCTTCGGCAGCACCGCTTCGTAGTACGCCGCATACCCGGTTTTGTCGGCGTCGATGAACACCAGGTCGAACGGCCCGTCGAGCTGCGCGATCGTGTCGATCGCGGGCCCGAGCTTCAGCTCGATCCGGTCGCCGTATGGGCTGGCGTCGATGTGGCGCTGCGCGAACTGCGCGTGGTGCGCGTCGATCTCGCAGCTCACGACACGCCCGCCGGGCGGCAGCCCGGCGGCCATCGATAGTGCCGAGTACCCGGCGAACGTGCCGATCTCGAGCACGTTTCGCGCCTGGGTGCTCCACACCAGCAGCTCCAGCAGCCGGCCTTCGACCGGTCCGCTGAGCATTTGCGGCGCGCTCAGGTTGGCGAGCGCGTCGCGCTGCAGCTCGGCCATGACGGGGGTCTGCTGGGTGCTGTGCTCGAGCGCGTACCGCTCGATCTCCTCTGATGCCAGGCCTGCCACCGCGGTTAACCCCTGGATCGTCCGTCGCGACCCGGTTGCCAACTTGCCGCCACCCGCATCACCGCGGCTCAGCTGTCCGCGCCGCTGCCCGGCCCGACCGGCGGTGGGGCCGGCGGTCCGCCGGCGAGCGGGCCGGCCGGCTTGGGCGCGTCGCCGCCGGGCAGCTTCGACGCGCTGGCACCGCCGTGGGCTGCGTCGGCCGCGCGGCGGCCGAGCGCGTCGCCGATGCCGCCGAACGCCTGGGCGAACTCGGAGGGGATCACGTACACGGTGTTGGCTTCGCCCTGACCGAGCTGCGGCAGCATCTGCAGGTACTGGTAGCTCAGCAGCGCCTGGTCGGGCCCGCCGTCGTGAATCGCCTTGAACACCGTTTCGATCGCTTTCGCCTCACCTTCGGAGCGCAGGATCGCGGCGGTGCGCGCGCCTTCAGCTTTCAGCACAGCCGCTTGCTTCTCACCCTCGGCGGTGAGGATCTGCGCTTGCTTCTCACCCTCAGCCGTGAGGATCGCGGCGCGCCGGTCGCGTTCGGCGCGCATCTGCTTCTCCATCGCCGAGCGGATATCCGCTGGCGGGTCGACCGACTTGATCTCGACGCGGTTGATGCGGATGCCCCACTTGCCGGTGGCTTCGTCGAGCACCGTGCGCAGCTCGGTGTTGACGTTCTCGCGCGCCGTCAGCGTTGCTTCGAGCGTGAGCCCGCCGATCACGTTGCGCAGCGTGGTGACCGTCAGCTGCTCGATCGCTTGCAGCGGGTTGGCGATCTCGTACGTCGCCGAGCGGGGGTCGGTGATCGTGAAGTACAGCACCGTTTCGATGCCGACTACCACGTTGTCCTCGCTGATCACCGATTGCGGCGCGAAGTTGATCACCTGCTCGCGCAGATCCACGAGCGGCTTCACGCGGTCGATGAACGGGGTGATGATGGTCAACCCGGGTTCGAGCGTGCGGCTGTAGCGCCCGAGCCGCTCGACCACGCCGGCGCGGGCTTGGGGGATCACGCGGATGGTGCGCGCTGCGACTGCGAGCGCGAACACCACGATCACGGCGACGACGATCAGTGCGGCCATTGGAGTGGTGCTCCTTTTCGGTGGACAGTCAAGCTCATTGGTGGACAGTCAAGCTCATTGCATTACGAGCGCCGTGGCGCCGCGGATCTCGACGACTTCGACGCGTTCGCCCGGGTCGATCACCGCTTCGTCGTCGTAGCTGCGCGCGGTCCACACCTCACCGTCGATCTTCACGCAGCCGACGCCTTCGTGGTTGGCGATCCGTTCGAGCACGATCGCGCGACGGCCGATCAGCGCGGCCGTGCCGGTGCGGATCGGCGGCGGCAGCCGGCGGTGGCGCTGCGCGACGGGGCGCAGCGTCGCGAGCACCAGCAGCGACGCGGCGATGAACACCACGAACGACAGGCCGGCGCTGACGCCGGCGAGGCTGACGAGCGTCGCGGCGACCGCGCCGAGCGCGAACGGCGCGAGGTAGAAGCCGCCTTGGTGCATCTCTCCGACACCAAGAACACCGGCGGCCACAACCCACACGATCCATGCGTCCATATGCTGATTATCGCTCAGCGATCAGCGCGCGCGCGAAATCTTTGGCGTCGAACGGGCGCAGGTCCTCGAGCGCTTCGCCGACGCCGATCAGCTTGACTGGCAGTTTCAGCTCACTGGCGATCGCCAAAGCGATGCCGCCGCGCGCGGTGCCGTCGAGCTTTGTCAGCACGATGCCGGTGACTTCGACGGCTTCGGAGAACAGCTTCGCTTGGCGCAATCCGTTCTGGCCGGTGGTGGCGTCGACGGTGAGCAGCGTTTCGTGCGGCGCGCCGTCGAGCTGGCGCGCGATCACGCGCCGGATCTTGGTGAGCTCGGCCATCAGGTCGTCCTGGGTGTGCAGGCGCCCGGCGGTGTCGATGATCACGACATCCACGCCGCGGCTGTGGGCTTGGGCGATCGCGTCGAACGCAACCGCGCCGGGGTCGGAGCCTTCCGGACCGGTGACGATCTCACAGCCGGCGCGCTGCGCCCAGCCCTGCAGCTGCTCGGTGGCTGCGGCGCGGAACGTGTCGGCCGCGCCGAGCAGCACGGTGCGGCCAAGCTGCTGCTGCAGATGCCACGCGAGCTTGCCGATCGTGGTGGTTTTACCGGTGCCGTTGACGCCGACCGCGAGGATCACGGTCGGCTTGGGGCGGATGTCGATGCGGTCGTGCTCGCTGCGCGCGGTGTCTGCGAGCAGCTCGATCAGCCGCTCGGACAGCGCTTCGCCGCTTTCGAGGCCGTTCTCGGTGGCTTCGTGCTCGAGCGTGCCGACCACCGACGCGGTGGTGGCAGCGCCGACGTCAGCCATGATCAGCGCTTCTTCCAGGCGCTCCCAGGTGTGCTCGTCGAGCGTTTGGAACAGCGTCGCCTGGATCTCGCTGGAGAGCGCTCTGCGCGTCTTGGAGAGGTTTTCGCGCAGCCTGCGGAACAGCCCGCTGCCGCTTCCACGGCCGCCACGGCCGCCGCCATCGCCATCGCGATCTCCGCCATCGCCATCGCCGCCGCCGCGACCCGCACGCCCTTCTGCCTCAGCGTCGGTAGCGCTCGCGGGGGCAGCGGTGATGAACAGATCGCTCCAGTCGCGTGGCACGGGTGCGACTCTACGCTACGCCGCGCCGGCGATCTCCGGCTCGGCGTCCGCGGTTTGCGTGTGTGCGTCGGCGTGCTCCGTGTGCTGTTGCACGTCGTCCTGCGGCAGGCGGCGCGAGAGGATCTTCGACACGCCGTCGCCGCCCATCGACACGCCGTACAGCCAGTCGGCGGCTTCCATCGTGCGTTTCTGATGGGTGATCACGAGGAACTGAGCGCGTCCGGCGTAGCGGCGCAGCAGCGCCAGGAAGCGGTCGAGGTTGAGGTCGTCGAGCGCTGCTTCGACCTCGTCGAGGATGTAGAACGGGCAGGGGCGCGCGAGGAACACGGCGAACAGGAATGCGAGCGCGGTCATCGACTTCTCCCCACCTGAGAGCAGCGACAGGCGCTTGGTGGATTTGCCGGCGGGCGTGATCTCGATCTCGACGCCAAGCAGCTCCTCTTCGCCCTGCTGTTCGCGCTCGGCTTCAGCGTCGGCTGCTGCTTCCGCGGCGTCCGCGGCTTGTGCATCCGTTTCGCTCTCATCGCCGGATACCTGCTGGCCGCCGAGCACCGGCCGCGGGGCCTGCTCGTCCTTGACGAGCCGCAGCTGGCCGCTGCCGCCGGGGAACACGTCGCCGACGAGCTCCTGGAAGTTGCGCGCCGCGGCGCTGAACGTGGCTTCGAAGGTTTCATGGATCTGGCGGTCGGTGTCGCGGATCACCGAGCGCAGCTCGCGCAGCGCCGTTTCCAGGTCCGCTCGGCGCGTTTCGAGCTCCTCGACGTGAGCGAGCGCTTCGGCGTACTCGTCCTGTGCGAGCGGGTTGACCGGGCCGAGCTGCTCGCGCCGGCGTGCGAGCCGCTCCAGTCTGGTGGTGAGCGCTTGTGTCTCCTCCGCGCCGAGCGGCTCGGCGGCGGCGAGCTGCTGCGCGTCCGGCAGCGGCAGCTCGAGGCGCTCGCTGACGCTGCCAAGCTCGAGCTCGGCTTCGGATGCCTGGTCGCGCAGGCGCTGGGCTGCGACCTCGGCGCCGGTGACGGCTTCGCCTTCGACGCGCAAGCGCGCCTGCAGCTGGGCTTCCTCGCCGGCGCATGTGCGCAGCTCATTGGTCACCTGTTCGCCGGCCGCACGGTCGCTGGAGAGCTGCGCTTCGAACTCCTCGACGCGTTCGGCGACGGTTGCACTGGCGGCCTGCAGCACGGCGATCAGGCGCTCGCCGAGCGGCACTAGCGCCACGTCGGCTTCGTATTGAGCTTGCAGTCGCTGCTGGCGCTGTACGCGCGCTGCGTGTTCACGCTGCAAGCGCTCGGCTTGGCGGCGCTCGGAGGCGAGCTCACCTTCGAGCTCGGCGCGGCGCACCGCCAGCGGCCCCTGCTGCGGCGCGGCGCGGCGCTGTTCGATCAGCCACCCGGCGCGGCGCTGCTCCTCGCCGATCTCCGAGCGGCGGCGGTCGGTGTCGCGCAGCAGCTGGTCGGCCTGATCGCGCGCTACGTCAGCGGCGCGCAGCTCTTCCAGCGCGCGCTCAGCTGTCTGGCGAGCGGCGTGCTCAGCTTGCGCGGCCGTCTCGCTAGCGGCGATCAGCTGGTCACGCTCGTTGCGCCGCGCAAGCACGCGCTCGGCGCCGCCAGCGGTGACCTGGCGCACTTCGCCGAGCGCCGCGAACCACACGCGCCCGGCGCGTGTCACGGCGATGCCGTTGAAGCTCGCGGGCAGATCGTCTAGGCGCTCCACCACCCACGCGTCGGCGAGCAGCCGCTCGGCGAGCTCGAGCACGGCGCCGGGTCCACGCACCAGCTCGAGCAGGCGTTCTGCGCCCGGCGACGGTGGCTGTGCCGACGCGTTGGCGCTTGCAACGCGGCTGCTTGCGCGCGCGCCGGCGCCGGCCTCGGCGCCGGCGTCGGCACCACTGTCGAGATTGGCCTCGGCGCCGCCGTCGACATCGGTGTTGGCGCCACTACCGGCATCGGCGTGCGCAGCGTCGCCGGCGAGCAGCGCGGTGCCGCCGTCGGGGCCGGCGCTGTCGAGCACTTCCGCAGCGCCTGCCAGGTCGCGTACCAGGGCCGCGTCGAGGCGCCCGCCAAGGGCGGCCGCGAGCGCGAGCTCGTAGCCTGAGCGCACTTGCAGCGTTTCGCTGAGCGCGCGCGGCGAGCTTTCGCCGGCGCTGCCGAAGCGCGCGTGGCTACGCAGGAACTGGTTGGCTGCGGCGAGCTCGGCGCCGACGCGCGCGGCTTCGCGGCGGGCGGATTCGACTTCGCGTTCGGCTGCGCGCAGGCGCTCGCGCGCGCCGTCCGCGGCTGCGTCGGCTTGTTTGCGCGCTTCGCGGCTGGAGTGCTGCTCGAGCTCGAGCTCGGCGATGCGCGCGGTGGCTTGCTCGCGTTGGCGCAAGAGGTCGGCGAGCTCACGCTCGGTTTCCTGCTCGCGGCGGCGCTCCAGCTCGGCGAGCTCGGCTTCGAGCGTAGCGATGCGGTTGTGCATCGCGGCCTGCTGGCCCTGCTCGGAACGCCCCGCTTCGCCGTCGGGCGCGAGCGCGTCGCTGAGTGTCTGCAGCTCGAGCTCGACGCGAGTGATGCGCTGGGCGAGCGCGTTGCACGCGGTGCGCGCCTGCTCACAGCGCAGCTCCAGGCGGTCACGCGCGGAGCGCGCGTCGTACGCGCGCCGCGCGAGCGCATCGTGCTGCTCGGCGCGTTCGGCGAGCGCGCGCTCGGCGATCGTGCGCCGTTCGATCACCGCTTGTAGGTCGACTTCGACCTGGGTGCGTGCGGCGCGCGCGGCCTGGGCGGCGGTTTCGGCGCTCTTCAGCTCCAAGCGGCGCGAGCGCACCGCTTCACGCGCCAGCTCCAGGCGCGCTTGCAGGCTCTGCAGCTCCAAGCGCTCGTGCAGCTCGGCGGCTTCGGCTTGGCGCTTGAGCGGGCGCAGGCGGCTGCGCGCTTCGCGCTCGACGTCGAGCGCGCGGTCGAGGTTCTCCTGGGTGCGCTCGAGCTTCAGCTGGGCGCGGCGGCGGCGTTTGCGGTGCTTGCCGAGGCCGGCTGCTTCCTCGATCAGCAGGCGCCGGTCGCGCGGCTTGGAGGTGACAATCGCTTCGACGCGGCCTTGCGAGACGACGGAGTGGGTTTCCTTGCCGAGGCCGGTGTCGGACAGCACCTCGAGCACATCCACGAGCCGACAGCGCGCGCCGTTGAGCCGGTACTCGCCCTCGCCGGAGCGATCGAGCTTGCGCAGGATCGAGATCTCGCTGAGCGGCAGATCGACGGTGCCGTCGGAGTTGTCGAGCACGATCTCGACTTCGGCGGCGTTGCGCGGTTGCACACCACGGCCGCCGCCGAAGATCACGTCCTGCATCGACTGGCCGCGGATCGCAAGCGGCGACTGCTCGCCCATCGCCCACAGCACCGCGTCGGTGACGTTGGATTTGCCGGAGCCGTTGGGACCGACGACGACGCTCACACCCGGGCCGAAGTCCAGGCGCGTGCGGTCGGGGAACGACTTGAACCCCTTCAGTGTGAGCGACTTCAGGTGCATTTACGCGCGCCCGCGCCCAGCGGCGTCAATCAGCTTGGGGATCTTGCGCCCACCGCCGCTGGTCATTTCGTCTCCAGAAGTTTGAGCGCTTCGCGTGCGGCTTCCTGCTCGGCGTGCTTCTTGCTGCGCCCGCGGCCCTGGCCGAGCAGCTGCTGCTCCACCGACGCGGCGACGTCGAACGTGCGGTCGTGCGGTGGGCCGGTTTCGCTCGTTACCTCGTAGATGACGACTTCCCCGCGCCGCGCGAGCGCTTCCTGCAGCGCGGACTTGAAGTCGAGCGGGTGTTCGAGCGCTTCCTCGATCTCCGGTTCGAACGCTTCCACCACGGCTGCCGCGGTGCGCTCGTAGCCGGAGTTCAGGTAGCACGCGCCGATCACAGCTTCGACGATCGACGCGAGCACGCGCTCGATCTCCACAAGCGCGGCCGCGCTCTCCTCGGTGCCGGCCGGCGCGGCTGCGCGCAGACGCTCGGGCACGGCCAGACGCTCGGCGACGACGCGGCAGGAATGACCCGAGACCGCTTGCGCGCGGATCTTCGTGAGCCGGCCGGCGCCGAAGCGCTCCGCTTCCAGACGTGGGTAGAGGTGCGTGGTGACCGCGAGCGACAGCACGCTGTCGCCGAGGAACGCCAGGCGCGTGTAGGAGTCGCTGCGGCGCTCGCTCCAGGAAGCGTGGGTGAAGACCTGACGCGCGAGCTCGTCGGGGAGTTCTTCCAGCAGCGAGTTGAGCAGCTTCATCGGCGCACATCAGCCGGCGTTCGCGAGCACGAAGTCGATCGCTTGCTCGACGGTGAGGATGTCGACGGCCTGCTCCTCGGAGATCGTGACGCCGTAGGTGTCCTCGAGCTCCTGCACAAGTGTGTAGAGGTCCAGCGAGTCGGCCTCGAGGTCCTCCTTGAAGCGCGTGGTGTACTGGATCGCGGACTCCTCCACGTTCAACTCATCCGCCAGGTGCGTCTGGATCAACGAGAGGATCTGCTCGCGATTCATGTCTGGGCGAGCACGGATGAGGGCGCGCAGAGCGCGCCGCGTGTTGACAGCTTCGAGGTTTTCATCAGCTGGGTCGCAGGCTAGCGCCCGATGCGGACACAGGAGCTGATTTCAGCGCTCCGGCGGCGTCCAGAGCGGCATGGGTGCGCCCGACGACATCCTGCTCGACGCCGCGCTGCGCGCGCAGGATCGCCTGGGCGAAGCCGCTGCGCGAGAAGCGCCCGTGCGGCACGACGCCGAGGCTGCGCAAACCGAGCAGGTAGGCGCCGCCGTGCGCTTCGGGGTCGAGCTCGTCGCGGAACGTGCGCAGCGCGGGGCGCAGCAGCGCGCCGCCGAGCTTGGAGCGGCGCGAGGACATCGCCGCGTCGCGCACCGACTCGAGCATCGTCTGGGACACACCTTCCATCAGCTTCAGCGCGATGTTGCCGGTGAGCCCGTCGGTGACGATCACGTCGGCGACGCCGCGCACCACGTCGGTGCCTTCGACGTTGCCGACGAACTCGAGCGCCGGCTCATCGATCATGCGCTCGGCGAGCTCGGCGCGCGTCTGCACCACGAGCGCGCTGCCGCGCGCATCCTCCTCACCGTTGGAGAGCAGCCCGATGCGCGGACGGCGCACGCCGAGCACGGTGTGCGCGAGCGCGGCGCCCATGAACGCAAACTGCACGAGGTGCTCGCGGCGCGCTTCGGCGTTGGCGCCGACATCGAGCAGCGTGACCGGGTGGCGCGGCACCGGAACAGGGATTGCGAGCGCCGGGCGGTAGATGCCGGGGGCGCGTTTGATGTTGAACAGCCCGGCGGCGAGCGCAGCGCCGGTGGAGCCGGCGCAGACGAGCGCGTCGGCGCGCCCTGACGCGACAGCACGCGCGGCTTGCACGATCGAGGCTTCAGGTGTCGAGCGCACGGCGCGCGCCGGGTCGGGCGCCTTGGCGATCGAAACGGGCGCATCGACGACTTCGACGTTGTCAGGCAGCGTGCCAAGCTCGGTGGCCGGGCCGAACCCGAACTCAGCGGCCGGGCCGAACAGCAGCACGTGAGCGCCCTGGTGGGCGGCGAGCGCGGCGCCGGCGGCGACTTCGGCGGGGCCCAGATCGGCGCCGTTGGCGTCAACCGCGATGATCGGCGCAGCGCCGGCTGTGGGGCGGGCGAACGCCGCCGTCACGGTCTACTCGTGGGAGTGGTCGTGATCGTGGTGGTCGTGCGCCTTGGGCGCCACGACCTCCTGGCCCTTGTACGTGCCGCATACAGCGCATACCCGGTGCGGGCGGCGCGGGCTGTGACAGCGCGGGCAGACGCTCAGCGCGGGCGCTGAGATCTTGTGCTGCGCACGGCGCTTGGCAGTACGGCTGTGCGATTGCTTGCGCTTGGGGACGGCCATGGCCGGAAAGGCTAGCAGGGCGAGTCAGTCGAGCTTCAGCTCGCGCAGCTTCGCCCAGCGCGGGTCGAGCTCGGGCTCATGCGCGTGCTCAGGTCCGGCTTCGTTGAGATCGATCGCGCAGATCGGACACAGACCGGCGCAATCCTCGCGGCAGACGATCTGCGCGGGCAGGGCGAGCACGAACGCGTCGTTCGCCCATGCATCGATGTGCAGCGTGTCGCCGTCGACGTACGGGCTCGAGAGCTCTTCGCCGCTGCTGGGACGATCGACTTCACGTGCGTCGACGGTCATCAGCGGAGCAGCTTCCTGCAGGCAGCGCATGCACGGACCGCGCAGTGCGGCTTGCAGACGTATGCGCAGCGCGTAGCCGCCGCCGTTCATGCACGAGATCTCGAGCATCGCGGGCACGCGCGCCGGGTCGGGCTGATACCGCTCGAGACCCAGCTCCAACGGCGAGAGCGCGACGTGCAGCTCGATGCGCTGCCCCTCACCGGCGCTCAGCCGCAGTGAGCCGAGATCGAAGTCGTGTGGGTCGCCGGACATCCCTTCAGGCTAGCGAGCGATCGCCGAGACACAGACGGAGTGAAGAACTTTTTGATGGTGCTGCGCGCGCGTGCGCACGCCCCCGCGTACGCGCGCGCAGCACCATCAAATTTGGAACATCAACCTCCGCGCCCGGCGATTTCAGACATCGGAGCGCCGTGACTCCCAGGCGTGCGCCGCGACTGCAAGGTCGGCGCCAGCCGACCTCAGCCACGGGCGCCAGCCGACCTCAGGCGTGAGCGCCGAGCTCGTGCTTGAGCACCTTGCCGGTGGCGTTGCGCGGCAGCTGCTTGAGGAACACGACCTCGCGTGGCACCTTGTAGCGGGCGAGGTTCTCTTTCACGTGCTGCTGGATCGCCTGCGCGTCGAGGTCGGCTCCTGCGCGCGGCACGACGAACGCTTTCAGGCGCTGACCGAACTCGGAGTCCTCGACGCCGATGACCGCAGCTTCCTCGATGTCCGGGCGGCTGGCCAGCAAGTCTTCGACTTCGCGCGGGAACACGTTCTCGCCGCCGGAGACGATCATCTCGTCGTCGCGCCCGTCGATGAAGAGGCGCCCGTCGCTGTCGAAGTGGCCGACGTCGCCGGTGCTCATCAGGCCGCGCACGATCTCCTTGCCGCCGCCGCCGGTGTAGCCCTCGAACACCATCTCGTTGGCGACGAAGATGCGACCGCCGGCGCCGGGGGGCGCTTCCTGGCCTTGCTCGTCGAGCAGCTTCACGACGGTGCCGAGCGGCGGGCGCCCGGCGGTGCCTGGGGCGGCGCGCAGGTCAGCCGGGGTGGCGATCGTGGCCCAGGCGACTTCGGTCGAGCCGTAGAGGTTGTAGAGCACGTCGCCGAACGTGTCCATCGCGCGCGTGGCGAGCTCGCCGGGCAGCACCGAGCCGCTGGCGGCGATGATGCGCAGCGCGGGCAGGTCGTAGCGGGCGATCGTTTCCGGCGGCAGGTCGAGGATGCGCTGCAGCATCACCGGCACGACCGCGATCGCGGCGGCGCGGTGCTGGGCGGCTGCGCGCAGCGTGTCCTCAGGGTCGAAGCTGCGGCGCAGCACGAGCGTCGAGGACAGCGCGAGGCCGAGCGTGAAGTGCGCGAGACCCCACGCGTGGAACATCGGTGCGGCGACAACCGTCGCTTGGCGTGCTTTGAGCGGGATCTTCGACAGCAGCGCGGCGGCCGGCTCGAGCGAGTCCGGCTGCTTGCGCGAGGCGCCCTTCGGCGTGCCGGTGGTGCCAGAGGTGAGGATCACGACGCGCCCCGGCTCATCGGGCGGCGTGATGTCGCCCGCCGCGTAGCGAACGATCAAGTCCTCGAGCAGCGGGTCGGCGCAGCTGACGCCGGGGTCACACCAGGAGACGAAGCGCTTACGACCCTCGCCGCCGTCGCGCACGAGGCCGGTGAACTCCTCGTCGTAGATCAGTCCGGCGGGGGCCTCGCGCCTGAGCACGTCGGCGATCTGGGGGGCGGCGAAGGCGGTGTTGAGGTAGAGCACGCTCGCGCCGAGCTTCGAGCACGCGACCGACGCTTCGATGAAGCCGCGGTGGTTGCGGCACATCACCGCGACGCCGTCCCCCGCGCGGATGCCGGCGTCGGACAGTGCGCGGGCGAGCGCGTTTGTGCGCGTATGCACCTCGGCGAACGTGAGCGAGCCGCGGTCGTCGACGAGCGCGGTGTGATCGGGGTAGCGAATCGCCGCGGATGTGTAGCCGGCGGCAGGCGTCGGGCCCCACTCGCGCAGCGCTTTCAGCGAGCGCGCCACGCGATCGGGGCGCGTCGGGCGGAACATGCCGGTGGCGAGCAGCGTGCGAACGATCTCCAGCTGGTGGCGCGCGGGCGAGCTCACGGCCGGGGACCCTACCCCAAGGAGCGAATAGAAACGCTTACGGAGGCGGCTCAGCCGACTTCGGCCGGCTCGTCCTTGCCCTGCAGGCGTTCGCGGCCGCGTTGCACGGCAGCGATGAACTTCGACAGGTTGACCTCGAGCGTGTTGAGGATCTCATCCGCGTAATCCTCCGCGCCGAGCCGGATCTCGCGCTCGCGGGCGTGGGCGTCCTCGACGATGTCCTCGGCGGCGCGCTCGGCCTGCTTGGTGACTTCTTCCTCGCCGACGAGGCGCTCCTGGCGCTCGCGCGCCTCCTTGAGGATGCGCTCGGCTTCGCGTTTGGCTTCGGCGAGCATCTCCTGACGCTCCTTGACGATCCAGCGCGCCTGCTTGATCTCTTCGGGGATCGTGGCGCGCATCTGATCGAGGATGTCGTAGATCTCCTCTTTATCGACACGCACCTGATCGGTCAGCGGAACGGGCTTGGCGTTGTGCACCAAGTCGTCGAGCTTGTCGATCAATACAAGTACGTCCATCTAACAGATCTCCATCCAGTTCGTCAGCGTGTGAGCTCTTCCTGCAAGCGCCTGGCTACCTCGACGGGCACCAGGTCGTCGATCCTGCCTCCAAACGTGGCGAGCTCTTTCACGCCACTGGAAGAGAGAAAACTGTACTGGGGGCCGGCCATCAGGTAAACCGACTCTATCTCGGGGGCCTGGCGGCGGTTGAGCTGGTTCATCTCGAACTCGTACTCGAAGTCGGAGATCGCGCGCAGGCCCTTGATGATCGTCTTGGCGCCGATCGTCCTAGCGAACTCGACCACGAGCGTGTTGAAGGGCTCCGCGCGCACGCCCGGCAGATCGGCGGTGGCGCGCTCGATGAACCCGAGGCGCTCTTCGATGCCGAACAGCGTGTCGGCTTTGCGCACCGAGCGGTTGACGACAGCGACCACGACCTCGTCGTATAGCTCCGAAGCGCGGCGGATCACGTCCAGATGCCCGTTGGTGATCGGGTCATAGGAGCCTGGGCAGACTGCGGTGGTCTTCTTCTGGTTCATGGGGTCTGACGATAGATGCTGATCGCGGTGTCGCCGTAGCGCCGCTGCTGCTCGACTTCCAATCGCAGCTGAAGCGGCGCTCGCTGATCACTCTCCACGACAACGCGCGCCCCGGCGTTCAGCAGCGGCGTCAACAGCGCCGGCAGCTCCGCTTCCAGGTCACGCGCCCGCCGATACGGAGGGTCGATGAACACCAGATCGTACGTTTCAGCGCGCGTACGTGCGGTGCGCACCGCGGCGAGCGCATCCGCGCGACGGGTCTCGGCCTCCTCCCCACTCAGGCTGAGATCCGCCAGATTGGCGCTCAGGACGGCCATCACGGCGGCGTCGCGCTCGACGAACACGGCGCGCGCGGCGCCGCGTGAGAGCGCTTCGATGCCCAGCGCGCCGGTGCCGGCGAACAGGTCCAGCACGACCGCGCCGTGCAGCTCGCCGAGCATCGAGAACAGCGCTTCGCGGACGCGGTCGGACGTGGGCCGGGTGACTCGGCCGCGCGGCGCTTGCAGCCGCCGGCCGCCCAAGCGGCCCGCGATCACCCTCACGTCACGATCACCCTGACGTCACCCTCACCCTCACCCTCACCCTCGGTGATCTCCTGGACCGGGCTACCCAACCCGCGCAGGACGTACTCATGCTGGGATCGGCTCGAGCGCCTGGGCGCCGTACTTGTCGTCGAGCAGCTCGCCGAGCAGCGCGTGCTCACAGGCGGCCAGCTCGGGGTCGGCGGCGACGATCGCATGGGCGCACACGCGGGCGCGCTCCAGCAGCTCGGCGTCGTCGGGTAGGCACGCGACTTCGAACTGGCTGAGGCCGGATTGGCGTACGCCGACGAGCTCGCCTTCGTTGCGCAGCTCGAGGTCGATCTCCGCGAGGCGGAAGCCGTCGGCGTGCTCCACGAGCGCGCGCAGGCGCGGGGATGCGGGCGAGCCGACCAGCAGGCAGGTCGAGCGGTGCTCGCCGCGGCCGATGCGCCCGCGCAGCTGGTGCAGCTGGGAGATGCCGAAGCGGGCGGCGTTCTCGACGAGCATGACGGTGGCGTTGGGCACGTCGATGCCGACTTCGATCACGGTGGTGGCAACCAGCACCTGGGCGGCGCCGGAGGCGAACGCGGCCATCGCTTCCTGTTTCTCGCGAGGACGCATGCCGCCGTGCAGCAGCACCAGCTCGTAGCCGTGCAGCTCGCTCTTGGCGAGGCGCTCGAACTCGGCTGTGGCGGCGCGCACGTCGGCCATGCCGGCGGCGCTCGCGGCGCTGGTGGCGTTGGCGGTCGACTCCTCGATCAGGGGGCAGACCACGAACGCCTGGCGGCCGGCGTCCAGTTGCGCGCGCAGATCGAGGTAGGCCTGCTCGCGCGCCATGTCGCCGGCGAGGATGCGCGTGTCGATCGGCTGGCGCGCGCTGGGCAGCTCGCGCAGCGTGCTGACGTCGAGGTCGCCGTAGCGGGCGAGCGCGAGCGTACGCGGGATCGGGGTGGCGGTCATGTGCAGCACGTGCGGGGTTTGCGCTGGGTGCGGGGCGCGTGCCTGCTGCGGGGGGGCGTGCGCCTGCTGCGGGGACTGAGTCTGCTGCGGGGACTGGCCCTGCTCGAGCAGCGCGGCGCGCTGGCGCACGCCGAAGCGGTGCTGCTCGTCGATGACGGCGAGCGCGAGCGAGCGGAAGCGCACGTCGGGCTCGATCAGCGCGTGGGTGCCGACGATCAGCGACAGCTCGCCGCTTGCGAGCTTGCCGAGGATGTCCGCGCGGCGGCGGGCCGGCGTCGAGCCGGTCAGCAGCGCGCTCGTAAGCGGCTCGTCGCCGATCAGGCGCTGCACGGTGGCGAAGTGCTGCTCGGCGAGCGTTTCGGTCGGCGCCATCAGCACGGCCTGCTGGCTGTGTTCGACGGCGCGCAGCATCGCGTACAGCGCGACCACGGTCTTGCCGCTGCCGACTTCACCCATCAGCAGACGCTGCATCGCCAGCGGCCGCGCCAGATCCTCGGCGATCGTGGCGATCGCGGCGCGCTGGTCGCCGGTGAGGGCGAACGGCAGGCAGCGCTCCAGCCAGCGTGCGCTCAGCGATGGAGGGTCGGCGAGCTCGGGCGCGTCGGCCAACTCGCTGCGGCGCGCGCGGCGGCGTAGGAACACGAGCTGGGTCAGCAGCAGCTCCTCGAAGGCCAGGCGCGCGCGGCCGGCTTCGAGCTCCTGGGGGTTGGCGGGGAAGTGCAGCGCGGCGAGAGCGCTCGCGCGGTCGGGCAGCCCCTCCTCCACCCGCACTCTGGCGGTGAGCGCTTCGGGTAGGTCGGCGAGCGAGTCGCGGGCGCTCTGCACGAGCGCGAGGATCTGCGTGGAGGTGACGCCTTCGGTGGCCGGGTAGTGGGCGACCACGTCAGGCTCGCCCGCGCCGAGCTCGGCGCCGACCGCGTGGTGAGCCACGCTGAAGCGTTGGCCCGGCTGGGCTTTGCCGTGCAACACCAGGCGCGTGCCGGGTGGGTAGCGCTGCACCAGCCAGGGCTGGTTGAAGAAGGTCGCGCGCATCGAGCCGGTTTCGTCGAACACGCGCGCTTCGACGAGCGGGCGCATTCCGCGCCGGCGCACCGGACGGGCTGAGATCGAGCGGATCTCGACCGCCACGGTCGCCTGCTCGCCGGGCTTGAGCGTGGCGATCGTGCGTGCTTCGCGGCGGTCGCGCGGCAGGTGCTCGAGCAGCGCGCCGATGGTGTGCAGGCCGAGCGACGCCAGCCCGTCCGCGAGCTTGCCGGATACGCCGTCCAGCGGCGCGCGCAGGCGCTCCGGCCGGGGCCGGCGCACCGGCGCGGTGAGCAGCTGCGCCGTGCTCAGGCGCGCGCTCGACGCGAATGCATATGGGGGCTGTGCGACGTCAGCGGCGTCTCGCGGAGCCGGGGCGCCAGGCGCGGCGAGATGAGGCGCAGCGTCCGGCGCGAGGTCAAGCGCGAGGCGTGCGGTGGCGGTTACGGCTGAAGGCATCTCCGCTGGGCCATGATGAAGGGGCGTGCGGCGTCTATTCAGCTGTGAGCAGCCACCAGTAGGCCGGCTGGCCGCCGTGGCGCAGCTCCAGCTCGGCTTGGGTGTCGCCGTTGAGCAGCGCTGCGATCGCGTCGAGCTCCAGCGGGGCGTTTTCCCCGGCAAGCACGCTGATCAGCTCGGGTGCGGTGTCGGCGTCGCCGGCGGCGAGCAGCGTGAGCACCTTGCGCAGTGTCTGCTCGGGGTCGCCCCAGGCGACCATCTCGTCGTCGACGAACCCGACGGCGTCGCCGCGCTGGAAGCGGCCCTGGGCGTCTTCGCGGGCTGCTTGCGCGACGGCGCCGGTGCGTAAGCCGACGAGGGCTTCTGAGAGGGCGGCGGCGTTCTCCTGCACGCTGCGATCGGATGCGAGCGCCACGGCGGCCGCGAGCCCGGCTTGCTGGCTGGTGGAGGCGACTACCTGCACGTGCTTGTCGGACAGCTCAGCGGCGCGCTCGGCGGCCATGATCACGTTGGTGCTGTTGGGCAGCACCAGGACTTCCTCGGCGGGCACTTCGTGGATCGCGGCTAGCAGCTCGTATGTGGAGGGGTTCAGCGTCGGGCCGCCGTCGATCGTATGCACGCCGAGGCTGCGGAACATGGCTGCCAGGCCGTCGCCGTTGACGACGGCGACGGCGCCGCAGCACACGCGCGCGTCGGCCGCGTGGCCGGCGATCTGGAGGTCATTGCCGTCGTGGTGCTCCAAGCGCTCGGCGCGTTCGCTGACCTGGATGCGCATGTCGGCTACATCGAGGTGCGAGACGGCGCCGGCGCCGGCGAACACGGCGGTGGCGCGTTCGGGCTCGTCGGTGTGGACGTGTACTTTCAGCGTGGTGGAGTCGCCGACGACGAGCACCGAGTCGCCGAGCTGCTCCAGCGGCGGGATGAAGCTGCCGGGGCTCAGCTCGTGGCCGGTGACGGCGAAGTTGGTGCAGAAGCGGTAGGTGCTGGAGTTGTGCTGCGGGTGGGTGATGCGCGCAGGCGCGTAGTGGTCGAGCTCCGGGGGGTCATCACCGCGCAGGGCGGCTACGACGCCGGCGAAGATCACCGTGAGGGCGTAGCCGCCGGCGTCGACGACACCGGCGTCGCGCAGCGCGGCGAGCAGTTCGGGGCCGCGCTTGACCGACTCCTGGCCGGCGGCGACGGCGCGCTCGAGCGTTTCGGCGATCGCGAGGTCCTGCTCGTGCGACTCGGTGGCGGGTCCGAGGCGCGGGTTGTCAGAGCGGTGGGCGACGTCGTGGGTGATTTGGTGGGCCATCTCGCGCGCGACGGTGAGGATCGTGCCTTCCGCGGGTTCCCGCACCGATGCGTATGCGCGGTCGGCAGCGTTGGCGAGCGCGGCGCCGATCAGCGTCGGGTCGATCAGCTCGCCGGGGCGGCTGACGAGCTCCTCGGCGGCGCCGCGGATCAACTGCGAGAGGATCACGCCGGAGTTGCCGCGCGCGCCGAGCAGCGCGGCGCGGGTGACCGACGTGACGATCTCCTCGCGGCCGATCTCGTCGATCGTGCGTGCAGGGTCGCTGCCCTGCAGACGGTCGAGCTCGCTCAGCACGGCGCGCAGCGTGAGGGCCATGTTGTCGCCGGTGTCGCCGTCGGCGACCGGGAACACGTTGAGGTCGTTGACCTCTTCACGGCGCGATTCGAGGTGTGCGAGCGCGCCGGCGACGGCGGCGCGGAAGCGAACGAGGTTGTTGTGGTTCGCAGCGGCAGGCTCTAGGGCCTGGGAGGCTGCCGCGACAGGCCCGGCGGCCTGACGCGCTGCTCCGGCCGGCGGTGCGGCCGGCGGCTCCGAGCCGGAGCTCAGACTGCTTTCGTGACCTTGCCGGCCTTCAGGCAACGTGTGCACACGTAGACACGACGGGGCGCCTTGCCCACAAGGATCTTGACCTTCTGGAGGTTCGGGTTGAAGCGCCGCTTGGTGGCAACCATCGAGTGGCTTCGACTCTGACCGAACGCGGGACGCTTCCCGCAGCTGTGACATACCTTGGCCATACGCGTGTGGAGTCTAGCTGCTCGAAAGCTCGCAGCGCAGTGCGGCCATCCGCAGCACGGCTTCAGCGGCGTGGCGGCCCTGGTCGCGCTTGTCGCCGCCGGTGCGCGCGAGCGCTTGGTTCATGTTCTCGCAGGTGAGCACGCCGAACGCGCACGGGACGCCGGTGCTCAGCTGCACGTGCTGGATGCCGCGGGCGGCTTCGGCGCAGACGTAGTCGTAGTGGCTGGTTTCCCCGCGAATCACCGCGCCGAGGCAGGCGACGCCGGCGAAGCGGCCTGAGTCGGCGGCGTAGCTGGCGGCGAGCGGCAGCTCGAAGGCGCCGGGGACGTCGAACAGCTCGACGTCGGTGTGTCCTGCGTCGGCGAACGCCGCGCGGGCGCCGCGCTCCAGGCGCTCGGCCAGGTCCTCGTAGAAGCGACCGATGACGATCGCGTAGCGCTCGCTCATCGCTGGTCCTGTTCGTGCTCGACGCGCTGCTGGTCGATGTCGAGGTCTTCGGACAGCGAGGCGGTGTGCTCCGCGGGGTGTTCGGCGACGGCGCGGTCGTGCTCGCGCTCTGAGTGCAGCAGCTCGGCGTCGAGGTTCAACCCTTGGTGGTGCAGGATGTGGCCCATGCGCTGGGCTTTGGTGCGCATGTAGGCTTCGTTGTGCTCGTTGGGAGCGTGCTCGATCGGCAGCTGGGCGCTGACCGACAGGCCGTAGCCCTCCAGGCCGCGGATCTTCTTGGGGTTGTTGGTGAGGATGCGAATCGAGCTGAGCCCGAGGTCGGAGAGGATCTGGGCGCCGATGCCGTAGTCGCGCAGGTCGGCAGGCAGGCCGAGGCGCTCGTTGGCTTCGACGGTGTCGAGGCCGTCCTCCTGCAGGCGGTAGGCGCGCAGCTTGTTGAGCAGGCCGATACCGCGGCCTTCCTGGGATAGGTACAGCAGCACGCCTTCGCCTTCGCGCTCGATCATCGCGAGCGCCGAGGCGAGCTGTTCGCCGCAGTCGCAGCGCAGCGAGTGGAACACGTCGCCGGTGAGGCATTCGGAGTGGACGCGCACGAGCACGTCGGGTTTGCCGGCGATATCGCCTTTGACGAGCGCGACGTGGTGCTTCTCGTCGACGAGCGAGCGGTAGCCGACTGCGTCGAAGTCGCCGAACGTGGTGGGCAGGCGCGTGGAGACGACGCGCTCGACCAGCCGGTCGTTGCGCCGCCGGTAGGCGATCAGGTCGGCGATGGTGATCATCTTCAGCTGGTGGTGCTCGCAGTATTCGGTGAGATCCGGCACGCGCGCCATCGAGCCGTCTTCGTTCATGACCTCGCAGATCACGCCGGCCGGGATCAGACCGGCCAGGCGGGCGAGGTCGATCGACGCTTCGGTGTGACCGGTGCGCTCGAGCACGCCGCCGGATTTGGCCTTGAGCGGGTTGACGTGGCCGGGCTGCGCCAGATCGTCGGGCTTGGTGGAGGGGTCGATGGCGACTTGCATCGTGTGCGCGCGATCGTGCGCGGACACGCCGGTGGTGACGCCTTCACGAGCTTCGATCGTGACGGTGAAGGGGGTTTGCAGCGCGGATTCGTTCTTGGCGGTCATCAGCTCGAGGCCGAGTTCGTCGCAGCGTTCGGGGGTCAGCGCGAGGCAGATCCAGCCGCGGGCTTCCTTGGCCATGAAGTTGATCGCTTCGGGGGTGACGAACTGCGCGGCCATCACCAGATCGCCTTCGTTCTCGCGGTCTTCGTCGTCGCAGACGACGACCATCTTGCCCTGGCGGATTTCCTCGAGCGCTTCCTCGATAGTCGCAAACGGGGTTGTAGTGATCGCGTCGCTCATGCGCTGGTCTCCATCAGTCGTTCGACGTGCTTGGCGAGGATGTCGACCTCGAGATTAACCTGCTGGCCGAGGGTTGCCTGTCCGAGTGTGGTGCGCGCGAGCGTCTCGGGGATCAGCGAAACGGCGAATCCGCGCTCGTGCAGCGCGCTGACGGTGAGGCTGACGCCGTCGATCGTGACCGAGCCTTTGAGCACCAGATAGCGCGTGAGCGCGGGGTCGATGTCGAGCGTGAGCACGCGCGCGAAGCCTTCGTCGCGCAGCTCGGTGATCACGCCGGTGCCGTCGACGTGGCCCTGGACGATGTGCCCGCCGAGGCGATCATCAGCGCGCAGCGCGAGCTCGAGGTTGACGGGCGCTCCGACGGCGAGCGCGCCCAGCGAGGAGCGTCGCAGCGTCTCGGCCATCGCTTGCGCGCGGAAGCTGTGTGCGTCAACTGAGGTGGCGGTCAGGCAGACGCCGTTGACGGCGATCGAGTCGCCCTCCTGCAGATCCGCGGTCAGGCGCGTGGAGATCGTGAGCGTGGCGCCGGTGCCGGTGCCGATGCCCGCGTCGGCGCCGTCGGCGTCGGCGTCGGCGTCGGCGTCGCGCTGCAGCTCGGTGACGCTGCCGAGATCGGCGATCAGGCCGGTGAACACGTGCGGTGCTCCCCTCCCACGATCGCGCGCGGCGCTCGTGTGAGCAGCGTGCGGGGCTCCCGTCTATTCATGCGAAGCACTCCTCACCACTCGCGCAGGCGTGCGGAGATCAGCAGGTCTTCGCCAACGCTCTCGCAGTCGAACGAGAGCGCGTGCAGCGCTTCGGAGATGCGTTCGACGCCTTCGCCTTCCAGCGGGTCGCGGGCGGTGCGGCCGCCGAGCAGGATCGGGGCGAGGAACAGCCGGATCTCGTCGATTTCCCCCGCGTCGAGGAACGCGCCGGCTAGGTGCGGGCCGCCTTCCAGCAGCACCGAGGTGACGCCGAGCGCGCCGAGCTGGTCCAGGGCGGAGCGCACGCGCGCGGGTTCGTTCTCGCCGGTGGCGACGAGCACTTGCACGCCGGCGGCTTCCAGCGCGTCGGTGTCGGCGCGTGCGGCGGCGCGCGAAACGACGACGGTGAGCGGGATCTGCGCGGCGGCGGCGACGAGCTGTGAGCTGGTGGGGATGCGCGCGAGCGAGTCGAACACGACGCGGCGCGGCTGGCGTTCGTCCTCGGTCGGCAGCCCGTCGGGGCGAGCGGTCAGCTGCGGGTCGTCGGCCAGCGCGGTGCCGATGCCGACGATCACGGCGTCGACGGATGCGCGCCAGTGGTGGGCGAGGCCGCGCGACTGCTCGCCGCTGATCCACTGCGAGTCGCCGGCGCGCGTTGCGACCTTGCCGTCGAGGGTCATCGCGGATTTGAACAGCACCCACGGGCGGCCGATGCGCGCGTGCTTGCGGAACGCCTGGTTGAGCAGGCGCGCGCGCGTGGCGAGCTCGCCGTCGGCGACGAGCACGTCGACGCCTTCGTCGCGCAGGATTCCGAGGCCGCGGCCGGCGGCTTTCTCGGTGGGGTCGTCGGAGCCGACGACGACGCGGCCGATGCCGCTCTGCAGGATTGCATCGGTGCAGGGCGGGGTTTTGCCTTCGTGGCAGCACGGCTCGAGCGACACGTACAGCGTGGCGCCGGCGAGGTCGGCGAGGCCGCAGGCTTCGATCGCATTGACTTCGGCGTGGGCGCCGCCGAGGCGCTCGTGCCAGCCCTCGCCGAGCACCAGGCCATCGCGGGCGATCACGGCGCCGACGACCGGGTTCGGCCTGACCGCGCCGGCGCCGTTGCTGGCCAGCTCGATCGCTCGCGCGAGGTGGGTGCGGTCGGTGTTCGTAGGAGTGCTCACGTGCATGTTCAGGATATCCCCGTGCCCGTGGGCGAGTAGCTGGCGCAGCGTCCGCCGTGCAGTCGATAGATGGTCATCTCAGGCCCCGGTCGATGGTATGCGAGCGGGTAGTAGTCGAACGTCCAGTCGAAGTTGAAGTCCACCGGGTCGCTGTCGCGGGTGTATGGCGAAGCTCGGAAGACGATCTGCGCGTGCTGGGCGAGGGCGCGATAGTAGGCGACTGCGCCGGGAACCGCGCGCGGGTCGGCGCTGGCGCGGCCGGATTGGGTGGAGCCGCTGACGACCCAGCAGACGAGGTGCTGCTCGTAGTAGGGGATCAGCGCGGGGCTGAGCGTGCGCTCGTAGTCCTCGATGTTGACGGGGCGCCCGGCAGCCGGATCGAGCGTGCCGTCCGGCTTGACGATGTCAAGCAGCGAGGGGTACTTGACCCAGCGGTCGCCGTTGCGGGTCGTAGGGTCGGGGTGCCCGACGTCCTGCACCCAGGTGGCGGGGACGATCGGCTCCACGACGATGTGAGCGCCGACGGGAATGTGGGTGACCATCCACGCGCGCGCCAGATTCGAGGTGTGGGCGCGCGAGAGCACCCGGCCGGAGTGGATGCTGTAGATGGCGCCCTGCGCGCACAGGACGATCGCGAGCAGTGTCAATATCAATGGGCGAGCGCGCGGGGCGCGCCGTCCCGCGGCGTCGGCCAGCGCGACCGCGAAGTAAGCGGCCAGCAGACACGCGATCGGGAAGATCGGCAGCAGCCAGCGGCCGAAGAAACGGCCCTGGTGGCCCATGAACAGCAGGAACAGCAGGGCGGCGGGCACGAGCACCCAGCCGAGGCGCTGCTGGCGGCGCCACACCACGAGCGCGCCGCCGAGCGCGGCGATCGACGGTGCCCAGCCGAGCCCCCAGGTGAACGTCCACAGGTAGTAGACGAAGCCGCTCTGACGCGAGGCGCCGAGCTTGCCCTGCGCTTCGGCGGTGGCTGAGGATTGATGGGCGAGGCCCGACCAGAAGTCGTTGAAGTCCAGCGCCGCATAGGGGTTGGCGAGCACGAAGGCCACGAGCGCGACGAGCCCAGCGAGCGCGATGCCCAGCAGCGCGCGCGGCCAGCGCCGGGACACGGACGTTCGCGTTGCGCGCGCAGGCCGCTCGACCGCGGGTGAGCGCAGCGTGAAGGCGTCGGCGATGGTTGCCGCGAGCAGCGCCACCAGCACGACCCCGCCGGTGTACTTAGTAGCGCACGCCAGCCCCAGGCCGACGCCTGCGAGCAGATAGTCGAGCATGCGCCCGCGCCGCAGCACGCCGGCGATGCCGACCAGGGCGAGCGTCAGCGGCGCGAGCGTCGGCACGTCGTTGAGCGCTAGGTGCGAGTAGAACACCGGCAGGAACGCGACGGCCATCAGCGCAGCCGCGAGCAAGCCCACACGGCGATCGAAGAGACGGCGGCCGGCGACGTACAGCAGTCCGACGGAGACCGTGCCGAGCACTGCCACCGAGCCGCGCGCCACGTCGAACACCGCGGTCGGGTGCAGCGCGTACTGATGCGACACGCCGGCGCGCCCGCCGAACCAGACGCCGAACAGGAAGTGCAGCCAGTACGTGAACGCCGGCGGGTTGGCGAAGTAGTTGGGGTTCAGGCTGTGCCCGAACATCCCGATCGCGCGCGGCAGGAAATGGGCGTTCTCGTCGGCGTTGTATACGTACGGCAGCCCCTGACGCACGCCCCAGAGACGCAAGCCGAGCGCAGCAGCGAGCACGATCACCAGCGCGATCCGAAAGCGCCAGCGGCAACTCCCGTCCGCTCCGGCGCCTACGCGGTTGCCAGCACCCGGATTCGCGCCCGCGCGCGGCCAGCGCAAGCGGCGCGTAGCAGTGCCGGGCGCGTCGCTCACGCCCGTGCCGCCGCTAGCAGTGGACATACACCGCGTAGTACTGGCTCGTCAGCTCACGGGAGAACCCGCGCAGCGGCACCTGGTCCTGCGGGTCGTCGTTGGAGTCGACGATCGCTTGGCGGAACACCGCGCTGCCGGTCGGGTAGATCGCGACGCCCCTGGAGATCCGCTCGCGCAGCTTCGGGTCGCCCTTGCGCGCGTTGATGCGTGCCTGGCTGCGGGCGATGATGTCGTGTGGACCCTCATTGAGGATCCAGCGCGCATCGGGCATCAGCTTGTGGTTGGGCAGCGACAGCGGGCCGCAGCGCTTCAGGTTCGAGCGCACGATCGGGCTATCGAGCACACTCGCGAGCGCGCGGTGGGAGTCGTTGCGAAACGCCAACTGCGTCTGGATGCTGGCGATGCTGAGCGTCGTCGCAGCCGCGACGACGCCGTACGCGAGCACGAGCAGCGCCGCTGAGATCCACGCCCGCCGCAGCAGCGTGCCCGGCTCCAGCAGCGACCAGCCGCCGAGCGTGACCGCGCTGAACAGCATCACCAGCACCGCCGGGGTCAGCAGGTAGCGGTCGATCACCGACGTGCCGGCGGCGCCGAGCAGCCCGAACGTAAGCAGACCCGCGACCAGCAGCGAAAGCGGCACCCTGACGCGGCGCGGCACCAGCACGATCGCGATCCCCACGCCCGCGATCGCCGCCGCCACCAGCGGCAGCTTGTCCAGGCGCACCATGAACTGCCACGTCGACGCGGGGATGTTGGCGAGCCCCTGGGTGCGCCCGAGCTCCTCCGCGAGTCCCGTGGTGGAGTGCAGCGAGTACGTGGCGTCGCCGGTCACGATCAGATCCACCGCAGACCAGATCAGCGGCGCTGAGATCGTCAGCGCGGCGTATGTCACCAGCCGCCGCCACCCCGGCACCGTGGGCGCGCCGGCGCCCACCCGCAGATGTTGCTGCTCCATTTTCGATGGTGCTGCGCGCGCGTACGCGCGCGCGCGCAGCACCATGTTTTTTTTGAACACCCATCCCGTGCAGGCCGGCCATCCGCACCACAGCAGGTACAACCCGGACAGCAGCCACGCCTCCGGGCGCAGCAACCCGGCCGCCGCGAGCAGCAGGAACACCGACGTCCCGCGACGGGCGCGCTCGGCCTCGAACGCCGCCGCCCAGATCACCAGCGCCATGTACGGGAAGTCGAGATACCCCTGGGCCGCGTAGAACTCGTAGTCGAAGCGCGTACACAGCACGATTGCTGCCACCGCCCCCACGACTGGGCCGAACGTCAGGCGCCCGAGCCGGTAGAGCCCGGCGGTGAGCACCACGAACGATGCGATCGACCCGGCGATCATCAGCCGGTCGCCGCTGCGCCCGAACACGGAGATCAGCACGCCGAACGCGATCGCCAGCGGATGCTCGGTGGGCGCGCGATACACCTGGAAGTCCGGCAGGTGCAGGTGCAGCACGTCACGACCCCAGATCAGCGCGTAGTAGGAGTCGTACGTCGGGTAGGTCGGGAAAGCGAAGTACCCGATCAGCGCGCCGGCGCACAGCAGCACGAATCCCGCCCTGGCCCACGATGACGCCGGTGTGGCGCGCATTCGCGCCACCCATGTCGAGTCCGGCCGCAGCCCTGTGAGCGTCGCGCTTTCCATCGAGCCTCGCTGCTTTGGAACCTGTTTCAGGATAGGCGGCCGATCCTTCTGAAAAGGTTCTTGTTGCGCCTGCTCGCGCGCGTCGCGCCGAGACCTGTCCTCTGGGATACTGCGGAGGCCAAGTCTACGATAAGCGCTGGCGCGCTCGCCGACCTGGCCCGGCGGCTGCATGGTGTACGGGCCGTCAAAAAACTATGAAGCTCATCATCCAGATCCCCTGCTGGAACGAAGCAGACCAGCTCCCTGACACGCTCGCCGACCTGCCGCGCGCGGTTGACGGCTTCGACGTCGTCGAATGGCTGATCATCGACGACGGCTCGACCGACCGCACGATCGCGGTAGCCCGCGAGCACGGCGTCGATCACGTCGTGCGCCTCACCAACAACAAAGGCCTCGCGGCCGGCTTCCAGGCCGGCATCGACACGGCGCTGAAGCTCGGTGCGGATGTGATCGTCAACACCGACGCCGACAACCAGTACTACGGCCCGGACATCGCAAAGCTCGTACAGCCGATCCTCGCCGGGCGCGCCGACATGGTCGTAGGCGATCGCATGGTGAGCAGTATCGAGCACTTCTCACCGTTGAAGAAGCTGCTGCAACACGTCGGCTCGTGGGTGGTGCGCCAAGCCTCCTCGACGTCCGTGCCCGACACGACTTCCGGCTTCCGCGCTTACAACCGCGAAGCCGCGATCCAGATGCTCGCGGTGTCGAAGTTCACGTACACGCTCGAAACGATCATCCAAGCCGGCAAGCTGCTGGTGGCCGTCGATCACGTCCCGATCCGCACGAACCCCAAGACGCGCGAGTCGCGGCTGTTCCCGTCGATGGGCGCGTACGTGCGCCGCAACTCGCTGTCGATCTTCCGCATCTACGCTCAATATGAGCCGCTGAAGGTGTTCTGGGGCGCCGCCATGCTCGTCGGCCTGGGCGCCGCGGCCGTGTGGATTCGCTTCTTCGTCGCATACGTCGACGGCAGCGGCAAGGGCCACGTGCAGTCGCTGATCCTCGGCGCCGTGCTGTTCAACGCCGCGATGCTGCTCGCCGCGCTCGGCGTGATCGGCGACCTGCTCGCCGCCCAGCGCGTGATCTCCCAGAAAACATTCGAACGCGTGCGCCGCATCGAGCTCGAGCTGAAGATCAAACCCTCCCACTACGAGCCGGGAGCACCCGCCGGGCTTTCCGGCTCAGCCGCGGCCACCGGGCACTCCGGCGCGGCGGCGACCCCCGGGCAATCCGGCTCAGCAGCGGCCACCGGGCACTCCGGCGCGGCGGCGACGGGCGCGCAGACCAGCAGCGCGCCGACAACAGACGCGCCGGCCGCACACGATCCGGTGGCGGCGCCCGCGGATGAGTCGAAAGTGCAGGTATGAGCGACAGCGCCGGCTCGGTCACGGTCTCCCAGGACGGGATCGTCACAGGCAACACTTACGACAAATACGGCTCCACCAACCCGTTCGTGCGGCGCATGATGCACAACTTCGAGCACACCCTGCAGGAGCTGTTCACCCGTGCCCAGCCGAGCTCGGTGCTCGACGTCGGCTGCGGCGAAGGCGTGCTCGTGCACAAGTGGGCCCAGCAGCTCGGCGAGCGCCGCGTGGTGGGGATCGACCTAGAGGAGCAGTCGATTCAGGCCGGCTGGGCCGAGCGCCAGGCGCCCAACCTCGAATACCGCGTGATGCGCGCCGAGAACCTGCCGTTCGCCGCGAACGAGTTCGACCTGGCCAGCGCGATCGAAGTGCTCGAGCACGTGCCCGACCCCGCCCATACAGTCGCCGAGATGGCGCGCTGCGCCGAGCGTCACCTGCTGGTGTCGGTGCCGCGCGAGCCGCTGTGGCGGATGCTCAACATGGCGCGCGGCGCGTACTGGTCCGCGCTCGGCAACACCCCGGGCCACCTCAACCACTGGTCCAAGCGCTCGTTCACAAGCATGCTCGCGCGCCACGGCGACGTGATCGAAGTGCGCTCGCCGTTCCCGTGGACGATGCTGCTCGTCCGCTTGCGGTGAACTCGGCCACGCCGCCCGACACCGCCGGCGCGTCCACGCCGCCCACTGCAGACGCGTCAGCCGTCGCGGGCGCCGCAGCCACAGCAACCGCCGCAGCCGCAGCCGCAGCCACAGCCGAGCGCTCATACTCCAGCGGCGCGCGCCTGCTGTCGATCGGCATCGCCTCCACCGGCCTGCTGACGTTCGCATACTTCTCCGTCGCCAGCCACGTGCTCGGCGAGGTCTCCGCCAAACGCGTCGACCTGCTGTGGTCGATCATGTTCGTGATCATCTCCGTGATCTACCGGCCGATCGAGCAGCTGCTGTCGCGCACGATCGCCGACCGCCGGGCGCGCGGCATCGAAGGCCATCCGCTGCGCGTCCCGATCACGATCCAAGCGGGCTTCGCCGCCGCGTTCCTCGCCGTCGCGCTGCCGCTTCACAACCGCCTGATCGACCACGTCTTCGACGGCTCCGCCACGCTCTACTGGATCCTCGTCGTCGGCATCCTCGCCTACGCCGCCAGCTACTTCGCCCGCGGCTGGCTCGCCGGGCACAAGTACTTCGGCCTTTATGGCGGCCTCGTGCTGATGGAATCGACCTCGCGTTTTGCCTTCGCCGTCGCCGCCGCCGTCGGCATCTCCAGCGGCCAGTCAGCCGTCGCGATCGGCATCGCCGCCGCCCCGTTCGTCTCGCTCGTCGTGCTCCCTGTCGCCTACGCCCAGGCCGCCGGCCGGCGGCGCACGCTGGCGCGCTCCCCTGTCGACTTTGCCGACGCCGCGATCGAAGGCCCCGCCGCTGAAGCCGCCGAGGAAGCCATCAGCGACCTGTCGCTGCGCCGCGGCGCAGGCTTCGCGCTCGCCGTCTCCGGCACGCAGCTCGCCGAGCAAGCACTGCTCAACGCCGCGGTGCTCACCGTCGACGCCACCTCCGCCAACCGCGCCCTCGCCGGCATCGTCTTCAACGTGCTGCTGATCACCCGCGCCCCGCTGCAGCTGTTCCAGGCGATCCAAACCTCACTGCTGCCGCACCTCGCGGGACTCGAAGCAACCGCAGGCCGCGAAGCTTTCGCGCGCGCGATCCGCGTCACCGTGCTCGCCATCGCCGGCTTCTCCGGCGCCGTCGCGCTCGGCTTGCTCGCGATCGGCCCGTTCGTGATGCGCCACCTGTTCGGCCAACACTTCGCCTACGACCGCTACGGCCTGGCCCTGATCGGGCTTGGCATGGGCTTGCACCTGTGCTCCGGCGCGCTCAACCAAGCCGCGCTCGCGCGCGGCCAGGCGCGCGCCGCCGCCACCGTCTGGCTCAGCGCCGCCACCCTGTTCGTCGCCTGGATGCTGCTCGGCATCCTCCACAGCCAACTGCTGCGCGTCGAAGTCGGCTACTTCGGCGCCACCGCGCTGCTCGCCGCGATGCTCACCGCGCTCTACCGCCGCGGCGCCCGCCCGCTCGCTCCGGCATCAGCCCCCGCACCCTGACACCGCCCCACCAGCGACCCCGAGCGGATCGATCCTCTTGATCTGACCGCTTGTCTCATGTGCTCGCGACGGCTTGCACGAGCGCGCTGTACGCCGCCGCCGGATCCGGCCTGCCGAAGATCGCCGACCCTGCCACGAACAGATTCGCCCCGGCCGCGCGACACACCCCGGCAGTCTCCAGATCCACGCCCCCATCCACCTCGAGCGCCGCGCTCGACCCGAGCATCGCCCGCACCCGCTGGATCTTCTCCGGCGACCGCGCGATGAACGCCTGACCGCCCCACCCCGGGTTGACCGTCATGCACAGCCCCAGATCGACCCCCTCCGCAACCTCCGCCAGCACCCCCACCGGCGTCCCCGGGTTGATCGCCACCCCCGCGCTCACCCCGTGCTCGCGCACCAGCTCGACCGCATACGCCACGTGCGCCGTCGCCTCCGCGTGGAACGTGATCGAATGCGCCCCCGCTTTGGCGAACTCCGCCACGTGCCGCTCGGGCCGCTCGATCATCAGATGCACATCCAGCACCCCCCCGACCTGCTCCACCTGCTCGCGCAACGCCGACACCACCAGCGGCCCCACCGTGATCGGCGGCACGAAATGCCCATCCATCACATCCACGTGGATCACCCGCGCCCCGGCGTCGAGCACCGTCTGCACCTGCGCCCCCAGCCGTGCGAAATCCGCCGACAGGATCGACGGCGCCACGCGCACCCCCGTGAACTGTTCAGCCATGCTCATCGGATCGCCTCAGCCCTGCTCATCAGATCCCTCAGGCATGCTCGTCAGATCGCGTCAGGATCGGCTCGGCCGTGCTCATCAGATCGGCTGCAGCATGCTGTCGCCGCAGTTGTTGCACTTCACGATTGCCGTCGAGCTCATCCGCACGATCGTAGAGTGCTCGCCGCAGTTGGGACACACCGACGTCAGCTCGAACCTGTGCAAGCAGTACACACAGCGGTAGCGCCCCGGCAGGTTCGTCGGCCGCAACCACGGCTCTGAGCACTGCGGACAGCGCGGCCCGAGCTCGTTCGGCGTCTGCGCCCCCGGCTTGCGATCGGTATCCATCCTCGCTACTCTCCCGCCTCGGCGCCAGCGACCAGCGCTCGCCGCATGCGCGCGATGAAGAACCCCGCCGTGTGGTGAATGTGCGGTTGGGTCAACACGAACCTCGAATCACGCGGATGCACGAACACCGGCAGCTCGACGCCGAGCTCATCACACGTGAAATCTGGGTGAGCCTGCAGGAACGCCGCGATCTGGTCCTCGTTCTCGGCCGGGGAGATCGTGCACGTAGAGTAGACCAGCACGCCCCCCGGACGCACCCCCGCCGCGCCAGCCTCCAGGATCGCCCGCTGCTCACCCACCATCTGCCCGATCGCCGCCGGCGTCACCCGCCAGCGCAGATCCGCCCGCGCCTGCAGCGTGCCGAGCCCCGAGCACGGCGGATCCACCAGCACGCGGTCGAACACCGCCCCTTCGCGCCGCTGCTCACTCGCATCCGCGCGCTCCACCCGTACGTTCGCCGCCCGCAGCCGCCCCACCGTGCGCAGCAGCGCCCCCGCGCGCGCCGCGTTGCGCTCCACCGCCACGATCTCCCCCTGCGCCTGCATCAGCGCCGCCATGTGCGTCGTCTTGCCGCCCGGCGCCGCGCACAGATCGAGCACCCGCTCGCCCGGCTGCGGCCCGACCACCCGCGCCACCAGCATCGCTCCGCGCGACTGCGCCACGCAAGCCCCGGCACGCCACAGCTCTGACCCGTGTACGTCGAACGGCCCATCCAGCACCAGCGCCTCAGGCAGCTGCGCGTCGGTGTGCGAAGGCGCCGCGATCCCCGCGGCCAGCGCCGCCAGGTCGCTCACCAGCGTGTTCGCTCGCAGCGCCAGCTCGCTCGGCTCGTTGTCCTGCGCCAGCAGCCCTCTGGCGCTCTCCGCCCCCAGCGCCTCCCACCACAGCCGCACCACCCACTCCGGGTGTGAGTGCATCACCGCTGCCTCCGCCGGCGTCTCATCACTGAGCGCGCCAAGCAGCTCGCGCCCCTCCCGCGTCGCCCGCCGCAGCACCGCGTTAACCAGCCCATGCCCGCTCCTCGCCGCCTGCTTGGCCAGCTCCACCGCATCCGCCACGATCGCGTGATCCGGCGCCCCGCCGAGATACAGCAGCTCGTACAACCCCACGCGCAGCGCCAACAGCAGCGCCACATCCACCCGCTCCGCCGGCCTCTCCGCCAGCTTCGCGATCAGGTAGTCCAGTGTGCCCTGGCGCTGCACCGTGCCGTACACCAGCCGCATCGCCAGCGCCCGGTCGCGCGCGTCGAGCTCCCCCGCGTTCGCCTGCAGCGCCCGATCCGCGTACGCCCCGCGCTCGGCCACCGCCCGCAGCGTCGCATACGCGCACTTGCGCGCCGGCGCGATCTGCGCAGGCGCGCGCTCACGCTCACGCACGCGCCCGTCGTTGTCACGCGCTCGCCCGTCGTTGTCACGCGCACGCCCGTCGTTGTCACGCGCACGCCCGTCTTTGCGCGGCGCCGACCCGCTCGTGCGACCCCGCCGTTGCTCAGCCATCCGGCAGCCCGCGCCCGCGCAGGAACGCCCCCGCATCCATCGCTCGCCCTCCGGGCGGCTGCACCACCAGCAGCTCGAGCGTCCCCGTGCGGCACACCAGCAGCAGCCGGCCCTCGTGCTCCCGCACCCCTGGCTGCAGCGACGGATCCAGCGCACCCGGTTCGGCCAGCGCCGCGCTGTGCACGCCGAGCTGCGTCCCATCCGCGAGCTGCGCGCGTGCACCCACGTGTGGCTGCAGCGCGCGCACCACCCGCTCGAGCTCGCGCGCATCGCGCGCCGGGTCGAGCTGCCGATCCTCCGGACCGATCTTCTCGGCATACGTCACGCCTTCATCCGGCTGCTCCACGAACACCGGCGACTGCTCCAGCGCACGGATCAGCAGCCTGGCTGAGATCTGCTGCAGCCGCGCGCTCAGCGACCCGAACGTGTCCTGAGCCTCGATCGGCTCTACTTCCGTCAGGCACACCGGGCCGCTGTCCAACCCCGCCGTCAGCCGCATGATCGACACCCCCGTCTGCGCATCGCCTGCCATCAGCGCACGCTCGATCGGCGCCGCGCCGCGCCAGCGCGGCAGCAGCGACGGGTGGACGTTCAACAGCTCGTGCTCCGACAGCAGCGGCTCCTTGATCAACGCGCCGAACGCACACACGATCACCGCACCCGGCTGCACCGCCGCGATCCGCGCGCTCACGGCCTCGTCGTTCACGCTCTCCGGCTGGCCGAGCTCGATGCCGAGCCTGCGCGCCACCTCGGCCACCGGCGGCGACGCGAGCTTGCGCCCCCTCCCCTTGGGGCGATCCGGCCGTGTCAGCACGAGCACCGGCCGGTGCTCGCTCGCCGCCAGCCGCTCGACCACGGCCGCGGCGAACTCGGACGTGCCGAGGAAAACAGTGCGCAAGCTGGCTCTAACCCACCGGGCAACGCGCCGCTAAGCGGCGTTCGCCGACCGATCTTCGGCTGATTCCTGTGCTTCGCGCAACGCGCGCATCGCCTCCTTGCGCGCGGCGCGCGAGATCCGATCGAGGATCAGCACGCCGTCGAGATGATCGACCTCGTGCTGGATCACCCGTGCCTCCAACCCGCTCGCCTCCACCACGATCTCCTTGCCGCGCGTGTCGCGCGCACGCACCCGCACCTCCGCGGAACGCTCGACCTCGACGTGCACCCCCGGCAGGCTCAGGCACCCCTCCTCGGCCACCTCCTGCTCGTCGCTCCTCCACTCGAGCACCGGGTTGATCAGCGCCGTCAGCGGATCGTCGGTGTACGCGCGATACACAAGCACGCGATGCAACACCCCCACCTGCGTCGCCGCCAGCCCGATCCCGAGCGCATCGTGCATCAGCTCCCCCATGCGCTCCACCTCGGCCTTCAGCACGTCGTCGAACCGATCCACCGGCAGCGCGCTCGCGCGCAGCACCGGGTCGCCGAACTTGCGCACGTGGCGCAGCGCCGCGTCGCGGCGCGCCCGGGTCTCCGGGTCGAGCTCGACAACTGGCTCAGCCGCCTCTTCGAACTCCTCCCCGTCAACGCCTTGGGAGTGCGCCCTGTCGACGCCTTGGGAGTGCGCCGCTGGCGCCTCGACCTCCACCTCCGACTCTTGCACGCGCACCACCTCCGGCTCGTGGGAGCCTGCGTGCGCATCGTCTGATCGCATCATCGGCGACGTCGGCTCCTCGGCCGTAAGCGCTGGATCTTGCTCACTCATCTGCCAATTGAGTTTAGTCGCCTCGTTTATGGCTCGTTCGCCTACTGAGGGTCCACGTCGACGCTGAAGCTCACGCCCGCGTGTGTGCGCGCGCCGGCGGTCTGCTCGACTGCGCCGCCGACAGCACGCACCGCTGCGCGCCGGTCGCCCGTCTTGATCATCAGCACCTGGCGCTCGCGCCCGCGCAGGCGAAACAGCGACGCCGGGCCGAGCACAACCGGGTTGGCGCCGCCGACCGGGCCAGCGCCGCCAGCGAGGCCGACGCCGCCAGCGAGGTCGACGCCACCGGCGGGGTTGGCACCCTGGGCCGAACCGTTCCCGGCGCGCCGTTGCTCGCCGAACGCCGCGAGCAAGCGCTCGCGCACCGCGTCGGCCGCGTTGCGTGCCGCACGCCCCTCCGGCGCCGCGCACACGACCCTGATCAGATGCGAGAACGGTGGGTAGCTCAACGCCTCGCGCCGCTGCAGCTCGCCCGCGAGAAACCCTTCGCTGTCGTGCTGCGCCGCGTGCACGATCGCCCGTGCCTGCGGCGCGATCGTCTGCACCAGCACCCGCCCGGCGCTGCCGCGCCCCGCGCGCCCCGCCAGCTGCGCGATCAGCGCGAACGTGCGCTCCTCCGCGCGGAAATCCGGGAAGCGCAACGTCGCATCCGCGTCGAGCACCACCCCGAGAGTCACATCGGGGAAGTCGTGGCCCTTAGCCACCATCTGCGTGCCGATCAACACGCCCGACTCAGCCGCCTCGAAGCGCCGCAACAGCGCCACCGCGCCGCCGCCGCCGGTCTGCCCGCCCGCCGCTACAGCATCCGCATCCAGCCGGAAGATTGGGAAGCGCCCGTCGTCGAGCGCCGCCGCGAGATCGTGCTCCAGCCGCTCGGTGCCCGCGCCGTGGCGCGCTACTGAGCCCGACCCGCACTCGCAGCGCTCGGGCGCTGACTCGCGGTGGCCGCAGTGGTGGCACGCCAGGTACCCGTCGCTGCGGTGCAACACGAGCGTCACGTCGCACTCCGGGCAGCTCCACACGTGCCCGCACGAGCGACACGACACGAAGTTCGACCAGCCCCGCCGGTTGAGCAGCACGATCGCCTTGCCGCGCGCCGCGCGCACCTCCGCCAGCGCATGCGCCGTCTGCGCGTGCAGCCCGTGACCCTGTTCGCGCATGTCGAGGATCTCCACCTGCGGCAGCGCCCGCCCGTCCACACGCCGCGGCAACTGCAGCCGCGACACGCCGCGATAGCTCTCCGGGCGCGGCGTCGCGCTGCCGAGCAGCAGCAGCGCGCGCGAGCTCACTGCTCGACGCGCCGCCACGTCGCGCGCGTCGTAGCGCGGGTCGCCCTCGTGCTTGTACGACGAATCGTGCTCCTCGTCGACCACGATCAGCCCGAGATCCTCGATCGGCGCGAACACCGCCGAGCGCGGCCCGACGCACACGCGCGCCTCGCCCGCGCGCAACCGGCGCCATTCGTCGTGGCGCTCGCCCGCGCTCAAGCGCGAATGCAACACCGCCACGGTGTCGCCGAACCGCTCGATGAACCGTCCTACGATCTGCGGCGTCAGCGCGATCTCCGGCACCAGCACGATCGCCCCGCGCCCGTGCTCGAGCGCCGCCGCCGCCGAGCGCAGGTACACCTCGGTCTTGCCCGACCCCGTGATCCCGTGCAGCAAGTGCTGCTCGTAGCGGCGCTCCCCCAGCACCGGCGTCAGCTGCTCCAGCGCCGCCAGCTGGTCCGCGTTCAGCCGCGGCGGCTGCGCGCGCCGCGCGCCGACCGCCAGGTGACTCGGGCGCCGCGCTACGTTGCGCCGTTCGAGCGCGATCAGCCCGCGGTCAGCGAGCCTGCGCAGCGACCCGTGCGCCCCGCCCGTTGCAGCCGCCGCCAGCGGGCCGTCGCGCAGCGTCTGCAGCAGCCTGCGCTGGCCCACCGTCACGCGCACCGCTGCCGCGACTTGGGGAGCCGCCGTGACACGAGACGTCGCCGTGACACGGGGATCCGCCGCCGTCGCACGAGACGTAGCCGTGACACGGGGGGCCGCCGTGACACGCGGCGCCGCGCCAACAGGCGCGCCCGCGCCCGCATCGGCCTGGTCGAGAAGCGTGCGCCCGGCCGCCGTCAGCTCCGCCACCAGCCGTGTGAGCGGCCGTGCGCCGCGCGCCGCGCCCGGCGGTAACACGAGATTGAGCGCACGCGCCACCGTCGAGCAGTACTCCGCCGCGATCCACTCGGCCAGCGCCACCAGATCCACCGGCACGCCCAGCTCGAGCGCGCGCAGCGGCGGCAACAGCTTCTCCTCCGCCACGTCGCTGTGGTCCGCGAGCCCGACCACCACGCCCAGCACTTCGCGGCGCCCGAGCGGCACCACCAGCATCGACCCGACGCCGACACCCGCGCGCAGCTCTTCGGGCAGCCGGTAGTCGAACGGCCCGCGCAGCGCGCGCGCAGTCGTCAACGGCTCCACCTGGGCGATCGCGGACATCAGCAGGACCCTAGAGCGGGCCCCGGACCGGCTATAGCCCGGCGGCGCTGCGCATTGCTGCGGCCCGGTCGGTCTTCTCCCAGGTGAAGTCGCTGTCCTCACGCCCGAAGTGGCCGTACGCCGCCGTCTTCTGGTAGATCGGCCGGTGCAGCTTGAGCTCCTCGCGGAACGCTCCGGGGCGCAGGTCGAAGTGCTCGTCGACGAGCTTCGCGATCTGCCCGCGCCCGATCTTCTCGGTGCCGAACGTCTCCACCATCACCGACACCGGGTGCGCTACGCCGATCGCGTACGCCACCTGCACCTCCGCGCGATCCGCGAGCCCTGCTGCGACGATGTTCTTGGCTACCCAGCGCGCCGCGTACGCGGCCGAGCGATCGACTTTCGACGGATCCTTGCCGGAGAACGCGCCGCCGCCGTGGCGCGCCATGCCGCCGTACGTGTCGACGATGATCTTGCGCCCGGTCAACCCGCAATCGCCCATCGGACCGCCGATCACGAAGCGCCCGGTCGGGTTCACGAGGAAGTTCTTGGCGAGCTTCTTCTCGTCGTATAGATCCTTCGGCAGCACCGGCCGCAGCACGTGCTCGAGCAGATCCGGCTTGATCAGCGCTTCCGTGTCGATGCCGTCAGCGTGCTGCGTGGAGATCAGGATCTTCTCGATCTCCACGGGCCGCCCGTCCTGGTAGCGCACGGTCACCTGCGTTTTGCCGTCGGGCCGCAGGTACGGCAGCACCTCGCCTTTGCGCACCTCCGCCAACCGCTTGGCGAGCTTGTGCGCGAGCGAGATCGGCAGCGGCATCAGCTCGTCGGTCTCGTTCGACGCGTACCCGAACATCATGCCCTGATCGCCAGCGCCCGCCAGATCCAGCTCGTCATCGTCAGACGGGTCGTGGCGGGTCTCATACGCCGCGTCGACACCCTGCGCGATGTCCGGCGACTGCTTGTCGATCGCGTTGATCACGGCGCACGTGTCGCAGTCGAACCCGTACAACGCGTTGTCGTACCCGATCCGGCGCACCGTCTCACGCGCGATCTGCTGGATATCCACGTACGTGTCGGTGGAGATCTCCCCCGACACGACGATCAAACCGGTGTTGACAAGCGTCTCGCACGCCACGCGCCCGTACGGGTCGTCGGTCAGCACGGCGTCGAGCACGCCGTCGGAGATCTGGTCGGCGATCTTGTCGGGATGCCCCTCGGTGACCGACTCGGACGTGAACAGGAACTCGTTGTCAGAAAGCTGGCTCATGGGTTCGGCGTCGGCTCCGCGATCGATGCGCCCCTCGGGGGCGCGGCTGGCAAAGTCCGGAAAGTCTAGAGAAATTGGGGAGTTTTAGTCCGGGCGAGAGACGAACGCAGGGCTGGCGCCCGTAGGCGCAGGACACCTGCGTTCAATCAGATCGTGCTTCAACCTGCCGCCGCGCTCGTGCGCCTGCCAGCGCGCCCACCGTCCGGCTCGCGCCCACGCTGCCCGCGCTCGACGAAGTCGATGATCAGCGGCACGCCATCCATCGCGTAGCGGGAGCGCAGCCGGTTCTCGATGAAGTACGCGTAGTCGCGCGTCACCCGCTCGCGCGAGTTCACCTGGATCGCGAACCGCGGCGGACGCTCCTCGATCTGCGCGATGTAGATCAGCTTGAGCCGATGCTGGCTAGACCCGCGCCGCGTTCCGATCGGCGGCTGGCGCACCTGCACTGTCTCCGCGAGAAAGCGGTTGAGATCGGCGGTCGGGATGCGCCCGCTCATGCGGTCGCCGAGCGTCAGCACCTCGGTCAGCAGCCTCGGCACGTGCCGCCCCGTCTTCGCGCTCGCCGTCAGCACCCGCGGGCGCAAGCGCAGCTTGTCCGCCACCCGCCCGCGCTCATGGTCGAGCTGCTGCTCGCCGCCCTCGTGCACATCCCACTTGTTCAGCACGATCGCAGTCGCGCACCCAGCCTTCATCGCGAGCTCCGCGATCCGCAGATCCTGTGACGTCACGCCGTCGGCCGCGTCGCACACCACCAGCGCTACATCAGCCCGCTCCGCCGCCCGCTGCGAGCGCAGCGTCGTGTAGTACTCGACCGAATCCGACACCTTCGACTGGCGCCGCATCCCGGCCGTGTCGACCAGCACGAGTTTGCGATCGCCCACCATCAGCGGCATGTCGATCGCGTCGCGCGTCGTCCCGGCCACGTCGGACACGATCACCCGCTCCTCGCCGAGAAAGCGATTGACCAGCGACGACTTGCCCACGTTCGGCCGTCCGATGATCGCCAGCCGCGTCGAATCCTGCTCCACCTCGTCCTCCGCTGCCGGCAGCAATTCGACGATCCGGTCGAGCAGATCGCCCGTCCCGAGCCCCTGCGCCGCGCTCACCGGGATCGGCGTGCCCAGCCCGAGCCGGTGGAACTCCGCCGCCAGCGGCAGGTCGGCGACGCCGTCGCACTTGTTCGCCGCCACGATCACCGGCAGCGGCGCGCGGCGCAGCAAATCCGCCATTTCCTCGTCGCCCCCTCGGATACCCGCGCGCGCATCCACCACCAGCACCGCCACCTCAGCCTCAGCGATCCCAGCCTGCGCCTGCCCGCGGATCGACCCGGCCAGCGGATCCTCGTCCTGAAAGTCCACCCCGCCTGTGTCGATCAGCTTGAACGTGCGCCCGTTCCAGTCGCAGTCGAGCTCCTTGCGGTCACGTGTCACGCCCGGCCGCTCGTGCACAACCGCCTCGCGCGTGCCTGTGAGGCGGTTGATCAACGACGACTTGCCGACGTTCGGGTATCCGACGATCGCTACTTTCATGTGAAGGAGTATGACCGGCCGGCTCAGCCGGGCGCCGCGCGCGCGAGCGCCGCGATCTGCTCGACGATCTGCTCGACGTCGAGCCCCGTCGTATCGAGCAGCACCGCGCCCGGCGCCGCCGCCAGCGGGCTGTGCTCGCGCATCGAATCGCGCTCGTCGCGCAGCGTCTGCTCGGCCAACACCGTCGCCGGATCGGCGCCGAGCTGCTGCGCGCGCCGGCGTGCGCGCTCCTGCGGACTGGCCGTCAGGAACACCTTGACCTCGGCATCGGGCGCCACCACCGTGCCGATGTCGCGCCCCTCCGCCACCCAGTCACCGCCTGCCAGCAGCTCGCGCTGCTTGGCCACCATCGCCTCGCGCACCCCCGCGTCAGCCGCCACCTGCGACGCCGCCTCGGACACCGCGGGCGCCCGGATCGCCTCACTCACGTCGCGCCCGTCGAGCAGCACCCGCTCACCGAGCTCAATCCGCGCCGCACGCGCGATCTGCGTGAGCAGCTCGGGCCGGTCAGCCAAAGCGCCGGGCGCGCGCTCGAGCGCTGCGAGCCCCACGCAGCGGTACATCGCCCCGCTGTCGAGATACGTGAACCCGAGAGCCGCCGCCACCGCGCGCGCAACCGTCGACTTGCCGGCGCCCGCGGGCCCGTCGATCGCGATCAGCATCGGGGGCAGGCCGGCGCGAGGCCACGGGCGGAGGCTGCGGGCGAAACCGGAGGATCGTTGCCGACCGCGGCCCGCATCAGGCGAGCGCCGCGAGATCTTCGGCGAACCCGGGGTAGGAGATCTCCGCGGCCTCCATGCCGCGCACCTCCACGCCCTCGCGCGACGCCAGCCCCGCGACCGCGCCCATCATCGCCAGACGGTGGTCGCCGTGCGCGTCGATTGTGCCGCCGCGCAGCCCGCCGGCGCCGCGCACCGCGAACCCGTCCGCGGTGGCCTCGATGTCGGCGCCGAGCCCGCGCAGCCCTTCCACGACCGTGTTGATCCGGTCCGATTCCTTCAAACGCAGCTCTTGTGCGCCGCGCACGATCGTCTCACCTTCGGCGAAGCACCCGAGCAGCGCCACCAGCGGCAGCTCGTCGATCGCCAGCGGCACCTCCTCAGGCTCGACCACCGTGCCCTCGAGCGCTCCCGCGGCCACATCGAGGTCGCTGACCGGCTCCTCGCCGCACAGCTCGCCTGTGCTGTCCTCCTCCTCGCCGAGCACGATCCCCTGCATGCGCCGCAGGATGCGCAAGAACCCCGTGCGCGTCCAGTTGACCCCCACGTCGTGGATCAGCAGGCGCGACCCGGGCACGAGCACCCCCGCGGTGATCATGAACGCCGCCGAGCTCGGGTCGCCCGGCACGACGATCCGGTCGAGCACGAGCTCATCCGCATTCGTCACGGTCACATGACGCCCGTTGCGGTGGATGGTGACCCCGGCGCGCAGCAGCATGCGCTCGGTGTGGTCGCGGCTGCGCTCGGGCTCGCCGACCGTCGTCGCGCCGTCAGCCGCGAGCGCCGCAAGCAGCACGCACGACTTGATCTGAGCGCTAGCCACCGGCAGCTCGTAGGAGATCGAGTGCAGCCGCGCGCCGCGCACCGTCAGCGGCGCGTAGCGGTCGTTCGTCGCATCCAGCTCGGCGCCCATCAGCCGTAGCGGCTCGGCCACGCGATCGACCGGTCGGCGGCGGATCGACTCGTCGCCGTCGAGCGTGAACGAGCGTCCTTCCTGCGCCGCGAGCCAGCCCGGCAGCAGCCGCATCAGCGTGCCCGCGTTGCCGACGTCGATCGGCGCGTCCGTCGCGCGCGCCTCGCGCAGCCCGGTGCCGCGCACCACCACCTCGTGCTCGCGCACCTCCACGAGCGCCCCGAGCGCGCGCACCGCTTCGAGCGTCGAGTTGGTGTCCGCCGCGTGCAGGTAGTTCTCGATGCGCACCGGCTCGGACGCCATCGCCCCGAGCAGCGCCGCGCGATGGGAGATCGACTTGTCCGGCGGCGCGATCAGCTCGCCGGACAGGCGGCTCGCGGGGTCGAAGCGAACGTTCATGCGCGGCCCGCCGCGACAAGGATGCACCCAGCAGGCTGGGCGCTGCCCCGATGAGCGCTGCCGGTCATGCGCGCGCCACCGGGAAGTCGAGCGCTTCGATCAGCTCCTGCGTGCGTGCGGTGTGCTCATCGCCGCGCACCCACAGCGCAACGACGCCCTGGCGGTTGTCCACGGATGGCGACAGCGCCATGTCGACGATGTTGACACCCGCGCGCCCGAGCGCCAGCGCGATCTCTGCGATCACCCCGGGGCGGTTGGGCACGGCTACGCGCAGCTCGTGGACCGGCCCGCCGGCGAGCCCGGCGCCGAGCAGCGCGTCGCGGTCGACGCGCGCTTGCTCGTTCCAGACACCGACAGCTTGCGCATCGCCGGCTTCCAGCGCGTCGCGCACCCGCTGCAGCCGGCTCGTGGCCTCGTCGATGCACCCGATCAGCGCATCGCGGTTGGACAGGTAGATGTCGGTCCAGATGGCGCTGTTGGCACCCGCGACGCGCGTCGCGTCGCGGAAGCTCGGCCCGGTCGCAGGCAGACGCCCGTCGGCGTCCAGCGCGCCCACGGCCTGGCCGACGAGCACGTTGGCCAGCACGTGCGGCAGGTGCGACACGCGCGCCATCAGCCGGTCGTGCGCGTCCGCTTCGATCGCGGTCGGCTGCGCGCCGATGCCCGCCAGCAGCCGGTGTAAGCGCTCGTACAGCACCCCGGACGTGCCGCGCGTGGGCGTCAGATACCAGGTGGCGCCGTCGAAAAGATCCTCACGCGCGTGTTCGACCCCGGCGGTTTCGGCGCCCGCGAGCGGATGACCGCCGACGAAGCGCTCGTCCGCGCATGCGTCGCCGACGACGCGCTTGGTGGAGCCGACATCGCTGACCACGCACTCGGCGCCAGCCGCATCCAGGGCCGCACGCACGGCCGCCGACAGCTCCCCGACCGGGGCCGCCACGAACACGACTTCAGCGCCGTCGACAGCCGCGGCCACGTCGCTCGCCGCGGCATCGATCGCGCCGAGCTGCAGAGCTTTGGCGCGCACGGTCGCGTCGGGGTCGTACCCGCATACGTATGCGCCAGCGCGCCGCCTTGCGGCAAGGCCGATCGACCCGCCGATCAGCCCCACCCCGAGCACGGCTACCTTCACGCGGCGCTGAACGCCTTGCCGGCCAGCGCGGTGGCGCGCTCAACCGCGGCGGCGTACTCCGCGAAGGTGTCGGTGGGCAGCGCCTGCGGTCCGTCGCAGATCGCCTCGTCGGGGTTCGGGTGCACTTCGACGATGATGCCGTCCGCACCGGCGGCTGCCGCGGCCAGCGACAGCGGCAGCACCAGATCGCGCCTCCCGGCGGCGTGGCTGGGGTCGACGACGATCGGCAGGTGCGTCAGCTCTTTCAGCACCGGCACCGCCATCAGGTCGAGCGTGAAGCGGTACGCGGTCTCGAACGTGCGGATGCCGCGCTCGCACAGCATCACGTTCTGGTTGCCCTCCTTGAGGATGTACTCGGCGGCCATCAGCAGCTCGTCGAGCGTCGCCGACAGGCCGCGCTTGAGCAGCGCGGGGCAGCCCGAGCGCCCGACCTCGGTCAGCAGCGAGTAGTTCTGCATGTTGCGCGCGCCGATCTGAATCACGTCGGCGACTTCGAGCACGGCGTCGAGGTCGCGCATATCCATCAGCTCGGTCACGATCGGCATGCCTGTCTCGGCCTTGGCTTCGGCGAGCAGCCGCAACCCCTCCAGCCCCAGGCCCTGGAACGCGTACGGGGAGGTGCGCGGCTTGTACGCGCCGCCGCGGAACAGCGTCGCGCCGGCGTCCTGCACGACGCGCGCGGTCTCCAGCGTCTGGTCGCGCGACTCGACGGTGCATGGGCCGGCGATCAACGCGAAGTGCTCGCCGCCGATCTTGCGCCCGCCGATCTCGAGCACGCTGTGCTCGCCTGAGCGCAGCTGCGCCGACGCGAGCTTGTACGGCTTCAGGATCGGCACGACCTGGGCGACGCCGGGGGAGCCCTGCAGGTCAAGGCGCGCAACGTGCTCGCGATCGCCGATCGCACCGATCACGGTGACCTCGTCGCCTTCGCTCAGATGCGCCCGCGCCCCGACGGACTCGATGCGTTTCACCACGTCAGCGATCTGATCCTCAGTCGCCGACGGTTTCATCACGATCATCATCGTTGTTCCTTTCAGAATTCCCTGGAAATCCTATGCGCTGGAGTGTGGTCCGCGAGCAACGCCCTGGTTGTGCGCGAATCGTGAAGGGCAGCTGGCGCCCAGTGGACGCTTGGAGCCCGGTGGGGCGGCGCTCGACTCCCAAGTGGAGTCCGGTGCGACCTGTGGCCCGCTCACGGACGGCCCAGGCCGAAGCGCCTAGCTAAATCGCCAGGCGGAATACGACGAGGACCATGAACGCGAAGCGCACGCGGGTGCGGGTGCGGGCTGTGAGGCGGCGGATGCGATTCGCGGGTTGCTCATGATCGTCTAGGGAGTTTTTAGCAGACGCCGGGGGTGTGGTCGAGCGGTGGGATACGGATTGGCAGGGTATGCAATCCATCGCTCGCCAAGCAGCCTGGCATCCGTGGTACTACCTGAAGCTAGGACTTGGCGTCGGATGGAGGCGGAGGCCCTAGAGGCACCAGGTTTTGGGGTGCTGGAGAATGACTGGGGAATTCTGAGGCGTGAGGGAGGCTTTCCCCTCCCCCTGTGGCATCCGCTTCGTGATCAAGCCTGTTTGGCGACCGGCTGTGTCAGCGGTACGAGCTTAGGAGCAGCCGGGGGTTCTGTCGGAGTCTTGAGTGCGCTTAGTGCACCTTCGAGTATGCGGTTGTTGCTAGGGCTGCTCATGACTTGATGGTAGCTGATGTCCCTGGCGACAACAGGTCGATTCGGGCAATTTGAGTGGCGGCGATGTAGACGCCCTGTTTGGGCTCGATCTTGTTGGCCAACGACCTGAGCCCATCATCATCGATAGCTACCGTGCACAGACTTTCTAGATACACATCATGCGGCGACGGAGTTTGCCCCACCGCCGATCCGCGGCCGTAGATGCCGCCCACTAGTCGCGGTGTTTCCTCAGAGTGACCGACCAGTTCGACGATGACGTAGCCACCGCTCTTGCGCCATCGCTGGTAGGCAAAGTCGAATGCATCGCGGGCTTCTCCACCACCAAAGACAGCCGCGAATAGGTTTGGAGGGCCATCCTCCGCCTCGATTCTGGCCAGGTATCGGTTAAGGGCGGTGCCGATCGCTGCGGGTACGGCGATGAGCACGACCGACCCATAAGCCGTCAGCGCACCCCAGTGGCCTATCCAATCAGCAGGCTCCCCGACCTGCGATACGAGATGCACCGTCCAGAATCCAAAGATGACGTGCACGATCAGCGTATAGCTGAGCGCGCGCAGCGCGAGCTCCAAGTCGCTGCGCGACCTCCGCGCAGAGCGCGCCACGCTCAGCTCGGCGATGATGAAACCGGGCATCAGCAGCGCTATCGCCGACAGGATCGACGCAGCGGTGGTCAGCACAGATGATTCCTCACGGCTGGACCGTACCGTGAGCTTCGGCTACTCCAGCACTTCGCCAAGCGCTTGCAGGAAGCGGGCGTTCTCCTCCGGCGCGCCGTAGGTGACGCGCAGCGCGCCGCTGCTGCCGAGCGGCGTGCCGGCGCGCACGAGCACGCCGCGCTCTTCCAGGCCGCGCATGACCTCTTGCTCGTCGCGCTCCTCGCCGAGGTGAAACCAGCAGAAGTTGGCTTGCGAGTCGGCCGGCGCTAGGCCGAGCGCGCGCAGGCCCTCGTCGACGGCGATGCGCTCGGCGATCGTGTTGGTGACGCGCTCGGTGACGGCGTCCTGGTGGGCAAGCGCTTCCACGGCCGCGGCTTGGGCGACGGCGTTGCAGAAGAACGGCTGGCGTACCTGATCGACTGCGCGCGGCAGGTCGTCCGAGCCGCACAGGGCGAACCCGATGCGCAGCCCGCAGAGGCCGTAGACTTTCGAGAACGTGCGCAGCAGCACCAGGTTGGGGTGGCGTGCGAGCAGGTCGATCGACGCGTCGGGGTCGTCGAGCAGGTTGAACTCGCAATACGCCTCGTCGACGATCACGCACACGTGCGGCGGCACGTCGGCGATGAACGCGGCGATGTCGGCGAGCGCCAGCGCGGTGCTGGTGGGGTTGTTCGGGTTGCACACGATTACCAGGCGCGTGGCGACGGTGATCTCGCGCAACATCGCCGGCAGGTCGTGGCGTTCGCGTTCGTCGAGCGGCACGGTGACGGCGCGCGCGCCGGATGCGGCGCTGAGGTGCGGGTACACGGAGAACGACGGCCACGCGTATACGAGCTCGGCGCCGGGCTCCAGCAGCGCTTCGCCGGCGGCGAGCAGGATGTCGCATGAGCCGTTGCCGATCGCGATGCGCGACGCGGGCACGCCGTAGCGGTCGGACAGGCGCGCGCGCAGCACCGCGTTGGACGGGTCGGGGTAGCGGTTGAGCTCGGACAAGGTGCGTTCGATCGCGTGCCTGACGGCGGGCAACGGCGGGTAGGGCGACTCGTTGCTCGCCAGCCGTACGAGCGGCGTTTGCTGCGCGTAGCCGCCGGCAGCGGGGTACACGGGGATGCGCGCGATGCGCTCTGAGAACTCGAGTGCCACGGTGCTTATTGTGCCGCTTGCAGGTCTTCGCGCAAGCCGGCGGCGTCGCCGAGGTACACGTGACGTGATTCGTGCGGCTCTTCGGCGTGGTAGTGGATCAGCACGCGGATCACGCGCGGCAGCGAGCGCGGCACGGGGATCTCCTGGGCGCAGAGCAGCGGCACACGGTCGAACCCCAGCGCGCGCGCCGCAACCGCGGGGAACTCGGCGTTGAGATCCTTGGTGGCGGTGAAGATGCAGCTGATCACGTGCTCGGGCGCGAGCGCGTTGCGCTCCATGATCGTCGTCATCAGCTCGGTCGTGGAGTCCAGGATGTCCTGGGAGTCGTTGCGCCGCACGCTGACGGCGCCGCGTAGGGCGTAGAGGCGCATAGCGAGCGATTGTGGCAGAGCGCGGGGCGGGAGCTTCAGTGCGCGTGTTCGCGCAAAGCGACCGCGCGGAGTTGCTGAACTTCGGCGGGCGTCAGGCGCCGGTGGCAGCCGGGCGCGAGTCCTTGCAGGCTGAGCGGGCCGAAGCGCACGCGCTCCAGCTCGAGCACGCGGTGGCCGACGGCTTCGCACATGCGTCGCACCTGGCGGTTGCGGCCTTCGTGGATTGTCAGCTCGAGCAGGTCGGCACGCACGCGGCGCACGCTGGCGGGGGCGGTGATGCCGTCGTCGAGCTGTACGCCTTCGCGCAGCTTGCGCACGGCTGGCTCGGCGATCGCGCCGCCGGCGACGCGAGCGCGGTAGGTTTTCTGCACTTCGAAGCGCGGGTGCGTGAGGCGGTGGGCGAGCTCGCCGTCGTTGGTGAGCAGGATCAGCCCGCTGGTGTCGGCGTCGAGGCGGCCGACCGGGTACAGGCGCAGCTGCTGGGCGCCCACCAGCTCGACCACCGTGGGGCGGCCGTGGGTGTCGCGCGCGGTGGAGACCACGCCGACGGGCTTGTGCAGCAGGTACACGACCCGCTGCTCGGCGCCGGCGAGCTCTTGGCCGTCGACGCACACGCGGTCGTGCTCGCTGACGTCGCGCGCCGGGTCGAGCACGAGCTCGCCGCCGACGGTGACGCGGCCGGCGCGGATGATCGTGTCGGCGGCGCGGCGCGAGGCGACGCCGGCGTGGGCGAGGTGCTTGGCGAGGCGCATCGAGTGCAACCATAGGCGGATGGATCTGAAGCTGCTGGAGCAGACGCTTGCCGCGCACGGACAGCCGGGCTTTCGCGCGGGCCAGGTGTGGGAGTGGATGGCGCGCGGGGTGAGCGGGTACGAGCAGATGACGAATCTGCCGGTGGCGCTGCGCGAGACACTGGCGCGCGAGCTGTCGTTTTCGAGCCTCGAGCTGCGCCACGAGGCGCGGGCGTCTGACGGGACGATCAAGGCGCTGTTCGCGACGGCTGACGGGCGGCCGCTGGAGGCGGTGTTGATGCAGTACAGGGACGGCCGGCGCTCGATCTGCGTGTCGTCGCAGTCGGGGTGTCCGCTGACGTGCACGTTCTGCGCGACCGGGTCGATGAAGTTCGGGCGCAACCTGACGGCGTCGGAGATCTTGGACCAAGCACTGTATTTCCGGCGCATCGAGGCGATCAACCATTGCGTGTTCATGGGCATGGGCGAGCCGATGCTGAACCTCGACGCGGTGCTCGAGGCGTGCGAGCGGCTGCCGGACGTGGGCATCACCCACCGGCGCACGGCGATCTCGACGGTCGGGTGGGTTCCGGGGATCGAGCGGCTGACGGAGTGCGACATGCCGTTGCGCCTGGCGTTGTCGCTGCACGCAGCCGATGACGCGCTGCGCTCGGAGCTGATGCCGGTCAACGAGCGCTACCCGCTCGCGGAGGTGATCGAAGCGTGTCAGGCGTTCTACGCGCGCAAGCGCCGGCATGTGTTCGTCGAGTACGTGATGCTCGCGGGTGTCAACGACCGTTACGAGCAGGCGCTGGCGCTCGCGCGGCTGTTGGCGGGACCGACGCGCAGCGAGCTGCCGATCTTCAAGGTCAACCTGATCCCGTACAACCCGACGGACTCGCCTTACGAGGGGTCAAGCCGCGAGTCGATCGCGGCGTTCAAGGCGGTGCTCGATCGGCAGGGGATCCCAGCCACGGTGAGGCTCACACGCGGGCGGGATATCGACGCGGCGTGCGGCCAGCTCGCGGCGGCGCGCGCAACCAGCGCGGCCTGACCGGCCTCAGCGAGCGAGCGATCGATCCCGACGGCAGGCGGGCGGGCGGCGTGTGCGCGAGCCGGCTGGGCTACTCGGCGGTTGCTACACCGCCGCCGGCGCGTGCTTCGCCGGCGCGCAGCAGGCGCTCGCGCAGCTCGCCTTCTTCCTCGGGGGTCGGGTCCCACTGGGTGACGTCGGGGAGGTCTTTCAGCGAGCCTAGGCCGAACAGCTTCAGGAAGAGCGTGGTGGTGCGGTAGAGCGCGGCGCCGAACTGCGAGCGGCCGCCCTGTTCGATCAGCCCGCGCTCCAGCAGGGTGGCGGCGGCGGAGTCGGCGCTGACGCCGCGGATGCGGGTGATCTCCGGGCGGGAGATCGGCTGCAGGTAGGCGACGATCGCGAGCGTTTCGGCCTGGGCGGGGGTGAGCGTGGAGATTCGCGGGCGGCTGAACAGGCGCTTCGCGGCGTCGTCGCTGGCGGGGTCGCTGGTGAACGTGTAGCCGCCGGCGAGCTCGCGCAGCCGGATGCCGCGCTGTTGCGGGGCGTACTGCTCGCCGAGGTGTGCGAGCGCGGCGCTGACGGCTTGCTCGTCGGTTTCGGTGGCGTCGGCCAACTCCTGCACGCTGAGCGGGTCGCCGGCGAGGAACAGCAGCGACTCGACGAGGCGCGCCAGCTCGGCGTCGCCCGGATTGTGCGCGTCAGCCACGTCGATGGCGGGGGTTGCGCCATTGGTGTCGCTCACACCGCTACCTCGCCGATGTGGGCTGCGGGGGCGGCGGATACGGCGAGCACGTCGATGTCGCCGAAGCTTTCTTCCTGCTGCCAGTTGGCTTCGCCGCGTTTGTAGAGCTCGAGCAGGGCGAACACGGTGACGGCGATGGTCATGCGGTCGGCGTCTTTGACGGCGTCGTCGAAGCTGAAGCGGCCACGGCGCAGCAGGGCACGCAGGTGGGTGAGGCGCTCGCTGACGGTGACGCGGGGCACGCCGATGTGGCGCACGTTGATGGTGGGGGGCATGCGCAGCAGGCCGCCGAGGGCTTGACCGAGCGTGATGGGGTCTTGCGAGCCGAGTTCGGGTTCGACGACGTTGCGGCGCAGGTGGGCGGGCAGCGGGGCGCTGCGGAAGCGCACGCCTTCTTCGCGCGCGAGCAGCTCGTGCAGGTGCGATGCGGCGGCACGGTAGCGGCGCGCTTCGAGCATTCGTGCGAGCAGCTCCTCGGCGGCTTGCAGCGGTTCGATGTCGATCAGCTCGTCTTCGCCGTCGTCGAGCATCAGGCGCGATTTGAGCTCGAGCAGCGCGGCGATCAGGACGATGAACTCGGTGGCGGTTTCGAGGTCGAGCTCGCCGCGCTCTTCGAGATGGTCGAGGTAGGCGAGCACCACTTCGGCGACTTGCAGCTCGAGCAGGTCGACTTCTTCGCGCAGCACGAGCGTCAGCAGCAGGTCGAAGGGTCCGCTGAAGACCTCGAGGTCCAGCTCGAGCGATGCGAGGCTCACTCGTTCACCGTATCGGCTGGGTCCGACGCGGCATGCCGACGCCCATCAGCTCACGCACGTCGGCGAGCGTGTGGGCGGCGATCGCACGCGCGGCGCTGGCGCCCTGCTGGAAGATCGCTTCGAGCGCGGGTTCGTCAGCGCGCAGTTGCTCGTAGCGCTCGTGTACGGGCTGCAGGTAGTTGATCACTGCGGATGAGACGGCGACCTTGAGGTCGCCGTAGCGGGCGTTCTCGAGTTCAGACTCGATCTGATTGGGTTTCACGCCGCGCACGGCCGCGAGGATCTCGATCAGGTTGCTGACGCCTGGCTTGTCGGGAGCGCGGCGCACTTCGCTGCCGGAGTCGGTGACGGCGCTCTTGAACTTCTTCTCGATCGTCTTGGGGGTGTCGAGCACGAGCACGGTGCCTTGTTCGGTGCCGCCGGTGGTGGACATCTTGCGGTCGGGGGCTTGCAGGTCCATGATGCGCGCGCCGACTTCGCGGTAGCGGCCTTCGGGCACCACCAGCGGGCCTGCTCCGGTGCGCGGGTCGGGGAAGCGTGCGTTGAAGCGCTGGGCGATGTCGCGCATCAGCTCGATGTGCTGGCGCTGGTCGTCGCCGACGGGGACCTCGTGGGCGCGATAGGCGAGCACGTCGGCGGCCATCAGCACCGGGTAGGTGAAGAGGCTCGCGGGCACGAGGTCGCGCTGGGCGCCGGATTTCTCCTTGAACTGGTGCATGCGGTTGAGGTCGCCGTAGGCGGTGACGCTGGAGAGCAGCCAGGTCAGCTCGGTGTGCTCGGCGACGTCGCCCTGGCGAAAGAAGATGCAGCGCTCGGGGTCGAGGCCGGCGGCGAGCAGGATCGCGGCGGTGTCGTACAGGCGCGCGCGCAGCTCAGCGGGCTCGTAGGGCACGGTGGTGGCGTGTAGATCGACGATGCAGAAGATCCCCTCACCGCGATCCTGGGCGGCGACGTATTGCGTAATCGCGCCAATGTAGTTGCCGAGGTGCTTGCGGCCAGTGGGCTGGATGCCGGAGAAGATGCGCACGAGCAACGCAGGCTAACGAACCGCGGCGCAGAGCAGTCCGCGCGGCGCGTATCACCCCTGACAGAGCCACAAACCGAGCATCGCGTCGAACGCGCGACCGTCGCCAATCGGACCAGGCGACGGCCCCAGAGCCGGAGCAGGCGACCTCCCCAACGGTCACCTAAAGGAGCACGGAGGGGCTTCTCACTTTTTCAAAAAGTACAGAATCTTTATCCGCGTCTTTATTCTTTACTTTTCAAAAAAACCCCAACTCAACCCGTCCACCTCTACCGCCCGTGTACACCGCATCCGGCGGCCCGTCTACCCGCATCAAGCGGCCCATCTACCCCCGCAGCCTAATGCTCGACCTAACCCTTAGTCTTTGCTCGAACTTCCTCCTTAGTCTTTGCTCGATCTTCCTCGATTGAATGGTCTTCCTCTTCCGATGACGCTGAACATCAAGGAGCCAAATACAGATCGTGCTGTGCGAGAGCTGTCCGCAGCGACCGGCGAGAGAATCACCGACACAGTGCGAATCGCAGTGGTTGAACGGTTGGCGCGTGTGCGTGCGGGCCAGGGAGCACGGCGTCTGGCTTACGATCTCGATGAGATCGCGCTGCGATGTGCTGCGCTTCCTGTTCAGACCCGTCTCGCAACCGCGACTTCCACAGAGGAGACACCGGCGCAGAGCGCCCCTACCCCCGCCAACATCTCGGATGGCCGCGGCCGGGCCGGCTCGCGCTGATGGTCATCGACAGCTCAGCGGTACTCGCGATCCTGCTGGATGAGCCTGAGCGACGCCGCTTCAACATTGCGATCGAGCGCGACCCCTTCCGACTGATATCGGCCGCAAGCGTGCTCAAGTGCGCCCTGCTGCTCGAATCACAACGCGGCGAAACAGCCGGGCGTGAGCTGGATCTGCTGCTGAACCGCGCCCAGGTGGAGATCGTGCCGGTCGATGCCGGCGGAGCCGAGCAGGCCCGAGCGACGTGGCGTCGCTTTGGCCGCGGCCGACATCCCGCGGCGCTCGACGTCAGCGACTGCATCTCCTATGGACTCTCCATCACCAGCCGCGAGCCGCTGCTGTTCAAAGGCACCGGCTTCGCGCAAACCCGCATCAGAGCGGTCAACACCACCATCGCTCCCGGCGACCGCGACTTCCTGGCAGCGGACTTCTTCGCCTGAGCGCGTGCGCTGCGGCAGCTCGCACGACACCACGCCGCGCGGCGCGAGCCAGCCGCCCCGACAGAGCGCGTCAGCCAGTCCCGCCGGACGGCGTCAGCCAGTCCCGCCGGACGGCGTCAGCCAGTCCCGCCGGACGGCGTCAGCCAGTCCCGCCGGACGGCGTCAGCCAGTCCCGC